>NZ_DKGQ01000042.1:0-118003 GCF_002453355.1 Psychrobacter sp. UBA6766 | reverse complement strand
TTAACAACAGTTGTATTTTTAAACAGAGCGGGTATTAGGGTGATTGTTAACGCTAAACGGTCTGTATTTGTTTTACCATTTATTTGCATCAGATGACACAAAGGCCCACATTATGAGTCAGATCCATCCAACAGCACTCATCTCCCCGTCCGCTAAGATAGATGAGACTGCCATCATTGGTCCTTATTGTATTGTCGGTGATGAAGTTTCCATTGGCGCACATACGGTTTTGCATCGGCATGTGGTCGTAGCGAGACTCACGCGTATTGGGGAATACAATCAGTTTTATCAATTTGCCAGCATCGGTGAAGACCCGCAAGATTTAAAATATGCCGGTGAACGAACTTGGCTTGAAATTGGTGATCACAATACCATTCGCGAGGCGTGCAGCTTGCACCGTGGCACTGCACAAGACAGTGAGCTGACCAAGATTGGTAACCACAATTTATTAATGGTCAATACCCATGTGGCTCATGATTGTTTAATTGGTGACCATAATGTACTCGCTAACAATGTCGGTGTTGCAGGACATGTGACCATCGGTAATCATATAATTATTGGCGGCAACTCAGGCATTCATCAGTTTTGTACCGTTGATGATTACAGTTTAGTCGGAGGCGCAAGTTTGATTTTAAAGGACGTGGCTGCTTTTACTATGGTTTCTGGCAACCCTGCTAAAGCTCATGGTTTAAATGTTGAAGGTATGCGCCGTAAAGACTGGTCTAAAGAAACGATTGACATATTGCGCCAAGCGTACCGAATCATCTATCGTTCAGGATTGACGACAGCTCAAGCACTTGATATTTTAAAAGAAGAATTGTTACCCGAAGAGCCAAAAATTGCCTTGCTGATAGATTCCCTACAAAAAAGTCGTCGCGGCGTTGTTCGGTAAACATTGTTTTGTAATTATAAAAATAGTGTTAGGACTTAATTCTCAAATAAGTATTTTTTATAAATTGTCCTTATAAATATAAAGAGCCATAACTATTAGTTATGGCTCTTTATATTTAACGCTACTTGACTTTTTTGGTCGCTTAGCAGAAACTGAGCGTTTACGATATTGTAAACAATTCTTTCATAATGTTGCTAGGTGTGTCACATTGACACGTTGATTGAATAGCTCTCTACAATAAGGCGCTATTTAGGATAATCAAGGAAGGTTATAAGCAGCATTAATTGAGGCATGAGGAAGGCAAAATGGCTATTAATAAACAAGAACACGCCCAGTGGAGCTCAAGTTTTGGCTTCGTACTGGCAGCAGTAGGATCGGCAGTTGGTTTAGGAAATATCTGGAAGTTCCCTTATATGGTTGGGGAGAGCGGTGGTTCCGCTTTTGTTATCGCTTATTTATTTTGTCTTGCTCTGATTGGTTTTCCAATTTTGGTTGCAGAGTGGTTGATTGGTCGCCGTGGACAAAAAAATCCTATCAATACTTATTCTGATGTTGCGGCAAGCGAAGGTAAGTCCCGCAGTTGGGGTATTGTCGGTGCGACTGGTATTCTAGGTGGCTTCTTGATTCTATCGTTTTATAGTGTCATCGGTGGTTGGGCACTCAACTACATCACCAAAGTTGGCTCAGGAAGCTTTGCCGGTCAAGATAGTGATTCTGTCGCTGCTACTTTTGATGCGATGTTGGCGTCAGCGGGAACCTTGACAATTTGGCACACTGTTTTCATGGCTATCACCGCTCTCATCGTTGGTGTGGGTGTGACTAAGGGTATTGAAAATACGGCTAAGATTTTGATGCCGTTATTGGGCGTGATTTTATTTGTTATCGTTGGCTACAACGTTATGAATGGTGGTTTTGGCGAAGCGGTGAACTATCTGTTTGCGCCTGACCTTAGTAAGTTAAATGGCGATGTGATGCTAGCAGCACTTGGTCATGCTTTCTTTACGCTATCTATTGGTATGGGTATTATGGTTGCTTATGGTTCTTACTTGGGTCATGACGTCAATTTGTTAAGCACGGCGCGTACGGTTGTCATTTTGGACACGGTTATCGCTTTAGCGGCTGGTCTAGCCATTTTCCCAATCATTTTTAATAACGGTCTTGATCCTGCTTCAGGTCCTGGACTTATCTTTGTCAGTCTGCCAATCGCTTTTGGTAGTATGGGCGCAGGCGCTATCATTGGTACCTTGTTCTTCTTATTGATTACCTTTGCCGCCGTGACGTCATCAATCTCGCTGCTTGAGCCAACGGTTGAGCTTTTAGAAGAACGTACGCCAATGAGCCGTACAGTATCGACCATTGTGGCTAGTATTGCCGTTTGGTTATTAGGTATCGCAGCCTTGTTATCATTCAACCTATGGAGCGATGTTACCATCATGGGAAATGGTATCTTTGACGCCTTAGATAAGGTCACCAGTAAATTTATGCTCCCTTTAACCGGTCTTGCCGCAATTATTTTTGTCGGTTGGAAAATGGATCAGCGTAGCATTCAGCAAGAGCTTGGATTGTCTAATGGTACATGGCAATTATGGCAAATCATTGCTAAATTCGTGGCGCCGATTGCTGTCCTTATCGTTTTTGTGACTACTTTAATGGACTAAATTGTGTTCATAAATACTATAAGCTGTATTCTTAAAATAAGAACGTAGCCTAGATAGTAAAAATGACCCATTAATGAAATACAAAAAGGGCTTAAGAAATATCTTAAGCCCTTTTTGTATCTTAACTTTCTTAGTTTAAAGATTGTGATACAGGTCAAACAGTTCTAAAAATGCTTAACGTAACCTTAAAAAAGCCTAACGTAAATTGAGCTCAGGAACGCTTTGACCGCGTTTACTATAGAACTCATTTACAAACTCATCAAATCTATCTTGTTCAATCGCGTCTCTGATACCTTGCATCAAGCGCTGATAGTAGCGTAAATTATGAATCGTCGCCAGCTGTGCACCCAGCATCTCTTTACATTTATTCAGATGTGATAAGTAAGCACGGCTAAAGTTTTGGCAGGTATAGCAATCGCATTCAGGATCTAAGGGACCTTCATCGGTGCGATATTGGCTATTACGTATTCGTATGATGCCCGCGTTCTCGGCGTCACCAGTAACAAAGTAATGACCGTTTCGCGCGTTGCGAGTTGGCATCACACAATCGAACATATCAACGCCACGGCGTACCCCTTCAACAAGGTCTTCAGGCTTACCAACACCCATTAAATAGCGCGGCTTGTCGGCCGGCATATCATCAGCGATATAATCTAGGACGTCTATCATCTCTTCTTTTGGCTCGCCAACCGACAAACCGCCGATAGCATAGCCATCGAAGCCGATTTCAAGTAGCCCTTCTAGAGATTGCTGGCGCAAATCGGCATACATACTGCCTTGAATGATACCAAATAAGGCATTGGTACTGCCCAGCTTCTTATGTTCATCAACACAGCGCTGTCCCCAGCGTAGTGACAACTCTAGAGATTTTTTGGCCTCGTCATGAGTGGCAGGATAGGGCGTACATTCATCAAACTGCATCACGATATCTGAATTCAAGCTATACTGAATTTGCATCGATTTTTCTGGCGATAAAAATACTTTTGCGCCATCGATAGGTGATTTAAAAGTCACGCCTTCTTCGGTAATTTTACGCATTGCCCCAAGGCTGAATACTTGAAATCCGCCAGAATCAGTAAGTATAGGCTTATCCCAATGCATAAATTTATGCAATCCACCGAATTTATCAATGATATCGGTTCCCGGACGCAGCCATAGATGGAAAGTATTGCCTAAGATAATATCTGCGCCAATCGCTTCGATATCACGTGGCAGCATGCCTTTTACGGTACCATAAGTACCCACTGGCATAAAAGCAGGCGTTTGCACGTCGCCATGATTGAGATGAACCGTACCACGGCGTGCGCGGGTGATACCGCTGGCCGTTTTGTGTAAGACAAATTGCATAAGATAACCGCTATTTAAGCTATGAAAATGGCGCTAATTATAGCATTGTTAAGCGTTTTTTTGGACATCGATATTTAAGCGGCAGATAATTCTCATAGATAGGAAAGCCAGCTATAAAAACAATCTAATGACCCATAAAAAAAGACAGCAATTGCTGTCTTTTTTATTTAAGATTAAGCCAATTAATTTAGCTGTTTTGCTCACGGATAATTTTTAGCATACGGCGTAGCGGCTCTGCTGCGCCCCACAATAATTGGTCACCAACGGTAAAGGCGCCGAGGTATTCAGGACCCATATTAAGCTTACGTAGGCGTCCTAGCGCAACGGTCAAAGTGCCCGTCACTGCTACAGGCGTCAAACGGTTCATGGTCGCTTGTTTGTCGTCTTCGACTACATCTAACCATTGGTTACCGCTATTTTTAAGCGCGGCTTCGATTTCTTCTAGTGGGATGTCTTTTTTGAGCTTAATCGTTAGCCCTTGAGCGTGGCAGCGCATGGCACCAACGCGGACACACATACCGTCAATGGCAATTTTATCTGCTTCAGAATTACCAAGAATTTTATTGGTTTCAACGCCGCCTTTCCATTCTTCACGCGACTGTTTGTTTTCAAGCTGCGCGTCGATATAAGGAATCAAACTACCCGCTAATGGTACACCAAAGTACTGTTTAGGAAAATCATCTGAGCGCTGCGTTTGGGCAATTTTTTTATCAATCTCAAGGATGGCGCTGGCAGGGTTGGCAAGCTCGTCTTTAACGGCATCATGAAGCACGCCCATCCCTTCGATTAACTCGCGCATATTGTTGGCCCCAGAGCCGCTCGCTGCTTGATAAGTCATGGCGCTGACCCATTCGACCCAGCCTTTATTAAACAGCTCACCGATTGCCATGAGCATCAGTGACACGGTACAGTTACCGCCGATAAAGTCTTTTTTGCCATTCGCAAGTGCTTTATCAATGACGCTGCGGTTAACGGGATCAAGAATGATGATGCTGTCGTCTTCCATACGTAATGTGCTTGCCGCATCAATCCAGTAGCCATTCCAGCCGCTATCACGCAGGGGTTGATGTACCTTTGAGGTGTAGTCGCCACCTTGACAGGTAATAATCACATCGCAAGCAGCAAGTGCTTCAATATCATGAGCATCTTTTAGTTGGCTGGTCTTAATACCGTCAAAGCTTGGTGCGTCGCCGCCTGCATTACTGGTTGAAAAAAACACCGGTGTGATACCATCAAAGTCTTTTTCTTCACGCATACGCTCTATCAATACTGACCCGACCATACCGCGCCAGCCTACCAAGCCTACTGTTAAATTACTCATGAAACTGAATCCTTTTTACCATAAATTGTTGCATCGCCAACCGATAACAATGCCGTGAATAGCATTAAAAAGCAAGGTTTTTTAAAGAATTCACAGTGTTTTTTAAATACAATTTATTATATGCAATATAACGTTGAGCGATGATTATGCTAGCTATTATGACAAAACGAGTGTGACGAAGCGTGGCATTAGGCTTAATGCTTATCATTAGTCTTGCTACTTTTTAAGCTTAATGATTATTAACAGTGCCAACGCCGCTTAAATACAAGCTCATCCTATCAATATAGTTTTTTATAGCAGCATTTTTTGCACTCTAGGTAGACTAAGGGCATCAATGAAAGAAGGCTTTATAAGTAACGTGGATAATATTAAAAAAGCTCAGATTGTAACTTTTTATAGTGGCTAACGCATAATTAATGTTCAGTAGTAGGCGCTGGCCTGATGAGATGCTAAAGTGAGCAGCTACTATTTAACTCGTTATAAAGGGGCAGATGCCAGCAGCTCAATCAGTTTTTTAGCGTAAGCGGTCATTATATTAAAAACCTCACTCAATCACTGGCTTAGCCATTCAATAAACGGTCGACACACACTATGGATTTTTCCTTATTATATTATGGTGCACAGTGGTTAGCGGGATTAATTGCCTTTGTTACTATTTGGGGATTACTACCCCTGGATAACTGGTGGGTGCGCGGTGTTGAATTCCCCAGAATCCAAATTATATTTCTCGGTGTTGCTGCTTGGATTATCATGTTAGTGTTTTGGTCGGATTGGCAGTTTGCGCAGAGGCTGTTATTTATCGTCTTAAGCGTCGCGTTAGCCTTTCAGCTTAGAATGGTATTGCCCTATACTAAACTGTGGAAAAAAGAAGTGCTAAGTGCCAAAGACATGCCAGAGGGGCAAGCGCACCAGCTTAAAATCATGGTTTCAAATGTTTTAACACCTAATGATAATACTCAAAAATTGGTTGAGCTGGTAAAAGATAAGCGCCCCGATATTCTAATTACTTTAGAGTCGGATAAAAAGTGGGAAACCGCCCTCAATCAAATTGAAGCGGATTACCCTTATACCGTCAAAGTACCCTTGGATAATTTGTATGGTATGCACCTGTATTCTAAGCTTGAGCTCATAGACCCCGAAGTCAAATATTTGATGATTGATGATATTCCTTCTATTCATACTCAGATGCGCTTGCAGGGCGGGCAAGTTATCTGGCTATACTGCTTGCATCCTATGCCGCCAAGTCCGACAGAAGCGGATAAATCTACGACCCGTGATGCTGAGTTGTTGATGGTTGGAAAATATATCAAAGAAAATAAGCAAACGGCGATATTGGCAGGCGATTTAAATGATGTGGCTTGGTCGAAGACCACCCGCCGCTTTCAACGTATCTCAGGCTTACTAGATCCGCGAATTGGGCGGCATTTTATCAATACCTTCCATGCCGACTATCCGTTCTTACGTTGGGCGCTGGATCATATTTTCCATAGTGCCTGCTTTACCTTGGTCGATATCCAGCGCATGCCTTCTATTGGCTCCGACCATTTTCCGGTTTTGACAACGCTACAATACGAGCCCGAAAAAGCAAGCACCCAGAAAACTAATGCACCGACCGAACAAGCAGAAGATGTCAAAGAAGCAAAAAACACCATCGAAGCAGGTAAGGAAGAGGGCTGTAAAGTATCAAAAGAGCACGCCCAAGCAGATGATTAAGCCTTTTCATAAAACAGCTTAAATGGTCTTTTGAACGTTATTAAACGAAGCGATTAGGATGTAAGCAAATGCTTACGTTAAATAAGGTCTTTAGCCTCTAGTCGTCTCCCGTCAATTAACCTAGAATACAACCATCAACACAAGGATACGCAAGGATGCAGTGTTGAGGCAGTAACGATAAAAGCACAGGTCAGCCCGCTGTCTTATAGGTTACTGTTTATGACTTAGGATGAGTCAACACGGAAGAGATAATAACAACAATATGAAACGCCATAGCCCTGAACCCATCGCCCTAGGTTCGGGGCTTTTCTTTGTGTATTGGTATTAATAAATGCTTTAAATAGTAAAAAGGGCAGACGCATCGGCATCTACCCTTCTTTTATACAATACGTTCGCTTTCTTATCCGATGATCAACAGCTAACCAAGTATTTGGATATAAGCGCCTGCTTGTAGTTCTTGTAGCCAATCTTCTTTGGCTTGCGGAGCAAGACGCTGATACAGTGCTTGACGCGCCATATTACGACGGTACTCATCGCTGACATCTTGTTCACGTTTGCCTTCGACTTTCAAGATGTGCCAACCAAACTGAGTTTTGAAGGGGGCAGAATAATCACCAACCGCGGTGTTTTTCATCATGACTTCAAACGGCCCAATCATCTCATCCTGACTAACCCAATCTAAATCACCGCCACGACCAGCTGAGCCGGGATCGTCTGAATAAGTCGATGCTAAACTAGCGAAATCAGCGCCTTTGCGTAACTGTTCGTAGAGGTCATTAATTTTTTGCTCAGCCAAGGCATCGGTTTGTAACTCATCAACTTTTACTAGAATATGACGCGTATGCCACTGCGGTACAAGCATAGTATCGCTGGATTTTTTGTCAGCCAATTTGATAATATCAATCCCTTCAGGAGTCACTAACGGAGCGCTCACGGCGCCGACTTCGAGCTTAGTGATTTCGCTCGCAAGCTCAGTCGGTAGAGCCGCGGCTTTATGAAATCCCATGTCGCCACCTTGCAACTGAATAGGATAGCTACCTTGACTTGCTGCAATAGCTTCCGTTACATCGACATTGGGCGCCTGCAATCGTGCACGTAGGCGCTGCGCGACTTTTAGTGCTTCATCACGCTGGGCGTCCGACAATCGGCTATAGTCATCCACGTAGGGTACACGAACATGAATGGTTTGATATTCGCTTTGATTTAAGCGTTTGGCTTCAGGAGAGGCTAAAAATGCATCGATATCTTGTTCGCTAATACGCACACGGCTTGCGATTTGACGCTGCTGTAATGCTTGAATTGCAGCATCTTCAATTAATTGTGCGCGTAGAGTGGCATAGCTACCCGGTTTCGCACTATCTAAACGTTGCTGTAGCTCACCAATGCTATTTAGCCCTTCTGTTTGGGCGATTTGAGCCAGACGTTGATTAATCGCTGCTTCATCAGGGTTTAATCCAATTCGCTTGACCATTGAAAGCTGTAATTCACGCAAGATGAGCGCATTTAATACTTCAGACTGGAGCTGGGCTGAATTGGCAATCGGTTCACCCACTGCTTGAGCACGCGCTTGGGTTTGCGCCATAGCAGCGATTAAATCGCTTTTTAAGATAGCATTTTCGTTGACCAATGCAATGATGCCATCTGTGCTATTGGCAGGCGTCAAACGTGCGGTGCTATTTTGCTGAGTGCCAGCATCAACTTTTGCGGCTGAAGCTTTTGCAGGCTTAACGGTGGCTGCTTGCGCACTCAGGCTCAGAGCAATAGCGCCTGTCATACCCATAGAAAGCAATACAGCTCGGCTCGTTTGACGTAAAGAAAAAAATCTCATGATGCTCCTCATCAATGTCATTGCATCGGATGGTAATCGGTTAAGCCTATTGACGTTACTGTTAATAGTGAAGTAGCGGCTATGGCTGTTTATAATAGGGTTCAAACAATGTTATATGCTGTTATATCACAAGTGGTACTTTATACATAAACCATCTATCATACTTTAATCTGACTGTACATGTGATGCTTTATTAATCCTTCCATGCGCTTTGAACTGGCTCAAATCCTAACACTTTGTCAGCAAGTAAGCGCGTTAAGCGACTGCTACCGCTACCGCTACCAAGACCATTGAGTCTGATTTCTGCCATAATCGCCTGTGTGGGTTTGTCTTTGATGTTTAAGTCATTATAGTAACGACGACCATAAACTGCAAAACCAAAACAGCAATCCTCATAATCAACGCCGACTAACGAATCAAGCATCTTATTACGATTATAATCATACTGACCCTGCGCCAATACGCGCCAGTTATTATTAACCGGGAAAATCGCCGATGCTGTAAATGCCGATAAAGGTAATTGATCGGTGTTTTCATCACGCATACGCTTCACAAAACCGACGTTAAATAAGCTGTTATCGGACGGCTGATAACGCAGCTCAGTAGTGATATAGTTTAAATCATAGCTTTTGGTCAGGGCGCCACTCATATCGACCCAGACGTTATTGTAAGGTTGCGTACTGGTATCCCATACCAATCCGGATGAAGAGGACGTTAATACTGGTTTTTCACCATCGAGAGTCACGCGTCCATCGTCGATATAAAACTGCTCTGCAATGCTACCATCAAAACGTGTCACCCCCGTTGCATCGATGTAACGATAATTAATACCTGGTGTAAAGGCATGCAAGTCTTGCAGGCGGTCATGGCCTAAAAACCAACTGTCCGAAAACAGTTGCTCATAGTTGATAGAAGCGATACGAGTATTGAAGTTAGGAATATCGTTTTGGTCTTTATAGGGCGAGTAGGTGTACTTTAAGCGCGGACTGAGTAAACGATACCCGCCCAAGGTATCGTCAAAGGCACCAAAAGGTGAGCCTGCTTGATAAAAGTGCAAACCAGCGTCAACGCTGACTTGTGGCACAAACACCGATTGATTACCATCGTCTTTGCTCAGATCGTTATCCGCTAAACTGTCTTCATCATAAGATGTATACAGATGCTGTAAGCTAATCTTAGGTTTAATATAGCCCCAAGATTTTTCCATTGGATAAACGGCGCTCAGCTTATTATAAAATCGCGTGCCACTTTTCTCATTTTCAGAACCATCATCGATGGACTTTTTAAAATAAGCGGAGTCACTTACGCCCGTAATATCAAAGCTCTTTGCCCACGGCAGGCGATAATCAAGTTTGAGCTGCGGCAAGCGCGAGTAGGGCTTATCTTTGTCTTGTAATGGCTGCCCATTATTATTAAAAGCATCGAGCGTTTGGAAGGTTTCAACTTTTAATTCACCATTGACATAATCATTATAATAATTAACTCGAGCACGGCGCGGTAGGTTTAAAGTATTGTCGGACAAACCTAACGTATCAAAATCGTTGAGATAATCGGCATCAGACACATAGCTGTATTTTGCATCACCACTTAAACGTGGGATGCTGCTAGATGACCAATAATGATCATAAAAAAAGCTACTGCGATCTTCGCCGTCATATTCTCTGTCATTTGGCAGATAAGAACCGTTAAAAACCCCTTCGCCATAATCCTCAGTTAAATAGCGGAACTCACCTGAGAGCATGGGGTTACGATTGGTATAAACTCGGGTATTAAGGGTGGCGTCGTAGTTGGGCGCTAAATTAAAGTAATAAGGCACGTCAACTTCAAGACCGCTTTCACTACCAACACTCGCGCTGGGCAATAAAAAGCCACTACTACGACGATTGTCTATAGGAAAGTTAAAATAGGGTAAATAAAATATTGGAACATCAGCGATACGGAAGGTCGTATTGTAAGCTTCACCGCGGCCGGTTTCGGTATCTAAATCGATACTTTTGGCATCAAACTGCCATTTGCGGTTGGTCGGTGGGCAAGTACTAAACATCACCTCATCAAGCTCATACTGCGTTTCGTTAGGGCGATTTAAGCGCTTGGCATAGCCGTGTGCTTGCAGCTCTACGCTGGCAAAAGCCACGTCCTCAGCCGTTGATTGGCCAGTTTCAGTATTATAGTTTAAGCTGTCTGCAACACCGATAAGACCACCTGTCGACGCTTTATCGGTAAGGCTGGCTTTATTATTTCGGACATTGTTGTTTTGAACACGGCTAGATTGCGATGAGCCAGCGGCGTTTTTATTTTGCCCCGTCGCTTGATCAGTAAACATCACTTTACCTTGCGCGGCCGCTACATTGTTATTCAAGTCGAGAACGATTTTTTCCGCTTCGATGTGCTGCGTACCTTGGTCGACAATAACATTACCTGAGAGCTCAGCATAATCGACATTATCATAATAGCCATAATCCGACTCTGCAAATAATGGCGCTTGGTTATTAGGAATGCCGTTTAAGTTAGGAGCTGGCTGACCATTGCTTGTGCCCGTTTCATTAACAGCGCGCTGGTAGTTAGGATTTTTCTTAGGATAGACCCATTGGCCTTCGCAGCGCTGAGCACTATCGACACTATTTGGTAGGAGCTTTAAGTCGTTGCCTACAGGGGCAATGGTCTGGGTAGTAAGTGTATTTTGCATATCCTCTTGCTGAGAGCTTGCAGAGTTATCATTGTTGGTATTATTTAACGTTGACGGATCTGTATCGGGCGTCAATTCGTAAAATTCCGCCAAACGCATCAGACTGTCTTGAATACTGTCATCATCAGTATTAACGTGGCGTTTATTGGTTTTAGTGGTAGTTTCTGCTGTATTACGATTATTAACGGGCGCAGTGGTACCGTTTGCTTTAGTAGAATTATTGCTGGGATTAATACTGTCACTGCTGTCATTAATTGCCGTAATGTCTAGACTGCCATTATCGACTGCGTCATCATTATTAAAAATAGGAGTAGTTGCGATTTTACTATTTGTATTAGTAGCTATATTTTGGGTTTGACTGTCATTTTCTTTAAAGGCAGTGCTTTTACCGCTAACATTTTCAGAGTTGGCATTTTTATTGTCATTATCTTGCGTACGATTGCGTTGATAACGAATATCTTGATTCACACGGTTATGAGCATCAGGCGCGACCTCAGCGTTATAATTACTAGCGTTGTCGGTGACCAATGGCTCAGTCAGCGGTGCATCAACGTTGTTGTCGATAGTATTAAGAGCCGCACTGACCGTCAGGCTGGATAAGCCCAAGGCGCCAAATAAAATCAAACGGATGCTTTGGTAAAGCGGAGAGTATAACAAGGGCACACCTATGATTGTAGAGCCTATTGGATTGCGATCGTTGGATTTCTGGCCATATTTTAGCGCTATTTAACGGCGAATAAACCAGTCATTTAGACGATAATCTCGAAAATCAGAACGTTTTACATATAATGACGACTAATCATAGTCAAAAAAAACCAAATCAGCTACACTATTTACTAAAATTTATAACATAGCAGATTATATAGACTTTCTCACTGCTTCATAGTACGTAGAGTTTGAATGATTAATCTGCTTAAAGCCGCTGCGTTGGTCAATCGCACGCCCATTATTTTAGCAACTATTTACCACCCATATCACTAATTTAGTCGTTGATGACTGATATTTACTTTGCGATACTTTTTATGACGAATAAAACCCTGTTAGAACATAGTGTAGACGTTACTCGCCAACAGCAGTTAGAGCAATGGCTACAAGAGGTATTTACCAATCAAAAAATTACTCTTGATAGTCTGCCTGGTGATGCCAGCGCGCGTCAATATCACCGTATCCAGTTACTTGATAATGATGATGTAGGGACTGGTCACTATGAAACTGGGCGCTATATTGTCATGGATTCGGCTGATGAACAAGACGCTTTGCAGCAGTTTATTAATGTCGCAAAGCTGATGTCATCAGCAATCAATGTACCGACGCTCGTTGCTCAAGACGTTGCAAAAGGCTTTTTAGTGTTGCAAGATTTTGGCGCCGTAGAGTTTGCTCATCTGCTGGTTGATGCGCCAGCCGCTCAGGTGAATGATTATTATCAATTGGCGATGCGTACTTTGGTTGCCTTGCAAGCGCTGTCAGTAGCGACTGCAAAAACGGATTATCAATTGCCTGATTACGATACGGCACTATTGACCCGTGAGATGGATTTGTTTAGCGAATGGTTTATCCCCTATATTGGCGTTGAGCTTGAACAATCGCTTTGGGAGAACCTTAAATCGGCTTTGATAACCGAGATTTTGTCACAACCGCAGGTCATTGTGCATCGCGACTATCACAGCCGCAATTTGATGCAAGACCAAGCGGATCATTCGCGCTTGGGGGTGATTGACTTTCAAGATGCGGTGATAGGTTCGTATACCTATGATTTGGTATCGTTAATACGCGATGCCTATGTCGAATGGCCAGAGAGTCAAGTGTCAAGCTGGATTCAGGACTGTTGGCAATTGCAAAAACAGGCCGGGCTTGCAACCGCTGATAATACTGCTCAGTTTGAAAACGATGTCAATGTGATGGGCGTACAACGGCATTTAAAAGTGCTGGGTATTTTTATCCGCTTGTTTGAACGTGATGGAAAAAATCGCTATTTGGCTGATATTCCAAAAGTCATGCGTGATTTAATCTTTGAGCTAGAGTGGCTTGCAGAGTATGGCAGTCATGATATGCAACAAGCGGTCATTCCTTTTAATGAATGGCTGCGAGAGTCTATCTTGCCTGCTTATCAAAATAAATTTGCCCAGCAATACGTTTAAATAAGATTAAAAAAGTCAAAGCGTTTACAGTATTGACGGTTTGCACTTATCTAAAACGGTCAATGGTTAAAAAATAGGCAACAATACAGTTAACAACAAGGAGCGTGTATGTCGGTAATAACGCAAGCAATGATTTTGGCGGCTGGTAAGGGTACGCGCCTGCGTCCTTTAACGCTTGAGACGCCAAAGCCTTTGGTTGAAGTAGGCGGACAGCCGCTCATTGTCTGGCATATTAAAGCGCTTCAGGCTGCTGGCATTGTTGATATTACTATTAATGCGTCATGGCTTTCGGATAAGCTGATGCAGACGTTGGGTTATGGTGCAGAGTATGGCGTGACGCTGCATTGGTCGGTTGAGGACGATGAGCCGCTTGAAACGGCTGGTGGCATTTTTAATGCGCTACAAACAGGCAAGCTGCGCGATGAGCCTTTTATCTTAGTAAACTCTGACGTTTGGACAACCTATGATTTTGCTCAGCTGCAGGACTATAAGCTGGGGCCTGACCAACTTGCCCATTTGTTATTGATTGATAATCCTGATCATAATAATGGTGGCGACTTCGCTATCAATAATGGACTGGCGAGCGAGCAGCCAATTGCCGACGCTGACAAATATACCTTTGCCGGTATCAGCGTTGTCTCGCCTAGATTGGTTGATGGGCTGGTATCAGGGCAACCTGCAGCGCTTGCGCCATTATTAAAACAAGCCATGCTAAAGTTTCAAATTACCGCTGAGGTGATTAAAGACAATTGGATAGACGTCGGTACGCCTGAGCGCTTAGCACAGGTTAATGAATTTATCGAAAGTCACAGCGTTGATAATCATCGCGGTGCATAAGCGGTCACTATTATAGATAAACGTAGAAATAAAAAAAGCAGTGCTAAGTCATTAACGCTGCTTTTTTAGGCCTATAAGTGTGATAAAAATAGTGAGATGTTTTAAACACCCATTGCCAATTTTATTAATTGAGCGACGGTAAACACAACCAAAAAACCAGCGAGATATAAGCCAATAAACCATGCCCATTGTGACTGTTTTTTACTGAGCTTTTTCACATTGAACTCCTGAAAAATTAGGATCTAGAATACTGATTAATACATGTGCTCATGGTTGGTTTTACCTTTAAAAGTATAATAAGCAAAAGCTGTATAACTTAAGATAATTGGCAACATAATACCGGCGCCGATTAGCATAAAGGAGAGCGAAGTATCAGCCGCTGCCGCCTCATAAATGGTCATCTGATACGGTACGATATAGGGGAATATCGCCATACAAACCCCGATATAACCCATCAAAAACAATGCAACGGTTAATAAAAATGGACGATATTCACGCTCAGTGGTTAAATCTTTACGCATAAAGAAGAATAAGAGCAACACGATAACCGGCATAGGAGCAAGGTACAACAAACCTGGTAAGCTAAACCAACCTTCAAGCGCTTCGATATCTGAAAAATACATAAATATCGTGACCGCAATCATTGCGACGATTAAGGCCGTGAGCAGCCAACCTGAAACTTTACGCGCCCACACTTGTAGTGTGTGTTCGGTTTTGATAATCAGCCAAGTAGAACCAAGTAGCGCATAACCAATTAATAGTGCAAAGCCGCACATGATAGAGAAAGGTGAGAACCAATCGAAAGGACCGCCCGTATACAGACGATTACTTGCTTCTAAACCTTGTACTAGCGCCCCCAGCATAATGCCTTGGGTAAAAGTAGCGACGACAGAGCCAATAAAAAAGAAACCGTCCCAAACATAGCGATGCGCCGTTGCTTTAAAACGAAATTCAAATGCCACACCGCGCATAATTAAGCCAAACAGCATAAAGATAACCGGTAAATAAAGACCGCTCATAATGATGCCGTAGGCGACAGGAAAGGCGGCGAACAAACCTCCACCGCCAAGTACCAACCAAGTCTCGTTACCATCCCAAAAAGGGGCAATAGAGTTCATCATTCGGCTACGATTTTTATCAGAGCCGGCAAACGGGAATAAGATACCGCAGCCCAAATCAAAACCATCCAGTAAGACGTAGATAAAAACTGATAGAGCAATCAATCCGCCCCAAATTAAGGGTAAATCTAATACATCACCATAATTAAACATTAGCGTAACCCTCCCTCATCGACGTCGTCAGCAGGTTCTTCCAAGCCTTCATCATGCCCTTTGGTTTTATCAGAGGCATGCTTATCACCGCTCAAGGTACGTCCTTGCGCTTCAGTGACAGAATGATCATAAAAATGATCGTCCGACGGATCTTCGTACGGCTTAGGTCCTTGCGCAATAAGACGCAGAATATAAAAACTGCCCGCGCCAAAAACAAAGGCATATAGAACGATAAAGCCAATTAAAGTTGTCGCAACTTGTTGAGCTGCAACAGGTGACATGCTTTCAGCAGTACGAATGACTTCATATACTGTATAGGGCTGACGACCCGTTTCGGTCACAAACCAGCCTGCAAGCAAGGCTACAAATCCAAGCGGCGTCATCATCATCCACGCACGGTGGAAGAGTTTACTCTCAGGATTGAACTGCTGTTTTTTAAAGTATTTATAAAGGCTAAATAAACCAATGAGCAACATCAGCATGCCAATACCAACCATGATACGAAATGCCCAAAATACGATAATAACGGGCGGCTGATCTTCTGGCGCCCAATTTTTAAGCCCTTTGACTTCGCCATCAAACGAGTGGGTCAGGATTAGACCAGATAGATAAGGAATACTGACTTCGTATTTATTGGTTTGGTTTTCTTGATCTGGAATGCCAAATAGTACTAATGGTGCGCCGCGCGCATCTTCCCATAGACCTTCCATCGCCGCTACTTTAGCTGGTTGGTGCTCAAGGGTATTTAGACCATGCATGTCACCGATAAGTACCTGCGTTGGCGCAACAAATATTGCCATAATCATCGCCATACCTAGCATTACCCGGCCATGTTGCCGATGTTCTTGATGTTTTTTGGACTGTAGATAATAAGCACCAATACCGCCAACGACAAATGCAGTGGTTAAGAATGCTGCCGTCATCATATGAGCATAACGATAAGGGAACGAAGGATTAAAGATAATCTCGAGCCAATTAGTGGGATATAACAGGCCATCAGCACCCAGCATAAAACCTTGTGGTGTTTGCATAAAGCTGTTGGCCGCTAAAATCCAAAATCCTGATATCATCGTACCGATGGCGACGATGGCGGTGGAGGCAAAATGCATGCGTTTGCTCACCCGTCCCCAACCAAATAGCATGATGCCTAAAAAAGAAGCTTCTAGGAAAAACGCCGTCAATACCTCAAAAGCCAGTAAGGGTCCTAGAACATTACCCGCTCTATCAGAAAAGACGGCCCAGTTGGTTCCGAACTGGTAGGACATGACAACACCAGATACCACGCCTAACCCAAAAACGACGGCAAAGATCTTGACCCAGTGTTTGTATACTTCAACATAAATAGGCTCGCCAGTCTTAAGCCAGCGAAACTCAAGAACGGTCAGCCAACTGGCAAGACCGATAGAAAAAGCAGGAAAGATAATATGCCATGAGATAACAAAGGCGAATTGAATACGCGCAAGCAACAACGCATCCATTTGATCAATCATAAATGTAGCGAACATAAACGGTTACCCTTATCTGTTAGCTGAATAGCGCTGGCTTCCATGATACGCTCAAGTAACTGTCCGTAACCGTCCATCAATCAAGGCGCTTATTGTTACAGACAATCGCTAATTATAGTTAGCGGGAAATGTAATTAAGATAAAAAATTTAGCTAACATAGCTTTAATAACAGCGATGCTTTAGTAACCACTATATTGTAATAATCACTACTTTTTTAGCAATTACTCTGCTGTCAAACTCACATACTGTAGGAGCTACTATTTAGCTAAAGTAAATAATTTACTTCCTTATAAACTATTAAATATTCATCGAATGACGGTTTCATTAATATTAAATATTTAAGTATTATGCGCCTGACCATGCCCACACGCAAGTTGCACAAGTGTGTTATTGCACACCTATGCGTCATAAATCACTTACAATCTTAGCCAATAAAATTTTAAATAACAGGCATTGTTTAACTAATGTTATCAATAGATACCAAACAGTAATATAAAAAAACAATTTATAATAATGAGCTTTTGAACTATTGAACTATTTATAAAGATAAGATATATTAAGATTAATTCTTATCTTGCTGCTGTAATTGCTGATGCAAAATACGGCGTAAAGTCAAAATAGTCTGGGGGTTTTCTTGAATACTGTGACCACCGTTAATAACCGTCTCTGATGCCGCCCCGTCGAGGTGGGCACTGGTGTAGGGGACAATACCATCTGATAGGCGTTCTGTGAGCGCTTGCCCAATCTCTCCATCGACTGTCACTGCGGCAACCAGCGGTTTACCGGGCAATGTGTCGCTATCCGTCAAGAGCTCATTGGTATTATCGGCATTGATAACGTCATATGTATGATCATCCTCAGCTATCTCTTCAGACAAATCAAGCTTCGCTCCAGCAGGCTGCATTTCCGCTAAACCTCTGGTGATATCGGCATCGTTATTGGCGATGATCGAGTGATAAGTGATGCGGTCGTTGATACGGATGTCTTTGGTTAATTGGATAAAAGACGATTTGTCACTTAATTGGCTGGCACCATTTTGTAGATATAACGCGCCTAGCGGGTTTTGGGCTAAGTCACCTTTTATAGCCAGCGTTGCCAAGTTATCAGTAACCGTCTTCACTAAACCGACGGGTAGATAAACAATGCGGCGTAGCGCGCGAGTAAACCAACGATCAGCGTAATCGGTACCACGAAAAGGCGATGATAAAAATACTGCCGTATCTACTTGGGGCAGGGTTTTAAGCTCAAACCGCTCTTTTAGCTGCTCTTGGCCTGAAGATTGTTTGATCGCCTCACGTATTTGACGTTTTTCATTCATTGACAAGGCATTTTGGTCGTCGAGTCGGTCCAAATCATCGAGCAAGTTTTCATCAGACAGCATCATGCGAGCAATAATACCGCCCATACTGTGACTGATAATGACGCTATTTTTGCTGGCAATATTTTGCCCTGTTGGGTCAGTTTTATCATAGGTAGTATTGATTAGCTTTTGGATTTGATAACGATTTTCTAAAATGGGCAAATTGGTTGGATAAAAAATTTGCCAAACTTGATAGTTATTGCGCAATTTATCGTCATTAAAAATATCGTTGGTTAAATTGACCCACGTAGCTGGGCTCGACGCCAAGCCATGCAGCATAATAATGACGCGCTTATCAGGGTCATAAGGTTCAAGCATAAAGAGTTTGGGTAAACTGGCTTCTTTTTTGCGGGTAATCAGGTTTAAATAGCCGACGCCATCGAGTTGGTTTTCTGCCAGCCATAATCCGTATCCAGCCGAAAAGTTTGCCGCAAGTGGATAATCATCGCCTAAAATACGGGTGCTCTCGCTGCGATAAGGGTTGTATAAATGAATATCAAGCTGTTTGCTACTAAGAGTATCAAGTACACTATCGCCAGCTGGTTTAATCAGCCCCGTCATCAGTAAGTGTCCCGTTGGATAGATGCGCGTACTGGCATCATCACTGTCTAATCGGCTATTTGAATTGCCGTCGATATTACGACCATCATCTTCTTTATTGCTAGCTTTTTGATGGCTGGCTTCCTGATGAAGTCTGCCTGTCCTGTCTGACAATGACGAGATTAATAATTGGCGAATAGTGGTGGTATAGCGATCATCCAATGAAGCAACCAAGCTGATACCCAAACCTGGACGTTTACTGATAGAGTTTAGCCCAGAGAGGCGCAGCTCATAGGTTGAAACCAGATCTGTTAGGGCGGCAGTTTGTTGATTGGCATTTTTAAGGTAGTTATTTTCGTTGGGCAAAAAAACATTGAGATTGTAATTGTCTACTTGCATCTTCATGACTTTGATTTGATCGGTCGGCTTACCGCTTAAGGGCGTCTGATTACTAATCACTGCTTGTTCACTACTATTACGCGTTTCTGCCGCCATTGGCAAGATTGGCAAGTACTCTATCTTACTATCGCCCATCATTTTATTGCTGCCATCAGCCGACTGATAGAGCTGAGTAATAACATCATTATTGGCAGCGTTATAAATGTCTTGGGTTTGAATATCCATCTCGCTTGGAATGCGGCTTGGTATCTGTAGGCGGCTGATGTCTTTATTTGCGCCCTCAAAATCATGCTCTAAACTGTCATAGAATAAATAGGTATAGCTGGATTTGATGGCATCAAAAAGCCGTCCTTGATAACCAACCAAGCAGCTCTCGGTTCTTTTTTGCTGCGCCTTAGCATCAGCGTCGCTTAAAGGTGCGTTGGCATAATAAGGATCGATCGGCGGGCGAGCGAGAGCATTGCGGCAATCTTTAGATTCGCCAAGCTGGCGCGCTTTTGCATAGTGCAATTCGGCAAAAACTGCCAACGCTGAACGATAATGTTCATTTAGCATGCTGTCAGTAAGCTGCGTTAGGCAGAGATCAAACTGCTGCATACAAGCTTTCTCGTTAAGCCCTGCTGACAATAAAACTGAAGCAGTGTCGCTACTAAGCTTATTCTCGGTGACGATATTACCGCGCTGGGCAGCAATGGTCTTCGCTGATGGCTGTTTATTGACAGAAACGGTACTACAAGCAGTCAATAGTGTCATTGCTGCGATCGCCACCAATAAAGATCTAGGCTTATTATTTTTATGGTCCGACGGCGATGTACTATTGGCAGGGTCAGCAAATATCATAGGTAATTCCAGTAATAATAGTCAGCAATGCATCATAAATAAGTGATAAATGTCACGTTTATATACCAGCATGAGTGTAACGTAAGTTGAGTTATTCGACCATTGTAATTGCTATTTTGTATTCGTATATCATGAAATGTCATCGAACAAATGGTAATGAAGCAGAGTGCTACACAAGGAAAAGCGCTCAAATATTTCAGTATTAGAAATATAAGACAATGTTGAAAGTAAAAAGATTATAGGCGAATACTTAGAAATTGGTAGTTCAGTTCATGCCCGTTCAAGGCGATTAATAGTTGAATAGCTAAATAAAGAATATCAACAAATAAGGTAGGAATGGAGAGGTTTGAATCTATATTAGGCACAAAAAAGCGCGCTCAAATCACTAATGATGATAATTGAAACGCGCTTTTTTATTGCTCTTTAGCGATGAGTAAGTGCTAGCTATTATTTTTCTAAACAGCTAAACCAGTAATTCTTAAATAACGATGACTTAAGTACTTGGTTTGATATTAATATCTGGTGCAGGGATATCCCAGATATAGAACTTACCGTCTTCGATAAGCTTAATTTGTTGACGAATAACCGCATTGTCAGGGTTTTGTTGTTCTAAACGGCGTAAGCGCTCTAGCGCTTTATCGCGGCGATCACTTAATAGGTCGGACTGCGCCAAACTTTGCTCAGCTTCGGTATAACCAAGATTGACTGCTTGATCGAGGTATTTTTGCCCTTCTTTAAAGCCGCCGCCTTCTGAGAGCATCATGCCATAGATGAAATTGGCTTCGCCACTATTAGGTTTAAGTTTGATGGCACGGTCGATATATTTTCCGCCGCGTACTGTATATTCTGAACCTAGGTCTAAATTACGTCCCATGCCATTTAGTTTAGCGGCACGAACTAAGACATCATATGAAGCATTTGGCGCTTTGGCATATGGTTCAATCCATTCAGTCATGACTTTGATTTTTTCGCGCGCGTTGTGGCGTTGGGTGCGATTAGGGAAGTTTGGTGGGTAATGGCGCGCATTTGGCGAGACTTCTTTAATAAAATCATCCAGTAAGCTGACGTCGAGTTTATCCGTGCCAAGCCCTTGCTGCTGCGGTATCAGTACGGTAGGGACAAAGCTAATATCTGAAATATTCACTTGCGGCGCTGGGATATTTGGCAGCTGACCACCACGCAAGTCTATACCTGTTGCGGCGATAGGTCCACGCTCATAAACGCGCGTCGTACCAGTCAATTCGGACGTGTCAGGCGTTGGTACGGCTGGTGGCTGGGCAGCGTTTTGCGCCGTATTTAAAGGTACACGGTTTGGTTGTACATCAGCTTGTTGAGCCTTATTTTGTTGTGCGTTAGTTTGTTGCGTATTTTTGGCCTGAGAAAACGTTGGTTGAGCCACGTTATTCTGCTGACCGTCAGTTTGCGAACCAGTATTTTGCTGAGTGGTTTGTTGAACGTTATTTGGTGTCGCATTTACTTGTGCATCAGCTTGAGTTGTGCTGATGGCTGCATTTGGTTTTGCTAGGCGAATGATACGTTTACTAGAATCGATGGCGCTAGGTACTGCTGTGCTGCTCGTAGCGGGCGCTGCAGCGGCTTCTTCAGCTGCATTTACCGGTGCCGATAGCATCATGGCACAGGCAGCTGCTAATGCCGTGAGGGTCGCAAGCTTTGGCGCTTTGTTAGAGTGCGGCGCTTTGCTAGAAATAGAGGTTTGGCTGATGGCTTTCATAAAAATAATTACCTTGTTTAATCGTTATCGTTTACCAGTTATTGTAGTTACTGACTCGTTATCTATTCATCCATTGATTGATCGTCAAGTTTTAGCATTCCGTAAAATCGTACAAATTTTTAATACCCTAGCAAATTAATCTGAGTGCTCACAGTAGTAGGATTGTTAAAAGTAAATAATAACATTCATTGTATCTTTAGCTACTATAACAGAGACCAATCTCAGTATATGGTGCGTATTATAAATGATAAGCCGTCGCTTTCATGCGATTGGCCATCCAGCGCATGGCATGACGCACGGGCGGTGACAATGCCGCGCCGCCATTGGACAGTGCCAGCTCGCGGTGATGTAATTCTTCAATATCCATTTGTGCCAATATCTCTTTGGAACGCAAATCTTGCGGTGGTAATTGCCCAATATGATCTTGCAAATGCTCACTAACTTGCGCTTCCGTTTCTGCGACAAAGCCCAAGCTAAACTCATTAGAAATAGCTCCGGCTACCGCACCAAGACCAAATGACATCCCGTACCATAATGGCGTAAAAATACTAGGATGGCTGCCAAGCTCATCCAAACGTATCTCGCACCATACCAAATGATCAACCTCTTCTTCAGCCGACTGTTGCATGGCTTGCTTGACATTATCGTCCTTTGCCGCAAACGCTTGTCCATGATAAAGCCCTTGCGCGCAGACTTCGCCTGTATGATTGATACGCATTAACCCTGCGACATGACGCGCCTCGGTGATACTCAGCTCAGGAATCTCGTCACTACTCACAGGTAGAGGGCGGGTGCTGGGATTTGAATGCGGTACGACCGCTCGTAATGCCTTGTCCACACCAAGTAATAATTGGTCAATTTTTGATAAAGGACGCAGGGCCATGATTCACTCCTGATGTTATATTTATTATCATTAAAGCTTATGATTAACCGGTTTAAGCTATTTAATTTCTTTTAAAACTGCATGTTTACAAGCTGTTCGGTTTCTTATGAGCCTTACTATATCAAACCACTATATCAAACAATGCAGAATGTCGGCAGCAAAATCATTGGCTCGATGATTCATTTTGCCAAAAAAGCTAATCGTGTCGATTACGTTCGTCATCATGGGTTTGGATGACAGCATGTTTGATATGTTTATTAAGCTTGATATATAAAAATATACCAAAAATAATATTCAATATACCGGTCACTAGAAATAGTTGCGGCAGGTTCAGACCTAACGTATTTAACACCACAATCGAAAAAATTGCCGAGCAAACCATAAAAATGGCGTTGAAAATATTATTAGCGCCAACGATGCGCGCGCGATGACTTTTGGGTGCGTACGCCTGCATAGAGGCATATAAAGGCACGATATATAAGCCGCCACTAAAGCCTAAAAAAAACAAGTCGGCAAACACGCGCCAGCTACCACCCGTTCCCCATAAGTCACTAATACCAAATAATGCTGCCGAATTAACATTGATAGTGAGTCCTGACAAAGAAAAATATAAATCAATGGCAAAAATGCTCAAACCGGCGATACCAAAGGGTAATAAACGTAGACTGACTTGGTTTTTGGTTAAGGATTTACAAAGTAGCGAACCAATCGAGACACCGACCGAAAATAGCGTCAATAAGAAAATCACCACGGACTCATCGCCATGCAAAATGACTTTGCTGAATTCTGGCGTTTGGGTCAAAAACGTTGCACCATAAAACCAAAACCAGCTATTTCCCAAAATGACAAAGAATAAAAAAGGTAACGAGTATAAATAACGCACCGTCGCCATACTGGTGGTAAAGATGTTCCAGTTAATCTTTAGCTCAGGCTGCATCGGTGGCGTGGTCGGAATAAAACGCGCGGCAAAATAACCAATCGCCGCGACAAATAGCACAGTAACACTAATCCAAAATAGCGGCTGCGTGATCTGGGTTAATACGCCAGCGATAATCATACCGAGCAGGATGGCAAGCGAGGTGCCCATTTGAAACAGACCGTTGGCGCCGACCAGCTCATCTTCTTTCATCGCTTGCGGCAAATACGCATACTTAATCGGACCAAAAAACGTCGATTGGGTGCCCATCAAAAACAGCGCCACAAATAAGAGCACATACCATTCAAAAACAAAGCCTACGGCAGCAATGATCATGATGGCTATTTCAAGTAATTTAATCAATCGTGTTAGTTTTGATTTTTCGAACTTATCGGCGATTTGCCCTGCCAATGCCGAAAACAAGAAATATGGCAAGATAAATAACATTGCCGCTAAGTTATTTAAAATACTCACTTCCACGCCCAATTGACTGGCAGCGGTATAAGTTAGCACCAGTATCAACGCTTGCTTAAAAATATTGTCATTAAATGCGCCCAAAAACTGGGTAAAAAACATGGCGCTAAACCGGCGGCGCTGAAATAATTGAAACTGATTGGCCATGAAAATTCCTACAAATGGGTCAGGGCGGTTGGAGTAGAGAAAAAAAGTATGATGCCATTATTGTTATATAAGCAATTCTTAACAGTATCAAAAACTTATCGAAATATAGCGTAGGTTTTATCATTGTTAAGCCGTATAATAGCAAGGCTTTGGTAAAAATACATGCGCACGATGCTATGATTTGATAATTAACTAAGTTATGATTTGTAAATTTTAGCCAACCAAACTTATAACCTTAGCTAACTGCACTACGTTTATTCACCGGTAAAAATGGGCGATAATAATCGACCGCCACCTTGTGCCGCGTGAGGTGATAGGAAATAAATATGACACATCAGCCATCAACTCTAGCGCCCAAATTATCGGTGAGACCGCGCGATGCGTCAAACGCGCCACCTTGCTCAGTTAACCTTGCTCGTCCTGATCATATTAATCGTATGGATAATCGTCGTATTTATTTTACGCGTACGGCGCTGTTTAGTGCGCTGACCACCAGCCTGGTTGGTTTTGGGGCGAGTGTTGGAATTACGCCTACCGCCTTTGCTGCCCCTGATTTAAATAGCAATACCAGCAGTAGCCCGAGTAGCAGCCAACCCATTCAAAATTTCGAAAATAAAGCGACCGCTTGGCAGTCACAAGCACAGCCACCAACGCCCCCTTCTAACTCATCGTCTAAAACCCAGCCTAAACGAGCACTCTCTGATGATGATTATGAAGATAGCCAAATTGATATTGCTTTAGATGCTCTGCGCCTAAAAAAAGCTGTCGAACAAGGCATCATCGATCAATCAGTATTGGACGATTATAGCGAACAAAACTTAGGGATCAAAAATCCTAATGCCAATAAGTCAGAGTCAAATCCTCAGAAAAACGCTACCAGACCAGAATATAACACTGATGATTCCCAGCTTTTAAATGATGATTTTAACGACATTAATTATCTGGATAACGCTCAAGCATTTAACGATAATGCAGATTTAGAGCAGCAAGCGAAAGCCGTACAGCAACAAGGCTATCAGATGATGACGCCTGATGAGATTGACCGTGAGCTGGCGGCGATGGATAGGCAAAACGCTCAGGATATTGATAGTATCAATCAGAGTAATGACGTTAGTAATATCAATGGCAGTCGTCAGAACGATAGCGACTTTCCTAAAAGCGACTTTTCAAAATTGAATACATCGGACACCTTCGATGCACCTGTCGCGACGTTAAATGATATCACTCCGCCAATTGGTCTAGATGTGGATTTGGATGCCACCAATCTGCCAACGCCGAGCAATCTTGAGACGCTAGGTAGAAATGGGAGTGAGACGGCCGCTAAGCAGGCGGAGACGGATGATGTAATGTCGCGTCCTATTAATGTCAGCGACTCGGTTAGTAATAGCACTGTCAATAGCACTGGTGCCAGCGTAGAAATGGATAGCAGTAATATAGAAAATGCTCAGACAGGTAGTATTAATCCTGATAATTATTTGCCGGATTATGAAAACGATACTGAAGCCGTCGAGGAAAGTATCGAGCAAGCAGCAAAACCTAAACCTTTAGCACGAAATAAAAGCAATATCATCAAACGCCTTTATAATCGCTTATTTAATGGCGGTGCCATCGCGCTACCGCGTGTCGAGACGACCGTTTATTTGCAACAAGCAGCACCGGACAATTTAAGCAGCACTACCGAAAACAACACTAAAACTAAAAATAGTGCCAGAAACGCTAAACCAAAACTCATCAAAGCCGATGATGACGCTCAACCCTTTAAGAATATCAAAGCGGCAATCGATGACACCACGGTTCAATCTGTGGTTGATTTTACCGCGGCGCTACCGCGTCTGCGCCAGAGCGCATTAGATGCTGCAAAAGCTGTTGGTTACTATGAGGTGACTTTACGTTTGCGTCAGACCAGTAGCGATACCATTGATGTCATCATTGAGAGGTTAGGTGAGCCGGTACGCGTCGACAGCCGCATTGTTGATATTCGCGGCGAAGGCAGCGAACAAGAAGAATTTGCCACGCTTGAAAAAGATTTACCGCCACAAGAAGGCGATATTTTTAATCATCGCGTTTATAAAGACAGCAAAGCAGCGCTTGAGTCGCTCAGCAATACTTATGGTTACTTTGATCAATATTGGCTGAATAAATCGGTCGATATTATCTTGCCGGATAATACTGCCGATGTGTCTTTGGTTTACAATACCGGTGACCGTTACAAGTTTGATGAAGTGGTATTTTTTACTTATGATAAAGAGTCGGGAACGCTGACGCGCGATCCTGAAAAATTGCCTGTTGAACTGACCTTATTAAAGCAGCTGGTTGGCTTTGAAGAAGGCGAGCCTTTTTATCGTCCTGCAGTAACCAAGTTTAGTAATGATTTATCGGCGACCCGTTATTTTAACACGGTCAACGTCGAGTCAATTTTGCCGCCAGACGAACGCACTGAAAGCACTACCTTGGCTTTTGACAACTCACCCAGTACTAATGACGGTGATAATACGAATGCTGCTGCGGGTACTGTTGATATCAGTAATGCTTCTGGTATAAATAATACTGACCAAAGTGGCGCGGTTATTAACGAAAATGACAGTGAACGCTACGCCAATAGCGGCGAGACGGTCAATCCAGCCGATATCGCTGCCATTGAGTTTGAAGTAGATGAAGAAACTCTGGGTAAGCTGCAAGCGATTAAGCAAAAAGCAGAACGCCTAAGCCGCTTGCCAACCGATCGGGTACTGGATGAAAAAGACCAAGAGTCTAGTAGTATTTTGGGTAAAATCAGCGATTCTATAAGTAATATTGCGCAAAAGATATTTCCTGATGAAAAAAATATTCTTGCCGATGAAAACTTTGTGCCGCCGACGCTTACCGGACGTAAAACCCCTCAAGATGTATTAGAGAATAAAAAAGTGCCGCTGTACGTTTTTGTCTCTGCCAACAAACCACGTGATGCTCAAGTCGGTCTCGGTTATGGTACCGACACTGGGGTACGCGCAACCGCTAAGATAGATTATAATCTGATCAATCGTAAAGGTTATCAAGCAGGAGTGGAGACCGAAGTCTCACGAATCACAAAAAATGTTGCCGTTTATGGCAGTCGACCATGGAAGCATCCATTAAATGATAAGTTGGATGCGCGTTTGACCTATGAAGAAGAGGTCATCGACCAAGGCGAAGGCAATTTTGATTTGTCTACTAAAACCCTAAAAGCGGCGTTGGCGCGTAATATTCGCCGTGAAAGCGGCTGGGATCGTAGCTACTCGGTGCGCTACCGTCTGGATGAGTTAGAGACAGGAGTTGATGAAGCGGAATTGGAAAACCTTCCGATTCGCTTTACTTCCTCTAAACCCAAGCAACAAGCATTATTGTTTGGTTATGGCATGAGTAAGACCGACGTTGATAGTGCCACCAATCCCACTCGCGGTATCCGTCAGTATTACTCGCTTGAAGCAGGTTCAGAAAGCGTGCTCAGCGATACAGACATGGCGATAGCGCGCGCAGGCGTGAGCGGTATTTATAGCTTTGGTGCTGAAGATAAACACCAAGTGCTGGGCAGTTTAAATACCGGTTATATCTGGGCAGATGACTTTTATGAAGTGCCCTATAAGCTGCGCTTCTTTGCGGGCGGCGATCAAAGTATCCGTGGTTATGATTACGAAAGCCTGTCACCGATTGACAAGGGTTATCTGACTGGCGGGCAAATCCTCGCCGTTGGTAGTGCCGAGTATAACTATGAATTTAAGCCAGGTTTCCGTGGGGCAGTTTTCACCGATATTGGTAATGCCTATGACAAAGATTTTGAGACAGACACCAAAGTCGGCGTTGGTGTGGGTATCCGCTGGGCGTCGCCAGTCGGCGTAGTACGTGTCGATGTTGCCGCTGGCGTGACGGAAGAGAGTATCCCTGTTAGACTGCATCTGTTTATCGGGTCGCCTTTATAAACTGCTGCTCATTATACAAATTGAAATTGCTCCTATAAGCACCACTAAAAGTCGTGCCCAATAAAAGCCAATACCGAGTATAAGCAGCAAAAAGTCTTAATTTTTCATTCTAGCGCTTGCTGGTAATCGTTCTTTAACATAGCTGAGTGTCATGTTGACCAAAAATACCCCGCCAAATAAGCCCTCGGATGAAGATCCAGCAGAGCGCGATGCCCGCGCCGTCAGACGTTGGTATCCACTGTCTTTTTTGCTCAAACTAACGGTACTTATTCTTATTGTACTGGCGATCATGTTCGCTATATTTTTATATGCGGTTGGTACGGAATCTGGCACAAAATTCATTTTAGAAAAAATCAGTGCCGAGACGGGTATCAAGTTTAAATATGGTCGTGGTAATTTGCGCGATGGTATTTGGGTGACTGATATTGATATCCAAGCGAACGAAGACCTTGAGATATTGGTAGACAAGGCTTATGTCAAAATAGGTTGGCGCGCGGTGTTTGCTAAAGAAGTGCATCTTCGCGATGCCGATATCCAAACCATTGAGATTATCAATAATAAGCCGCCAACGGGCGAGCCGTTTGATTATCGAACCCTTAGTTTGCCGGTTAATCTACGTTTTGATCAGGCAAAAATAAAAACCATTACTTATAAACAAGTGACCAAAGATCCTATCGTCGTGCATGACATTGAAGGGCATGATTTGACGTGGGTCGGTAGTACGGTGACGGTCGGCCGCAGTAAATTACAATATGCTGATATTGTTAAAGTCAGTGCTTTAAAAGGTCAGGCGGATCTACAAGGCGACTACCCTTTAGATTTGAGCGCTATTGTCGAGGTGAGTGCGCTAGAAAAAGCCTATATTGATCCACTAAACATCACCGCAACGGGCACGTTAAAACGCACCATTGGTAAAGTACGTAGCCGCTATAATGACAGCGATGTCAGCGGTGATTTTGTGGTTCAGGGCTTGGATAAGGACTCGCCGTTTCAAGCGAAGCTAGAATGGGATGATATTTTGATTCCTTATGCAGACAGCCAAAATATTCACCTAAAAAGTGGGATGGCGACGGCATCGGGCGTCATCTCAGAGATACGTCTGCGTATCAATACTGAACTGACCGCCAAAGACATTCCATCGGGCCACTATCAAGGTCGTGGTATCATTGCCAATAGTCAGCTACGCGTTGATCGCTTGGATGCGCAAGTGCCAGCTGGCAACTTGATATTGCAAGGTATTTTAGATTGGCAAAACAGCTTTGATGCCAAAGTCCGCGCCACCGGAACGAATTTTGATATTCGTCGTGCGATTCCTAACGAGTATGCAGATTTTAAAGCTTATGCGCCGCAAAAGCTTAATGGTCGACTATCGGTTCATTATCAGTATAAAAACAAAGCGGGCAATCTAGAGATGGATGCAGATTTGCGTCAGCGTGACGGCGAACATCTCAATGCCAATATCGTTCGTGGCAAAACGCTCGCCCGTGGTCGAGCCGCCAAATCTAATCAAGTCGCGCCTTGGTATATCGATGCCAAATGGCAGAACCTTGTGCGCCGCAATGTCCCCAATATCGGCAATATTGACAGTCCAAGCGGACAAGCGGATGTCATCATTCGCGGCTCAAACTTATCGGTCGATGGTAATGCAGTCATTAATGAGCTAAATGCTGCCCCCAAAGGCAACTATGATGTTCGTGTCCGTAAAGCAGGCGATGTTATCAATATCAATCGTCTTAACTATAAAGGCATCGTGGGCGATTTATCAGGCACAGGGCAGATTCAACTGGCCAGCAAAAAACGTCCGCTAACGTGGCAAATTGATGCGCGTACCAATGGCTTATTACCTAAACAATATCGTAGTGATTTGCCGCTTGAGCGTTTAACAGGACATATCAGTGCGCGCGGACGACTGCTCAATATCAGTAAAAATCGCGTCAAAGGTCAGCGTCACATTATTAGCTTTACTAATACCGATTTGAAAGCAAACCTTGATGCCAGCCAAGATAGCCGTGCTATTGGTATCACAGGCGGCGGTGATGCCAGTGTCGATATTATCAGCGGCGAGCTATCTGTCTTTGATGCTCGTTTCGATGGTCACATTGATACCGCTGATGTTCCAAAAGGACGCTTATCGATTGATGCCGCTGGCACGCCAAAGCTGATTCGTATTCGCAAGCTTAACTATAATGGTGAAGCGGGCGCAGTACAAGCTAATGGCGTCATTGACCTCCGTCAGAACATCGGCTGGACTGTCGATGGTCGCTTCGACAAGTTTAACCTCGGTTATTTTTTACCAAATAACGCGGCCATTATCACCGGAGACTTAAAAACCAGAGGGGTATGGCAAACCGCCCCGAAAAACAAAAACAATGCTAAAGGGCAACTAAAAAACTTTGCGGTAAATTTTGACGGCATATTAGACGCTGAGCAATTACCAGCGGGTAAACTCACCATTGATGCCAGCGGTGATGCGCAGATTATTCGAATTAAGCGTTTCCGTCATGTGGGCGCAGCAGGCAGTATAGATGCTAACGGTACGGTTGATGTGCGTCGAGGTATCGCTTGGGATATTAATGCGGTGATGAACCGCTTTAACTTGGGCTATTTCTTTAAAGAGATTCCCAGTACCATTACTGGCACCATCGATACCGATGGACGCTGGAGCGATAATCAACAAATTATTAATATCAAACAAGTTAACCTAAGTGGTATGTTAAAAGGGCAACCGCTTAGTGCTAAAGGCAGTTTGACAGCGAAGATGCATTTACCAAAAGACTTAACCAGTTATTTTAAGCGCTTACAAGCACAAGATGCACAGGCGCAGTATCAGCAAGTCAACGCCTTAATCGACAGCTTAAATGCCAATAATTTGGTACTGCGTTGGGGCGATAATTATCTCACTGCCAATGGTAATGCCAAACAGCTACAAGCTAAGATTAATATCACCAGTCTCGATCAGCTCTCAGACAAGCTGGCGGGTAAAGTGACGGGCGGGCTCACCTTATCGCAACCAGTAGGACAGGCGCTACCAACGATTTATATTGATTTGGTTGGTGAACGCCTTGCGTTGCCAGGCTTTATTTTGCGTCAAGGTCGTATTCGCGGCAAGCTGGTCAATTTGGCCAACAGTCCAAGTCAGCTCATTATTAGCGCTGAAGGTTTGGATGCGGCGGGGCAAAGTTTTAAAAAGGTTTATGCAACCTTTAATGGCACGGAGCAGGCGCATGTGGTCGATCTTGAGGTGGCGAATGATGAGCTTGCTATCTCAGCTAGGCTTAAAGGCGGTTTTAATCGCGATAAGCTCAGTTGGTCAGGCGTCATTGGTAAAGGCCGACTCAAATCAAAATATGCGACGTTAAATCAACTTCAGCCTGCGCAATTGATTGTCAATTTACCTAAAAAACAAGGTAATAATTCAACAGACTTAAAAGTTCAATTAGCTGCTCACTGTTGGCAAGCGACTGACCAAACGGGCAAGCTGTGTTTACGTGAAAACTTAATTGCCTCACCAGCCAGCGGTCAGGTCAATTTAGCCGTACAAAATTTGGATACGTCGCTGTTTTCGGTCTTTTTACCAAAAGATATTGATTGGCAAGCCAAGATTAATGGTAAAGCGATTGTCGGTTGGCAACATGGTCGTCCGCCGACGATTAATACTACCTTATACTCTGACAACGGTAAAATCGGCTTGATTCAAGATGGCGATAGTCAGCCGGTTACCTTGCCTTATAAACGCGTGTCCGTTATTGCTTTGTCCGTTCCTGAAGGTATTAAGCTGCGTACGGATATCAATACTGGCCGCGGCGCGCGTGGCTATGCCGAAGTCATCGTCAACCCTTATAAAACGCCGAAACCTATCTCGGGTGCGCTGGTGCTTAATGAGCTTAATTTAGCAATATTTAAGCCATTCTTCCCCGGAATGCGCGTGCTTGAAGGCAATATCACTATGGCAGGGGGCCTAGGGGGAACGCTCGATAAGCCGCAGTTTTATGGGGATGTTAAGCTGGCTGACGGCCGTATTGCGATGCTTGACTTGCCCATCAATTTAACCAAAGTCAATGCGGATGCCAAAATTCGCGGCACGCAAGCGACCATTGCAGGCAAGTTTAATAGTGGTACGGGCGCAGGCACGCTGACCGGAACGGTTAATTGGCAACAAAAATTGCAGGCTAAGCTAAGCATTATTGGCAAGCGTTTGATATTAACCCAGCCGCCATTATTGGTCGCTGAAATCAACCCTGATATCGACATCATCGTGCGACCAGGCGACCGTTATGTCAATATTACGGGCGCTGTCAGTGTGCCGTCAGCGACCATTCGTCCACCAGAAGCCAGTGAAGACATCATTACCCAAACCGAAGACGCTGTCGTGCTCGATCGCCGTTTAATTGGTAATATTGACGAGGTTTTGGCCCTCTCAAAACCCTGGTCAATCAATGCCGATATTGGTGTTGACTTAGGCGACGATATCAACTTCCGTGGTTTTGGCGCGGTGATTCCTTTAGCAGGCGCGATTAATGTGACTCAAAATGGCACTGGCATTATGCGTGCCAAAGGCGTCGTCCAAGTGGCTCGTCGTACCAATGTCAACATCTTTGGCCAGAGCCTAGAGCTTAATTACGGTCAAGTACGTTTTAATGGCGATGTGATGAAACCCAATCTTAGTATCGAGGCAGTGAAAACCATTAGTGGTAAAACAGTCGGCGTGCGCGTTAAAGGCAATACAGAAAATCCAAATATTATTGTCTTTAACAATGCTGGTCTCACCCAGCAGCAAGCAATGAATGCCTTGGTAACGGGCCGAATTAATAATAAGAGTGCAACCCAAATCAGTGAGCAAGGCTTTAAATCGCAGGTCACCAATAATCTGGCAGCAGCAGGATTGAGCTTTGGTCTCAGCGGTACACGGTCCCTAACCAATCAGATAGGTCAAGCGTTCGGCTTTCAAAGTTTGACGGTTGATGCTTCAGGAAGTAGTGATGATACCAACGTCAACGTCACCGGTTACGTGACCCCTGACTTATATATTCGCTATGGGGTTGGGGTGTTTAATGCTCAAAACAGCCTATCTGTCCGTTATCAGCTGACGCGCCGCATTTATGTGGAAGCAACCTCAGCGGCGGAAAATGCGGTGGACGTGGTTTATAGTTGGCAATTCTAGTCTTAAAATTTTTCGTTAACAGTAGATTATTTAGGACACGCCTTAATTAGTTTGATCTAATAAAAAGTTAGTTTGAGCCAATAAAAAACGCCTTTTGATAAAGGCGTTTTTTTATGAGGCTGGCAGCTTATTTATTTGGTTAAAATTAAGCGGTTATTACGCGTTAAGCGTAAGCGATATTCTTCGCCTTCATGCTCAATTCGTACCTCTTTAGTTAGCGCAAACAGATGTTGTGACTGTAACGTAGGTAAGCGATTTTCGCGGCAGTTTAAATAACGAGAGATGACCATGCTCATAGTAAATTCCTTTTGATAAAATAGTTGAGTGCAAAACAGTGATATAAATAAGTTATTAACGATAATAATTATCATTTACATTGAAGGCTTTTGCAAGCCAATTTGTAAAATAAATTGCAACTATTATGTAAACTTATATAACGCCTTATTTATAAAGGCGGCAAAAGTTATAGCCCAATTTATAACCCAAAACAGCAACCTTTTACTTTTAATAAAGGACACTCGGATGATCAGTCATTCAAACACTTTGATTAACAACTCATCAGATATAAACGAGGCAGGCACAAACAAGGCAAGCACGAATAGACCAGTGACCGTCGTTAATGTAGCGGTAGCGGTCATTTATTATCAGGATCAGTATTTGCTGGGGTTTAGAGATGCCTTTCAACATCAAGGCAATCGTTACGAGTTTGTAGGCGGCAAGATAGATGTCAATGAAACGGCTAAGCAAGCACTGATACGTGAAGTCGCTGAAGAGACAGGTATTGTTATTGCTAGTAATAGCGCCGTGAAGCTTGGTCGGTTACATCACGACTATGGTGATAAGCAAGTTTGCTTGCAGGTTTATAAGGTGGCGTTGACAGCAAAGCAGTATGAGCAGCATAAAGATTGTGAGCAAGGTTTAGAAGGGCAGACGCTAACATGGGTGGATAAGCCGAGGCTACTAGCGGGAGATTTCGAGTTACCAGCTGCTAATAAGACCATTCTTGAGTGGCTGCGCTTACCGCAACAGATAACCATTACCTATCCGTTAGCTCATTTTAGTGAGGCAGCTCATCCAGCAGCAGCGTGGTTACAATATCAAGAAGCGCATTTAGCGCATGGCGCGTGGGTTTATGTCCGACTAAAAGCCATAGATTCAAATAAAGCAGTCAAGCAGTTGCTGAACTCGCGTCCTGATATTCAGGCGATTGTGCCTGCTGAATTTGAAAGCAACCCAGCACGTAAAGAAGTCGTAAACTGCCAAATTGTAGCAGAGCATTTAACCCAGACGCAGCTTATGCGCTGGTCGAGTGATATTAATAATAATGTTGATTATAAAAATAGCGTCTCTCAATGCGGCACCTCTTCAAACTATTCTATAGGTTATCCGCTAATCGTCAGTTGCCACGATGCTGAAAGTATTTACGCGGCTAACAAGTTAGCACGCGCGCGTTTACAACAGCAATTATCACCCGTCATCGGTATTTTCTTGTCGCCAGTTTTAGCCACTCAGAGCCATCCTGAAACGGCTCCGCTTGGTTGGCAGACTTGGGCAGAGTTAGCGGCGTTAGCAGATATGCCAGTGATTGGTTTAGGTGGTTTATCACCAGAGATGAGTAAGCAAGCGGAGCATTATGGCGGCGTGGCAGTTGCTGGGATTCGTCAGTTTTTTCAGTAGTATTTAAGGTGATTTTTTCATTATTATAGAGGCGTTTTAAAAACCAACATTAAACCAGAAAATTAGGTAAAAGGACAAAGCCAAAACCAGATGCAAAGCTAGCTACAGGTATGGTTTAAATGATGACAAATCACTGATTTTAAATCTGTTTTTACACTCCGTAACTATGTATTTATTGTATGCCACAAATACAGAATTACTTACAAACCGTTGCGTTTTCCTACATTGCTACACTGTTTTTAGCACAGCTTTGCCATTAATATAAATCTTCAAATTATCAAAGGGCGCTGAATCAACTTGTTAAGAGCGGTTTATCAGAAATTCATCTATCTAAACACTTCTTATCTATCGTTATTTTATTCATCGCAGCGCCGCTTAGAAGGTATAGTAAATATAGGTTATAACAGTATTTAATTTTCAGTCATTCCTCTTTTATATCTAAAGTGATTATTGAGAATTATTTCATACTTAGTTAATCAATATAAAATTTGATATATGAAGAATTTTTAACTATCACTATTAATGAATGGTACTCCTATGAAAACCAATAAGTTACCTAAGTCAGCATGGCCTGATTCTCAGGCAGCTGGTTCTCAATCAAAGCAGACTAGCCAGCCAAGTCAGCATTATCTTGATAAAGACTATTTAAATAAAGGTTATCTCAATACAAAGAATGGTTCGCAAACAAGTAATGCCAGTAACGATGCCAGCTATCATAGTGACAGCTCTGATATCGTGTCAGTAAATAATTTGGCGCCAGTTAAATCGGCAATAAACAACGAATTTGGCTATAAAAACATTAAGAAAAGCATTCCTACGGCGCCAGAGTCTGCAGTGATTCAGAAAAGCAATAATAACAATAAAGAAGACGCACAAAGCGCTCAAAAATTACAAAGCAACGATTCACAAAGTAGCAGTTCACAAAGTAGCAGTGGATACAAAAAAGCCCATCATTATCAAAAAGTGCAAAAGACGACGGATATAAGCGTTGATGTAGCAGCAGATGGCGCAGTTAAAAGGCCATTAAAAAAGAATAAGTCTGATAGCCCTATCACCTCTGAAGCAAGTGAGGCTGAAGATACAGGTCTAACAAAGATACCAGAGCGTGTATTCATGAATGGTCTCATCAAGCATACAGGTATTGCCTTGGCAATTATTATACCGCTGGCGGCGTTTTCAGCGTATGCGGCAACGCCACCTATTGATGCAGCGGCTAAAGTTGACGTGACCGCTAATGCGACCACGGATAAAACCACCACCGAGACTTTATCTATTAAACCGAGCGCTATTATTCATAAGTCTGCCAAAACCCCAACCACAGTCGATAGCGTTGATCTAAAAAAATACGCGGGCACTTGGTATGAAATAGGGCGTTTACCGATGTATTTTCAGCGTAATTGTGCCAGTGATGTGACGGCAACTTATATTGAAAAAACCGACGGCTCAGGCATAAAAGTGATCAATCAATGCAAAGCGCAAGACGGTTCAGCAATTACGGCTGAAGGTTTAGCCAAACCAGCAGATGGCACTGGCAGTAAGTTAAAGGTTACTTTTTTACCGTCGTGGATTCGTTGGGTGCCCGTCGGCCGTGCTGATTATTGGGTGCTTGCCCGTGATGCCGACTACAAAACAGCATTGGTAGGCACGCCGGATAAAGACTATTTATGGCTGCTGGCTCGCTCACCAAATGTAAGCCAAAAAACTTATGCGAAATATCGTCAGATTGCGCAAAATCAGGGCTATGATTTAAAAGAGTTTAAGCTCACCCCGCAAAGTAATCAAACGGTGAAGCTGGTTCCATAAAGACGTCGTAGCCATATAAATGTTTTATATTCGTCATATTTTGGGAGAGGTTTTAGTCAATTAAAAATGGGTTAGCTGCATAGGTTGACTTTATTTTTATTAAGCAAATGATAAAATCGTAAAAAACGCTATAAGTTTGACAAATTCGGTTATCACTAGCAAAATAGGGCGTTTTAGGCTAAAATCTCCCTCATCTAAACACTACGACGATAAAAACTGTGAGGATAATCATTGTAGTAAGCGTCGAGCATTATCGTTTTAAGATCATTACCTAAATTAATGATGACCTATCTATTCATATTTCTTTCTACTTTACTGATTACCTAATTACTGACCAGAAGGATGTTTCTCGTGAGCAACGCTGATACCTTACGCCAATTACATCAAGACCACTTGAGCAATTATAACCAACAAGAGCAACAAGCCATTGAGCTCATGGGGCTATTAAATAAGCTTTATAATGAGCAAGATGTGCAAGTGACTTTGTTTGGCGATGCGCTAAATACGACGTCTGTCGGTCAAATATTGGCTTTGCATCAAAAAGTAGCACTACGTGATAAAGAGGCTAAATCTATCGACATCGCGGATACATTGGCGATGGTTAAGACGCTTGCAGAAAATAAAAACATCCAAACAGCGCGAATCGATGTAGGTCAGCTGATTGCTAATGACAATGATTTGCAAACGGCTTTGCAATCTATTAACAATAGTAATGATGCGGCTAATGGCGCGTCTGACGTCGTTCTATATGGCTTTGGTCGTATTGGCCGTATTTTGACGCGTTTATTGTTGTCACAAGCGTCAAGTGCCAAAGGCTTACAACTAAAAGCCATTGTTGTCCGTCCAGCAGCAGCAGGTGATTTGGCTAAGCGTGCCTCATTGCTTGAGCGTGACTCAATCCATGGTGGCTTCGCTGGCGGGGTGGTTGTTGATAATGAAAATAACGGTTTGATTATCAATGGCCGCTTTGTGCAGGTTATCTATGCCAAAGACCCAAGTGAAATTGATTATACTGCTTATGGTATCAATGATGCGTTAGTGATTGATAACACAGGTATTTGGAAGGATGAAGCCGGTCTTGGCAAGCACTTGCAATCGACTGGTGTGAAAAAAGTATTGCTAACGGCTCCTGCTGGTGGCGATATTAAAAATGTCGTTTATGGCGTAAATAACGATACGGTTGGTGATGACAGCATCGTCAGTGCAGCAAGTTGCACCACTAACGCAATCACGCCAACGCTAAAAGTATTGAATGATGAGTACGGTATTGAAAACGGTCACGTTGAAACCATTCACTCGTTCACTAACGATCAAAACTTAATTGATAACTATCATAAATCCGATCGCCGCGGTCGCAGTGCGGTATTGAACATGGTTATCACCAGTACCGGCGCGGCAAAAGCAGTTGGTAAAGCACTACCAGAGCTTGGCGGTAAATTAACGGGTAATGCTATTCGTGTACCAACGCCAAACGTCAGCTTAGCGATTTTAAACTTAAACCTTAAAACAGCACCTACTAGTGCTGATGCGTTAAATGAATTTATGCGTAAAGTATCTAATAGCAGTCAGTGGCAGACACAAATTGCTTATACGGATTCTACTGAAGCGGTATCGACTGACTTTGTCGGTGATACGCATGTCGGTATTGTTGATGCCCAAGCGACGATTTTGACAGAAAATCATGCTATCGTTTACATTTGGTATGACAATGAAGTCGGCTATAGCACTCAGGTATTACGCTTGGCAACGCAAATGGCTGGCATCAGCTATACGCAAATCCCAGCGTAAAATATTGCACAGCTGCTATTTTAGCTATTTCCATTTAGATAAAATGCTAAGGTAAAATAGCTATTCAGCAGTAAGTTTTATCATAGATAAATCGGTGTAAATCGTTAACGGCATTACTCAAACACCTGATAGTCCGAATGGTTATCGGGTGTTGTTGTCATGGAAAGTGCTATGTCATGATAAATACTAAGAGTAGCGTTGAATTCTAGTTAATATTATTTTTAAAGAATTATTTATACTTAGTAAGTTTTTTATAACTACCCAAACATATCATTTCCCAAACAAATAGCTACTACTTAAAATACAGTCGCCGACTGTGACCAGTTTATAAACTGGATGGTAAATAAAGGAACGTAAGATGCGATTTATTGATGAAGCCGTCGTAACGGTAAAAGCAGGTGACGGTGGTAACGGAATCGCCAGTTTTCGCCGAGAAAAGTATGTCCCACGCGGTGGCCCTGATGGTGGCGACGGTGGTAAAGGCGGAGACGTCTATGTCATTGCCGATGACAATACCAATACTCTAGTGGATTATCGTTATACCCGTCGTTATGACGCTATGCGCGGTGAAAACGGCCACAGTAAGAACTGTTCAGGTAAAGGGTCTGACGACATCTATTTGCCAGTTCCAATCGGAACAACTGTAGTCGATACCGAAACCGACGAAGTTTTAGGCGACTTGATTGAAATTGGTCAGACGTTATTGATTGCCAAAGGTGGCGATGGTGGTTTGGGAAATACCCATTTTAAAAGCTCGACCAATCAAGCACCGCGCAAAGCCACTTCAGGTTTTGAAGGCGAGTTGAAAGTGCTTAAGTTTGAGCTAAAAGTAGTTGCTGACGTCGGTTTAGTTGGTTTGCCTAATGCGGGTAAATCTACCTTTATTCGTCAGGTTTCTGCGGCCAGACCCAAGGTTGCCGATTATCCATTTACCACTTTAGTGCCAAATTTAGGCGTGGTAGATATCGGTCGTCATCGCTCATTTGTGATGGCAGATATTCCAGGTTTAATCGAAGGTGCTTCAGAAGGTGCCGGACTTGGTATTCGTTTTTTAAAACATGTCGCTCGCACGCGTCGTCTGCTACACTTGGTTGATGTAAAACCGATTGATGGCAGTGACCCAATAGAAAACGCTCGCGTTATCTTAAATGAGCTTGAGCGTTTTTCGCCTGAATTGGCTAACTTGCCACAGATTTTGGTATTAAATAAAATCGATCAGGTTGCCGAAGAAGACTTAAACGAACTTTGTACGCATATTGTGGCTGAGCTTGGCTGGTCAGGAATGGTATTTCGTACCTCGACACTGACTGGCGAAGGCGTTGATGCGATTAAGTATCATTTGATGAATGAGATTGAGCGTGAGCGTGAGCGCGAACTTGAAGATCCGATTTTTGCCGAAGCCCAAAAAGAACGTTTTGAGCGTTTAGAAGCAGAAGTGCGTTTGAATACCGAAGCGCAGCGTGAAGCCTATCGTGCGGCTCGCAAAGCGGCGCGTGAAGGCATCAATTTAGACGACGATGACGATTTTGACGATGGCGTTGAAGTGGAATACGTTCCTTAAGTATCGCTAAGGTTAAATAGGTCTAAGGTTAAATCAACAAGCGTTTATTTTTCGTTTTTACATAGGTAGGCGTACAGTTTTAATATAATCCACGTAATTCATTTACCCTAGCAACAGGAGTTTATATGGCAGTTGACATAGAGAACACGACAGAAGAAGCAAGGTTTGTTAAGCAAGCTCGCAACTTTGATATTCGGCGCGTTATTGTCAAGATTGGCTCATCACTATTAACCAATAATGGACGAGGGCTTGATCGAACTGCCATTTATGAATGGGCAAAGCAGATTGCAAAACTGCATAAGCAAGGCGTGGAAGTATTATTAGTGTCATCAGGTGCGGTTGCTGAAGGCGTGGTACGTATGAATCTTGACGAGCGTCCAAGAAAATTAGCGGCGCTACAAGCCTGTGCGTCCATCGGTCAGATGGGCTTGATTGAAACTTGGTGGTCAGCATTGATTCAGCATGGTATTCAAAGCTCGCAGCTGCTACTAACCCATGATGATTTGTCTAGCCGTAGTCGCTATTTGAACACGACGGGGGCGCTGACGCAATTGTTAGAGTGGCGCGTGCTGCCAGTGATTAATGAAAATGATACCATTACCATTGACGAGATCAAATTCGGCGATAATGACACTTTAGGCGCAATGGCCGCGGCGATGGTTAATGCTGATTTATACATTATCCTGACCGATCAAGAAGGTGTCTTTACTGACAATCCTCGCAACAATCCGAATGCCAAAATGATTCGCCAAGAGCGAGCGATGGCGGATTATTTATTTGATATTGCTGGCGATGGCGGCAAACTTGGTCGCGGCGGTATGCTAACCAAAATCCGTGCCGGTCGCCTTGCTGCTATGGGTGGTTGTCCGACGGTTATCGTCAGCGGTGCTATCGACGATGTGATTACTCGTGTGGTATCTGGTGAAGCCGTCGGTACGCTATTGACTACAAATGATGAAGATAAAATCATTGCGCGTAAACAATGGTTAGCGGCGCATTTACGAATGTCTGGTACTTTAATTGTCGATGCGGGCGCTGCAAAAGCGGTCGTTGAGCATCACAAAAGCTTATTACCAGTCGGTGTTGTAGAAGTCCGCGGCGATTTCGATGAAGGCGACGTGGTTGAGATTGTGCATCAAGATACGGGCGAGCGTATCGCAGTTGGTCAAGTGAACTTCTCATCGCGTGACGCTTGCCGTGTGGCTCGTGAACGTACTGAGCAGTTTGATAGAATCCTTGGCAACAAGGAAGAGCGCGTGGTCATGGTACATCGAGACAATTTGGCATTGACAGCATAGCCATTTTTAGCCTGTCTAGATGGCCATCAATTGAATGGCGGTCACGCTCTAGTCGGTGTTTTCAAAGCTTAATAGTAAGTGGTATTTAAAACGGAAAAGCAAATATCAAAAAACGATAGCGTTTTTCAGACTTAAAGGCCGCTATCTATGTGTGATAAGCATTTATTATTCTTTTCTTTTACTTATTTTATCTAGCTCTGTTGTTTTATTTAATACGGGGCCGTTTTGGAGAGTTGTACATGAGTGCTTCAGACAGTAATAATGCGCTTGAGCAGAACTTTGCGCCTTTAAAAAATGATAGATTGCTACGAGCACTCCGCTTTGAGCCCATAGACACTACGCCTGTTTGGATGATGCGCCAAGCTGGCCGTTATTTACCAGAATATAAAGCCACACGCGCTGAAGCCGGTGATTTTATGAGCCTGTGTAAAGATACCGCCCGTGCGACCGAGGTCACCTTACAGCCTTTACGTCGTTTCGACTTAGACGCCGCCATCTTATTTAGTGATATTTTGACCATTCCTGATGCCATGGGATTGGGGTTGTACTTTGAAACAGGTGAAGGTCCGAAGTTTAAACATCCCATTCGTACACAAGCTGATTTAGACAGATTGCCCGTGCTTGACATGAATGACTCGCTTGATTATGTCATGCGTGCGGTGACGAGCATCCGTAAAGCGCTGAATGGACAAGTGCCGTTATTTGGTTTTTCTGGTAGCCCTTGGACATTGGCAACCTATATGATTGAGGGCGGTAGCTCAAAAGACTATCGCTATACCAAAGGGTTTTTATATAGCAATCCTGATTTTTTACATCAATTATTAGACAAACTAGCAAGAGCGGTGATCGATTATTTGGATGCGCAAGTGGTCGCCGGTGCACAAATCTTACAAATATTTGATAGCTGGGGCGGAGCACTGGGTCATCGTCAATTTGTCGATTTCTCGCATGCTTATAATAAGCGTATTGTCGCTGAACTAAAAGTACGTCATCCTGATATACCCGTCGTGCTATTTACCAAAGGCGGCGGTATTTGGCTTGATGTGCAAGCCGATAGTGAGGCCGATGCTTTGGGGCTCGACTGGACGATGCCTATTAATCGTGCCCGTCAAGTGCTGACAGAAAGTCAGCGTCAATTGACCAAACAACATAAAAAACTACAAAGTAGTAAAGCTATTCAGGGTAACTTAGACCCCGCGACTTTGTACGGCTCGCCTGCGACCATCCGTGCTGAAGTCAATGCTATGCTAGACAGTGCTTATGCCAGTGGCGAAAAAACCGGTTATGTGGCAAACTTAGGTCATGGTATTACCCAGTGGGTTGACCCTGAAAATGCCAAAGTATTTATCGATGCGGTACATGACTATAAAATTTAAGTTATAAAATTTAACACCGCTAACCATTAAAAAAGCGAGCGTTTAACAGTGCTAGTAGTAGCGCTAATATTTAGCAGCTAATAAGGTTTAATGTTAACTTTAGACCTTAGAGCTGTCTAGATTCGCTACCTAACCTAGATAGTTACGCATCAAAAGAAAAAGGATATCTTATGATTTCAGCAGCGATTGTCGGCGGTACAGGCTATACAGGAATTGAGCTGATTCGCTTATTATCTGCCCATCCTGAAGTGTCTATTGACTTGCTTACGTCACGTAGTGAAGCTGGCACCCGAGCTGATGAGATATTTCCAAGTTTACGCGGTATCTCAGATATCGTTTTTAGTGACTTAGGTGATGATACGCTTGCTACCTTACAAAAATGTGATGTGGTATTTTTTGCTACCCCGCATGGCGTAGCAATGAAGCAAGCAGAGGCGTTAACTGAAGCAGGTGTAAAGGTCATTGATTTGGCGGCAGATTTTCGCTTGCAATCATTAACTGAGTTTGAGCGCTGGTATCAGCAGGCTCATGCGTGTCCTGAATTGTTAAAAACAGCTGTTTATGGTTTACCTGAAATCAATCGAGAAAAACTCGTTAATGCATCAGTCGTCGGCAACCCTGGTTGTTATCCAACCACCGCTATCTTAGGCTTAAAGCCCATTATTGATGCCCAAAACCAGCAAGCGGAAAGATTGGTTGGATCACGTATCGTCATTGATGCAAAATCTGGCGTTTCGGGCGCAGGTCGTCAAGCAAAGCTTGCCCTCAATTATGCGGAAACCACCGACAATTTTAAAGCCTATAGCGTTGAAGGACATCGGCATTTACCAGAGATTGAGCAGGGCGTTGCGCAGTTACTAGAAAGTCAGTTTGACCATCGTATTCGTTTTTTACCGCATCTTGTACCAATGATACGCGGCATGCTGAGCTCTATTCATTTAGAGCTTACAGAGGCGGGAACGGCTATTGATTGGCAGCAAATGTTTGAAAAAAGCTATGCGGCAGAGCCATTTGTCGATGTAATGCCAAAGGGGCTTTATCCAGATACGCGCAGTGTGCGTGCCAGTAATCGCCTGCGTATTGGTATCCATCAGGATAATGAGCGTGCTGAGCTGACGGTAATAGTTGTTCAAGACAATTTGGTAAAAGGCGCTGCTGGACAAGCAGTTCAAAATATGAATGTGATGTTTGGTTTCGATGAATCAATGGGCTTAAACTTCGCTCCTATCGTTCCTTAACAGATGTCTAGCTATTAACAAATCCTTCATATTTACGATGCTAGGTATTGATTATAAATTCCGCTATAATAACCTGCCTTTATTGTTAAGAGATATCGTCTAAATGCGTTTGAAGAGTGCACCACGCCTTTGCCAACAGCCTGCACGTGTTTCGTGTCAAGACTCTGTTTCCTATGATGTGGGGCACGATTCGCATCTCTGTTATTTCCAATATCGTTACAATGACGCAGTTATAAGTAGTCGTGGTATCAATCGTACACAGCAAGGAGCTTCTACTTTAGTATTGGCATTATTTGTGGTGGCGGTATTGGTGACAGCATTGGTTGGACTAACATTTGGTCATAAACTTGGTTATCAGCGTGGCTACTATTCGATGCAAACGGAAGCCAAGCAAGCAGTTATTACTAGCCAAGAAGCGACGCAAGAGTTAAAAGATTTACGTCTTAGCAGTAAAATCGCGACCAATGAAGCGGCTACCGCTAAGCAGGAATTAGAAATAAGTTTGGCAAACTTGAAAGAGCTGCGCGAAAACCAACAGGAATTGACGGTCGAAAATAGACAATTGTCGCAGCTTAATGAAATATACGCCGAGCTTCTTAGTGAGAAAGGTGGTATGCCTTTACAAATACTTGGCGCTAAGATTAAACCATTACCTGAAAATGCTTTTGAATATGGTTTTGATGTGGCCATGCTGGCAAGCGACGGTAAAGCTAAGCGCTTAAAACCTACCTTGACTTTACTTAATGATAATGATTTTGTAGAAGTGCCGTTAGAACCATTGAGCTATACCATCGATGGCATAACCCGTATTCGCGGTCGCTTTATGATGCCAGTAGGATTTAAACCTTTGCAGGTTAAACTGAACTTAAAAGCAGGTGGTCAAGAAGTAGAGCAGTTATATGACTGGAAGCTTGGCGATAAAGTCGATAGTATGCCATTATCTTTACTAGATTTACCAGAGCTTGATGAAAGCCCTATTGAGCCTTAATCGTTTAATATTTGATTGAGCTTTTATTTTTTAATGTATGAATACTTTCATGTCTTATGCCCCGTGATATATCGACATGTCTGCTGATTTTTTTCATTCTCCCTTATTCTGTTATAAACATATCTGTTAATTTGTATCCTAATTATGACAAAACAAACCATATTTCAATCGACGCCTACCGTTGCAGATTGGCATTTTCCGAATATGCCAACGCATTTGGCGCAAGAGGACAATACCGAGGGTGAAACCTCCCCGCAAGCTGATGTATTGGTGGCAGAGCCGGAAGTGGCAAAGCCGCCGATGTATGCTGTGGTCATGTACAACGATAACTACACTCCGATGGAGTTCGTCGTCTATGTGTTGCAGTCTGAATTCCGTCACAGTATGGATTCAGCAGTTGAGATTATGCTGACGATTCATAATAGTAGTAAAGGTATTGCGGGTATTTATCCAAAAGATATTGCCGAAACCAAAGCCAAAAAGGTCAATAGTCTTGCTCACCGTGAAGGTTATCCTTTATTGACTCAGATCGAGCCGCATCAAGGCGAATAATTTTTAGTACATTTTTGTTTTAAATCCTCTTCGATTCTTACTGCTTGTTACTTTTCTTGTTTCCATGTCTAAAAAAATTCCTGACGTAGAGCGAGCCTGATGAGTTGTTCATGGGCTTGCTCTAGAATACCTATACATTCTAAGTATGGTGTCTATTCTTCTATTTATTCTCCTCTAAATCTGTCTACCCTTCAATTTCAGACTTGATTTTATGCTGATATAACCTTATATATTAAAGTATACTCTTGTACACTCAGTTATATTTAACCCCTCATTTTCTGCAAGCCGTTTTAGCCTTTTATATTTTCATTATATCCAACCGTTAATCTTGAAGACATACGTTCGACGTCCTTTGTTATCAGATATTGATTATATATAGCGAGCAAGCTTGTTGGACACTTCGATACATTTTAGTAAGCGTTAAAAGATTGACTATGTTCAAGTATCATGTTGAGATAAAGGTAAGACGCAAATAATACTCAAGCCTTGGAAGACATCGTTCAATAATATGCAGTCATGTCTCCTAATAATCTCAACATCGCCCTTGAACAATCCATCTATTGCCCTGATTTAGTTACTAACTCATTCATAAAGCTATCAATAATAAGATAGGTACAACCGTAGGAAGTCCTTATGTTAAGTCGTCATCTTGAAGTTTCTTTGCGTTTAGCAATGACACTTGCGCGCCAAAAATCGCATGAGTATCTCACTGTTGAACATCTGCTATTAGCATTATTGGAAAATACCAATGCTGCTAATACGTTGACTGCTTGCAATGCCAATGTGTCAACGTTGCGTAGTGAGCTAGAAGCTTATATCAATAAGCATACGCCAACTGTAGACGCAGATTCTGAACAATCACCACAGCCAACCCAGAGTTTTGATCGAATTTTGCAACGTGCTATTTTTCACGTGCAGTCTATCGGTGGTGGTCGTTTGGTTGAAGGTTCTGATATTTTAGTATCGATGTTTTCAGAGCATGATACCTATGCCGTTTATTTGCTTAAAAAGCAGGGTATCAGCCGTCTTGAATTGACTCAGTATTTATCGCATGGTCAAGATAAAGATGAGCCATCTGAGCCACGTGCGTCGATGACTGGCGAGCGCCGCAGTGCTTCTGACAAAACCAGTAAAGATCCATTGGTTGAATTTGCAACCAACTTAAACCAACGCGCCGCTGAAGGCAAAACTGACCCATTAATTGGCCGTGGCCCTGAGATTGAACGCGCGGCCCAAGTATTATGTCGCCGCCGTAAAAACAACCCGCTATTGGTGGGTGAGCCGGGCGTTGGTAAAACCTCGATTGCCGAAGGTTTGGCGTGGCTGATTATCAATGATAAAGCACCAAAACCTTTGAATGGTTGTGTGATTTATAGCCTAGATATTGGCTCATTAATCGCTGGCACTAAGTACCGCGGTGATTTTGAAAAACGTATGAAATCGCTACTGGATGCGCTAAAGAAAAAACCCAATGCGATTCTGTTCATTGATGAAATTCATATGATCATTGGCGCAGGTTCGTCAATGAGTAGCAATATGGATGTGTCAAACTTAATCAAACCCGCACTTGCTAATGGTGAGCTGCGCTGTATTGGTTCAACGACCTTTACCGAGTACCGTCAGGTATTTGAAAAAGACCATGCCTTATCACGTCGTTTCCAAAAAATTGACGTAAAAGAACCAAGTGTCGATGACAGTATCGATATCTTACGTGGGCTTAAGCCGCGTTATGAAGAATTTCATAATGTCGAATATACCGATGAAGCCTTGATAACCGCTGTTCAATTATCGGCCAAACACATTCACGAACGTTTTTTACCCGATAAAGCCATTGATGTTATCGATGAAGCCGGGGCTTATAAGCGCTTAGGTATCGTGGCTGATGCGGACGATATTGATGTAGAAGAAAGCTTTATTGCTAATTTAGAACAAGACTTTGATGCGCAAATCGAGGCCGATGAAGAAGGTCTTGCTGGTGATACTGACGATGACGGTTTTGATGAGAAAAGCACTGCCAATGAAATGCAAGATGAAGCAGAGACGGCAAAAGCGAATGATCGGGCAAAAGCAAATGGCGATAAAAAATCTAAAGCCAAACGCGCTCCAATAAAAATCGATGTGGCAGATATTGAAGCCATCATTGCTAAGCTTGCGCGTATTCCGCCCAAATCAGTATCGAGTGATGATAAGAGTATTCTCGAGCATTTAGATCGTGACCTTAAGCACTTAGTGTTTGGTCAAGATGAAGCGATTGAAACCTTGGCTGATGCGATTAAACTGTCGCGAGCTGGGTTAAAAGCACCGGATAAACCAATTGGCTCATTTATGTTTGCTGGTCCTACTGGGGTTGGTAAAACGGAGGTCTCGCGTCAGTTGGCAAATCTATTGGGTGTAGAGTTGGTACGCTTTGATATGTCAGAATATATGGAAGCACATACTGCGTCACGTTTGATTGGTGCGCCTCCGGGTTATGTCGGTTATGATCAAGGTGGCTTGCTGACCGAAAAAATCAATCAGCATCCACATTGTGTCTTGTTGCTTGATGAAATTGAAAAAGCGCACCCTGATGTCTTTAACTTGTTATTACAAGTCATGGATCATGGTACTTTGACTGATAACAATGGCCGCGTTGCTATCTTTAAACAAGTCATTGTCATCATGACCACTAACGTTGGCGCTGAAAGTATTAGCCGTTCTTCTATGGGCTTTACCCAGCAAGACCATAGCCGCGACAATACAGAAGCGCTCAAACGTGTCTTTACCCCTGAGTTCCGCAACCGTTTAGATGCGATTATTCAGTTTAACGCTTTAGATACCTCGGTCGTGGTATCGGTGGTCGATAAGTTCTTGGTTGAGCTACAAGTTCAGCTCGATGATAAGCAAGTGACGCTTGAGATCGATGACGAAGTTCGTGATTACTTGGCCGATAAAGGTTATGATCGTCTAATGGGTGCGCGTCCTATGCAGCGTCTGATTCAAGACGAGATTAAAAAGCCATTGGCAAGTATGATTTTGTTTGGCGACTTGGTGAATGGTGGGGTAGTACACTTAACCTTAGCGCCTGAAGACGTTAATGAGCAAGACAGTGATTCTGTTAAGCTTGAGAAAAATAGCGGCAAATCTTCGGATAGAGGTTCATCAGACAGTCGTATTATCTTAACGGTCGTTGAGACTCATGAGCCGCGTCCAGACTCTGAATCATTGGCTAGCTAAGTTTTTGCTACTAATATGATAACAACGGTTACTGCGGTAGCCGTTTTTTTATTGCTATAATTTATTATAGAAAAACAGTTTGCGTTAAGACAGTTTTAAATCCCATTTAAAATACTGGCGAAAGTATTTTAATTCTATAACAAATAAAAAAGGACATACCATGGAATTGTTCGATGAGACATCCGCAAAAACAGAGGCGCAAAAAAAAGCGATTTTAGATAATGTGCGCTTACCAGAAGACTGGAAACAAGCCTTAGCAGAAGAATTGACTTCTAATAACATGGATGATTTACGGGCGTTCTTAAAAGAGGCGTATCAGTCAGACGACAGTATCTATCCACCTGCACCTTTGATGTTTAATGCTTTTAATTTGACGCCGTTATCGCAGGTCAAAGTCGTGATACTAGGTCAAGATCCTTATCATCGTCCAGGTCAAGCCATGGGGCTATCATTTTCTGTACCAAAAACCATTCCAAAGCCGCCGTCACTAAATAACGTGCTAAGAGAGATGGCAGATGATATCGGTATCGCACCTTCAAAACATGGCGATTTGACGTATTGGGCACAGCAAGGCGTTTTATTGTTGAATAGCTCGCTCACGGTGCAAGAAGGCGCGCCAAACAGCCATCAAAATAAAGGCTGGGAGCAGTTTACCGATGCGGTGATTGATGTGGTCAATGAACAAACAGAGCATACGGTATTTATATTGTGGGGCAGTAAAGCTCAGAAAAAGGGCAAATATATTAATACTGATAAACATTTAATTTTGACCGCTGTCCATCCATCGCCACTTGCTGCCAATCGTGGTGGGTTTTTTGGTTCTAAGCCATTTTCTAAAACCAATGATTATCTAATACAGCATGGTCAAAAGCCGATTGATTGGCAGTTACCACAATAAATGAAAAATTTACAAAATGTAAGTTTGCAGCCATTTCAGGCAGTTAACTACCAACTTGCTACAGATGAATTTTGGTCAGTCGAAGATGTTAACTGGATGCAAGAAGCGCTTAACCTTGCTAAGCAAGGTGCTGCGCGTGCAGAAGTGCCAGTAGGGGCAATATTGGTACACAATCAGCAGGCTATTGGGCAAGGATTTAATGAGCCGATTGGACGTCATGATGTCACTGCGCATGCTGAGATTGTCGCGTTACGTGATGCTTGTATGCGTTTAAACAACTACCGTTTACCATTACAAACAACGCTATATGTGACTTTAGAGCCGTGTACCATGTGTATTGGCGCGCTGATTCATGCTCGCGTCGATAGACTTATATATGCAGCGAGTGAGCCTCGTGCTGGCATGGTAGGTAGTCAAATGAACTTGGCTACCCAGCCTTTTTACAATCATAGTATTCGAGTACATAAAGGTTTGTGCCATGAACATAGCAGTCAGATGCTAAAGAACTTTTTTCGTGAGCGCCGGCAAGCGCTAAAAGATAAGAAGTAGGACAAAAAAGTCAGCACTTACTGTTAACAAGATATTATTGTCATTGCTAGTGATGAGTAGGTTTGTTTGCTATACTGTTGCCCTATTTGCTTGCGAACAAGTTTATTAGCGTGCAAGCGTTTGATAAATCAATAAAAATTACTTTATTTACCACTATGTAGGCCATGCCTACGATTAAGTGAGTGTTATGACTGCTTCTATACCTGATGCTAATGAGAATAGTAACATGCCATCATTGCGCTATCCGGTTATCTGTATTGACGGTCCAAGTGGTGCAGGTAAAGGCACGGTTACATGGCGCTTAGCACAAGCGTTAGGGTATCAGTTGTTAGATTCTGGGGCGTTATATCGCATTGTTGGTCTAAAGGCATTTGAAGCAGGTCTGCTTAATACAAATGACAAGCAAAGTATTGATGAGACAGCGCTGTTAACATTGACCCAAAACCTGAAGATTGTTTTTGAGCCTAATAGTGAATCAGGACGCGTAGATATTATCGTCAATGGCGGAAAGATTGGCGAGCAAGTTCGTAACGAGACGGTTGGCGGTTACGCTTCACAAATTGCGGTCTATCCAAAAGTTCGTCAAGCTTTGCTTAAATTGCAGCAAGACATGGCAACGCAATCAGGATTGGTAGCCGATGGTCGCGACATGGGTACAGTCGTGTTTCCAAATGCCGATGTTAAAGTCTATCTGACGGCCAGTGCACAAGCTCGTGCTGAGCGCCGCGTGGCACAGCTTTTAAAGGCTGGACAGATAGCAGATTTTGGCGCAATTCTTGCGACGATTAAAGCCCGCGATGATCGTGATGAGAACCGAGCAACAGCACCGTCAAAACCGGCAAAAGATGCACTTGTTTTAGATAGCTCAAACCTAGACGCTGATGCGGTCTATGAGCTGGTAAAAAAACATTGTCAGGACAAGGGTGTTAGTTTTAATCGTTAATAAAAACAACATTTTAAGTACTAAAAGGTTTCCTATAGCTTCCATTTTAGTATAAAATTACAGAAAGTATTAAAAGACAGTTGTTGCTAATGAGCTTGCTAAAAATTTCGCTTATTAACAACAAACGTTTTTTTATATGGCTATATAAGATATAAAACCAGTATTTCGTTTTATACAGTCATAAATTTGATCCGTACTGTGCTGGACAGGATACGGCTATACAAAGGTAGACATAATGGAATCATTTGCTGAACTATTTGAAGCGAGCATCGAAGAAACAGGTCTGGATATTGAGCGTGGCTCGGTTATTACAGGAACTGTTGTTGCCATCGATAGCGACTGGATCACTGTTGATACAGGTCTAAAATCTGAAGGTATTGTCGCTCGTGAAGAGTTTTTAAGCGAAGAAGGCGAACTTGAAGTTGAAGTTGGCGACACAGTTGACGTAGTGGTTGAAGCGGTTGATAACGGTATGGGTCAAACCTTACTGTCACGCGAAAAAGCCAAACGCGTCGAGACTTGGAATTTCCTTGAAAAAATCTCTGACAATGATGAGATTGTAAAAGGTATTATTTCTAGCAAAGTAAAAGGCGGCTTTACCGTTGATATCGGTTCAGTTCGCGCCTTCCTACCAGGTTCATTGGTAGACGTTCGTCCGATTCGTGATACCACGCATCTAGAAGGCAAAGAACTAGAATTTAAAGTTATCAAACTAGATCAAAAACGTAACAACGTTGTGGTAAGTCGCCGCGCTGTTATGGAAGCTGAAAACTCAGCTGAGCGTGAAGAGCTATTGAACAAGCTTGAAGAAGGTATCGAGATCGAAGGTATCGTTAAGAACCTAACTGATTACGGTGCATTCGTTGATCTTGGTGGTATTGATGGTTTGCTTCACATCACTGACATGGCATGGCGCCGTATCAAGCACCCATCTGAGGTGGTTGAAGTTGGTCAAGACCTAAAAGTTAAAGTATTGAAGTTTGACCGTGAGCGCAATCGCGTCAGCCTAGGTCTAAAACAACTTGGTACGGATCCTTGGGATAACGTTGGCGGCACATACCCAGTAGGTAGTGTGGTGAAAGCACGCGTCACTAACCTAACAGATTATGGTTGTTTTGCGGAAATCTCTGAAGGTATCGAAGGTTTAGTACACGTATCAGAAATGGATCACACCAACAAAAATATCCATCCATCAAAAGTTGTTCAAGTGGGTGACGAAGTTGAAGTGATGATCCTTGATATTGACGAAGAACGTCGCCGTATCAGCTTAGGTATCAAACAAACCCTAGCCAATCCATGGGATGAGTTTGATAAGAAACATGAGCGCGGTGATAAAATCACTGGTACGATCAAATCTATCACTGACTTCGGTATCTTTATCGGTCTAGACGGTGGTATCGATGGCCTTGTGCATCTGTCTGATATCTCTTGGAACGAAACTGGCGAAGAAGCTATCCGTAACTACAATAAAGGCGACACCGTTGAAGCAATGGTATTGTCTGTAGATTCAGAAGCCAACCGTATCAGCTTAGGCATCAAACAGTTAAGCTCTGATCCATTCAACGAATACCTAGTCAACAATGACCGCGGCGCTATCGTTAATGGTAAAGTAAAAGAAGTAGACGCGAAGGGTGCAACTATTGAACTTGCTGACGAAGTAGAAGCTTACTTACGTGCCTCTGAGATTCAACGTGACCGCGTTGAAGATGCAACTAAGCATCTGTCTGTTGGTGACGATGTCGAAGCGAAAATCATCAGTGTTGATCGCAAAACTCGTAACATCAGCTTGTCAATCAAAGCAAAAGACGAAGCTGAAGAACGTCAAGCGATTAAAGAATTGGGAAGCACTGGGACTACTACTGCTGCCGGCTCTGACGCTCAGCCAAAAACCATTGGTGACTTGATCAAAGAACAAATGCAGTAAGCTGTATATTGTTGATATGGTTATACTGTAAAAAGAAAGCGACTCCGGTCGCTTTTTTTTATGATTATATTTGCGGAGGAGTCAGTATGTTTTAAGATTTCCCATAAAAAAGGAAACTCTTATTTCCATTTACCCTCATATCCGCTATCATTTGCAACATTGAGTAAAGAGATGTGAAGATAAACCTAAATAATTATAGAATGAGGAATAGGCTGATTGCTACTTGACCGGCGTTAAGTCAAGGCGGTTTTATTATCGATGAATAAGGATTTGATAGATGACTAGATTTTGTTATCTTAAGCCTATTCACTTAAGTAATATTTCTTTTTCTATCGTTTTCTTATGAAAGGGGTTTAACTCACGACCAACTTATCTATTAATTTACAAGGTCCCTGTGATAATGCAGCAAGCAATTAACAAGTCCGAATTTATTAGTAATCTGAGCGCGAATTGTGACAATATAACGGACACCGTTGTCGATGATGCAGTACGCGAAATATTAAATTTGATGACCGATACATTAGCCAATGACGGGCGAGTAGAAGTACGTGGCTTTGGTAGTTTTTGTCTCCATCATCGCCGCGCTCGTATGGGACGCAACCCTAAGACGGGTGAGAGCGTTCCTGTTCCTGCCAAAGCGATTCCGCACTTTAAGCCTGGCAAAGCACTACGGGAAGCGGTCAATGATAAAGTAGCAAACGGTTAATAAAGCAGAGCCGTCAGCATGTCTGCGTTTTTTGTTAAACGGTTCATACGATTCAACACAAAAGGAGACGTCTGATGCGCGTTTTACTGCTGGTATTACTGTTTTTAAGCTTTGCTTACGCGCTTGGTTTGGTACTGGCCAATAATACTGAAGTTGGGGTGAACCTACTGTTTTCACAAGCACCGACAATGAATTTAGGCTTATTACTGATTCTCTGCTTACTACTAGGCATTGTGATTGGAATGCTACTCGCGCTGCTTATTTTCCGTGTCCTACAAAATAAGTGGGAAATCTCACGTCTGCAAAAATTGAACGCCAATTTGCAAGAGCAAGTGACGCAAGCCAATATCGTCATTGATCGTCAAGCTAACTTGCCAACGGTACAAGAAGCGGTTTATGGTGCAACAGCGAGTAATGTTCATAGTGGTAGTGTCAGTGAGCTAGACGATGGTGCGACTTTAACCAAGCAAAAGCGAGATTATTGAGTGCTAACTAAGCCTGTTTGTACTAATACGTTTATATATGATGATTTGTTAAACTGATAAAAAGTGGCACAATTATGAATAACACCATCAATTCTCCAGTCATCGTTGCACTGGATAATATGACCAAAGATGCCTCTTTAGCGCTGGCTGATCAATTAGATCCAGCGTTATGTCGATTAAAAGTGGGAAAAGAGCTGTTTACCCGCTGCGGTCCTGAAATAGTCAAAGCGCTGCATCAGCGCAATTTTGAAGTATTTTTAGACTTGAAATTTCACGACATTCCTAATACCACAGCACAAGCTGTATTAGCCGCAGCTGAGCTTGGGGTATGGATGGTCAACGTTCATGCAAGCGCGGGCCTAGAGGCTATGTCACTGGCCAAGCAGCGCTTGATAGATGGTAATTTTGAGACGTTGCTGATTGCTGTCACTGTGCTGACCTCTATGGACAATATCGCATTGGCACAAACCGGAATCACCGATGGTTTGGATGTACAAGTAAGCCGTCTAGCACAATTGACCAAGCAAGCTGGGCTTGATGGTGTGGTTTGCTCCGCGCAGGAGGCTAAGACGCTTAAGGCATTGTGTGGTCAAGATTTCAAGCTGGTCACCCCAGGAATTCGTCTGCTAGACGACAATGCAGATGATCAAAAACGTATCTGTACGCCAAAACAAGCATTGACAGATGGTTCTGACTATTTGGTAATTGGTCGCTCAATTACGCAAGCAGCAGATCCGGCGGCTAAATTACAATTGATTTTTAACAGTATTTAGTATTTAAAATTAACAGAACCGTAAAAAGACAGCCTAATCCGCTGTCTTTTTTACTTTTTGCCCATTATCAAAAAGCTGCTACACTGGTTAAGTTGATGCTAGTAATAAGCTTAGAAAAAAGCAATTTTTATAAACAGTATGATTGGATGATAGTAGATCCTATGAAATTACAGATTTTGAGTGACTTACATATTGATAGTTATGCTCGGCAGTCGTATCCGATGGGGCGCATTCCTAAGACCGACGCAGACGTGGTATTAGTAGCAGGAGATACCGCCAATAGTGATAATGGTATGGCATGGCTACAAGAGCAAGCCGCGCATTTGCAAGTGCCTTTGATTACCATCGCGGGCAATCACGAGTACTTCAATGAAGATGTGCTGCATTTTGATAAAAAGCTAGCAACTTGGGATAATTATAATATTGAGTTACAGCAAGGCGTGCGCGTCTTACAGTGTCAGCATATTGATATTGGTGAGGTACGGATTTTAGGCTGTACGTTGTGGACAGACTATCAGTATCAGGCTAATGCAGATACGATGGTAGTTGCTAGACGTTTTATGCGTGATTATAAGCAAATTTACGCGGGTGGCAAGCTGTTTTCACCTGAAGTATCGATGCAAATTCATGCTGAGCACCGCCAATGGCTTCAGCAAGCGCTAATAACTGCTAAATCATTAGGTAAAAAAACCGTCGTCATGAGTCATCATAGTATTAGCCCATTATCGGTATCTGAGAAATTTGCTAACTTACCGAGCAATGCTGCCTTTGTCAGTGATTTATCAAGTTGGATGCATGAGGATTGGGCGCCGGCCCTTTGGGTGCATGGACATACGCATGAAGCCTTTGACTATCAAATTAACAAAACAAGAGTGATAGTGAATCCGCGTGCTTATCCCAATGAAGTAAGCAGTACTAACTTAGCGTTCATCTGGAACAAAGTGGTGGATATTGGCTAAATCCTGTTAACCAAGCGCTTATATCGATATATAGCTAAATAAGCTATAGTACAACTGACCTTATATTCTGTTCATTCTCATCAAGAAATCTGCTACCCTTACTACCATGAGTAAATTGCCTAATAATACCCCATCGGGACCACCGACACCGACTGAAAAGCCTACGAACCTCAGGCCGAATGCACCTGCCCCTTCTCACTTACCTGACAGTATGATGTCTTCGATCGGTTTGTTGCCGGTAGATAAAAGACTAATTTTATTTACCAGACATTCTTTGCGTGAGCGCTCTGACGGCGATGGTTTTGCCAGTTATCAATTGCCGCTAACGCCTAAGGGCCGTGTATTAGCAAAGTCTTGGGGACGCTGGTTGGCAGAACATCTGCCGTATTCGCTCGATGTTGATAGTATTTCAAGTCCGATTGGTCGCTGTATTGATACCGCGCAGCTGATGCAAGAGGGGGCAGGGCTACGACGTGATATTGCCCATCAATCGCTACTGGTTGAACCTGGTAGTCTGGTGACCGAACCTGAGATTGCCAACCCGATTTTTAAAGAAATTGGTGTGCTAAACTTTATCAATCGCTTCTTACAAGGCAATCTTGAAGGTACGAAAAACGCTTATCAAGGTGGACTTGATCTTTTATCGCTTTTTTATCAAAACCAGCCTCAACATGGGCATTTAATGCTGGCGGTCAGTCATGATACTTTGCTATCAGCGTTTTTGGCAGTGATGCTAGACGTGGTTGAGATTGATTGGAATGATTGGCCAAAGATGATGGAAGGGGTGTTTTTGTGGTTTGATGATAAGCCTTTTGAGCAGGCCAATGCCTATTTCGTTTGGCGCGGGCAAGTATATATTCGTCCAATCAGCGATTTATTACAGGGCTACCGTGCCGCTGGTTTTCATCCAAGCAAATTGCTATTGCCACCAGAAGTAAAATGGACCTAAGTATTTTACTCAGCGTTGAATATTTTTAACTGCTAGCTTTTAACTGTTAACTTTCAAACGGGTATAAAAAAACCTTGCCCCAGTCTTAGAACCAGTAGCAAGGTTTTGGTCATCACACTATCAAGTATGATGCGGTCTAAACATTAACTGTCTTAAGCTTGTAGGCCTTTGATAGTTTTGTTTAGGCGGCTCTTACGACGAGCAGCTTTATTCTTATGAATAATACCTTTGTCAGCCATACGATCAAGAACTGGTACCGCTTTTTTATAAGCTTCGGTAGCCGCGTCGTAATCTTTAGCAGCGATAGCCGCATCAACACGTTTTAGGTAAGTACGAACCATAGAGCGTTGTGACGCAGAGTTCTGACGACGTTTGGTGTTTTGACGGGCGCGTTTACGAGCTTGTGCAGTATTAGCCACGCGTATCTCCTTGATAAAGACAGATAAAAATATGAATGTTGATTGCAATAATGGGTTTAACAATCATCGGTGACGAGCAGCCTCTCGCCAAACATGATGTCGATGTCTATTATTAGGGCACTTATTTGTTATTTAAAGTGCCAAATAATAATAGAGCATCGGTCGCGCCAGAACTGTTTGGAATAATTAAACAGCGTTGACGTGTAAAGCCGGTTATCTTAGCAAATTATTGCGCTTAGAACAATATATTTGATAGTTAATGCTAAAAGAAGTTATCCTAACCCTTAATGCTGATAAAATCTCTTACAATAAATTGTGTAGAATAGCGCTAGTGAATTGTTAATTTAGGTATGATACGGAAGCAATAGATTTCTAGAAGACATATCTTCTCAGTATTATAAATAATCCAACATAATATAAATGGATAGGCTATGCAGCGAAAAGCAATTGTAATTGGCGCAACAGGGTTGGTAGGGCAGTATCTTGTTAAGCAGCTTAGTGAGCTTTATGATACGTTAATTGTGATTGCACGGCGACCGCCTCGCTATATCAATGCCAGCATGCGCTTTTATCAGGTCAATGACTTTGATAATTTGGCTGAAATATTTGCCAGCGTCGGCGCTGATAATAACACGGATGCTTTTAGCTGCCTTGGCACCACAAAAAAGCAGGCTGGTAGTGATGAAGCTTTTCGAAAAGTCGACCATGATTATAATGTCAATTTTGCCAAATTATGCCGTTCTAAAGGCATTGAGAACTTCTTTTTGTTGTCTTCAATGAATGCAGATATCGACAGCCGCTTTTTGTATAATCGAGTCAAAGCGGAAACTGAGCAGTCTATTATGGCGTTGGGTTTTACCCAGTTGGTAATTCTGCGACCATCGTTATTGCTTGGTAAACATAAAGGTCGTCCACTGGAAAGTTTTGGTCAAAAAGCGTTTAAGCTGATCTCGCCGATCGTCCCCGAGTCATTATCCTTGCATCCTATTTCTGCCAAGCGCGTTGCCAGTGCTATGGCGATGAGTGCGCATGAGGTTTATCAGCGTAATAAATATCGTAGTGAGCCTACCGCTACAGACACGGATATTATTGAAAACAAACAGCTACTAGCAATGACCAAAGTCAGAAAGTAGCCTAAGCATAAATTAATAAAAACTCAGATTTCACGATAGATAATTCAACTATTTAACTTAAACAAGGAGCGTCACGATGTCAGATACAGCAGAAACAACCGCGATGAATAAAGACAACTTTGTAACTTGTGATTTATTGGATGCCAATCCTGAGTCGCAAGTATGTTTGCCCAATATCGAAGGCAAATCATTTTATAGCTTTGGCGGTAAAGACAGATTTTGCGGTGAAATCGTGACGGTAAAATGCTTTGAAGATAATAGCCGCGTAAAATCCTTATTGAATAGCGATGGCAAAGATAAAGACGGTAATGGCAAAGTCTTGGTCGTCGACGGTGGCGGTTCAATGCGCTGCGCGTTGCTCGGCGATATGATAGCACAGTCAGCGATTGATAATGGCTGGGCAGGAGTGGTGGTATATGGCTGCGTCCGTGATGTAGATGATATGGCGCAAATGGATATCGGCGTCATGGCGCTTGGTTGCATCCCGCGCAAATCAAATCGCCGCGATGAAGGTCAAACCGATATTGAAATTAGCTTTGGTGATTTAACCTTGAACTCAGGAATGTTTGTTTATGCCGACAATAATGGCATTATCGCAAGTGATAAACCTTTAATTTAAAAATATTTTAATGAATACAAATTGAGAACCTCAGCTTAACCGTTGAGGTTCTTACATTTAATTATTCTGTCTTTATAGATGAATATGGATTTTATCAATTTTGTAGTTATTGGTTTTTTAATAAAAATGCTAAGTGACAAACCGTTACGGCATAAATTTTGGTAATTGCGCAAATATTCGTATAATAGCTTTCTGACCCTTAACTTCGATCCTATCCTTTATGCCTATCCCTGCTTTGACTGACGCCTTTGATCTTATTAATCAGCAGTTATTTCCTATCCAAAATGCCGAGCGGCGCTGGCTGGCGCCTGTGCATGGGGCAGTCAGTAGTTTATGGCTGGCAAGTCTCGTGCAAACGCCGCTCTGGGATGTGGCCGACCGTCTAAAAGTCGTGGTGACGCGTGACCAAAATCAGCTCAACCAGATAGAGACGGAGTTGGCGTTTTGTGGGGTTGATGCTTATGTATTTCCCGACTGGGAAACACTGACTTATGATGAGCTATCTCCGCATCAAGATATTGTCAGCGAACGCATCAATCTTTTGACCGATATGCCCACTACAGGCGTGTTGTTGATATCGGTACAAACACTGATGCATCGCGTGGCACCGCCCAGTTGGTTGATAGGCCAGCACTTTGATTTGAGTGTCGGTGATCGATTTGACATCAATACTCAGCGTGGCTTATTGGCAAAGGCAGGTTACCGCGCAGTTGAAAATGTCTTTGAACCGGGTGAGTTTGCGGTTCGTGGGAGTATCGTTGATATCTTTGCAATGGGTCAGCCATTTCCGCTTCGTCTCGATTTATTTGATGATGAAATTGAAACCATTCGCTTCTTTAATCCGCAGACCCAGCGAACGTTGACCGTCGATGACCTAAAAGTCATGATGAGCGGCAATGATAGCAGTATGACTAAAGAGTCGCTGGCGCTACTGCATAAATTGCCTGATCTTTCAAAACCTATTGAGCAGTTTCAAATATTACCGGCTAAAGAGTTTCCGCTCGATGAAGGGCGCGACACGTTTCGTATGAATTTTGCGGCGATGTTCCCTAATGCCAGTAGCCGCAAATCTGAGCTGCATAAGGATGTGATGGCAGGTATTGCCAGCAGTGGGCTTGAATACTACCAGCCATTATTTTTTGATTTAAAAGATTGGCAGTCCGAGAGTAGTTTATTTTCTTACTTGCCGAGCGATGCCTTATTTATCACGGACGAGCTAATTAACGAGAAACAGTCAGATTATTGGTCTCAGATTCAGCGCCGTTATGAAGAGCGTCGTCATGATATCGATAAGCCAATCGTTGCGCCTGAGTTGTTATATTTATTATCGAATACTTTAAATGAGCATCTGAATCATTATCCACGGGTAATATTGAGTGCACGTGATGAGCTGGCGACTATGACGGATGTTGCTGCGATTGATAGCGATGAAGCAACCCTAACGCCTGAACAACTACCCCTGACGTCAAAAAAACAAGGACTGATAACACTTAATGCCCAAGAGCCACCGCAACTGGCCGTCAATCATCAAAAAGCGGAGCCACTTACCGAGCTTTTGGAGTTTTTAAACTTACAAGCCCAAACAGGAACGCCAGTATTAGTAGTAGCAGAAACGGCTGGTCGTCGTGAAATTCTGATTGAACTGTTTAAAGGTAAAATAGATGTTAAAGCCTACGATAGCTTTGAGGCGTTTTTAGCAGCAGATAAAACTAAGAATACTCATGATAAAAAGCTACCGCAGGTCGGATTGACCGTAGCGCCTATTGAACGCGGTGTTTATGTTCCTGAGCGATTGGTATTGATTAGTGAAACGCAACTATTTGGCCGGCAAGTGCTGCAAACGCGCCGTCGCCGCCAAAGTGGTGTGTCAGAAGAGTTTTTGGTTAAAAGCGTCACCGAAATAACTGAAGGCAGTCCGGTGGTGCATATTGAGCATGGTATTGGACGTTATAATGGGCTGATTACGCTGGATGTTGGTGACGGCGAGCAAGAGTTCATTCACTTAAAATACGCTGATGATGCCAGTATTTATGTGCCGGTTGCTAATTTACAAATGATCAATCGCTATAGTGGCGGTGATCCAGCACTTGTCCCACTACATAAAATCGGTAGCGGTAAATGGGATAAAGCCAAGCAAAAAGCGCTTGAACAAATCCATGATGTTGCCGCTGAGCTACTTAACATGCAAGCTCGGCGCGAAGCAAAAGTTGGTATTCATTTTAAAATAGACCCATCACAGTATGAGCTGTTTGCTAGCCAATTTGCCTTTGAAGAAACGCCGGATCAAGCCAATGCCATCCATGCAGTGATGGAAGACATGAGACAAAATCAACCGATGGATCGTCTTATCTGCGGTGATGTGGGTTTTGGTAAGACAGAAGTAGCGATGCGCGCGGCCTTTATAGCAGTCAGCGCTGGTTATCAAGTAGCCGTATTAGTGCCGACCACCTTGCTGGCAGGCCAGCACGAAGACAATTTCCGCGATCGATTTGCGGATTGGCCGGTACGTATCGAAACCTTGTCGCGCTTTGGCGGTAAAAAACATCAACAGACGGTACTGGCTGACTTAGCGGCTGGCAAGGTTGATATCGTCATTGGCACGCACAAGTTACTACAACCTGATGTGAAATTCTCTAATCTCGGTTTGATGATTGTCGATGAAGAACATCGCTTTGGCGTGCGTCATAAAGAGCGCATTAAGGCGATTCAGACCAATGTGGACAGCATGTCGATGACAGCGACGCCAATCCCTAGAACGCTTAATATGGCGCTCTCAGGAATGCGAGATATGTCAATTATTGCCACACCACCAGAGCGTCGTCTCGCGATTAAAACCTTTGTCATGCAAAAAACGGATGCCTTGTTAAAAGAAGCTATCTTGCGTGAGCTACTGCGCGGCGGTCAGGTTTATCTATTGCATAACGATGTTGCCAGTATTGAGCGAATGGCAGAGACTGTCCGTGAACTGGTTCCTGAAGCACGAGTAGGGGTCGCTCATGGACAAATGCAAGAGCGCCAACTTGAACAAGTGATGCAGCAGTTTTATCATAAAAAATTCAATGTATTGATATGCTCGACCATTATCGAAACTGGTATTGATGTTCCGAATGCCAACACCATTATCATTGAGCGCGCGGATAAATTCGGCTTGGCTCAGTTGCATCAGCTGCGAGGTCGAGTTGGTCGCAGCCATCACCAAGCTTATTGTTACCTGTTGGTGCCGTCTATTAAAGGCCTTAAAGGCGATGCTAAGCGCCGTCTACATGCGATTGAGCGGGCCAATACCTTGGGCGCAGGCTTTATGCTAGCAAGTGAGGATTTAGAGATTCGCGGCGCAGGTGAAATCCTTGGCAAACAGCAAAGTGGTAATATGCAGGCGATTGGCTTTAGCTTATATATGGACATGCTTGAGCGCGCAACAAAAGCGATTAAAGCCGGTAAAGAGCCCGACTTAAACACGCCACTATCATTGACCAGTGAGATTAATTTGCACAGCTCTGCTTTAATACCAGAAGAGTATTTGCACGATGTGCATCAGCGCTTACTGTTTTATAAACGCATCAGTAATGCCGATGATAAGGAGGCATTGACCGATATTCGTACCGAAATGATTGACCGTTTCGGGACGCTGCCCGATCAGACCAAGCAATTATTTGCCATTCATGGGCTACGAATTCAAGCCGAACCGTTGAAAATTAATAGGATCGATGCCAATAGTAGTAGTTTGACGTTAGAGTTTGCGCCTGATACGCCAGTCGATGCGTTAGCGATTATTAAGCTTATTCAAAAGGACGGTCAGCGTTATCGAATGAATGGCGCCTCTGGTATTCGTTATCAAGATGCGGATAAGTTGGCAACGCCGCAGCAGCGTGTCACTGTGATTCAAGAGCTATTACGCTATTTTAGCGAACATATGGTGGCGGAGTCTGCTTAGTTTTGTTTATTCGTTGGCTTATCTCTCTAAAATATGCCAACTCATAAAGAGATTTAAATAAGATAAAGGTCAAGCCCTAAGACAGTCAGTCACGACGCTATTTTATCGGCTAGATAACTGATAAAATAGCGTCACTTTACAATATTTAGCCTACTATTTTTTATCGCGTACTGTTTTCTAAACGCTCTATTCTCTAAACGCATTGTGTTTTAGCAAAATAAGTGCTGCATTTTTACATACTACTTTACTTTATTTAAGCGTCATAACAAGAGAACCGTCATTATGTTCCAACTTCATCATAAACTTGCGGCTGACAGTTTTTTAGTGGGCGATTTCCCATTATCAACCTGTCGTTTAATCAATGATTGTCAATTTCCGTGGTTAATATTGGTACCGCGGGTATCAGGTATCAAAGAGCTATATGAATTATCTGAGGCAGACCAAGCGCAGTTTTTGCGTGAATCGAGCTGGTTATCAAGCCAACTTGCTAAGACTTTTCAAGCAGATAAAATGAATGTGGCTGCACTCGGCAATCAAGTGCCGCAGCTACATTTCCATCATATCGTGCGCTATCAAAACGATATGCAATGGCCAAATCCAGTATGGGGCGTTCCTGCCGTCCCTTATACCAAAGAAGTGTTGGCGCAAATGCAGCAAACGCTCATGATGGCGCTGCGTGGGCACCATCAAATGCCATTTGATTGGCAAATGTAATATATTTTTAAACGGAAGCTTTTGAATGTCGCTTCAGCATTCAATAATTGCTTTCATTCAAATGTGCATTGATTTTTAGCTCTCATTAAGTTTTCACTACGAAAAAGTCAGGTAGCTATTATCTGGCTTTTTTCCTTTTGTTATTATCATCAACATAAACCATGTTTATTGCGATTTAGTTTTATAGTATGTTTTAGGTAAATAAGCGATAAGTGGTATGCTTTTGCTTACCAGTGTCCTAGGTAAGATGGCATTAAAGCCGTATAATAGATAGATTTACTATCTACTCATATTAACAGATATTGATAAAGACATTTATTTATCAATGCATTCACTTATTAGTTTAAGCACTTATTAACCTAAAGACTGCGCAAAAACATACGTTGATAGAAGATCCGCTTTAATTTTTATTCAAACCTTTGATAGTTATCCTCTAAGCGAACATTGATCATGGCATTTTTTGAAACCACAGGCCCAAAGATTCCTGTACACCGTGGTGGTAATAGCAATGTTTATCGATTTGATTATCCAGAAATCTTTGTTTTAATACTAACGGTCGTATTGCTCGCGATACTTTACAACTTTAGCCCGACGTCGATGGCGCTCGCTGTCGTGGTTTGTCTGCCAAGCTTGTTGATTTTAATTTATAACTATCGCCGTCCAACCAGTTTTTGGACATCTAACATCGTTATTATCTTATCTTCAGCGGTCATAGGCTCGATACAGTTTTGTGCGGTCATTTCGCTCAGTCTAGCAGCGCTCATCGGTCTGCGAATTATTCTTAGTAGCCCGGAAAACCATCTCAAACTTCTCGCTGCATCAGTAGTGACGGTTATTGTTTTTTATTATGTCAGTGTGACTTTAAATAGCACTGAGATGGACTGTCACGACAGCTTTGTCACACCCGTTGTGTTATTGGCCAGTATGATTGTGATACTGTGCCATTTTCGCCACGTTTATCGGGATTATGTAGATTATGAAGCGCGGGCGCGGCAAGCGGCTGGACGTCTAAATACCATGGTTTCTGTCATTAATAAACTGACGCGGTTTGTACCGCCGCAAGTTTGGGAACCAATCGTCAAATCTGACAGTCCCGTTAGCGTCGAAAATAAACGCGCCAAACTGACGATGATGTTTTCAGATATTGTCGGCTTTACAGAGTTGTCCGATAGTTTGAGCGCTGATAATTTGGCGGACATTTTAAATACCTATATGCATTGTATGACGTTAATCGCCAATAAGCACGGCGCGGTGCTGGATAAGTTTATCGGCGACGGTATGGTGTGCTTTTTTGGCGAGCCGAACAGTCGGGGACCGCGCCAAGATGCGCTCGATTGTGTGGCAATGGCCATAGATATGCGCCGTGAAATGCGTACCTTGCGACAAAAATGGCGACTGCTCGGTTTCGAGGGACTATATATCCGTATTGGTATTACCACTGGCTACTGTCATGTCGGCAATTTTGGCAGTAACAACCGCCTGAGCTATACGCTGATTGGGAAAGAGGCCAACCTTGCTTCACGGCTTGAGGCCGTCGCCGGTAAAGGTCAGATATTTATTAGCGAAAGTACCCATGACTATATCTCGCATGATTATGACTGTGAATATGTCGGCGCTTTTCAGCTAAAAGGTTTTGATAATAAGGTAAGTGCGTGGCAAGTGCTTGACCCTGATGAAAATAAAGGGCAGTTGTCAAAATGGGTAGACCATACGTTACCCGGTTTTAATTTACATTTGAACTTTAAAGACATGCAAGATAATGACTATCAAGACATCAGAAATCGCTTAAATCTAGCTCTTGCACGTATTGAACAAGAAGAACAAGCAGCGATGCTTGAAATAGCAGAAGCCTGTAAGCAAGAAAATACCAGTCATAATTAGGTACAGATTGATTTCGATTTGAAAGTATTTATAAAAAGAAAAATCCAGTTATGATAAATAACTGGATTTTTTAGTTTAATTTTATACTTTATTATTTAATGATTTTCTTTCGCATGGTTTAGCGTATATTTAGGAATTTCGATGGTTAAATCATCATCCTCAAGCATCACTTGACACGATAGGCGTGAGTCAGGCTCCAAACCCCAAGCGCGATCCAGTAAGTCAGCTTCGATATCATCCATTTCATCTAACGTATTAAAGCCTTTACGCACCACAACATGACAAGTGGTACAGGCTTTTGACATCTCGCAAGCATGTTCAATCTTGATGCCTTTTTCCAATAGCGCTTTACATAAGTTGCTACCCGATTCTAGCTCGACTTCAGTACCTTCGGGGCAAATTTCATGATGGGGTAATATCGTAATTTTTGGCATAAGTTGTTTATCCGGTGCTAATCAATTAAAAAATAAAAAGGGTCAACCTAGTACAGGTGCTAAGCTAATGTGTTAAGTGTATATCTTATCAATATATCTATTACGAATGTATCTACTACCAATCTTGCGCACTGGTGCCAGACATGCTGGCTTTGACGCTTTGATTCATAATACGCGCTGCAAAAGCATCACTGTGCGGCTTGAGCTTGGCTTGTTCGGCTTCGATAACGGCTAAATCATCCGTACTAAGCGCCGTTTGTAGAGCTTGCATACTTTTAGTTAATGACTGCTGCTCTTCAGGTGAGATTAACGCAGCAAACTCGTTAAGCGCCGACTGTAGTGCTAATAACTCACGTTCCGCTTCTACTTTGGTCTCGATTAAAGAGCGCGCATTTTTGTCTTCTTCAGCGTATTTAAAGCCTGCGATCAATAGTTGCTCTTTTTGTTCATCAGACAGTCCATAAGAGGGCACAATCTCGATTTTACTTTCGGTCTTGGTTGTGGTTTCTTGCGCGCTGACGGTGAGCTGGCCATTGGCATCAATACTAAAGGTCACTTCAATACGAGCAAAACCTGCTTTCATAGGCGGAATACCGTATAACTCAAAGCGTCCAAGTGAGCGGCAGTTGTCGACTGTCTCACGCTCGCCCTGTACCACGTGAATCACCATGCCGGTTTGTCCATCTTGGTAAGTAGTAAATACTTGGCGTTTTTTGACTGGAATAGGGGTGTTGCGCGGAATCAGGACTTCAACCAGCCCGCCCATGGTTTCAAGACCAAGCGATAATGGCGTGACGTCGAGCAATAACAGGCCGTGGTCACTATCGCCATTGACCAGTTGATGAGCCGTCTGAGCGGCGCCTAAAGCGACGACTTCATCTGGATTTAGACGGCAAAGCGGCTCTTTCGCAAAAAAATCTGCGACCACTTGTTGGATAGCAGGCATGCGCGTAGAGCCGCCAACCAAAATGACTTCATCTAAGTCGGTGGCAGATAACTTGGCATCACGTAATACTTGTTCGCAGACACTTAACGTGCGGCGACTGACAGGCCCTGCAATACTCATCAAATCTTCGCGACGTAACACCCCTTGATAAGATTGTTCATTAACGACAATATCAATATCGACTTGCTCAGCATCGGTTAACGCTTGTTTATAAGTTTTAGCCTGTTGAGCAAGGATGGATTTGTCGTGCAAGCTGACGTTTTTAGGGTCGATATTTGATTGCTTAATGAGCCAATTGGTCAATAAGCGGTCAATATCATCACCGCCAAGCGCACTATTACCGCCCGTCGCTAATACCTCAAATACACCATCGCTGAGCTTTAAAATAGACACATCAAAGGTACCACCACCTAAATCATAGATTAGGTAGTAGTTTTCAGTATTGTCATCGCTAGGCTGATCGAGACCATAAGCAACCGCAGCAGCGGTCGGCTCATTTAATAAACGCAGAACATTAATACCAGCAGCCTGGGCGGCGTCTTTAGTTGCTTGACGTTGAGCTTCATCGAAATAGGCTGGTACGGTAATCACTGCACCTTGAATGCTGTCGTCTGGCAAAGCACTTGCGGCACGTTGTTCAAGCGCGGCTAAAATACGTGCTGAAACTTCAACAGGAGACACTTCGCCTTGCGCCGTTACAAACGCTGGCATGGCATCTTCGCTACCACTTAACTCATAAGGATGTGAGAATTTAATATCTGCTTGGCTACGTCCCATAAAGCGCTTAGCCGAGACAATCGTATTTTTTGGATCATCTGCTAAGTGTGTAAGGGCATCATGCCCAACCAATGGCTTGCCAGTGCTTGGATAGTAAACCACCGATGGCAGCAAGGTATCAGTTGTCGTACCTGCTTGCAAAACTTGCGCCTTGCCTGAGCGTACCACAGCGACCAATGAGCGCGTCGTACCAAGGTCAATTCCTAGGCCAAAACGATGCTGGTGAGGTTGAGCACTTTGATTAGGTTCGGCAATTTGCAATAAAGACATAAGAAAACTCAAAGATAAAATGAATTAAGTGAAATAGAACAAATACAACACAGCAACGATCATCATGTAACCGTTGTACTATTAATAATCAAAAATTGAACAATAAGCAAAAACAATCGTTTAAAAATATATGGATTTAGTAAGCCATGATAAAAATAGCAAAAATTGCAAAAGACATTTATTATTTGCAATTATACGGGATAATAGTGCCTATTTTAACCGCACTATATATTAACTTATCTCTTATAAAGTTAATAAGCGATAGCACACAGGTCTCTAAACGTATAAATCATCGTCATCTAAATGCTCAGCAGACGCGACTTCATCAAGCCCTGTGGTCACATCAGCATCTAACTTCACTAAGAATTTTAATTTTTGCGTCGCATCAATCGCCGTTTGCCAATCTTGGCTCTGATAAGCGCTATCAAAACGCTCAGATTGCTTATTTAGACGCTCGATAATTTGCGGATGTAGTTGTTTCAGCGCGGCAAGCTCTTTGCCTTCAATCGCATCATCCAAATCCATACGCATTTGCATCGCATCTTCTAAGAAGTCCAGATCGGCAATAGAATGTTCTAAGTTCTGCGCCTGCCCAGCGATATCCAACAAATAGCTGGCACGACTGTCAGGGGCACTTAACGTTTGATAAGCTTGGTTAATCAGCGCTGAAGCTTGCTCTGATTGCTGCTTGGCTTGTGCGCTATCCGCTGCATTTTTGCTATCAGCGACAAGGTTGTCCGGATGATAGCGTTTTTGCAGCAGGCGCAGCTGTTGATCAAGGCGCTCTTGATTGACCGCAAATTGTACAGGTTGTTCAAATAGGTCAAAGAAGTTATCAAACTGGGCTTCTGGAGTAATGTCTGTCATATCGTCTGCCTTCGTTTTTATTTATTATTGTAAGGTCTTCAGCGTTTTAATGCTCGTCTTTAATGGCTTAATGTTATGGGCACTTATGCAACAGCTTGTTTTGAATCGCCCACACTAAAAAGTCAGTTCTAAGCACAGATACATTTAATATCGGTTGCTTAAAGCCATCTTACTTAAGTCTGCTATACCGTAAACGATTCACCGCAGCCACATTCGCCTTTTTGATTAGGATTAGAAAATTTAAAGCCTTCGTTGAGACCTTCTTTTTCATAATCCATCAATAAGCCATCTAAATAGACCAAGCTTTTAGGATCAATAAAAATATTAACGCCACGGCTTTCATAACGGGTGTCGTTTTCGTCAGGCGTATCAACAAACTCTAAAACGTAAGCCAATCCTGAGCAGCCCGCTGTACGGATACCAACTCGGATGCCTTCACCTTTACCGCGATTGTTCAGGAAATCTTGAACATGCTGAGCGGCGCGTTCTGTCATTTCAATCATGCCAACTCCTATTGACTCTCAATAATTCAGATAATAATTGATGCAAGAGTGTCTTTTATCAACACTATTACGAATAAAGTATCAAAAAAGAAATAAAAGGTGACAATTACATGAGCGTTATTGTCACCTTTTGGGCGTTAGTAGCTTCTAACGTCGTACTGCTCATGTTTTTTTAGAATCTGCTACTAAGGCCTATTGTATAAATAAGCGCATACGCTCTACATTGACTTAGCTGGTTGCTTCTTCTGTTACTGCAGTAGTAGTAGCACCATGCTTACCTTTATAGTCGCTAATAGCGGCTTTAATGGCGTCTTCTGCAAGGACAGAGCAATGCACTTTAACGGGTGGTAGAGCAAGCTCTTGAGCAATATCATTGTTTTTGATTTCGCCAGCTTGATCCAAGCTTTTGCCTTTTAGCCACTCGGTGACAAGAGAGCTTGAAGCAATCGCAGAACCGCAGCCATAGGTTTTAAAGCGTGCATCTTCGATGATACCGTTGTCATCGACTTGGATTTGTAGACGCATCACATCGCCACAGGCGGGAGCGCCAACCATTCCCGTACCAACGTTTTTGGCATTTTTGTCAAGGTTGCCAACGTTGCGTGGATTTTCGTAATGATCAATAACTTGGTCACTATAGGCCATGAGGTTTTCTCCTAGTTAGATGATGAGTAGTTACTTAAACGACTAAATTATATGAGTAACTTATTCATTCTGAGTATCTCTCTACTCATCGATAATTGGGGTCAAACACATATTATAAAAACTGTATTTATAATTGTCTGATAAATGGTTTGGTTTAGTGGTTATATCTGATAACCATTAAACCGTTTAACTACTAAAAATTTTGCGAATCAATATTAATGCTCAGACCACTCTACCGAGTCTAAATCAACACCTTCTTGATACATATCCCAAAGTGGTGATAGAGCACGTAATTTTTCTACCGCTTCATGCATCTGTTTCACTACGGTATCGATATCTTCTTCGGTGGTATAACGACCAAAGCTAAAGCGGATGGAGCTATGAGCCAATTCATCTGGGCGACCGATAGCACGCAATACATACGATGGCTCAAGCGTTGCTGACGTACAGGCTGAACCTGATGAGACGGCTAAGTCTTTTAGCGACATCATCAATGATTCGCCTTCAACAAAGTTAAAGCTGATATTAATAATATTGGGAACGCTGTTTTTTAAATCGCCGTTTAGATAAATCTCTTCGATGTCTTGTAGACCGTCCCACAGTCTTTGGCGTAATTTTGCAACGTGAGCATGGTCTTCTTCATAACGTTCATTGGCCAATGCAAATGCTGCACCAAGACCAACAATTTGGTGCGTCGGTAAAGTTCCTGAACGCATACCGCGCTCGTGACCACCGCCATGCTGCTCAGCTTTTAGGCGAATACGTGGTTTACGGCGGACAAATAAAGCGCCGATACCTTTAGGGCCGTAAGCTTTGTGACCTGAGAAACTCATCAAGTCAATTTTCATTTCTTCAAGATTGACGGGTATTTTACCAATAGATTGCGCCCCATCGACGTGGAAGATAACACCAGCTTCGCGAGTAATTTCGCCAATCGCTGCAACATCCGTAATCGTACCAAGCTCGTTATTGACTATCATGAGGGATACTAAAATCGTGTCTTCACGTAATGCTTCTTTAACTTGCTGTGGCAGAATCAAACCTGTACCAGGCTGCGGCTCAAGATAAGTAATCTCAAAACCTTCTTGCTCAAGCTCACGGCAGGTATCTAAAACAGCTTTGTGCTCAATTTTACTGGTAATAATATGCTTACCACGAGACTGATAAAAGTGTGCTGCGCCCTTGATGGCCAAGTTATCTGACTCTGTCGCACCCGAGGTAAAGACGATTTCGCGCGGATCAGCATGAATCGCTTCAGCCACTTGTTGACGAGCCGTTTCTACCGCTTCTTCTGCTTGCCAGCCATAGCCATGCGAGCGTGATGCTGGGTTACCAAAAATGCCGTCTACTGTCAGATATTCGCTCATCTTAGCAGCAACTGACTTAGCAACTGGCGTAGTGGCGGCATAATCTAAGTATATAAGGTTGTTATGTTGGCTCATGCTGGGTTTGCCTCGCTGGTCGATAGGGTAATAGTATTGATGTCTTTTGTAGACATATCTTTTGTAGAAATGTCGTTTGGAAAAGCAGCATGCTGACGGTCTGATACTGACTGCACGTGTTCCATGTTTAATAATTGCGCTAATGTTATATTTTTCAAGTACTGCTCAACATGATTAGATAACGCACACCATAAATCATGCGTTAGGCACATTGTACCACTTTGGCAGTCACCGCGTCCGCCGCACTGCATTGCATCTACCGATTCATCGACGGCAGAAATAATGCTCATCACATCAATCTCATCAAGCGGCTTGGCTAAATGATAACCGCCTGCCGCGCCGCGGATACTGGTGACTAAACCGCGCTTGCGGAGTTTGGAAAATAACTGTTCAAGATAAGAGATAGATATCGATTGTCGCTTAGCAATGTCAGATAAAGAGACGGCGCTCTCTTGTTGGCTAGTTTGCAATGCCAAATCAAGTAAAGCGGTCACGGCATATCTGCCTCGAGTAGTCAAACGCATGTGTTATCTCCAATCCTTTTAATGATAAATTTATTTAACAACGATCTTAGTCTTGTCGTATCTAGGAAAATCATCTATCGACTAAGTGGTGTCTTGTCGCCATTAAACAGCAGATGGTTTACCCGATGTGTGCAACGATAGAATTATTATACGCAATCCCGAGTAATTTAGTCAAGATTAAAGTGTGGGTGAATGGTGAGTGCTACTTATCACTGTGATTGATAAAAACAATGACAGTTAAAGTGAAGAGAAAATCGAGGATAATAAATGAGCAATAGCTCAGGGTATAAGACTTTGAAGATTTGCAAAAGTGGCGATTTTGCAAGATTTGGCCATTTTTAGTTCACTTAGACAGCCACCATTTGAATTAAAGGCATATTCTAATACATTAAAAAAGCGTTTAATAAGTCTGAGACATATTAAACGCGATAAAAACGAAAAATTTTTAAAATTAAAATAAAACCTAGTGACTGTAAATGACTATAAATTAAGTGACTATAAATTAGTTGATTATAAGTTAGTTCATGATAAATAAGGCGATGATAGCGGCAATGGCGACGACAGCCGCTATTATGGTAGTGATAATAAACGTTTTTTGCTTACTTTGCAGCTCTTTTACTGTCGTTTCAAGCTCACGGTTTTTGATGGTTAATGTGTTAATTTGCGTTTGCTGCTCTTTAATTCGCAGCTTATAACTCTCCTTCTTGTCGGCCATTTCCGCTTCAGTAGGCTTAGGCTTATTTTTACCGCCTTTAATCTTTTTAATCAAACCTTGAATAAGGCTACCAAGACCAAGTTGCATTATAAATTGCTTAACCAATTGTACTTGCACAGACTCGCCGCGCATTTGCAGCTTTTCAGTCGTTTCGCTGTCGTGGGTAGTGATGGCGTTAATCACTTGAATGCTATAGGCATTGATAATAACGTCAGGCTCACTGCGGCCAATAGGCAACCTATCATCCAATAACACCCCTTTGGTACTAAAAGTGGCAAACACCTCTACATGGGGCAGATATAATCTAAGAGCGACGACGGTACCTTGCTTGGCAAGTGGATAAGCGGCTTTACGGAGTTCTGGGTCTAAACGTAACAGCAGAGTCAGCGCCGACTCGATAAACACCAATATGATATTAAGAAAAGAGTGAGACAACGTAGAACGCTTCATGTAAATAATCCGTTTTTATTGTTTAAGTTAAAGATAAAAGGTTAAGCAAAGATCAAAATAGACCCAAAATGTACAATAGAATTGCGCTTATAGTAACGCCTTTATCATAAAAAGTAACGCGCGTTTCTGTCAGTCAGAAAATTATTACCTTACAATTTGTCGGCTTATAAAGACACTGCTATTTATGACTGACGATATACTAGTCCGGCTTTTTAACGGGTTTTAGCATTAACACTGAGTTTTGAACAATAGAGTTATAAAACTAAAATCTGCAATAAAGCCATGGGTTAAATATTGGTAAACCCTCTAAGCTAAAGTAGCGATTTCGCAGAAAATTTGCAGCAGTTTTAAGTAACATTGAGTGTCAAATACGTAGTAGAGTGCACAAAAATATGTAAAATCGCTTGCGCTCCTTATGCGGCCTTGATATAAAGACTTAACAAAGCGAAACCTGTTTATGCGTAAGTCAGGTGGTTTTTATTGCTTAAGTACTCTGAGAGCGATACAATACTTGGCGTGAGCGTTTTTTACCCCCTAAAACTTGAAGGAAATTTTATGAATAAGTCAGAATTAATTGATAGCATCGCCGAAAAAAGTGGTCTAAATAAAACTCAAGCTGGCGAAGCTTTGAATGCAGTAATGGAAAGTGTTGGTGAAGCGCTAGAAGCTGGTGATAGCATCTCATTGGTTGGTTTTGGTACTTTTAGCGTCAAAGATCGTAAAGCACGTACTGGCCGTAACCCTAAGACTGGTGAAGAACTTAGCATCCCAGCAAGCAAAGTCCCAAGCTTTAAAGCCGGTAAAAACTTAAAAGAGCGTTTAAACTAAGCCGCTTTATTTAGGCCAAACTCTTTTTAGCCATTCTATGATGATCAAATGCTGGTTAGCGACGTGATACATGAATAAAAACAGCGTTTGTTAGCAGTCAAGGAATAGATGGCAACTTATGATTCAAAGCACAATCTAAGTCATGAGTGATGTAGCAAAAAAGCACCTAAAGATTAGGTGCTTTTTTTAGTGCTATAGTTTGTATCATTTAGTATGAATAGTAGCGTGAATATTTTGAGTATATATTAAAAATCACGTATCATAGGGCGCGCGATAGCGGTGTTGTTTAAACAAAGGGCTGTGAAATCTTGTCAGAAGCTTAGCCAATAAGCCATGTTTTGCAGCGATAAAGTGCACACGTTCTTCTTCTTACCATTGCCTGCTTATACAGCGTTGATATTATTAATAGTATTACAATGGTTTTTCATCAATATAGGTTAATAAAGCAGAGATAACTATGGATAAATTGCGCGATTTCTTAAAAAGCTGGCCGGGTCGCATTTTATTGATTTTATGCCTATCGCCGCTCGCTCTATTGGGTGTCGAAAGTTACTTTGGCGGCGGGGTCGATCCCAACCAGATCGCTCAAGTAGGGGACGCAAGCGTGGGACTGTCCGAGTATCAGACTGCCGTCAATAACCGCCGTACCGAGCTTTTAGAGCAAGTTGAGGATGCCAGTTTATTAAATGAAGATGTGTTACACGAGCAAGTGCTAAAAGGACTGATTGATCGTACCTTATTAGAGCAGCAGGCTGGCAAGCTTGGCATGACAGTTTCTGACGACACCATCAATCGCTTGCTACTTCAAGAAGAAATCTTTAAGGATGCAGAAGGTAACTTTTCTAACGAGCAGTTTTCAAACTTTTTACGTCAGCGCAATATGACAAAAAACCAGCTATTTGCTGAGTTCCGTAACCAGTTAAGCCTTGACCAGCTCAACGCCAGTATCGTAGGAACAGCGGTATATCCCATGCAAGCGGTCAGTCAATTGATTGATTTACAGCTAGAGTCGCGCAATATTTGGTTGCATCGTTTTAACTGGCAAGATTATGCTGAGCAAGTGAAAGTAAGCAAGGGTGATATACAAGCCTACTATGATACCAATAAAGACAAGCTAAAAAGCGCTGCCATGGTAGATTTGGCTTATCTGCAATTGAACCCACAGACAATCGAAGTCAGTGAAGTAACCAAAGAAGATTTGCAGCAGCAGTATGAAGCTTATAAACAAAGTCTTGCTGTGGTTGACGAGCGTAAACTCAGTCAAATCTTGCTAACCGGTAAAGACGCCAAAGCGCGCGCAGACAAGATTAAAGCCCGCCTTGCTAAAGGTGAGTCATTTGCCAAACTGGCTAAAACGGAGTCTGACGACCCGTCAGGAGAAACAGGCGGCGCTATCGGTAGCTTTAATCCAGCGGTGTTTGGTAATGACGCTGCAGCCGTTGAACAAGCGCTTGCAGGATTAAGCGTTGGCGATGTCAGTGACCCTGTAAAGACCAGCTTTGGCTATCAGATATTTACCGTGACTGAAGATAACGGTAGCAAGATACCAAGTTTAGAAAGTATGCGTGAAGAATTAACGGTTAAAGCCAAAGAATATAAACGTCAGGAAGTTTATGCTGATAAAGTGACGGCAATTAACGACTTAGCGGCAGATGGCTTTAGTATTGAAGATATCGCTCAGCAAGAAAATGTGCCATTAAAGCGTATCAAAGATTATCGTAAAGTAAATAATACCTCTGTTTTAGCACAGCCTGCAGTGATTAAGCAAGCGTTTGATGAATTTACGATTCAAGACCAAGCAGTGACGGCAGGAATTGAAGTTGGTAATGGTACGGTATGGGTACAGCCAAGTAATTATCGTCCAACAAAGACGTTGTCTCTAGCAGCAGCGACGCCACAAATTACGCAAATATTGCGTCAACAAAAAGCCACCGCACTGGCTTTACAAGAAGCGAAAAAATTAGCCGCTAACATTAAGACGCCTGCTGATATTACTAAGCAGCCCGTTAAGCTGCAAGCGTTAGGCGAAATAAACCGTCAGACCACGCAATTGACAGAAAAAGAGCGCGGCTTAGCGTTTAGTAAGCAAGCAGCTGCCAATGGTGTTGTGGCAGTAGCGAGCGAGACTGAAATGGGAGCGACGTTATTGGTCGGTGATCGAATCAAGACAGAGCAGCAATCGCCCTTATCCGCTGCCCAAAGAGCGCAAACTGCTGCTATTATTCGTGATAATTTAGGTCAAGATCAGTTGCAAGATTATCTAGATTATCTGCGTATGGTGTATAAAGTTGAGATTAACGAAGCCAATATGGCCAATGCGCAAGGACGTTAAGATATCTATAAAGCGCTTGTTACACGTTTTGTCTTAATAAGTTTTATTAACTCTTAAATAAAAAGCCACTACGATAGTGGCTTTTTTTATGCAATACAATTTTATTTACTCTTAACGCTTTTATCTTAACAGCATTATTTTAACCGCTGCTTAATGGCGGAAATGGCGCATACCAGTGAATACCATGGCAATGCCATGCTCGTTGGCGGCAGCAATCGTTTCGTCGTCACGCATAGAACCACCTGGCTGAATGATAGCCGCGATACCGACTTCAGCCGCGTTATCAATACCATCTCGGAACGGGAAGAACGCATCTGATGCCATTACCGCGCCTTCTGTCGCAAGACCTGCATGCTCAGCTTTGATAGCAGCAATACGCGCTGAATTGACGCGGCTCATCTGTCCTGCACCAACACCGATAGTGCGTTGGCCTTTAGCATAAACAATCGCATTTGATTTGACATATTTGGCGACATTCCAGCTAAACAGCAAATCAGCAATTTGCGCTTCCGTTGGTTGGACGTCGGTGACGATTTTTAAATCATTGGCGGTAATGAGGCCCAAATCTTGCTCTTGTACCAACAAACCACCATTGACGCGTTTATAATCAAGCTGGCTTTCGCGCTGCTCAGGCGTTGGTAGTTCGCCACAAACTAAGACACGGACGTTTTTCTTTGAGGCAGTTGCTTCAAGGACACCATCTTCAATACTTGGCGCAATAATGACTTCGACAAATTGATTGTCGATAATGGCTTTGGCAGCAGCAACCGTGAGCTCGCGGTTAAAAGCAATAATCCCGCCAAAAGATGATTCAGGATCGGTACTAAAGGCCGTGCGATAAGCAGTTACTTGATCGCTATCTACGGCGACACCGCAAGGATTGGCGTGTTTTACAATCACGCAAGCGGGCGCACTAAAGGCTTTTACGCATTCAAGCGCGGCATCGGTATCAGCAATATTGTTATAAGACAGCGCTTTACCTTGCAGTTGCTGGGCGGTTGCGATAGACGCTTGCTGGCTTTTTAGAGCATGGTTTTCAACATAAAAAGCAGCGTTTTGGTGTGGATTTTCGCCGTAGCGCAGGTCTTGTACTTTTTCAAGTTGAACGTTAAAGGTCCGTGAGAATTTCTCTGGTGCCTGGCTCTCATTAACTCGGCTACCCAAGAAATTGGCAATCATGCCATCGTATTGCGCCGTGTGCTCAAAGGCTTTAACCGCTAAATCGTAGCGTAGGGCGTGAGTTAGTGTCGTACCCTCACCTAAGGCGTCGAGTACGCGCGAATAATCAGTAGGGTCGGTCACAATACCAACGTGGGCGTGGTTTTTTGCTGCCGAACGAACCATAGTAGGACCGCCAATATCGATATTTTCAATAGCATCATCCATGGTCACGTCAGGACGTGCAATGGTTTCTGCGAATGGATAAAGGTTAACAACGACCAAATCAATACGCTCAATGGCGTGTTCACTCATTACCGCGTCATCGGTGCCACGGCGCCCTAAAATACCACCATGGATTTTTGGATGTAGCGTTTTTACGCGGCCATCCATCATTTCAGGAAAGCCCGTGTAATCTGATACTTCGGTGACGGCGACATTGTTTTCTGTCAGCAAACGGTAAGTACCGCCAGTCGATAATAAGCCAAATCCTGCTTTAAGCAGACCTTGAGCGAATTCAACGATATTGGATTTGTCGGAAACTGATAGTAGGGCAAGTGGAGTTGTACTCATAAAAAAAGTTCCATAAAAAAAGCCTGACGTAAACGTCTGGCAAGGTAATAATGACAAGCAGTAGAGAGGATATCGCGATTGATAAGATCATAAACTATAAACGTGCCATACATATTGAATGTCAATTAAGAATGATGAGCGTTACATTTGGCCGTACTGCGCAAAAGCATGAGGTATAAATGTTAAACTGATCGCGCTACATTAAACCATAGGTTTTGAGTTTTTTGCGTAGCGTTCCGCGATTGAGGCCTAACATTTGCGCGCACTTGGTTTGATTGCCGCGGCTCTTTTCAAGCACGACCGCCAGCAGTGGTTGTTCTATCTCTTTTAAAATAAGCTCATATAAATCCGTTGGCATCTCATCATCCAACATCGAAAAATACTGCCGCACCACGCGTTCTACATGCGCCCGTAAAGGTTCGTTGGCATGGAGGGTGTTGTCTAAAGAAGATGCTACCTTATGAATGGAGCGATGGCAGTCCTCTTTATCATAATCAGCAGGATTCTCAGCATTTTTGTCAAAATGAGTGGCAGTATACGGTGCATTCGGTGCCATAAGATAATATCCTTAAGAGTAAAGCGTGAAACCATAAGGCGTTTGAGCGCTATTATAACAAAGTCATCGCCTAGCAGAGCAACAGATTGAGCATTATCCTAGTATTACTTTAGGATTGACGCTATTTATTCCTATTCATTATTGTGGATTTAAAGCGTTTAGGATAAATACGATTGGATACTAAAAAATTTAATAAATAGTATTTCTAATATAGGGTATTTCACCAAGCCCATCTTTAATAAATAGGTTCAGCACTTACTCTGTTGATTTGAGCGTTGGCGACTGGGACGGTAAATAAAAGCTGCTTGCGATTTAAAGCCCCCAATTGGTTCTGTGTGCTTAATAAATAATCTTGCGGTGCGGCAATAAATTCGCCGATTAGTGCATTGTCACTATAAATACTGATTTTCACATGCGGAAGAAGTTGAGCCTGCGAACTTTTATTGTTTAAAGTGACGTTGATATCGCTAAAGGTATCGGCCGCTTTAATGCGACTGGGTCGATGCCCAACATCGCTTGTATTCAATGCCGCCAAGTTGGCGCTAGGTAGGCTACACGCAGCGATTGAACACAGTGTCTGTAAGCGCGCTGCATGAGCAGGGTTTTTAACCAAGTTATCTAAGTTAAAAATAACATACTGAGCAAAAAGTAGCAGCGCTAATACCAAACAACCAAGTGTCCACAGCAAGGAAGCTATCGAGCGCTTAGTAGGTGTTGATGAAAACTTGGCTTGGGCTTGCTGGCTTTTGGTACGCGCAGCATGGTTGTTGTCATCGTCTTTGGTAGAAACGCCCATACTGGCAAGCAGTTCCGATAAGTCGGTCTCACTTTTTGGTGAATGTTCCGCTTCGTTCTGATTTTGTTCTTTGAGTAATTTTTCAAGCCAAGATTCATCGCTCTTATCATCGATACTGGCGTGAATATTATTAGCTGCTGCTGAGCTTAGGGCAACTTGAGCAGCTGATGGTGATTCGTTTAAAAAAGTATTTGCTAAAGATGGATTTTCTACTGAATTAACGGCTGAGTGAGTGTTTCTATTTATAGTGGAGGCGGGCGTGCTATCCGCTGCTTGCGTTAACCAAGCGTCCATACTATCTAATGAGCCATATTCTAAATCTTCTTCTTCAACAGCTTCAACATCCATATCGTCATGAATTAACTCATCATGAATTAAGGTCTCATCAGGCATATCGTCATGAATGAGAATGTCTGCTTCTGAGATTATTGTTGGCTTTGTTGTGATTTTGGATTCTGATAAGATTTTAGATATTTGCTTACTGTTAGATATTTGCTTACTGATAGATACTTTAGATGTAGAAGCTGCGACAGATTTGTGTTCATTAGATTTATGTTCATTCACTATATCGTCGTCAGTAGTAGATTCTGTATCTGCCGTGACAATAAGATTGTTATTAACCAAAAAACTGTGCTGGCAATGTTCACAGCAGACATTCGCTGTTTTTTGGTTTAACTGCGTTTTTTTAATATTAAAAATAGCATGACAATGAGGGCACTGGGTTTTGATTGGCGTAGTCATAGAGTCGAATCCGAACAGGTATCAGTATTAATACCGCATAGCCACTTACCAACCGCTGCCTGTTATTCTTATGTTATCTTTTATAGATTAAGTATGATCTACGGGCAACGATAGAGCAGCGTCAAATACACAACATTATTTAACTGCCTCTCTATCGTAACAGATGTAATTAAATGTTGCTAGCCTGTAAATGTACCAGATAATCGCTGCCAATGTTGATCTTCTTGCGCAGTAAAAGCGTGCTTGGGGTCCAGGGCAAAGTAAGGCTGATAAGCATCGGTGACTTGTTCAGTCTGTGACTCAATGAGCCCTGCAAGCACGATACGACTTTTTGGTGCCATCAAAGTTGCAAAATAAGGCGCTAAGCCAATAAGCGGCTTGGCTAAAATATTGGCGACCATAACTTCTACGGGTTGAACGTCATTCTGTTGCCAGTAATCAGCAAAGTCTTCTGGTAAAAACGCTTGTAAGCGGTCATCAACGAGATTTCGTGCGGCATTTTGATTGGTCGCAAGCACGGCTTGTGGGTCAATATCGACCGCATAAACTTGGCGGGCACCCAATAATAGGGCAGCAATCCCTAAAATACCTGAACCACAGCCGTAATCAATCACGACTTTATCGGTAAGATCTTGCTCTGTTAGCCAATCAAGGCAGAGACGGGTAGTCGCATGATAGCCGGTACCAAAAGCCAGACCTGGATCCATAATAATATTGGTGGCGTTAGGGTTCGGCGGTGTTAGCCAGTTAGGGACAATCCATAAGTTATTGGCGCACTCGATAGGATTGTAATTGGACATCCATTCACGTTCCCAATCCTTATCATCGACAGCGCTGACCCAGGTTCGGCTAGCTTGAACTTGCGCGCCGATTTCATGACTTAACTGCTCAATCGCTTGACGATTGCCGCTCTCTGTAGTGGCATCAAATAATCCTGTTAATATAACTTCATCCCATAAGGGAGATTCACCAGGAAGTGGCTCAAATAACGGTTGATCGCCTGCGTCATCTAAAGAAATTGAAAGAGAGCCAGCTTCTAATAATAGCGCCTCGGCGAGGTCGACGTTATCTTTTTCACATTGTAAATGCAGTTGTTGCCATGCCATAAGGGTAACCTTAATTTAAAATAAAAAATGAATCATTAAAATGGAGAAGAAAAATTAACGACCGAGTATATAAACCTACTTTAGCGCTTATATATTCAGTCGTCATGGTAAATACTAGAGCTCGTGCTATTAGCGCAATGCTTGTTTGGCTTCTTTTATCACGCGGGCATTGCCTTGGGCTTGTCCTGATTGTAAGATGATTTGCCACAGCGCACGGCGGCGATTGTTATCTTGAGAAACCGTCAAACCACGGCGTGCCATTGCTTCTGCCTTACGTGGTTGATTTTTTTTGAGTGCCACTTGTGCCAAATAAAAATAAACTGCCGATGATTTGGGAGCGAGTCGTTGCGCGCGGGTAAAGCTACTTTCGGCGCCACTTAAATTGCCAGATTGTAATTGCCCCGTTCCCACTTGCATGAGGTTGCGAAAGGCTGGCAGGTTGCTGTTATTAGTGGTGCTTTGCTGACTGCGCTGCTTCGAGTTTTGCCGTGCCAGCTCCAACAGCTCACTATGTGAGGGTATCGATGATTCAGGTATTATGTAATCTTCACGAGAAGGCGTGAGAATAATGACTTCGGACTGCGTTTCTACTGGACTTTGCGTGGGCGGCGTATAAGGCTCAGTAGGGTTTTCATAACCATCGCTTTTAACAATAGGGGCCTGCGTCACCGCTTCTGGCTGCTTTGTCACTGATTGCTGAGTGGACGGTTGCTTAGTGGTTGATGGCTTAGCGACTGAAGGAAACGTTTGCATAGAAGAGGTTTTAACGGTTGTCGGCGCCGTTTGACAGGCACTTAAACTCAGCATTCCGATAAGCGCACTTATGCTAAGAATAGTATGAATAAGTTTAGTTTGTATTTTACATGGTGCAGTGATAGCGTATTTTGCTGCATCAGTTTGCTGTATAAATAATGCCATGTTAAAACCCTTTTTTAAGTTTTAAAAACGCTAGAACCATTCAACGGCACGGTTATACCAAGTATCGGCACGATTGGTTGACTCATCCTCTTGCTCAGTATTGTCATCTTCGTTATTCGCATCAACGGCTTCGCCATTAGGAATATCTAAGCCTTCACGGCGGCGCTGCTGACTGATAGCGCCTTGTTGGTTTTGCCACTGAATCTGCTCACGGGCACGCTCTTGTTGATATAATCCAATCGCGCAGCTACTGGCCTCTTGTGGCAGATACGCTGACATAACAGGAAGGTAGCGCGCATCGGCACAGCGCTCATTAGATAGCTTGCCTGAATTGTTTTCTAACCACAACCACTCAATCCCTTCCGGTTCTGGCAGAGCCACAGGAGTCAGTTTTAGACGGTTCATATAATCGACCCAAACTGGTAAAGCGCCACTACCGCCGCTTAGGCCGATAGGTTTATTATCATCACGACCGACCCAAACCACGCTGACATAGTTTCCACTGTAACCTGCAAACCAAGCATCGCGGTAATCGTTGGTAGTACCGGTTTTACCAGCAAGATTTAAGTGACTACCAAGCGATTTCACGCGTCTGGCAGTGCCGTTTTTAACCACATCTTGCAGCGCATAATTAATCAAAAAGTTGGTCTCAGGCGGGATACTGCGCTGAGTATTTAACCCCGTACGCTGTAAGATGCGACCATGATTATCAATAACGCTACGAATACTATGGATAGGCGTGCGGAACCCGCCGGTGGCAAACACTTGGTAAACCCCAAGCATATCCATTGGGCTAAGATTGACCGATCCTAGCAAAGCCGAAGGATAGGGCGGGATTTTTTCTTTTACGCCCATGCGCTGCAATTGCTTGGCAAAGGTATTAACGCCGAATTCCATACCTAAACGCACCGCGCTGTGGTTATAAGACTGTGATAAAGCCGTGGTAAATGGCACATTACCATGGTCACGATTGTCGTAGTTTTTAGGATTCCACTCAGTACCATCGCTAAGATTGACCGTAATCGGCGAATCATCGACCGAGCTTGCCAAGTTATAGCGCCCGCTTTCCAGCGCCGTCATATAAATAATCGGTTTTAATAACGATCCGACTTGGCGTTTGGCATCGACCGCACGGTTAAAACCCGTAAACTCACTGCCGCTACCGACTACTGAGACCAACTCGCCTGTCTCTGGGTTGGCACTGACTAAAGCACCTTGTAAATCCTTGGTCTTACTACCGCGACGGCGCAGCTCACCAAGTTTTCTCTCGACCGCTTTATCTGCTGCCAACTGTGCGATAGGATCTAACGTACTGATGATAATTAGACCTTCATTTTTAAGGTCGTCAGAATAATAGACTTTGTTCAATTCACGCTTAACGATGTCTAAAAAATCTGGGAACTGACTTTTGCCCTCGACTGGTTTGTCAGCCACGTCGAGTGGCTTTTCTATCGCCTTATCATACTCTTCTTGGCTAATTTTACCTACCGCTAGCATATTGCTCAGCACCGTATTTCGGCGCGCTTTTGAATCGTTTGGATGACGGCGCGGATTATAAACGCTCGGTCCTTTTGCCATACCGACTAGCAGTGCCTGTTGGTCTAAACGCAGCTCTTTAAGTGGTTTGTCAAAGTAAAATTGTGACGCCAATCCAAAACCATTAATAGAGCGGTTACCGTTTTGACCCAAGTAAATCTCGTTCAAATACGTTTGCAGGATTTCATCTTTGCTATAGTGCAGCTCAAGCAATACCGCCATCAGCGCTTCATTGGCTTTGCGTTTCATCGTACGATCAGAATTGAGATAGAAGTTTTTAATCAACTGTTGGGTGATGGTCGAGCCACCTTGTCTAGGACCACCGGTAAAATTGTTTAATACGGCGCGAGCAATACCGCGTATCGATACGCCTTTATGCTCATAAAACCCGCGATCTTCTGTGGCAATTAGCGCGTCAATCAGTGGCTGTGGTACTTGATCGAGCGTCACCACCATGCGATCTTCGTTGCTGTCTGGATAAATACCACCGATATTAACCGGCTCAAGACGAATAATGCCGGTTTTGGCGGGCAAAGTACTTTGTACCGACTCAATTTTATTGCCAGCAATGGTCATTTTGATGACTTGCTCTTTGTCCACATCATTGGCGCTATACGTAAAGCCGCGCGTATGGATAAAGTAGGTATTACCAGATTTATGGTAAGTACCCGTACGATCATACGCCTTGTTGCTTTGATAATTAAGTAGCTCAAGCCACGTCTTTATCGTGTCTTTATCGACATTCGCGCCTTGATATAGTTCTAAAGGCTGCGAGTAAACTTTGGCAGGAATATCCCAGCGCTTACCCTCAAACTTATGAGTAATGGTGCGATCAAGCTTAATCAAATACAGCGCCAGTAGCACCATACCAGCGATAATGACAATTAATAAAATACCACTAAACACCATGCCGCGCTGCTGTGAAGGGAGCGTGTTGATAGCAGACTTAGGCGACTGTGGTCGCTTAGAATTAGATTTTTGCACTGATGACACACCATTCTGGGATAAAAAACTGCCTCATAATGACGCAAATTGACAAATTTTTCAATCTATCATCGTCAACGCAAGCATTCATTAAGCGTTTGCTAGACATTTATAGTAGGCGTTTTGGATGCATTGAAATTATGTGATAAAGGGTTAGGCTGCTTACGACACCTGCTTATAGTATAATGTTCTTGTTGTTGCCTAAGTTAATGGCAATCGTTTTTTGCTAAGGCGTTTTCTCAAGCGAATGACACTTTTAATAGCATTTATTGATGCCATATAAGCCTTATTCAAAGCATGAAATAAAATAACAACTCATCATTTATCTTCTCCTACCATTTGCCCCTTGATATTTTTATCCACTTAATCAATGAGGCGTTATTGTTTTTATTATTAACTTTGTTTGTGCCAGCCATGCCAATATCTATGTAAAGTAGCTGTACTAAAGACAGACGAATTAAATAGCTCTTTTACATAGGGATTGACCCTATTTGATCATAGCAAGTTTACTCAAGGCTAATGAGCGATGAGTAAACCTGTCGAAAGGAAATAGCGCGATTATGTCCAGTATGCCCTCGTCCATGTCATCAACTAACAATGGTCAGTACCAAGATCTTTCTATTACTGAAGGGTTGGTGCTGCCGCGTGCGGGTCACTGCTTTCATTGCGGTGACCCTGTGCCAGAGCCGCCGTTTTATACCGATATTTTAGGTCAGTCGCGTGAGATGTGCTGTATGGGATGTCAGTTGGCCTCGCAAAGTATCGTCGAAGCGGGACTTGAACAATACTACCTTGACCGCTCGGAGATTAACCGCACGGCAAGTTTACCCACGCAGCTGACGCGCCTTGAAGCTTACGATCATGACGAGATAAAGTCGCAGTTTGTCTACGCTCAAGATGGCATGTCGGTGGCAGAATTGTCGGTCAATAACCTGCGCTGTGCCGCTTGTACGTGGCTGATTGAATCACGACTAGATGAATTAGATGGCATCAGTCAATGTCAGGTCAATTTAACCAATCAACGTATGCGAGTAATTTGGGACGAAGATAAGCTGCCAATCAGTCGTATTTTAGGCGTAATCAACGAAATTGGCTATGAAGCCAAACCCTACCGCCAAGATACGCACGAAGCCATGTTGGCGCGCCATAACAGTCAAATGCTCATCAGGCTCGGTATCGCCGCGCTCGGTTCGATGCAGGCGATGATGTATGCAGTGGCTATCTACTTTGGTGAATATAGCGATATGCTCATTTTTCAGCGTGATTTTCTGCGCTGGGTGTCTTTATTTGTCAGTACGCCGGTATTCTTTTATGCAGGGATTCCTTTCTTTACCTCAGCTTGGTCGGCGATTCGTGCTCGTCAAGTTAATATGGATGTGCCGGTTAGTATTGCCTTAGTGGTGACGTTCTTTGCCAGTCTTTATGCCACTATCACGGGGCAAGGGGAAACGTACTTCGATTCGGTCAGTATGTTTATTTTCTTCTTATTGGCTGGGCGCTACATTGAGCATAATGCACGCTTAAAAGCCGCCACCATGGCAAATGATTTAGTGGTGGTTGAGCCAGTGTTGGTACAAAAAATTGCTGAAAATCAAGACGCAGCTGAGCGTATCTTGCAGCAGTTAGAAAAAAATGTGCTTACTAAAAACAATCTTGATAATGACACTGAACAAGCTACCAATCCAAATAATAATTTAGCTGTTGATAAAACAAGCGTGTCATCAAAATCGATGCCCGACTTTATGCAGAGTATGGATGCCAATATTCAGCAATTGACGTCGCGTATCGCTCAAGACTGGCAAGAAAAAAATCATCAACCATTCAGTCTATCAAACACAGAAAGTGGGCTAGAAGAAAAGCAGATGGTGACCGCCCATAGTTTGCAAGTGGGTGATATCATTATGGTGGAAGCCGGTTCTGAGATTATCAGCGATGGCATTTTACTCAGTCCAACCGCTACTGTCTCACAAAGCTTGCTGACGGGTGAGGGTGATTTAATCATCAAGACCCAAGGCGATTATATCGTTGGCGGCGCGCAAAACGACAGTCAGCCGTTTGAGATGTTGGTCACCGCCTTACCAGAAGACAGTCAAATAGGCTTGATTGATAGACTGATGAACCGTGCTATGAGCGAGAAACCAAAACTCGCCCAGCAGGCAGATAAGCTGGCGCGTTGGTTTGTAGCACGGATTTTAGTATTGTCAGTCTTGGTATTTATCGGCTGGTACATCGTTGATCCAAGCCAAGCAATTTGGGCAACGGTTGCAGTACTGGTTGCCACCTGTCCTTGTGCGCTGTCTTTAGCAACTCCCATTGCACTTACTGTCGCCACCAACCGATTGGCAAGTTACGGCTTTTTGACCACGCGCGGTCATACCTTACAGACCCTTGCTGAAATTACCCATGTGGCGTTTGATAAAACGGGAACGCTCACTTATGGTAAGCCCAATTTATTAAATATCGAACTATTAACAGCCAATGATACGGCAGTTGACACCAATGAAGAAAAAGATAAGCTATTAGCGATGGCTGCCGCGCTCGAAGTGGGCAGTCGTCATCCGATTGCCCATGCTTTGCTGACAGCTGCTTATCAATTGCATCTACCCGCCACGCAGTCGTTGCAGTATTATCCAGCTGGCGGCGTAGAAGCTAGAATTGATGGCGCGCTATATCGCATTGGTCATGTGGATTTTGCTTTGGATAAAGCGAATAGAACGAATGATGCGGATAATGGCTCTTATCAAAATAACGACTTAACCATTAATTTGGTTGCTGAGCGTGCTAGCTCGGCCGTAGTACTGTCTTGTCAAAAGAGCGATTCAGACATATGGCACGCGCTGGCCTGTTTTTACTTTAACGATAAGGTTCGTGATAGTGCTAAATCGATGCTTGATATGCTTAAAGAAAGAGGTATTGAGCCAGTTATGCTGACAGGTGATCCAAGTCCGCAAGCATTGATAATGGCTGAAGAATTAGGCATGAAGGCCGCCTATAACGGGCTATCACCAACGGATAAAGTCAATCATATCCAAGCGTTACAAGCAAACGGGGCAGTGGTGCTGATGGTTGGAGATGGTATTAATGATGCGCCAGTATTGGCCGCAGCAGATGTTTCAACCTCAATAGCGGGGGCGGCAGATTTGGCGCAAGTATCGAGTGACAGTATTATTCTAAATGGCCAGATTGAAGCTATTACGGCGGCAAAACGTATCGCTGATAAGACAAAACGTATCATTAAGCAAAACTTGCGCTGGGCACTTATTTATAACAGTAGTGTCTTGATTCCAGCGGCTTTAGGCTATGTACCACCTTGGCTTGCGGCAATTGGGATGTCATTAAGCTCACTATTTGTGGTATTAAATGCCCTGCGTCTAAAGCGTTCTTAATTAACCCAGATTAAACTCATTCAAATGACCTTTAAAACTCGTCCAAAAAAAACCGTCTTTATAAAAGACGGTTTTTTTATTTAACTAACTGCTAAACAGGGTTTAGATTAGTCTTGCAGATAGCTTAATAGACGCATAAATTCGATATACATCCACACCAGCGTTGCAAGGATACCAATACTAAACAACCATTCGTAGTCTTCTGAGACGCCCATCGCTACACCGCGATCGATATTATCAAAGTCCAATAACAGCGTAAAAGACGCGATAACAATCACAAATAAGCTAAAGCCAATAGCAATAGCGCCGCCTTCAAATAAGAATGGTAGGCTTGAGCTAAACACTAAAGACAATACCCACTGCGCCACATAAACCAGCATGATAGCAATCAATGCTGAAGTGACGATGGAGCGGAACTTTTCAGTGACTTTAACCAAACCTGAGCGATAAAGCCCTAGCATGACCGCCGCGGTAACAAAGGTCGCGCACATCGCAGTGACAGGCACGGTTGGATACATGCGCATAAAGAATAGCGAAATACCACCTAAAAATATGCCTTCCAATAACGCATAAGGTACCGCAAAAGTCTTGGCTTTTTGCGGTTTAAAGGTGATAAAAAGGGCAAGACCAAAGGCAGCAAACATACTACCAAACGCCGCCATAGTGATAAAACCTTGTGATAGACCTGCCATCAACGCATAAAAGAAAAATCCAATACCAGTAATCGCCGATAATCCAAGCAATAAACTGGTTTTTTGAATCACACCCTTCACCGTCATCGGTGCGCCGCCAACAGCAAGCTCTGCGCGACTGACAATAGGATTTGCCATAAAGTTGTCCTTTTCAAAATATAAATAACTAAGATGCCAGCTACTTTAGCAAAACCGCCATTATTGTCAACTGTGTTTACGTGAGCGCATGCAAGGCATCACGTGACTATCGAGCCTTAATCAACCAGGGAATATTGATATATCTAGCGATATGAGTAGTTAAACAACTACGCCTAAAAGTAGCGTATGATAGGGATTATATGGCGTCAATTACGACAGTTAACAACGAAAATTGATAAACATGCTAGTCTAAGCGCTTATTTCTCGTTATTATTGCACTGTACTTTATCGTTATGCCGAGTCGTTTTATGGAAAACTCAGCGCAGTCCGCACGATTGCCGCACTTACACGAATCAGAGCTGTTTCACGCTATCAAAAACCCTGCTTTTAGGCGTATTGGTTTGATGGGCCGAGCTGGAAAACGCAGCGTTATCCAAAGTTTGGTACAAATTGCTAAAACCATCAATGAGATGAACCTAACATTGATTATGGATGTGCAAACGGCCAATTTACCGACGTTAAACCTGACCGAGATTGAGCGCGTAAAAATTGTTAAACGCAGCCTGATTGGTGAAATTTGTGACTTAGTCATCGTCGTGGGTGGTGATGGTTCGATATTGCATGCCGCCGAAGCTTTGGCGCGTTATCGAGTGCCGGTATTAGGGGTCAACCGTGGTCGTTTAGGGTTTTTGGCCGATGTGAAGCCCAATGAGGCAGCCTTTAAACTACGCCAAGTACTGATGGGTGATTATCAATTAGATCATAGGTTTTTGCTTACCATGGAGATTCGTGAAGGTCGTAAGATTATCCACGAAGACATGGCGCTCAACGATGTGGTTCTACATGCGGGTAAATCGGTGCATATGATTGATTTTCAGATGAAAATCGACGGTCACGATGTGTATCGTCAGCATAGTGATGGTCTTATTGTCGCGACGCCGACGGGTTCGACGGCTTATGCGCTCTCCGGCGGTGGTCCGATTATTCATCCGAGTATGGATGCCATCTGTTTGGTGCCAATGCACCCGCATACTTTGTCCAGTCGCCCCATCGTAGTCAGCGGAACGAGTGAGATTTGTATTCGCATTCACGAGGACAACCGTACTCAGCCGCAAGTGAGCGCCGATGGCAAGCCGAGCATAGCGCTTGACCAAGAGCAACGCCTTTATATTCGCAAACATCCTGATAAGCTCACTTTGCTACATCCACCCGGATTTGATTTTTATGAAGCTTGCCGAACTAAGCTACACTGGAACGTCCATGCCGAAGAGTTCAGTATGGATGTCGATGATGATATTATAGAAGAATAAATGCAGTGCTACTTTTTTCAAAATAGCGCTGTGTTATAAACATAGTCGTGGAGAGTAGGTACGATGGACAAACAAACGATATTAGCAAGTGTCACGCCAGAAGTGGTGGAGAAATTTCGTCAAGCCATTGAGCTGGGTAAATGGCCAGATGGGCGCAAGTTGACGCCTGAACAGCGCGAAACTTGTATGCAAGCAGTGATGGTTTGGGAGCATGAGCATTTGCCACCAGCCGAACGTACTGGTTATATCCATAAACCCGTGAGAGAAGATGGCTCTGTCGTGGGCGCCGAATGTGATGTCGAGCATGAGCATCATTATCCCAATATGCCCAACCCTAAAGGGGTGGTACAACCTGTTAAATTCCGTAATAAATAGGCAGGTTTATTAGTAATCGTACTTATCAATAAGTTATAGTTAAAATATTTTAAAAACGCTACGGTACTGCTTGTATAGTTTTTTTGCAGCCTCTATCTGCGTAGGCTCAGCAAGCAAGAAAAAACTATACAAGCAGTATGTGGTATATCGATATTACTTTTCATTGACTATATCAGATAAATACGCCGCAATAGTAAAGGCAAGAATAAGAAAAGCCACGCTAATACCATAGCGTGGCTTTTTTAATGACTTCAGAATAAAAAAATAAAAATTAGAAAACTAAAGGGCACTGGTATCAACACTTGGACGCGGCGTTAAGGGATTTTTCTCCATCAGAAATCCTTGCCAACCCCAATGTAAGAAATTACGAATATTGGCATGGTCGGTACCTTTAGGCGTCGCTTGCACTTTGGCATAGTGCTCACCGAATAGCTTTAGTGTGTCTAATTGATTTAAGCCGTGGTGTTTTGCAAAACCAAAAATTTTCGCGCTGCCTTCATTTTCGCCAGCCGCATTGTGCAGCATACCATTAACAAAAGGCACGGGCGCATAGCGATAAAAATCATCAATAAAACTGATAACATCATTGAATCCAATGGCTTTTTTATTCAAACCATTAAGTAAAGCCGATACATCTGATGGGCGGATACTCATAAATAAATGACCTCAGAGCAGATTAAAAAGCAAAAATAGGGTGCTTGATTTATGCTCAATAATTATTGATAGTTAGATGATAAGCAAACAGCTTAGCGATTAAAATAGTCTTCATCGTCAAATGAAGGCGCAAAGCTACCTTGTTCAAGATGCTGCATTTGCGATTGTACCGTGCGTTCATGCTGAATACGCTGATAAATCTCTTCACGGTGCACCGCAATATCTTTTGGCGCATTGACGCCGATTCGTACTTGATTGCCTTTAACGCCTAGGACAGTCACACTGACCTCATCGCCAATCATTAGCGTTTCGCCCACGCGGCGTGTCAAAATTAACATGCGTCACACTCCTTATGTCGCATCAACAGATTATTACTCATCAGATTGCGTCTCAATTACAGGACATTACCGAAGTATTAGATAGGCAAAGTAGTTACTATAAAAACAATGTATCACGTTGTACTAATAGCGGTAATGATAGATAAATTCATTTAGCCCAAATGAAAGCCCCATTATAGGGGGCATAACAGATACTGTCACGGATTTTCACAAAACTATTAGGTATATACTTACCTGAGCAATAGTAATAAAAGAAAATAGAGCCTAAAAAGACTCTATTTCATGAGTGTTTTACTAGAAACCAATCGCTATTTAGCCAATTGTTATTGAACCAAATATAGCTTACCGCGATTTAATGTATAACCATTAGCAACTAAGCCTTTAAGTGCTATAACCCATAAGTATTATAACCCAGCGATTGTGCTATCGCCGTCTTCTCGGTCAAGACCAAAGGCGGTGTGCAATGATTTGACCGCTTTTTCTAAATGCTGCTCTTGGATAAGTACAGACACTTTGATTTCGCTGGTTGATATCATTTGAATATTGATGTTGTTTTCGGCCAAAGTCTGGAACATAAGGCTGGCAACGCCAGCATGCGAGCGCATACCAACACCAACTAAAGACACTTTAACCACTTCGTTATTGGCCAAGATCTCTTTGGCACCAATCTCATCTTTCACTTCATTTTCTAGTACTTTCATGGTTTTATCCATGTCCGTACGGTTGACGGTAAAAGTAAAGTCAGTAGTGCCATTGGTCGATAAGTTTTGCACGATCATATCGATTTCAATATTGGCACGACCGATAGGGCTTAGGATGGCAGAGGCGATACCAGGATGATCGGGTACACCGCGCACGACTATTTTTGCTTCGTCGCGATTAAAAGCGATTCCTGAGATGATTGCCTGTTCCATATTGTCTCCTTCGTCTATCGTAATTAGGGTGCCGACATTGTCTTGAAAGTCTTGGTCGAAGCTACCATCGTTGTTTTCATCAAAGCTAGATAATACGCGTAGAGGCACGCCGTATTTGCCAGCAAACTCTACTGAGCGAATCTGTAAAATCTTAGAGCCAAGGCTTGCCATCTCAAGCATTTCTTCAAAGGTAATCTTTTCAAGTTTTTTGGCTTTTGAGGTCACGCGTGGGTCAGTGGTATAAACACCATCGACATCGGTATAGATTTGGCATTCATCAGCGCCTAAGGCTGCGGCAATGGCCACACCTGTGGTATCCGAGCCGCCGCGACCTAAGGTTGTGGCGTTACCTTCTTCATCGATACCTTGGAAACCTGCCACGATGACAATGTTGCCTGCATCTAGTTGCTCACGGATGTTTTTGTCATCAATGCTTTCGATACGCGCTTTAGTGTGGGCACTATCGGTTTTAATGGCGACTTGGCGACCGGTGAATGAACGGGCGCCAATACCAAGCTCTTTAATCGCCATCGCCAGTAAAGAGATAGAAACCTGCTCGCCCGTTGACACCATCTGGTCGTACTCGCGCGGATCAGGTTGGCTGCTGATTTGGCGTGCTAAATCAATCAAACGGTTGGTTTCACCGCTCATGGCAGACACAACTACGATCACTTGATGACCGTTGTCGTGCCAACGTTTGACTCGTTTGGCGACATTTTTGATGCGGTCGATACTGCCCATCGAGGTGCCGCCGTATTTTTGTACTATTAACGCCATAAAAATCTACCTATTATTCACCAATGGCCATCTGTTACTTATCGACATCAATCCATCATGGCGCGGTTTGCCGTGACAGTGCAAGATTCATTTTAATAACGATAAAGCCGAATTATAAAAATTGCGCCCTTTATTTGCTCTGCTATTTTACTGTTTATAACCATACACTTGATATGCTGACAGTCGTTAAGCGTGCTACTTTATACCATATTAGCGGTATAACTTTAAGTGCTAGCAAGCATTAGATATATGGCGATTGGTTATAACCGTTATAACCAATCGCCTATATTGCTACTATTTACGCAAGCTTTTCTGCAACCCAAGCGCTCAGTGCACTGATAACGGTATTGGTATTGGCAGATTTTGGCGCACCGCCTTGAGCATAATCAGGTTTACCGCCGCCTTTACCGCCAAGCTCGCTTGCCAAATGACGAATAATATCGCCTGCTTTGACGCGATCGGTCAGTGATTTATCGACGCTTGCCGCTAGGGCTAGCTGCTCGTCTTTATCGCCAATCAGTACAATCACGCTGTACGGCAGTTTTGATTTAACATCGTCCATCAGCGTACGAACAGATTTGCCGTCAACACCGCTTAAGGTACTAATCAGCACTGGCGTACCAGCGATGGTCTGTACTTCGTCAAGCAAGTTGGCCGCTTGAGCGCTGGCGATTTTTTGTTGTAGGCGTTCAAGCTGTTTTTCTAAATCGCGCTGCTTATCCGCCATGGTGCGCACACGCTGCGCAACCTCTGGACGCTTTACTTTCAATTGAGCGGCAAGCTCACTTAGTTGCTGCTCACTTTGCTGAATGTTTTTAATCGCATTCATACCAGTGACCGCTTCAATACGGCGGATGCCCGCGGCAATACCAGATTCGCTGGTAATTTTTAACACACCAATATCACCCGTACGCTGTACATGAAGTCCGCCGCACAGCTCAATAGAAAATGGCTGACGCTGACCATCAACGATACTGTCGGTGCCCATGGTCAAGACGCGAACGTCATTACCGTACTTTTCGCCAAACAGCGCCATCGCACCTTGCTTCATCGCTTCATCGATAGACATGTGCTCGATTCGGGCAGGGGTGTTGGCTTGGATTTGCTCATTGACAAGGCGTTCGATACGACTGATTTCTGAGCTACTCACCGGTTTATCATACGAGAAGTCAAATCGTAACACGTCGCTTGAAACCAATGAGCCTTTTTGCGTGACTGTATCGCCGAGTACTTGTCTTAGCGCCGCATGCAATAGATGGGTTGCCGAATGGTTTTTGGCGCTCGCCGCACGAATGCTAGACAATACCTGCGCATCAGCCGTTTGTTGAGCGTTAATCTCACCCATGGTGACCACACCATAATGAATAATGGCTTGGCCAGATTTTTTGGTATCTTGTACTTCAAAGACGCCCGTTGCGGTACGTATTTCACCAAGCTCGCCCACCTGACCACCGCCTTCAGCATAAAACGGGGTACGGTCAAGGACGACCACGCCTTCTGTACCTTCGTTTAAGCTTTCTGTCTGATTGCCGTCTTGATAAAGCGCATGAATGGTCACGCCTTCTTCTTCAAGTTGCTCGTAGCCGACAAAGGTCGTTGGGTTGTCTACTTGGATGACGCTACTATAGTCGACATCAAATTTGCCCGCATCACGCGCACGTTCACGCTGCGCTTGCATGTGTTCATCAAATTCTACTTCATCAATCACAATACCACGCTCACGGGTGATATCAGCGGTCAAATCAAGCGGGAAACCATAAGTATCATATAGCTTAAATGCTGCTTCGCCAGAAAGCGTGTCACCATCTTGCAAGCCTTCAAGCTCGCTGGCAAGCAGACGTAGCCCTTGCGCTAAGGTTTTGGCAAATTGTGATTCTTCTTTTTGAATGGCGTTTTCGATGAAGTTTTGCTTATCTTTTAGCTCGGGATAGGCGCTGCCCATCTCAGCAACCAAAGGTGCAACCATTTTATAAAAGAACTCACTGTCCGCACCAAGTTTATTACCATGACGTACCGCACGGCGAATGATACGGCGGAGTACATAACCACGACCTTCATTACTTGGCGTGACGCCATCAGCAATCAAAAAGGCTACGGCACGGATATGATCAGCGATGACTTTTAATGACGATTGCTGTTGATTCTGAATACCTAAAATCTCAGCGGCAGCATCCATCAAATGCACAAACAAATCTATCTCATAGTTGCCATGGACGCCTTGCATGATGGCACTGATGCGCTCGAGACCCATGCCGGTATCCACGCTTGGCGCAGGTAGCGGCAGCATGGTGCCGTCTTTTTGGCGATTAAACTGCATAAAGACGCAGTTCCAAATCTCGATATAGCGATCACCATCTTCTTCAGGCGTACCCGGCAAACCACCTTCAATATCAGCGCCATGGTCATAGAAGACTTCGGTACAAGGACCGCATGGACCGGTATCACCCATTGTCCAAAAATTATCAGAAGCGTAAGGCGCGCCTTTATTGTCACCAATACGAATAATGCGTTCGCTAGGAAGGCCGATGTCTTTATGCCAAATATCAAAGGCTTCGTCATCGGTTTCATAAATGGTCACATACAAGCGGTTTTTATCGATTGCCAACCACTCATCCGAGGTCAAAAATTCCCAAATGTAAGCAATACCTGCTTGCTTAAAATAATCACCAAAAGAGAAGTTGCCCAACATCTCAAAAAACGTATGATGGCGTGCCGTATAACCGACATTATCTAAGTCGTTATGTTTACCACCGGCACGAACGCATTTTTGTGAGCTTACCGCACGCGTATAGTCACGTGGCTCCATGCCCAAAAAGGTCTCTTTAAACTGATTCATGCCAGCATTGGTAAATAGTAATGTTGGATCATTGTAGGGAATCAAGCTCGACGAGGCGACGGCGGTATGCTGCTTGCTTATGAAAAAATCAATAAAAGCTTGACGAATATCGGCTGAGCGAAATGGCTGGCTCACAGCGGCTCCTTACTAACGAGTGGTTTCATTAAATAGAATAAGTAAAATAATTTTGCAAGCGATTTTAGCACAAACGTGCTAAGCGTGTTGAAGATTCATAAGCAAACACAAGGTAAATCCGGCTTAACTGTTGTGATTAAGCGAGCGTTTGCATTGAGTAATGGCTGCTGTTAAAGCGCTAAGTTTTTAACAAGTACCGTGGAGTTGGTATAAAAATTATCGTATCAAAGTCAAAGTATTTCATGAGAGGACTCAGCTAATCGATTAAATAACTTATTCAGTCAAAATAGTCACATCGGTTTCATCGAGCTTATCTTTAATCAATGGATGCGACTCGATAACTTGTACAGGCATATAGCGTAGCTGCAACCGAATCGGTAAATAATCGGGAAAATTTTCCGCCATATCTTTAGTAATCATCGCTTCAATGTGACGGACGTCATAAAAAGTAGGGGTCGTCTCGCCGCGAATCACCGCTCGCACAACTTGATTATTGTCGTTTTTATCAAACTGCGTATTGGTCAGCACATTGCCTTTATCACTAAAGTAGCTATTAATCGTCTCTTTGACGCTACTTTCAAATACTTGCTGCTTGGCATTCGTTTGTAGATTAATGGTTAAGTATGTTCCTAAACCGCCCAATAACAATAACGTTACCGCATTACGCCGCAAAAAAGTCAAATAGGTGCCGGATTTATAATCGTCATCGACCAAACGACGAAATCCTAACAGCCACAGCACTAAAGCGTTGGTAAATTGAATAGCAATAATATTGGTCAATGCCAGTAGCAGCGCGCCAAGTCCAAGCTGTATTTCATTATTGGCAAATAAAATCCCGCTAGCAGCAAGCGGTGGCACCAAAGCCGTGGCTACTGCAACGCCTACCACTGCCACCGACAAGTGCGGTGACACCATCGCATAAGCACCAGCCGTACCACCGGCAAGAGCAATCATTAAATCCATCGAAGTCGGCTGCGTGCGCGACAATATTTCGACGGTTAGCGGTTGATCTTTGTGAAGCCAACCGACCATAAATCCGACTAATACCACCAAAGAGATACCAAGAAACACCGTGATAAGTGATTTGCGTAATAGCGGCATACGGTGGTCAATAATCGCCAAAGCTACCCCAGTGATAGGGCCAAGCATCATCGCTACTAACATCGCGCCAATGACGACAGCCGCCGAGTTGGTTACCAGTCCATAGCTTGCAATGATAGCCGAGAGGATGTTCATGATGAAGTACATCTTACTTGGTAGTGCGTTGGCTTCAATTCTCACGCGTACTTCTGGATGGTCTACTTTTTTATTACTAAACTGCTCGGCAACAAATTGCTTATAAGATTCAAGTTTGGCTTCTTTTTTTTCTTTGACCTCTTCTTCGCCGTCTTTCTTTTCTTCGTTCGCGTCTTCTACGCTACTATTATTGTCGTTAGTTTGACTGGTACCTTGAACTTCATTACCTTCCTGCTCATTTTTATTTTTATCTTCTTCTTGGTCTGTATTTTCTGCCTCTAAGTTTTGTTCTAAGCTTTCTTGTATATTTGCTTCAGTTGCTGGCTTATCAGATTGAATGTCGTTTAAGTATGTCTGATTAAAGCCAGTTTCTGCTTCTGCTGCTACGCTGACTTCAACCTTGTCTTCTTGCTGAAAAAACGCTTCCGCTGTATCGGTAAATCCAGATTCTGCTCTATCATTCAATGATTCATTTGTGGCATGAGAATCTGCTTCAGAGGATTCTAATGAAGCAACCACGACATCAGGCGCCACCGTTTCCATTTTGATGGTCGTCTCAGGCGCTTGTCCATCTGCTGACTCTTCTGCTCGTTCTTTATCACTGTTATTTTCAGTGTTCGTTTGTCCGGTAGTATCGGCTTCACTGTTAACTTGACGGTCAGATTTAAATTTACCATCGTTTTGAGGTTCATTTACAGACAATGAATCGTTAGCGGTATTGGAGTCAGATGAGGTCATAGAAGAAAGCTTTATGAAAAATAAGGTTAAAAAACGAAGTTAGAGAGTTAAACGTTGTCGAATGTACGAGGCAAAGAATTTCAGAGCTAAAAAAAGCCAGAAGCTCACTATTGTAATGATAAATGGATAACGGTGTATGAGTTTTTTGGCACTAAATATAAGAGGGGATGAGTAGGTGATAAACAGGTAATTTGACAAGATTCTTATAGAAAAAATATAGAATGCAAATCAACAATTATAATAAGGTTTTCAGCGTGAATCACTTATTATAAGTGGGCTAAGAGTCTATAGGAAAAGGCTTACTATTTGTGTGGATTTAGTGTATAAAGGTATTATACCCACACAATAAATGAGGAATAAATTATGAACTGGCCCCTATTCTCCGTTATCTATTCAATAGCCGCAACTGTCACCATCGGTGTGTTCATGATTGCTGCTTTGATCACAGGGTTTAATCAAATTCCACATATTCAAATGGCGGTAGCAGTGGGCTTTATTTTGTCTATTCCTGCCGCATTATTCTTCACCAAAAAAGTCGGGAGTATTACCGGTAATGAAGAAGGTTATAAAGTGTGATTTTAAAGTGTAAAATGTTGACAGTAAGAAAAAATGATACTTAGCTCTAGATGTTACACAAAATAAAAAACAGCCCCTTTTTAGGAGCTGTTTTTTATTTGTTGTGATGGGCTGTTATTAAGATTACCTATTTAAGCTCAACGGTTGCGCCATTTTCGATATTAGCATAAACCTCTAACACATCCCAGTTTGTCAAACGGACACAGCCAGCTGATGCTTGGCGGCTGATACCTTCAGGCTTTGGTGAGCCATGTAGACCATAAGAAGGCTTGGACAAGCCCATCCATACGACACCGACAGGGCTGTTTGGTCCTGGTGGTAGCATGTGTACTTTTTTATCTGAGCCATTACCCACGGTCGCTTTGTACCACGGCATTTTTACTTTATTTACAATTTTAAATGTGCCTTGCGGTGAGGGCGTGGCATCGCTTCCGACAGTCGTTGGATAGGTAGCGACGAGCTTATCACCGTTATAAGCGTATAGGGTTTTGTCGGCTTTATTAGCAACGACACGGTTAATACGCTGTTTGAGTGGATCACGCGTGTTTAGAACCGTGATGGTTTCACCGGCTTTATACTCTTTGTTTTTATTCAACTTATCTAAGTAGCGTACGTCCATATGAAAGCGTTCGCCAAACATCTCTTTGATGTCTTGGTAATATAAACCTTTCATTTTCGACTTGGCTTCTGCGCCCGCAGGAGTGGTAGCAAAGTTGGTATTCACATCATCTTCAGTGATGGTATAAGTCACTAAAACTGGCTTATTTGCCGGGATATTTTTATTCAAAGCGTCCCACGTTTTTTGGTCCATTTTACCAGTGGCTGGCAAGCCTTTCATGGTTTGGAAGTTAATCAGCGCTTTTTTGCTGTTCATGCCCCAGCCGCCATCGATAGCACCAGGTGAGGCGTGGTTCCAATCTAATAGCGCCTGCATTTTGATGGTCATCGCTGAGTTGACTTTCATATTCGGTGTCCATGTCGCACCGTTGACTTGCTTGGCATAATTAGAGAGATTTAGCGTGGTATATTTTTTACCATCGACATCTTCGATACTCTTAATAGAAGTATCGGCTGGGCGGTTATTTGCTACTGCTGCATTAGGAGCGGCGACAGCTTGACCATCACTGATATCGTCAGTGCTATCAGACTGCACATCTTTACGAGCCAGCTCTTCGACGCTCATATTATCAGCGCTAACGGTCTGTTGCTCTGTATCCATTTGTCGCGCTGCATTTTCGTTTTCGTCGGCTTCTTGTTTTTCGTCAATCAACTGAGTCATACGATCAGGTGAATTAGACTTTAGAGCAGGCGTGGCTACAACAGGAGCGCGACCATCGATTGAGCTACTGCGGTTCTCTTGCACGTTGAGGCTAACTTTTTTAGCGAGACTAGGCTGAGCAATAGTAGACATTGAGTCAGCTTTGCGGACTGGCAAGGTGCGCGTATTATCGGCAGGTGCAGCAACGGCGCTGGCACTAACAATAGAGATAGCTATAGCGGTAATTAAAGGCTTCATTTTCATCATATTTGCTTACTTATGGTTATAACTAATGCGGCTATTATGCGCATAATTTAGGCGCTTCGCAAACTTTTGACACATCTTTTTTTGTTTAAGGCTTGCTAAACGTCAATGGTTGACGTATTCACTACAGTTGGGAAATAATTTAGTCATGCTGAGTATAGAAGTGTATGCAAATTTCTTCATTTACTGGGCGCTTTACACTCCAGTTGATTTGTACAATTTATATCGGTATTACTGTGTTTATTTTATAGTGAATTCACTATATGCAAGTTTTTTGGCTGTAAAAAACGCAGTCATTGGCGCGGCAGGATGTTTGCGTCTATAATGTATGACGAGTTTTTATTTAATAAATCAGCTGCTAATTGACAGCGATTTAACCCATCCGCATGTCGTTAATGAACATGCAATCAGTAAGGTGTGATATGTCAGAAGACCAAACCATGAGCGCAGAAGCGTTTCAAAATCAGTACTTTGCTGATGAGTCGCAAGGCTTAGAAGATGATATGACGTACGATTTGGAGTCAGGGCTGCTCGGTGAACACGATGAGTTTGCCAATCTGCGTGCCGAGCTTGCAGAGGCGCGTGAGCAGCTAGTCAGCATTCGTGATTTTATTCGTTTTGCCGTTACCCAGTTACGCAACTATGATGTGGTTGTTGCTCAAGGAACAACAGATGAATTTGCCGAAGCTTCTGCTATTGTGTTGCACACGCTGTCTTTAGATTGGTCAGCCAACGATCAGATTCTTGACTGTCGCTTGACCGCTTCAGAAAAACAGCAGGTGCTGAGCTTGTTAGAAGAGCGTATCGCTGAGCGCAAACCGTTAAGTTATTTGATCAATTTATCCTATTTCTGTGACCTACCTTTTTATGTCGATGAGCGCGTTTTGATTCCGCGTTCACCAATTGCCGAGCTGATTCGTCAGCAGTTTTATCCGTACTTTGATGTCAATGAGTTGGCAAAGCCGCTTGGTATGGGCATGAATAATCAAGCCGCCGCCTTCTTTGATCATGGTTTAGAGATTAAGCAGCTGTCGCAGCCTGAGCGTATTTTAGACTTATGCACGGGTTCTGGCTGTATCGCTATTGCGCTTGCGACTCGCTTTGTCGATGCTTTGGTCGATGCAGTTGATATTGATAAAGGCGCGCTGGAAGTGGCGATGGTCAACGTTGATCATCATGACTTAGGTCATCAAGTCAATGTGATTGAATCTGACTTATTTGCGAAGATTCCTGCTGAGCATCAATACGAGCTGATTGTCACCAATCCTCCCTATGTCGATGCGGCGATTATGGCAGATTTGCCGCCAGAGTTTTTATATGAGCCGGAACATGCGCTTGCTGCTGGCCAAGATGGACTGGACTTGGTACATCGTATCCTATTTGAAGCTCCGGATTATCTCAGTCCCGAAGGGTTGCTTGTTTGTGAAGTGGGCGATAGTGAATGGGCGTTAAAGCAAGCATATCCTGAAATACAATTCGATTGGTTAAAATTTGCTCATGGCGGCCATGGTATTTTTGCTATTACCTATGACGAGCTTATGACCCATCGTCAGTTATTTGACACTTACGTGCAATTATTGGATAGCAATCAATAATCAGCTAAATAAATACCAGCTAACTAATCATTAGCGCTGAGCGATTATCAAAATAATCAAAAGTAGATTTTACTTATTTAAGGATAAATATGGCTGGCAATAGTATTGGACAGGTTTTCACCGTAACGACGTGCGGCGAGTCACATGGGGCAGGACTTATGGCCATCGTCGATGGTGTGCCGCCAGGTTTGGAATTGTGCGAAGCAGATTTGCAGGTAGATTTGGATCGCCGTAAACCTGGAACGTCTAAATACTCGACCCAGCGCCGTGAATCTGATGAAGTCGAGATTATCTCTGGTGTGTTTGAAGGTAAAACCACGGGTACGTCGATTGGGCTTTTGATTCGTAACACCAATCAAAAATCAAAAGACTATAGCGACATAAAAGACACCTTTCGCCCCGGTCATGCCGATTATACCTATAGTATGAAGTATGGCTTCCGTGATTATCGTGGTGGCGGGCGTTCATCAGCCCGTGAAACGGCTATGCGTGTGGCCGCCGGTGCTATCGCCAAAAAATACTTGCATGAGCGCTTAGGTGTGCAAGTCCGTGGTCATGTCACCCAAATTGGCTCAGAATACAGTCAAGTGTTAGATCCGAACCAGATCGACTGGGACTTTGTGAATAGCAATCCGTTCTTCTGCGCGGATAAGGATGCGGTAAGTCGCTTTGAAGTCCTGATAGACAGCTTGCGCCGCGAAGGAACGAGCTGCGGAGCGCGTTTGGAGGTGATTGCTAGTGGTGTGCCTATCGGACTCGGCGAGCCGGTATTTGACCGCTTAGATGCGGATATTGCCCATGCCATGATGAGTATTAATGCGGTAAAAGGCGTTGAAGTTGGGGACGGGATGGCGGTGGCTGGACAGTTTGGTCATCGCTCACGTGATGAGATGACGCCAGAAGGTTTTACTGCCAATCATGCAGGCGGTATCTTAGGTGGTATCTCATCTGGACAAGACATTCGCGTGAGTATCGCCCTGAAACCTACCTCTAGTATTACGACAGCTGGCAAGAGTATCAATACAGAGGGTGAAGAGATTGAGATGCTCACCAAAGGTCGTCATGACCCTTGCGTGGGTGTACGCGCGACTCCCATTGCTGAAGCGATGCTAGCGATTGTATTACTGGATCACTATTTGCGCCATCGCGGTCAAAATGCCGATGTTGAGCAGCCTGTGCAGTCGATTACTTAGATTTTCTGCCATCTATTTATTTGCCCTTTGTCGCATCTACTGCTGTTCTATTAGATACGTTAGAGGGTTTTTTTTATGCATGCCTCAAAAGTTAAGTAGGTAAGTTATAAACTCTCATTTAAATACGGTATGTCTTGCTTAATCAAACAAAAAAATCTGGTTTTATTTATCAGTTAAAGGAACTTAAAAACATGAGTAACTATTTAGATGCTGTTATTGTTGAACACAATCCTAAAAACAGAGTGATTGACCGAGCCGTCATCTGGCTGCATGGCTTGGGGGCTAGCGGTCATGACTTTGAGCCAGTTGTTCCACAGTTAGGTCTTGCGGATGACATGGCGGTACGTTTTATTTTTCCCCATGCTCCACAGCGTCCAGTGACGGTTAATGGTGGTATGGTCATGCCCGCATGGTATGACATCTTAGAGATGAGCCTTGAACGTAAAGTCGATATCGCTCAAATCGAAGAATCTTCTCAGCAAATCTATGATTTGATTGCTCGTGAAATTGAGCGCGGTGTTAAGCCGGAGCATATTGTCATTGCAGGATTTTCGCAGGGTGGGGCAGTGGCATATCATGTGGCGCTTGGTTATCCACAGCGCTTAGCAGGCTTGATGGCGCTGTCTACCTATCTTGCGACCAATGACAATATCAACTATAGCGCTGCCAACAAAGACATGCCGATATTAATTGAACATGGTACGCATGACCCTGTTGTACCTGTGGTATTAGGGGAGCAAGCCCAGAATTTGTTATCGGCGAAAGGCTATAGTGTCGTTTACCATACCTATCCAATGGCGCATCAAGTTTGTATGCCGCAGATTCAAAATATTGGCCAATGGATGAATAAAGTTTTGGCTTAAACGATTGAGCTGTAACTTAATGTAATACGGGGATTTTATAGGTTGAAAATCTATGGTTAATTCCTATATAATAGTCAGTCTTATTGGGGATGTTCTGGCTTCGACGCTGGTGATGAAACTCAATGATGCATGTCGAGAGTGTATGTCCTCTCGTTAATCAAACATATATTGTTATAGTCGCAAACGACGAAACTTACGCTCTAGCAGCTTAAACCCTGCTTACTTGGTTGCTGATCACCTACAGTTGGTCAACTAAGTTGAAGCGTCCGCATGTAGGCTCGCCACAAGTGATTGTCTCAATCGCTTGGGTTCAAAAGTAGAGAATCGTCCAATCCATCCTGACTGTCGGATCGGTGCGGATTAAAACTAAAGACAGAAACTAAACATGTAGATTCATGAGCGTAATGCTGGCGGACGCGGGTTCAACTCCCGCCATCTCCACCAAATATTAAAAATCCGATTACTTAACGTGGTCGGATTTTTTTACTTATATCGTCTGCCCTATGAGAAAAGTCTTATATTTCATCAATTTTCTTAATCAGTTATTTCATCTGCAACTTGACTGTCATGGGCTTCACCCTCTACAACTTTAAAATTGAGCGGATGCCCATCGGCATCACAGGATAGATGTATCTTTGTAGTTGCTTCGCCACGGCTTCTTTCAATTGTTCGAACTTCACCAAACCGAGCTCCACTTGCATGCTGATGACACCGTATATAGCTTCCGTCGATGAATACCCATTCCGCATCGATTAAAATGCATGCTTTATTTTAGAAGAAATATACGCTTTTTCCAGCTAGGGCGTGTCCTCAATTCATCTTGCAATGAATAATGGTGTACACCCTAAACTGAGTAATAATATAAATTAGAACAGGAGAGGAGAAAAATACTCGTTATGAAGGGTTTTGTAGAAAAACGGGCAATAAGGATAATAAGAAAAATAAGAAAAAGGCTTCCAATTGCTTGGAAGCCTTTTAATATAATGGTACCCGGAGCCGGACTTGAACCGGCACGCTATTACTAGCGAGGGATTTTAAATCCCTTGTGTCTACCAATTTCACCACCCGGGCAAAACTTGTATTATCTATAAAGTAAGCTTTCTACTTGCTAGATAGTGGTCGCTATTATAAGCATTTTCATTAATAAAGCAAGCTAAAATTAACGTCATACTTATAAATTTTAAGCTAAATAATTGGAGGCTGAGGTCGGAATCGAACCGGCGTTAACGGAGTTGCAGTCCGCTGCATGACCACTCTGCCACCCAGCCAATCAAGGATGCCTATATTAGCAAAAATAATTTAAATTACAAGTCATTTTTTAATGAAATGTAACTTATTTGCTAAGTTGTCGTTGTTTACTCATAATTTCAAGGTTATTTGCCCATTAATCAAACAAATCAAGTCATCATTAAGCTTAAACTCAGCGATGACTTGTCTAAAACGATTGTCCCAGTTGGTTGTTATCTGTTAAACAATATCTTGATTATTTCGTTTTGCTTTTTTGATATCGTGATAAGTTGCGGTACAAATTAATATCAGCACGCCAAGCGTAATCGCTGGCCAAATGAGGATATATAATCCATAGATAAAGACGTTGTCCATGATGTCTCCTTATTGTGTTTATGTACATTTTTTTACTAAAATTAAGCAGGAATGGTTAGCCGATCATTAGCCAACCATCAATTGTTAATACTATTTTTACTTAAGATTTTTGTCATTGCTGTGCTTGCGGCTTTTTATCATAGTCGCCGACCCGTTTTTTAATCAGGTCAAAGTCAAAATGCTCGTTACCTATGAGGCTGACAATCACACAGACAATGGTACTAGCGCCATAAGCGGTCAGTGAAGCAAGTAGGACCATATATTGGCGTAGAAAGCCTGTGGCAAAGATGAGCATCAGTACCAGTGTGATAGCAGCAGCGCCCATGCCGATTTTTCGACCCAAGAAGCCAAAAATCATCAATCCAATGACCACAGCAGCACCAACACTGGCCAAAATCTCAAAAAATAGAGCAGTGAAACCTATAATCGGTATCAGCTCGAAGCGCGCGACGCAGAATAATAGAAGTCCGACGATGACGGCTGAGGTAAAGGCGACATTGGTCACTCGATTCCAGAACACACTGGCAATTACAGGGAATACGATCGTGCCCCATAATGCGCCAACGAAAACTAGCATCACTAAAATATCAAGCTTAAAGCTGGCGAAAATCAATCCAGCGGCTGTAGCGATAATCATCGTTGAGCGTCCGACCAGCATCATGGTTTTTGGTTTAATGCGCCCTTTGGCGATATTTTTGCCATAAACGTCTGCCATCATAATCGTTGATAGCGCCGATAAATCTGAGTCAGCGGTTGAAGACAGCGAACCAATTACCAAAATAAAGAACAATGCAATAAATATCGGATGTAGATAGGTGCTGACCATTTGCGGGATTAAGTTATTCATATTGCCGTCGAGCGGTTCAATACCCATGGTCAATGCCATCAAGCCAATCATGCCAAGACCAATGACAATACCAGCGTAGCCGACCGTTGCGGTAACAAAAGTGGCTTTGATTTTGGTTTTATCAATAGCAAATAGACGCTGGGTAATAGTTTGGTTACCGATGGCATAAGCCAACACTGCGACAAAATAAGGTGCACCTTGCTGAAAGAAAGCTTCAGAAGAAAATAAATTTTGCTGCTCTAACGTTAAATTCGACAGGCCGCTGACCATGACCGAAGGCCCACCCATAGCAAATAGCACTGCAGGAATGATGATGACTCCGATCGCCATCAAGGCGACCAGTTGGGCAAAATCGGTAAACACCGATGCCCGAAATCCTGAGGTTAATGTATAGCTGAGCACGCCGACACCTGCAATGATGACACCGGTCTGAAATGATAGCGGCGATAATACTGACACCAAAGCACCAGCGGCAGTGAAGTTGACCATCAAGCTAATTAAGCTGCCCATAAGGTTGGATATGGCTAAAATTAATTGGCTTGATGATCCGTGGCGCGCGTGGATAAGTTCACCTAAAGTATGACCATTAGGAGCAAGTTCTCGAAAGCGCATACCAAAGGGGTAGATGAATAAAATCATCAAAGCGCCCCAAAAACCATAATGTATCGGTCCTGAAACGCCATATTTATAACCGGAGGTTGCAGCCGCATAAAACGACGCCGCCCAAATCCAAGTTGCTGTCATACTTGCCGCGCCCATACCGAAGCCGACATTGTGACCGGCAACCATAAATCCAGAAGTGGTTTCCTTGTCTTTTTTAATTAATAGAGACAGCAGATAAGTACCGCCGTAAAACCCTAGTAATAATAAAATAATGGTCAATGATGAAAATTGGAACAATGACTCAGTTTTCAAATTCATACCTCGCAATTGTTTAAATGAATAAAGGTTTGAGTTAAAAGTAGTGCCATAAACCTTTAGGAATGTAACGGGACGAATGGACCCTATTTGCTACGTATATAAACGAGCAATGACATAAACAGTGATGACAGCCAGACGCTTACACTAAGTAGGATGCTATTTTTTTCATCAAACACAGGCTATTAAACGAATATTTAAAAAAATACGTGCTAAAAGGCTGTCTTAGAAATAATGGCAGCAACTCTCAATAGGCGTCTGTTAATGGATTGACCATTACGCTGTCAAGTGATGCATACTCGATAGTAGCGATACGCTAAAAGAAGCTTATGAGATAAACATCTATAGCAAAAATACGGATAAGCACTAAGTCTGAACTGCTTGACTTGTGCCAGATTAGACAGCTTATAGTAGCTGCGATAGACAATATTTAAGGTAGCATATTACCCATTTTATTGCCTGTGAGCTATCATCCGACGTCGTGATGATAAGTAACGTTTTATGGAAGCGGTTGTCCTCACTTACTTATCATTTATAAATAAAACTACAGCCATGTTAAATTCTAGTAACATGTTTGTGCGGTAAGAGTAACCCATTCTGTCTCTAATCTCAAATTCTACCGCAAACTTCGTAGTCAAACAGGATTAAGACAAACTACTAGATAGTTAATAAAATAACCGTAATGAGTAGGGAAAAACTGAATTTTGAAGAGAGATTTAAAAAAATTCAGTAGTCTCGATGGAAGAGTGACGGTGAATGACAGTAAGGATAATAGGATATACGAAAGGAAGATAGATTGAGTTGAGCTGAGTTGAAAATGATAGGTAATATGCTCACAGTTTAGCAATGCTATTAGATAGATGTAATAGAACGGCCATCAGTTTACTATTTTAAGCGTTTGAATAGTTCGTATAATAAGTGACGCGGTCATCACGTAAAAACCCTGCCAGTCCCAAGCCGTAGCGCTCAGCGACACGAACCGCGGTACTGGTCGGCGCCGACATACCCACTAACCAAGGAATGCGACTACGAATGGATTTTTGTACCAGCTCAATAGACAAGCGCGAGGTCATCACCACGCATGTTACCTCCGCTTTATGACGCAATTGCCAACCGATGAGTTTATCAAGTGCGTTATGACGTCCGACGTCTTCAAATAAATATAAATCATTGCCTTGCATGGTTGCGGCAGCATGAACCGCGCCAGTTAACTGGTGGGTATGCTGCGCAGTATCAATTTGCTGTCGCATTTGCAATAGATAGTTGAGATTGGGCGTGGTTGATTGTAGGGGCTGTTGGACTTGTTGCGAGCTTGATGATGAATAATGACTCAAATCGGGAAGGGCTTGGGAAAGCCCTGTAATACCGCACATACCGCAGCCTGTACGACCAGCTAGCTGACGTCTTTGGGCTTGAATACGCTGATGACAGCGCTGATTTAACACCAGCTCCACTACATACACATCGTAATCTTGCAATTGCGCTGAAAACTGCTCAAAGCCAGTCTTTTCGGCAATCAAATCATCCGTTAAATCACTGGTAAATCTTCGATAACTGGCAATATCGGTCAGTTGCGTCACCTCCCAGTCTAATAACTCATAACTATGATGAATCAGCCCTTCACTGTATAAAAATCCAATGGCAAGATATTCAAGCTGATAGGGGCTTGCCATCAGTATGGCGTAATGAATCCCGTTAATGACGATGGCAATGGCTGCCTCCACTGCTAGCATCGCTGATTTATTGTCAATCTCCATCTCTGGAGTTTTATCAGACATATCTGATGTAGATACATAGGCATGTTTTTGGGTTAAATGCAGACGCGATAAGGGTACTGTCTGTGTATCCTTTAATGATTCAGCAGCAGTAGCAGTATAGGTTTCTAAACGATCGGCTACGCCATTTATCAAAGGTTCTACTGCAGCTGAGTTGTTTTTACTGACCATTATTTTTACTAACCATTATTTTTAACCATTTTTTAATCTAACCATCTTTTATTAAGCGCTGGCAACTAGTTTGCCTTCATTGACGCGCTGTAAAATAACGGTGACAGACTTGTAAGAGGGCGTTCTTGAGTCGGGCGCATGACTGTCTAAATCGATAAGGTCGTTACATTCAGGATAATAAGTCGCCACGGCATTGGCAGCAATATCCATCTCGGTAAGGATGAGCGGCCCTAAGGTACGGCGCTCATCCTTGCTGTCTTGACGCGATACCATCACACTATCGCCCTTTTGCCAACCTAAACGCTTGATTTCATCTGGATGCATAAACAACACATCACGGCGGTTGGTTCGGCGATAGCGGTCTTGATGGCCGAAAATCATGGTGTTAAATTGATCATGACTGCGAACACTGGTTAGTTGCCATACTTTTTGCTCAGGGCTTTGGGTTTGATTGTGATCGCTATTGCTTGGATGAATCTCGGGTTCATTATTTTTGCTATGGTCGTTTTTAGCATTGTTATTTTTAGCATGGCTATGATAGCTTGATGTGGTTTCTGCCATTTGCGCTGCGACATAAGTAATGGAATATTGCGGTACTTCAAATTGGGCTTTACCACTATCAGTAGTCCAGACGCGATGACGTGCAGGATGATACAAATGAAATCCACGCTCGCTTTCGCGGATTCGCTGGTTAAAGTTTTCAAAGCCGTCAATGGCTTGAGCGATATAATTACGGATGATATCGAAGTCGCTGCTCATGGTTTGCCATGGAATAGACGAATCGGCGTCAAGCACATGGGTTGCCATATCGGCCACAATTTGCGCTTCAGATTTTAAATCATCACTAATCGGCTCAATGCGACCGCGAGTAGGAACAATTTGGCACATCGAGTCTTCAATCGTCGCGAACTGCTCACCTTTTTCCGTTACTAAGCGTTCGGTACGGCTGATACAAGGTAAGATAAGGTTGTTTTTACCTGGATATAGCATGGTTTCATTAAGTTTGGTGCCAATAAAAACATTAAGCTCGGTAGTGGTTAAGGCCGTTTGAATGGCACTTTTATCGGGGGCGGCGACGGCATAATTACCGCCCATGCTAATAAAGGCTTTGAGCTTACCTTGCATCAATGCTTTTGCCCCAGCGATGACATCAAGCCCATCTTCTTGCGGCATAGGGCGCTTGAACACGCGCTCAAGGCTATCAAGTAAGCTCTGTTTAGGGCGCTCATGGATTCCCATGGTGCGATCGCCCTGCACATTTGAGTGACCACGCACTGGTGAGGCGCCTGCGCCATCGACACCAATCATACCCATGAGTAGCAGCAAATTGGTAATCATGGCGACGTTATCTTCGCCTTGGACATGTTGGGTAATACCCATGCCCCAGGTGCAAATGGTTGCGGGGCTATCAGCAACAAGTTTGGCAAGTTTGACAATGTCCGCTTTACTGATACCGCAGCCACGCTCTACCTCTGTCCAAGACTGCTGGCGTAACCAAGTATCTAGCGCTTCATAGCCTGATGTATGCTGCTCAATAAAATCACGATCAATTTTACCGTTTTTGGTCAGCCATTTGGCCAAGCCCGTCAATAAAGCGGTATCACCACCGATTTGAATTTGAATGACTTCATCAACCATTTCGTCACTTTGCCCTGCGGCCATATGGGTTGGTTTTTGCGGATTTCTAAACTTGCTTAAACCTTGCTCACGCATCGGGTTAATAGAAATGATTTTGCAGCCTTGCTTATGAGCGTGTGCCAGCATCTCAAGCATACGCGGATGATTGGTGGCAGGATTTTGCCCAAATAGCATAATCAGCTTCGCCTGCTCAAAATCTTCCAAAACTACGGTGGCTTTACCGACGCCTAACTGTTTGCCGAGCATCACTGACGTTGGCTCGTGACACATGTTTGAGCAATCTGGCAAATTATTGGTGCCAAAACAGCGTACGAACAATTGGTACATAAAAGCAGGCTCGTTAGTGACGCGTCCTGAGGTGTAAAATAACGCTTCATCTGGCGAAGCAAGATTTTTTAACGTATCAGCAATACACTCATAAGCCGCCTGCCAAGAAATCGCCACATAGCGGTCTTGCCCCGCATCATAATATAACGGCTCTGATAAGCGGCCGCTGTGCTCAAGCTCGTAGCCTGACCAGCCTTGTAGTTCTTTAACGCTATGTTTGGCAAAAAAGGCTGCATCGGCGCGCCTGCTCATCGTTTCACTAGCAATGACCTTAATCCCTGTCTCACAGACATCAAGGTTTTTATGAGTCTTATGATCTGGCCATGCGCAGCCCGGACAGTCAAAGCCGCTGTTGGGCTGATTGCTATGCAAAATACTTATGCTGCCACGCAAAAAAGCCTTGTAATCCATTAGCTTACGAGTAGAGGCAACCAAAGCTGGCCAGCCAGCGGCAGGGTGGGGATAAACAGGAATTTTGCGCATGACAGACCTCATAAGCGAATGGCGATAAGTAAGTATGACTGTAATAAAAGTCATTGCCTTAAGCACTACTATATAATGGCTGGCCAAAATTTTTTAGTATCATTACCTATAGATAACAAAAAACCTCAAAGCAAGTCATGCGTTTGAGGTCTTTTATAGGAAAAATTAATTTTACTGCTATTTGGTTTACTACGTCTTGATTTGATATGTCATTTAATAACGCGCATCTTTGGGTTTTTTACCATTAGGCCAGTCGTTTACTTTGCCAGCAAAGTCAGGACGCGGTTGATGAGTAAAAAATTCAGCAACATCGATGGCATCTTGATCACTGAGCACATTGCCATGACCCCATAGTCCTTTGGTTTGAATACCCATCGGCATATTATATTTGACAAAAGCCGCCGCTTTATAAGTACGCGCCATGCCCGCACCGATATTAAAGGATTCATCGCCCCATAATGGCGGGAAGACAATATCGCCGCGACTGTCTTTTATGCCTTCGCCGTTGTCACCATGGCAGGTGGCGCATTGTGCTTGGTAGATTTTCTCACCGCGTACAGGATTACCGACCAAGGATTCATCGACTTTACCCGCGTTTTGGATATCGACCTTTTGCTCTTTTGGCGTATTTTGTGACAGCCATTTCATATAGGCCAACATCGCCAGCATTTCAGGTGATTTGGGCTCTAATGGTTTGCCATTCATTGAGCGCTGGAAGCAGCCGTTGATGCGTTTGGTCAAATCGATCTCTTTACCCGCGCGCGGCATCACGCGCGGGTAGAAGTTGTAACTGTTGATATAAGGGTCGCCAAGCGGGATTTTACCTTGTGAGATATGGCAGCTATTACAGTTCATTTGTGCGCCGACATGTTCGGGTAATAAGCGCTTGGTTTCGTTTAACAAGCGCTTACCATAAAAAATTTCATCAGCGTTTGGCTCATCTAGGATAGAAGTATCTTGCGGCAGCACATAAGTACCAATGTCTTCGTTGGCATCATCCGCGGTGACCAGGCCATATTTAGGCGCGTTTTGCTCAGCAGGCTCGGGCTGTGAGCAGCCACTACCGATAGCGGCGATACTAAGCGCTGAAGCAGTCAGTACAGTGGTGGTTAGTTTGCCCATTTTCATTTTCTGAGAGATAACGCTAACAACAGCAAGCAGGTTGTGTGGACAGATTTTCATTATTTTGCTCCTTTTGTTTGCGCGTCAATACTTAGGTCTGGGGCAATATCGGTACTGGTTTTTGGTTTTTTAGCGAGGAAAGCGCGCATTTTTACCACATCGTCAACACCGATTTCAGGCGCTTGGTTGGTCCAGCTATTACGGACATAGTTGACCACTTCTGCTACATCCGCATCACTTAGGTTGATAAATTCAGGCATGGTAAAGGCCATGCGGTCGTGCGGCGTTTCGGGCATGCGGCCACCGCTCAAGGTGATTTGTAATACTGAGTCGGCATTTTTCGCATATACCGCGCTATTGCCATCAAGGGCTGGGAAAATACGCGCCACGCCTTTACCGTCAGCACGGTGGCAAACTTGGCAATACTCGGCGTACAGAATTGAGCCGCGCGAATCATAGTTGCCATCAAGCAGTTTTTGCGTGGTCATGTCTTTTTTCGCTGGCAAGGTTGTTTCTTTATTTGGCGCTGGCGCTAAAGTCTTTAGATAAGATGACATGGCGTTGATATCATAGTCTGTCATATATTGCGTGCTGTGCTCGACCACTTCGGCCATAGCGCCGAAGGCTGCTGTGCTGTCCGTGCGACCAGTTTTAAAGAAGTCATTTAATTCTGCAACGGTCCACGTAGCCAAACCACGATGCTCACCGCGGATACTTTTGGCGCGCCAGCCATCGATGACCGCACCGCTCAAATATTCATCTGAATCGGCATTGCTTAGGGCGATTTCTTGGAAACCGATACCGCGCTCAGTATGACAAGAGCCGCAGTGTCCAGGACCTTCAATCAAATACTGGCCACGGGTCAATAGCGCATCATCAGTTTCTGGCACGAAGTCACGTTTTGGGTCAAACATTGTTTGCCAATAAGCCAGCGGCCAGCGCCAATTGGCTATCGGCGGCAACTCACTTTTTAAGTTGGCTTGCTTAACGGGTTTGACGTCAGACATAAAATAGGCGTACATCGCGGCCAAATCTTCATCGGGCATGAGCTGATAAGACGGATAGGGCATGGCAGGATATAGCGCTTTATTATCACGGCGCACGCCATGCTTGACGGCATTTTTAAAGTCGCTAAAGCTATATTGACCAATACCGGTTTCTTTATCAGGGGTAATATTGGTTGAATAAATGGCCCCTAGTGGCGTCAGCATCGGCAGACCGCCGGCATAAGTTTCACCATCAAGCGTCGTATGGCAGGCGACACAGTCAGCGGTACGCGCAATATATTGCCCTTGTTTTATCAGGGCAGGGTCGCTGATATTGACCTCAATGTCACTGCTAGTCGTTCGCGTATTAGGCAGTATTTGCCCAATGATAAACGCTAAAATTAGCCCTACAATGGCTGCCATAATAATGATTAATGGCCACTTTTTCATAAGCCTGCCCTCCATAAGATATCTTTACTAAGCTTCTCACTCATCATCACGATTTAATGACGTCCATTAGGCGTCCTTATTAAATATTCTGAAGTTAAACTTAGTGAATGAAAAGTTACACGATTGTTATCTAGTATAAGATGGAGGGAGGCATTGCGATATTGTGGAAAACCACATTATAGTTATGGTCTTCATTTATAATGGCTATTTGATAGCTCAACTGTAAGGCTAGGTTTATGGTTAAAAAGTCTAAAGTCTGGGCTATTTTGAAGGCTTATTTTATTATCGTTGTAGCGTCCTTCCTTTGGTTGATGCTAGGCAGGGCCAATGCGCAAACCTACTATTTGGGCGTGCTGGCACCGCAAGGTGAAACAGTGGCGCAAGAGCGTTGGCAACCGTGGCTCAATGAGCTTAATGAGCAACTCCGAGAAGACACAGTGGTCTTAGTGCCGCTAGCGTTAGAGAATTGGCAGCAGGAAATCGAAGCGCAGCAATTTGCCTTAGTGCTTGGCCCGCAAGTACAACTGATTAAAATGAATACCACGCATTGGCGCTGGCTTGCAACCTTGGAAGCCGATACAGAGCCCGCTCAATTGTATAGGCCTGACGATAACCGTGGTAAATACCTTCATGAAAAAAGTTTCAGTAAAAGCGCTGATAAGCCGCTTTCTACAACGGTTAATCTAGCCAATGAATTTAATAAGCTGTCTCAAGATAGGCAGTTAAAAGGACCCAGCGCCATGGAAGCCGTCGCCAGTGCACTTTGGGTAAAGGAGGACAGCGGTATTTATCAGTTGCAAGATTTGCAGCAGCGCAAAATTGCTGCCGTCGATAGCGAGGCTTTCGGCGGTTATTTACTGGTCGCACATTTATTACAGCAAAACGGCGTACCGTCTAATCGTTATCGGTCTCAGTTTGTCGGCTATCCTATTGAGCGCACATTATATGCGTTGGCGAATGGCAGCGTAGATGCAGCGATTGCGCCGCTTTGCTTGATGGAAGAGATGGTGCGGCAAGGGAAAATTAGTAAGAAACAATACCGTCTTATTCACCCTATGGCAACCGCATCTAGCTGTCAGTCTTCAACAAAGATATATCCCAATTGGACATTGGCAGCGACTGAGCAAGCACCTGCGGCACTGATTCGGCAAATCAATCAAAATTTATTTGGTTTGAGTCAATATGGAAAGAGTCAACCAGAGCAAGAGTCGTTAGGAATAGGACAGCGCTGGCTACCACCCGAATCGAGTAGCGATGCTGAACGTATTCTTTATGATATGAACCGTCATCCGGCTCAAAAGCAGCTGGGCGCGCATATGCTCGATTGGGTAAAGGCGCATCGATTGTGGATGGCGGTTATTGTCTTAATCATACTGATATCGACGGTAAATTATGCGTGGATGAGCTGGCTGGCATGGCGACGACGGCAAAAAATCATTCTGCAAAATCAACTGATTCGTGATTATGACCAGCAGCTACGTCAATCAGAACGCTTCGCTGTCATCGGTGAGATGAGTGGATCAATCGCCCATGAAATCAATCAGCCGCTGGCGACCATTCAAAATTATGCGCAAGGCTTATTGATTCGCAGCCAAAGCAATGTCAGCCGCCAAGACAGTAAAGAAAGTACGGGTCTGGATAAAAACTCTGCCCGTAGTTTGAATGCGCTAGAAAAGACGCTAACGGACAAGCAAGTGCTAGAAAAGCAAGCAATAGACAAACAAGCGACAGAAAGTGCATTACAGCAAATTGTCAATGAAACCGAACGGGTCGCGGCTGTCATCAGTAATATTCGGCGCTGGGCAGGGCGCGCGCAGTCGGATGAAGTTGAGGTGGATATCGCCACTACCTACGAGCAATGTATATTGCTGCTTGGTGAAAAGGCCTCAAGTATTGGTTTTTGGCTGGCGAGTGACTACCAGTCTTTGCAGTTGCCAAGCTTGGCTCTTGACCAATTATTGCTGAATAGCATGGTTAATGCCGAGCAGCAAGGGGCGACGCAGATAATGCTACGTTGTCAGACAGAAGATTATAAAGGCAAATCCTATATAGTGTTGCATATAACCGATGATGCAGGCGGTTTTGATGAGGCGCAGTTGCTTAACCATAAACCTTTAGAAGGTAATCAGCAGTTAGTTGAGGGTCAATCACAACAGCGTCCGACTAATAAATATGCCACCAAATCGACCAAAGAAAATGGTTTAGGCTTGGGGCTGATGATATGTCAGCGTCTTTGCAAATCACTTGGCGGTATGATGCAGCTTGGCAATATCGAAGTCCAGCAAGAGCTCAATGCTATTCAAGCGTTAGATGGTTATCAGCAACGCTTAAAGCGGTCGTTAAATGGTAAAGTGCGCTTGATGAAAACTGAAAATATCTATCCATTAGCAAACAAGGTAGGCGCACAAGTGTCTTTTTATCTGCCGCTGCACTTGGCTGATAATGCGGAGAAATAAGATAATAAAAACAGAGCTATGTAAATCCAAGTATTTATAAAATCTGCAAATAAACTTAATCATAAGGTTGCGTATGAATGCTCAGCATAATTCAATTAAGCACTCAGAATGGCAGACGCCAGCTGATAGCAATAATGAACCTCTATTGATTCATATCATCGACGATGAAGAAAGCGTGCGTACATCCTGTAACTTTCTGATTAGCAGTTTAGGATTACCGACCCAAGTGTGGTCAAGTGCCCTGATATTTCTGCAGCGAGTCGATATCTACCGTCCCGCAGTGATCGTCAGTGATTTAATGATGCCAGAAATGAGCGGTCAGGCACTACAAGCGCAGCTTAATCAACATGACAGTCCGATAGCCTTTATTGCCTTAACTGGCAAGGGTGAGATTGCTGATGCCGTGGATATGCTCAAACAAGGCGCCGCTGATTATTTAGAGAAACCGATTAATAGCCACCGTCTCCAAGAAGCGCTTGAGCGTGCGCAAGTATTAACACTCAAGCGTGCTCAGCTTTATGCTATTAAAAAACTCTATGCGCAGCTGACCGATAAAGAAAAGCAGGTCGCTCATGAATTGCTGCAAGGAAATCTGAATAAAAACATCGCTGACCATTTGGATGTGTCCGTACGTACGGTCGAGGTGCATCGCTCACAAGTGATGAAAAAAATGCAAGCGCAGCATGTCAGTGAGTTGATTCAAAAATTGATGTTGCTTGAAATTTAACGTTTAGAGCTATTGCTGTAGCTATAAAAAAACGCCTAATAAGTAGACGTTTTATTTTTTAAAATCTTAGATTAACACATGAAGTGCGATTTCCAAGAGCAAGTGAAAAAAAGAGCTAGATGCGGTAGCATCAAAGTCTTTATCCACCGACCAAAGTG
>NZ_DKGQ01000021.1 GCF_002453355.1 Psychrobacter sp. UBA6766 | reverse complement strand
TCATGAGCGTATTCAACTTAAACTAAAAGGACTGAGTCCTGTGCAATACAGAACTCAGTCCTTGTTATAAACTAAACCGTCCAACATTTGGGGGTCAGTTCAATCTTCCCCTTTTTTTATGTGCTTTTTTCAGTATTTTTGCTACCTTGCATTCAATACATTGTGCTTGATACATATTGTCAAAGTTATTTGCAATACTATCCTAGTTGTCGTTAGCAGCTTGGTGTTATTTTAGACGACATTATTTATGAATAACTCTATAATTGTCAATAACCCTACAATAACGTTATAAATCTAAAAAGTGATAAAAATAAAAACCAAACCAATTTTTTGAGTGATTTCCTTTATGCGTCCTACCCACTTTTTATCCTTATTAATGTCTAAAAGATTGGAGAACTTCATGATGCCACTATTTGTTAGTTCTAAATCTTTTAGCATTAAATCGGTTAGTTTTAAGCCCTTTAGCATGAAGTCTATGAGTTCTCAGTTATTAAAGCCAGCGCTTATGACCAGTGTACTAAGTTTAAGCGCTGTTAATGTGCCGTCGCAAGCTGCTACCAACAACAAAGTCAATAATAATGGTATAAATGCTACCGCGAGCGTACAGTTAATCAGTCTTAATGCCAATGATGTGCCATTAAATAATGACAGGGAAAACAATGGCGCAGACGATTTGTCAGATATCGCAGAGATGCTGGAATCTGCCGATCAAGTTGATGATTCAATAGATGCTGTCGCTGATGAAAGCGCGTTGAATGACGAGTCAGACGCTATAAATACAGATATTCCAGCAGAAGTCGCGCAGGTTTCATTGAAAGCGATTGCGCCTGAAACGCTAAAAACCTTTGTCGCTGTTATTGATTTGGTACGCCGAGAATATGTTGATACAGTGAATGACGAGGAGCTATTTAACAATGCCATGAGTGGAATGTTGACCAAGCTCGATAGTCATGCTGAGTTCTTAGATGCAGAGGCTTATGAGAATTTGCGTGCTTTTACCGAAGGAGATGTCGGTGATATCGGTATAAAAGTGCAGTATGACCCGAAACAAGGTTATTGGGTGATTACTGAGGTAATTGATGGCTCGCCTGCTGATAAAAAAGGCATTGCCATTGGGGATTATTTGCATCAGGTGGATGAGTTTAAACTTGGCGAAGAAGAAGAAAGTAATGATATAGAACAGCTATTAACGGGAATTGCGGGCACACAAGTAGATGTGGTGACATCAAAGGCTGGTCGACGCAAGCACACCACAACTTTACAGCGCAATCACAATCATCCGCAAATTATTGAAACTCGACTAGTCGATGGCATGGCAATTGTCAGATTGCCCGCGTTTCAAAACAACAGCCGCGAAAAGCTTTTACAAAGTTTGATTGATTTGGACGCACCTGTTTCAGGAGTCTTATTGGACTTGCGGGATAACCCAGGGGGCGTATTAGCGTCGGCTGTAAGCGTTGCCAGCTTGTTTATGACCAATACCGATGTGGTGCAAGTAAAGGGCCGCCAAAGTAATTCGCGGACACTATCGACCCAAGGCGCAGCGTTATTAGAAGCTTTACCAGTCGTGGTATTACAAAATCGTTATTCCGCTTCAGCAGCAGAGGTCTTAGCCAGTAGTTTGCAGGCGCAAAAGCGGGCCACTATCTTGGGTGAAGTCAGTTATGGCAAAGGCTCTGTACAGTCCGTCATCCCGCTTAATGACGAGCAAGCGGTTAAGCTTACCGTCGCTAATTATATGACCGCTTCGGGTAAAAAAATTGACGGGGTCGGGGTAGAGCCCGATGTGGCTCTATCGGGTAATGAAAGTTCTTGGGAACAACAAGCACTTGATTTACTCAAGCAGCAGGCACTGCCGTCGGGAATCCGATTTGTACGCAAGTCGAAGCCAGAAAGCAATAGCAATCAAGATGACAGAAACACTAAAAACCAAGCTATTAAAAACTCAGCCATTAAAAGTAAAGTCACTCAAAACAATACGGTCATCGATCATGTGATTGATAAACCGACTGCCAAAGATAAGCCTTAATTTGAGTATTGCTTCGACGGAGATGAGCGTTTACTACTCAGCTTGATCTTCAGCAATCTCTAGTTTTGTCATACGATAGCGTAAAGAGCGAAAAGTTGTGCCTAATAATTCGGCAGCTTGGGTCTTGTTCCAGCCTGTTTGCTTAAGAGCTGTAATGATAAGCCGTCTTTCTTGTTCTTGCAGATAGTGTTCTAACCCTTGAGCTGGTAATTGACCAGTGGCCATATCTTTTGTACTCACTGGCTTATTTAATGCTTGTTGCTCTTTATTTTGGTTGCTTAATGACTCTGGTAAAGCGTTAGCCATTGGCTTAGTAGTTTCTTCTACAACACTGGTCACTGCGCGCGCGGTCATTGAAGGATAGTGCTGAGTAGCGGTGCGATAAGGATGTATATTAGCTTTCGATTGCTGCGTGCTGTCTATTTCTAAATGGTCTTTTATTGAGTTGTCTTTTATTGTTTCCGCTACTACGTTGTCTTTTTTATCCAAATGAGAAACAGCAGAGGTGGTCGCGGTACTAGCGCTGATATTTTGACTTGCTGAGGTAGTGATTTCTTGGCGGTTATCTAAGTTCGGTAAATCTAAGTCAGGTAATCCTAAATGACTGGCATCAATAGTAGACGTCTCTGCTAAGGTGATTGCCCGCTCAAGGACATTACGCAATTCGCGAACGTTACCGGCAAAGTCATGATGCTGCAGGCGCGCACAGGCATCGTCAGTCAGTGTTGGCGGCGTCTCTAGTTGCCATTCATCTGCAATCAGTGCTAAAAAATGCTTGGCTAATACCGGTATATCATCACGCCGCGCATTTAGCGTTGGCAGTTTAAGCTCAATAACATTAATACGATAATACAAATCTTGGCGAAAGCTTCCCATCTGTACCAGCTGATTTAAATCTTTATGCGTCGCTGATAAAATGCGAATATCGACCGGTATTTCTTTGGTATCGCCGATTGCACGTACCGTTTTTTCTTGAATAGCGCGAAGTAACTTGACTTGCATCGCTAATGGCAAGTCAGCTACCTCATCTAAAAACAGGGTGCCGCCATTGGCTTGTTGAAACAGCCCTTGTTTATCGGCCACAGCGCCTGTAAAGCTGCCTTTCTTATGACCAAAAAATTCTGATTCCATAAGCTCTGACGGAATCGCGCCGCAGTTGACCGGCACAAAGCTGCCATCTCGGCGTGGGCTTAAATCATGAATTAAGCGAGCGACCACTTCTTTACCCGTCCCTGACGCGCCCGATAAAAATACTGGCGCTTGCGAGCGTGCCAATTTTAAAATGGTGTTTTTTAGCGGATGCATCACCGCTGAGTCGCCAATCAAACGACTATCGAGCATTTGCTGTTCAGGTGAGCATTCAGGGGTGGATTTAGCAGTGTTGTCTTGATGAATAACTTTTAGCGCATTTTCGACCAATTGGCGTAAACGTGGCAGCTCAAGCGGTTTATTAACAAAATCAAAGGCACCCAGCTTTAATGCTTCAATCGCCAAATCCATACTACCGTGCGCCGTAATCACCGCAATGGGCGTACTCGAGCTGGCGCTGATGTGCTTGACCAGTTCTAATCCTGAACCGTCAGGTAACTTCAAATCGGTTAAGCAAAAATCATAGTCATTTTTTTGCCAATAGGATTTAGCTTGCGATAGAGTATAAGCCACATCACTTTTGATGCCCATTTTAGTTAGCGTGATTTGCATCAAACGGCATAAATCTACTTCATCATCAACGACTAGTGCAGTTGTGGTCATACATCATCTCATTGTCTTCAAGTACTACAAGGGTGTTAAAAATAGCCGTAACAAGGTCTGTAAAGTATAAATAGTCGTGCTTATAGTAAGTCTGCGTATTTACCATTATTCAGAAAATACTTTGTCGGTGCTTTCAGTGAGGTCACTATGAATAGCGGGTGCGATTAAACGAAAGCAGGTTTTTTTATGGTCAGAAATATAAAGCAAGCGTGCATGATTGGCTTCACAAAATGCTTGCGATAAATATAATCCCAGTCCTGTACCAGCCTTATCGGTGGTAAAAAATGGATTAAACAAGTGGTTTAAATCTGCAGTTCTAACGCCTATGCCATCATCTAACACGTCAATTATAACATCGTTATCAGCACAATAAATTTCGATTTCAACAACAGCATGAGGGTGAGCATAGCTGCTATGACGTAAGCCGTTATTAATTAAATTAATAAAAACTTGTTCTAACTGATGAGGGTCGAACGAGATAGTCGGCTGCGCATGACTGTGTAAAAAAACATCATGACCTTGAAAGTAGTTCTCTAAAAAGGTTGGCATCCAATCAGCAAGATCGAGCACTTGCTGATTGGCGGTTTGCTGGCGCGACAATTTTAAAACGTCTTCTATAATACGATTAACACGTTTTGTTTGCGTAAATATCATTTTATAAAGCTCATGGTTGCCAGCCATGTCACCATTTATGCTCGCATCATTGTTTGCTATCTGGCTTTCTTCGATATCTTCTATCAATAGTTGACTGGCTTGCGAAATAGCGGCTAAAGGATTTCTTATTTCATGGGCGATACTGGCAGTTAGCTGCCCTAAAGACGCCAGTTTTAATTGTTGGGCACCGGCTTGTTCGCGGCGCAAATCTTCTAAAATGATCAGTTTACTATCATCTTTTAACGGGATGATTTCGACACGCAGCTTACCGAAGACGGAGGCATTGGCGACAGCGGGTAACTCATAAATGAACGTGCGAGATTGCCCTATCTCAATGGATAAGCAGGCTTCAAATAATTGCGGATGTTGTTCGTAGAGCTGATGTTGAAAGTCTGATAAAAGTTTATTTTCACTATCATTGGAGGTGTTTTTGACGGTGTCATTTGGCGAGTTGCCTAATGTGTCATTTGTATCAAGACTCTCTGTCAGTATGAGCACCGAAGGATTTGGGATACTAAGCAGCTGATGGGCGGCAAGGTTCGCTAAAACCACATGCTCGCAATCGATAACGATGACACCATTGGCCATTTGGGCGATGACTTCTTGATTAATGACGTTTAAGCGTTCGACTTCCTTTGCATGGCTCGCGGCTACTTTTTCAGCTTGTACTAGGCGCTGCGAGATAGTCCAACTCAAACCGCCGACTGCCAAAAAACTGGCTGACATCAGGAGCGCGTCACCCAGATTTGCCAAACTCATGCTATTGGCAATGGCATAAAAAAACTGCTGGTAGATAACAAAGATAATCGCTAGCAGAGTGATGATGAGCGCTTGCGAGCTGTGTAAGAGCATAAAGCTTGCGGCAACCACCACCATATATAGCATGGTTAGCTGTAAATCTGGCGAACCAGCAGTATAAAGCAGTAAGCTTAAAATGATAACATCTACCGCTAAACCAAAAGCCAACTGACGCCGCAGATGCTTTGTCACGACGTAAAATAGTCCCAATAAAATCAGGCTTAGCAGCACATAAAAACTGAGTGCAGTTTGCTGCAAAAAGCTTGGCAATGTTGAGCCATCGCTTGCTCGCGCAGTGATATATACCATTAGCATAGAAAACAAGCTAACGACAAAGCGATAACTGCTATAAATCAGTCCCAACCTACGCAGCTGCGGCAGAGGCAAGGTGTCGTCGCGCTGTAAATAATGAGTAATAGTCGCTATGACGCTATTAATCGAGTTCACAGGTTTTGACGACGGCGTAGGCTGCAGAGATTTCATAGGCTTTAAGGTTTCGTAAGCGTTAAAGTTTTCACTGTCATTAAAGGCTTTATACATTAATCGTCATAAACGCAGAATTGTTTAAGTCACTTAGTAACTTACGGTTGAATAAGGCCATGACGGATGGCCAAATGGGTTAATTTCACATCGCTATCGACGCCAACTTTTTCATAAATACGATACCGATAGGTATTAATGGTTTTAACACTAACAAATAGTTGGTCAGCGATTTGCTGTGGACTTTGGCAATTTACCACCATCATCGCGACCTGCTTTTCACGGTCGCTTAATAAATCAAAAGGTGAACTGGCATTATCAGATAACAGAACATCTGCCAATTGCTCGGCAACGTCTTGGCTAAAATAACGCCCGCCTTGATAGACTTTTTTTACCGCGCGTATCATCTCATCAAGCGGCGTTCCTTTGGTAATATAACCATTAACACCCGCTTTAATAAGCATCGAAGGGTAAGGCTGAGCTGACATACTGCTCACGGCCAAAATTTTAAAGCCCATATCAAGCTGAATGAGGCGTTTGGTTGCTTCAAGTCCGCCAATGTTTGGCATGTTGACATCGAGCAATATCACGTCAGGACGCAGCTGTTTTGCCAGTTTAATCGCCATATCACCACTATCTGCTTCGCCAACGACTTCGATATCGGCACTATCTGCCAACATACGGCTAATGCCCATACGCACCAAATCATGATCATCTACTACTAATACTCGAATCATAGTTATACTCTTTTCTATTAGTCAGAATAAAGGGTGCCTGTTACACGTAAACTGTCTTATTTTTTTATTATAAAAGCTAATTTCCGTTAAACTTAACTACTATAAATGGATGCATTCACAAATTCCTTTATATTAAACATCATATTTTAATATTAACTTTGCAATAAAAGGGTTATAAGTATCAATGTAACCCTATATTGCGCTAATGTTAATTAGTATTGCTGTAATATAAAGTAAATGTAGTAAAATTTGAATGTGGTTAAAAAATGCCATCTAATTGATTTAGTAGATTAAACTTAGATGCAAACCATGATACACTAAAAATACAAAAACTCTATGTGAGTATCTACAAACACAACCACAAACGCTACGTACGTTGTTGATGTTAGTGAGTATGTAACTGATTCTCTAACTAATAGCAGCGCGGCTGCAGGAGGCATAATGAAGCAACTACCATTAACCAAACAGCAATTAATCGCTGCTCTGATTTCATTGAGTTTGGGCAGTGTTGCACAAGCGGCACTTACCATTAATGGTGGTTCTAGCTCTGAATCTAGTGCTCGTCTGAGCTGGGGCGGTGCCGACAGCCTATCTGAAGCGCGAAAGATCATGTCCAAGAGCAGTAGCTCTGCCATTAAAAAAGTAGACAATGGCTACGGCGCGACCCATATTACTAATACTCAGACATTTGGTAGTAATAACAACAGCTTCAACAATACCAACGCTTATAACACCACCTATCGTGGCAGTTTTGGTAGCAGTAATATGATTCCAATCAGTACCGATTCGCGCAGTGTTGCGGTCATCGATGCGGAAACGGGTGAATCTATCTACGAAAAAGATGCTGATATTGCACGCCCAATGGCAAGTATTACCAAACTCATGACAGCAATGGTGGTATTGGACGCTGGTCTAGATATGCGTGAAGAGATTACCCTTGATCCAGAAGATTTCGTCGGTCCAAAACGCGCCAGCTCAAATCTTAAGTCAGGCGATCGCTTGAACCGCGCTGAAATGCTACTAATGGCATTGATGAAATCAGAAAACCCAGCAGCGAAAAGTCTGGCTCGCAATTATCCAGGTGGCTACAGTGCCTTTATGCGTGCTATGAACCGTAAGGCTCAAGATTTGGGCATGACCACAGCCTTCTTTGGCGACCCAACAGGTCTTGATAAGCGTAATGTTGCTTCATCGAATGACTTGGTCAAAATGGTCCGTGCTGCTGGTAACTATGATGTGATTCGTCGTTTTTCTACCACCAAAAGCTATGATTTTTATGTTTCTAACTACTCAAATGGCAATCGCACTTATAAAGCCAATAATACCAGTAGTTTGGTCCGTTCCGGCGATTATCCTATCGGTATCTCAAAAACTGGCTTTATCAATGAAGCAGGTCGTTGTGTAGTGATGGAAACGCGCGTCAATAATCGTCCAGCGATTATCGTGATTTTAGGCGCAAACAGCTCAGCGACGCGTTGGGGTGATGCGAAAAACATTTTAAACAGTTTGGCGACTCGCCGTACGGTGTAAGCTTGCTGTTTTAGTTTTGAGAAAAAAGGCTGTTATACGTTATAACGGCCTTTTTATTGTGTTAAATTTGAGGAAAACAATATGTCTCAAGTATCGGCTGTCACGCCAGCTCCCAAGCTATACTTACTCACCAATGATGATGAGTTTGCGGTTTTATTTCCTAAATTAGAAGCAGCATTGGCAACGGGGTTGATAGCGCTATTGCAAATCCGCCGCAAAAAAACCTTACAATCGGCAAATGGCACATCAAAACTCTACGATGAAGCGCGGCAAATAGTTCGTTTGGCCAAAACCCATAACGTGCCAGTCGTGATGAACGACGATACTGAACTTGCTAAAAAACTTAGAATAGGTGTACATTTAGGTCAGCAAGATGGTCAAATTGACGACGCCAAACGTCATTTAGCGTCCAATCAAATTATTGGTCGCACCTGTCATGGCGATGTATCACTGGTCAAAAGAGCAAAAAACGCGGGCGCAAGCTATGCCGCTATGGGCGCAGTTTTTGCTTCAACGACCAAACCCAGTGCTCATGTAATATCTCGTCAGCAGCTGATAGAGGGCTGTCAGCAAGGTATTGATATTTGTGTGATAGGCGGATTAACGGCAGAGAATATTGCTCAGCTGGCAGGATTGCCGATTACTTATGTGGCAGTCGTCGGCGACATTATGGATTTGCCCGTCCATCAAATTGTCGAGCGTTGTCAGCAATGGCAGCAGGCGCTTAGCAAATGGCAAGCGCCTGCTTGATTAGAGACTTATTTCAATTCTTCAATCTTTAAAAACAGTATTTATTCAAAATAGTCGTTAAAAATTATTCTGCATGTTCCATACATAACGTGGCGTATGGCAGCGCTTTTAGGCGTTGCTCTTCGATTTGTTTGCCACATACTTCACATTCGCCATAAGTCCCATTCTCGATACGACTTAGCGCATTTTCGACATAGATTAAGCTTTGGCGCGCTTCATCCATCAAGCTTGCGCGCATGTCATTTTGACGGTATGAGATGGCCTGGTCTTCCCAATGTTCATTGAGATCATCTGGCGGATTTTGAATATGGTCTTCGATTTTATCAATTCGAGTTTCATATTCTTCCTTTAGGTTTAGCAGGTCTTGTTTGGCAGTTTCAATATTAATACTCATAATTTTCTCCTGAGGAATTGTTTTTATTGTTAGGTTTATTATTCATTATCATCATAGGTTTTATAATAAGCTGCTTTCTTATAATGAGCGGTGCTTATCACAAACACACCTTTATCATAAACAGCCTAATGATGAAGTACCACCACGAAATGTTACTGTTTTTAGTGCGTGTGATTACTATTGAGATTTTGCCGATTTTTGAATTGATAAAGCTATAGCGCAAAATTTATCGCAGTTCTTGATAAGAGCTGACTAAAAACTGCTAGAATACACCGCTTTAAATTCTTGCTTGGACAGTTCTATAAAACCAAGCGCGAGAATGACCCATAATATACGTTTTAAGATGACTATTTTGTAAAAACGTTTTGCAGTTAGCAAACAGCCATATTGTAGATTAACCATAGATGATGCATAGGAGCAGGTAATGAATTTTTTGCGTATGAGTGAGCTGGACTTAACAGACAAAGTGGTGTTGATTCGTGAAGACTTAAATGTGCCTGTTAAAGACGGTAAAGTCACGAGTGATGCTCGCCTGCAAGCCAGTTTGCCTACGATTAAAATGGCACTAGAAAAAGGCGCGGCGGTGATTGTTTGCTCACATCTCGGACGTCCGACGGAAGGCAATCCTGAAGCCATATATTCGCTAGCGCCAGTAGCTGATTATTTAAGCGACAAATTACAAGCGCCGGTACGCTTAAACAATGACTATCTGGCTGAGGGCGTAGCAATCAACGCAGGCGAGGTCGTCCTGCTAGAAAACGTGCGCTTTAATAAAGGCGAGAAGAAAAATGATGCGGCGTTGGCGCAGAAATATGCGGATTTATGCGATGTCTTTGTCATGGATGCGTTTGGAACGGCGCACCGCGCGCAAGCGTCCACTGAAGGCGTGACCCAAGCAATGCATCAAGCGGGCAAAACTGCTTGTGCGGGACCTTTATTAGCGGCTGAGCTTGATGCGTTAAGTCTAGCGCTTGAAACGCCAGCCCAGCCAATGCTTGCAATCGTTGGTGGCTCAAAAGTATCGACCAAACTTGAAGTGCTGCACAGTTTGGCAGAAGTATGCTCGCAGATTATCGTTGGCGGCGGAATAGCCAATACCTTCTTAGCGGCGCAGGGTCATAGCGTTGGGGCATCATTATATGAAGCGGAACTCATAGATACAGCGCGCGACATTATGCATAAAACTGAGATTTTGTTGCCTGACTATGTCGTTGTTGCCGATAAAAGTGAGATTGACTTTGCTGACTTTACAGGCTCATTACAGAAAGCCAACGCTACTATTAAGTCGGTCGATGCGATTGGCGTGAATGATATGATATTAGACATCGCACCAGAAAGTGCTGAGCAATTAGCTGATGCTATCACCAAGGCAAAAACCATTTTATGGAATGGGCCGGTAGGTGTTTTTGAAGTTGATGCTTTTGGTCAAGGTACCCAAATCGTAGCAAATGCGGTGAAGAGCAGCCAAGGTTTTTCTATTGCTGGCGGCGGCGATACTTTAGCGGCAATTGATAAATATCAAGTGGCTGACGGTGTAAGTTATATGTCGACGGGCGGCGGGGCGTTTTTAGAATTTGTCGAAGGTAAAGTCCTACCTGCCGTTGCTGCACTACAAATTGGTGAGTAGCTTCTTAACGATAATTCAGCAGTTGAGTAACAGTAGACGTACAACTTATTATGAGCATGTGGGGTAGGCTATAAAAATAATAAAGTGACCGTCATGTTTGGTTTTATGGCTATTTGGCTTGTTCGTACGAAAGCTGCACGATAAAAGTAAGCATGAAAGGTCACAGCTTATTATTAAGTAGTAATTATTTGTTTCCATACTGAAAATTATGATTGCATGCCCAATTTGCACTCTATAAAATAGCGCAAATCATGTATTTGGCATGCTTTATTTACGAGAGGTTTATTATGTTAAAACGTCATTTGTTACTTGCTAGCGTCCTTGCTGGTACCTTTGCAATTACTGCATGTAGCCAAGAAACACAAGATAAAACGGAAGCTGCTGGTGATGATGCTGCTGTCAACACTCAAGAGGCTGCCGCTGAAACAGAAGCCACTGCTGCTGATGCTGAAGTCGCTGCGCAAACTACTGGCGAAGAGCTCTCTGATAATGCACAAGTGGCTGGCGCGGAAGCAAGTGAAGCCACAAGAAATGCTGGTGAAGCGGTTGTGGTAGGGGCAAATGAAGCCGTTGCCAATACTGCTGGAGTGGTTGCCGATGGCGCAGCTGCGGTTGAAGATAAAGCCAGTGAAAACGTAGTAGAAGCAGAGCAACAGTACTAATTGATTGCGAAGCAGTTATATTACTTTGAATTATATTATTTTAATAATAAACTTGCATTAATAGCGCTTCGATCGATAGCTATCTTATAAGCCCTTGAAACAATAAAAAGCTTTGGTAATTGCCAAGGCTTTTTGCGTTTTAACAGTTAAAAAGTTAAAACATACCATGAATAATCAGCTAACCCAAACCTGTCACCTCAACAAATAGTCGCCTAACCGCTACGAAGCGCAGGCAAAATTTGCTATAATCTGCGCGTAATAATTGCTAGCAAAAATATGGCATTTTTTACCATCAGTTCTATCATGCTGCATGTATCAATGTCTTGCAGTCTTGCAGTCTTGCAGTCTTGCAGCGTCGATAGAACACTTGTAATCACCCATCTTTTACAAGTACTCATTTTAAAATTTAATCAGAGAGCGTTTTATGGCCTTAATATCTTTACGTCAACTTTTGGATCATGCCGCTGAGCACAGCTATGGTGTCCCTGCCTTTAACGTCAATAACTTAGAGCAGATGCGTGCCATCATGATGGCGGCCGACGCCTGTGACTCACCTGTCATCGTCCAAGCCAGTGCGGGCGCACGTAGTTATGCAGGGTCTGCGTTTTTGCGTCATCTGATTATTGCTGCTATCGAAGAATGGCCACATATTCCGGTCGTGATGCATCAAGACCATGGTATGTCACCTGCTATTTGCCAGCGCTCAATTCAGCTTGGTTTTTCATCGGTGATGATGGATGGCTCGCTCGGTGAAGACGGCAAAACGCCAATGGACTATGATTATAATGCCAGCGTGACTCGCGAAGTGGTCAAAATGGCGCATGCGTGCGGCGTGTCTGTCGAAGGTGAGATTGGTTGTTTGGGTAGTCTTGAGACCGGCATGGCGGGTGAAGAAGACGGCTCTGGTGCAGAAGGGATGCTTGATCATGAGCAGCTATTGACCAGCGCTGATGAGGCGGAGCAGTTTGTTAAAGATACCAATGTTGATGCGTTAGCCATCGCTATTGGCACCAGTCATGGCGCGTATAAATTCACTCGTCCACCGACAGGCGATATCTTATCGATTGAGCGCGTCAAAGAGATTCATGCTCGTATTCCGAATACCCACTTGGTCATGCATGGTTCGTCTTCAGTGCCGCAAGAATGGCTCAAAGTTATCAACGAAAATGGCGGTAATATCGGCGAGACTTATGGTGTTCCTGTCGAGCAAATCGTTGAAGCGATTAAGCACGGTGTTCGTAAAGTCAATATCGATACCGATTTGCGTTTGGCATCAACGGGTGCAATCCGTAAATTCTTGGCAGAAAATCCAAGCGAATTTGATCCACGTAAGTACTTTAAAGCCTCTATGGTTGCGATGTCAGATATCTGTACCAATCGTTTTGAAGCCTTTGGTTCTGCGGGACAAGCACATAAAATTCGCCCAATCAGCCTTGAAGGTATGGTCGATTTTTATAAATAAGCGTGGTTAGCAAAGCATGCTTATTGAGTCATAACAGCCGCTTATTTTTAGCACAAATGCTATAAGCAGTTTTTATATTCAAATCTTATAAAGGGTGGTGGATTAATGATTGGATTGATTACGGGGCAGGTGCAATATTTGATGGCGCCGACTGCCTGTGTCATGACTGCCTCTGGCGTAGGCTACGATATAGAGCTGCCGCTGCCGTCATTTTGTCAGTTGCGTCTCAACGAGCAGGCGAGCATTTGGACGCATTTTCACGTGCGTGAAGATGCGCAGCTGCTTTTTGGTTTTATCGATCGTAAAGAACGCGATGTTTTTCGCCAATTGATTAAAATCAATGGCGTTGGGGCAAAAATGGCACTGGCGATGCTGTCTGCGATGTCAGCGGCTGAGCTAAAAATGCACGTCGAGCAAGAGTCGGAGACGGCGTTAACGCGTATCCCAGGTATCGGTAAAAAGACTGCACAGCGTTTATTGATTGAGCTAAAAGATAAGCTAAAAAATATCGAGGTTGATAATAGCAGTTTAGAATTTGCGCTTCAGCCTGCGCCTATGTCTGCTGAAGGCAGTATCATCGCTGAGGTCGAAGGCGCGTTGATTAGCTTGGGTTATAAAGAACGAGAAGCGCAGCAAGCGATTAAAGCGGCGAAAAGTAATGGCGATACCTTTGCCGATACGCAAAGCTTACTAAAAGCCACCTTGCAACAGCTATCCGGCTTTTAAGTATATTTATAGCAGCTGGTTATTGCTAACAATATAAAAGCATATTAAACAAATAAGCGACAGTCATTGTCGCTTATTTTCGTTTTAGGCTGTGCTTTATCTGGTATGTGCTTTATGATGTTTTGCATGACTTATGCGCAGCGTTTGGTTATGCTGTTTATGATCTAGTCTTTTAAAAATAATGATTTTAATAAAATGATAAAACCTATGATGCAAGATCGTTTGATTAATCCGTTAGAAGGGGCAGGTGATGCGCCTGATGCCAATATTCGACCGGCATTATTGGCTGAATATATCGGTCAGCCTGTGGTACGCGAGCAGATGGAAGTATTTATTGGTGCAGCACGCGGTCGCGACGAGGCATTGGATCATACCCTGATTTTTGGTCCACCGGGACTTGGGAAAACCACGCTTGCCAATATCATCGCTCGTGAAATGGGTGGCAATCTGCGTTCTACCTCAGGACCTGTCCTTGAGCGCGCTGGTGATTTGGCCGCCATGCTGACCAATTTGGAAGCAGGCGATGTGCTCTTTATCGATGAGATTCACCGTTTAAGTCCAGTGATTGAAGAAATTCTTTATCCTGCAATGGAAGATTTTCAGCTCGATATTATGATTGGTGAAGGACCAGCGGCGCGTTCTATTAAGCTTGATTTACCGCCATTTACCTTAGTTGCTGCAACCACTCGAGCAGGGCTATTGACCTCGCCACTACGGGATCGTTTTGGAATTGTGCAGCGCTTAGAATTTTATAATATCGCTGATCTAACGACGATTGTTAGCCGTGCCGCGCGTTTGATGCGGGTACCGATGAGTGAAGATGGCGCGGTAGAGATTGCACGCCGTTCGCGTGGGACACCAAGGATTGCCAATCGTCTGTTGCGCCGTGTTCGCGATTATGCGCAAGTCAGAGGCGACGGTAGTATCAATGGCGCAATAGCGGGTAGTGCGCTTGATATGCTTGCCGTTGATAGGCGTGGTCTTGATCATTTAGACAGACGTTATATCGAGATATTGCATGAGCGCTTTGACGGTGGTCCAGCTGGTGTTGAAGCCATAGCGGCGGCAATGGCTGAAGATCGCGGAACGCTTGAAGATGTGATTGAGCCGTATTTAATTCAGCAAGGTTATGTTCTGCGAACGGCACGTGGCCGCGTATTGACGCAAATGGCGATTGACCAGATGTTATAGTTTTAAAAGTAAGAATATTAAACTTAGATTAACACATGAAG
>NZ_DKGQ01000027.1 GCF_002453355.1 Psychrobacter sp. UBA6766 | reverse complement strand
GAGGTGCGTATTATAGACGCTTATTTTAATTAGTCAAGAAGTTATTTTATTTAGTTTGAAAGTTTTATCAATCTACTTAAAAGTAGTTTGATGTGTTCTTTCTCGCTAATGGTTGTTTATTCAGCGCTAAAGCACTTTCTAAACCCCTTCCCTCTCGACTGGGTGGCATTATACGCGCTTTTGATAGAGGGTCAAGGGGGTTTGAAAATTTAAATTGATACATCTTCTAACCCCTTGATTGTTTAGGATTTAAATCTGAGGTTTTAGCTTTAGTCTTACATTTTACTCTTTAAGGTGGTTACGATACCTGATAATGCATAAATGATACCAATAGCTAAGATGCCCACAGGGATATCATATAAGATGATACTCATGACCAATACGCCAATGATAAGCACAACAAATGGTACTTTCTTTTTATCGAACTCTTTAAAGCTATAGTATTTGACGTTACTGACCATCAATAAGCCGCAGATAACCACCCATGCCGCAAATAAGAACATGATGCCGGTATCGTATTGCCCGACCCATTCATTATGATCGACTGCAACCATGACAGCGGCGGTAACTAAGATAGCAGCAAGCGGACTTGCCAAACCAACGAAGTACTTTTTATCGACAATACCAACTTGCACATTAAAACGCGCAAGACGGAAAGCGGCGCAAGCGGTAAAGACGAAGGCGCAACCAAGACCAATACGACCTAACGGCTCTAATGCAAAGCTATAAATCAAAATCGCTGGCGCAACGCCAAAGGCTAGCATATCGGCAAGTGAATCATACTGCTCGCCAAAAGGACTCTGGGCATTGAGCATACGTGCCACTCGCCCATCGGCACCATCAAGAATGGTGGATAAGAAAATCGCTAATGAGGCTTTATAAAACTCGCCTTGGGTACTGGCTAAAATAGAGTAAAAACCTGATAGCAAGGATAAAGTGGTGATAAGATTGGGCGCTAAATAGACACCTCGACTGACCACACGCTTGCCCTCGGCGACTTCTGCTTCAATCACCTCAAAGGTCAAGCCATCGTAATTGTCATTATCCGCTAGGCGAATATTGAATTCGTGCTCATCGACAAAAGGCGGCTGGGTGGCAGCACTATCTTGTAATAGTGGCTCTTTTACCAAACCGTCATTCATAACCTTGTCGGTTACCAGACTGTCCTTTGCAAAGCTATCTTTACCCATGTTACTTGATGAGTGATCCGTCGTCATAACGATATCCTTATTCGCCAACCAGCCAGCGCACATTGGTTGCACTATCGGGAGACATGTCCGGTGCATCTGCAACTTTTAATAGTGGCTGTAAGAAACGCAAAATCTCACGCGCATGATTGTCAAACTGCCAAGGCGGATTGATAACGAGTAACCCTGTACCATTTAGGCCGACAGCGATATCGTTAGGATAAATGTTTAACTCGCAGACCAATTGACGTCTCATCTCAGTCCGTTTTAGCTTTTTGTAAAACAGCTCTACCGCTTCCATGTTTTTAATCGGGTACCATAACGCATAAGTACCTTGCGGCCACTTATTATAAGAATGCACCAATAGATCAATCAAACGAGTGAAGTCTTTATGTTCTTGCTCGTAAGGCGGGTCAAGGAAAATAAGACCACGCTTTTCTTTTGGCGGAATAACTGCTGCGATACCCTCAAAAGCATTGCGATGATGAATGCCAATCGGCAATTTATGAAGCTGATAATTTAGCGCATCGTATTCACTGGCTTTGGCTTCAAACGCTTCACCGCGCACGCCAGCATCAGGATTTTTTTCAACATGATGCGCAATCCACCACGGTGAACCGGGATAGACTTTTTTATCATAAGTAAAACGCGCTTGCTTAATGCCTTCCATATAGTCTTTGACAGCAGCCGGTGCTTTTTCAACGTCAGCTTTTACTAAGGCTTGGATACCGCCTTTGGCTTCGCCAGTTTTGCGCGCCTCTTCACTGCCGAGCGAATACAGGCCGCGACCGCCGTAAGCATCCAGCACATAAAAAGGTTTGTTCTTTTGCCCCAATTGATTCAGTAGTTGTATCAATAAAATGTGTTTAACAACATCAGCAAAGTTACCAGCGTGATAGGCGTGTTTATAGTTCATAATCTCAAAAGTTTAAATAAGAAAAATTGCATCTATGGTAGCATAGACAGGGTAAAAGATAACGATGGTTTTGGTAAAAAGGCATGGATTGGCTGTGTATTGACAGTCACCGACATGTTTATTGATAACGACGAGGCAAAATGACGCAGATTATTAGCAATCTTGAAGTGACACAGTTAGTCGTCGATCATCCGATTGGAGCGGATAACCCGCCACTACTATACCCATCTAGCGATGACGAAAGTCAAACGCCGCCAACTCAGCATGAATTACAATTCTCCGACTTCGATATTGATTGGCAAGAGAAGCTAACCGATAAACAGCTAGATACGTTTGTAGATGATGGCTGGTTGATTATTGATGAGGTGTTTGACAATAAAGCGCTGTTAGCCCTGCAGTCTGAGAGCGGTTTTATTGACT
>NZ_DKGQ01000052.1:48256-127728 GCF_002453355.1 Psychrobacter sp. UBA6766 | reverse complement strand
AACTTATGGGGTTCAGTTCAATAAACGCCACTTTTTCATATAAATTTGTGATATTTATAACCATCGTTTTTATAATAAACTTATAAATTCATGATTTCACTTTTGGTTGTTTGACCAATTGGCTATTATCGGCTTTTACCACCAAGGTTTTAGCAAGTTTGTCATGCCAACCAATATTTTCAGGACTTTTTGATGCCATATAATAATGCACCGCAATGACCACAAAACCTAAAAAACTGGTAAAGGAAAATAACAAGTTATAAATAATAAATAATAATAAAGTGCGCATGCCGATAAGTTTAGTAAAAGAAGGCAAGCGATGGGTTGCTTGATCAACGACGCGAATACCAGTAATTAGCTTACCAAGCGATTGTCCACGCAAGGTAATAAACACTAACTGTAGCGCAAACAAACCAAATACCATGACTTGTGACACCATCAAGATGCTACTAGGAATGCTTTCCATCAGTGTCATTGAGTACTGATACGCAGCGTCCATATTTTGGATGTTTTGAAACTTGGTATAATCCACATCCATCTTAGTTAAAGCCATAACCAGCGGAAAAATCGCTAATACATAAAGCAAACCATTGAGCGCTGTCGCCAATACTCGCGACATGATCGGCGCCAGCACCACATCACCGACTACTTTATCTTTGTTTGAAATATTTTTGGTAGCGCTAGATTTTTTCAATGACACATTTTTACTGGGGGTGTATTGACGGTTGGTAGTCATGTCCAACTTGGTGTTTTTAGCATTTTCTGCTGGACGCTCAGGTTTACCATACAATCTATCTAACGATACAGATTTGTTATCTTGACCCGTGTGACTAACAGAATCTTCTGGGAATACCGTCACGTTATTAATAATAGAATCATTAGTATCTGCTGACGTTATGGGCGCAGGACGGTAGTAGGTTTGATTATTGGTTAAGTTACCAACACGCTGCCACTGATCTAAGCCTTCATGCCACATCAAATCATCTAATACCACTTCACCAGAGGCGAGCATAATATTGAGCTGATCCAACGTATATGGACCAGCTTGAACGTTATTTCGAGCAAGGAAAATCTGCATAATTGCCTACATAGTTAGTCATAACTTAAGCCGCTGTTTTTAAACTGTTTCTTTTTAAAGTGTTACTTTTAAACTGTTTTTAAATCACGTTTTCAAGCTACTTTGTTAAGTCATTTTTTAAAATTACTTTCAGTAATACATTATATTAGGGTCTATTTGAAAAAATCAAATAGACCCTAATGGTTGTATCTTAAATGACTATGTGAATCAACGCTGTGACGTAACGTAACGGCTTATTTTGTTTCTTCACCCGCTAAGAAGAACCACGTATCTAACACTGAGTCAGGATTTAATGACACTGAGCTGATACCTTGTTCCATGAGCCAAAAAGCAAGATCTGGATGGTCTGATGGACCTTGACCACAAATACCGATATATTTATCTGCTTTGCGGCAAGCTTCAATTGCCATAGACAATAGCTTCTTAACCGCAGGGTCACGCTCATCAAATAGATGGGAGACGATTCCTGAGTCGCGGTCAAGACCTAGGGTAAGCTGAGTCAAATCGTTTGAACCGATTGAGAAACCATCGAAGTGCTCTAGGAACTCTTCTGCTAGTAAGGCATTGGTTGGTAGCTCACACATCATGATGACGCGAAGACCATTTTCACCACGTTTTAGGCCATTTTTCGCCAGTAATTCGATGACCTCAGCTGCTTCGGCAACGGTACGGACAAATGGAATCATAATCTCAACGTTGGTCAAGCCCATCTCGTCACGCACGCGTTTTAGCGCTTTACACTCAAGCTCAAAGCAATCACGGAAGTTGTCAGAAACATAGCGGCTAGCACCACGGAAACCAAGCATTGGGTTTTCTTCTGATGGCTCGTATAGCTTACCGCCTAATAGGTTGGCGTATTCGTTTGATTTAAAATCAGACATACGAACGATAACTGGCTGATCCATAAAGGCGACAGCTAGCGTTGAGATACCTTCAACCAATTTATCAACATAAAAGTCAACAGGTGAGGCATAACCCGCGATACGCTCATTGATAGCTTGAGCAATTTCACGCGGCAAGCTGTTCATGTTGAGCAATGCTTTTGGATGCACACCAATCATACGGTTGATGATGAACTCTAAACGGGCAAGACCAATACCTTCGTTTGGCATTTGGGTAAATGAGAAAGCGCGATCTGGGTTACCAACGTTCATCATCACTTTAAATGCAAGCTCTGGCATAGATTCAACAGAGTTGGTTTGAACGTCAAAATCAATCTGACCTTCATAAATAAAGCCAGTATCACCTTCAGCACAAGAAACAGTGACGTCTTGACCATCAACCAATAGCTCCGTGGCATTACCACAACCAACGATTGCTGGAACACCAAGCTCACGAGCGATAATAGCTGCGTGACACGTGCGACCACCACGGTTGGTGATGATAGCAGAGGCGCGCTTCATGACTGGTTCCCAATCCGGATCCGTCATGTCTGATACCAACACATCGCCATCTTCTACTTTGTCCATCTCATTTAGATTGCTCACGATTCGGACTTTACCAGCGCCAATACGTTGACCGATTGAACGACCTTCGCATAGGATTTTCGCGTCGGCAGTATTGATGATATAACGCTCCATGACATTGCTGTCTTGGCGGCTCTTAACAGTCTCTGGACGTGCTTGGACGATAAAGATTTCACCGCTGTCGCCGTCTTTTGCCCACTCGATGTCCATCGCTTGACCGTAATGCTTTTCAATAGTCATGGCTTGTTTGGCAAGTGAGTTTAGCTCTTCAGTCGATAAAGAAAACTGCATGCGGTCTTGCTTTTCGACATCGACGGTTTTAACAGATTTCTTAGTACTACCTTCATCACCATAAATCATTTTCTTATGCTTGCTGCCTAGATTACGGCGAATGACCGCAGGTTTACCATTTTCAAGCAATCTTTTAGAGATATAAAACTCGTCAGGGTTTACCGCACCTTGAACGACCATCTCGCCTAAGCCATAGCTTGAAGTGATGAAGACCACTTGATCAAAGCCACTTTCGGTATCTAGAGTAAACATAACACCGGCAGCGCCAGTTTCCGAACGAACCATGCGCTGAACAGCAGCAGATAAGGCAACACCTTCGTGCTCGAAACCTTTGTGCACACGGTAAGAAATCGCGCGGTCATTATATAAAGAGGCAAATACTTCTTTAATCGCAATTAGGACGTTATCAATGCCGCGAATGTTCAAGAACGTTTCTTGCTGACCGGCAAATGACGCATCTGGCAAATCTTCCGCAGTTGCAGAAGAACGTACCGCAACCGCGATGTCTTCGCCGCCACTCATAGTTTCAAATGATTGGCGCACATCTGCTTCAAGATCGCTTGGCAACTCTTGCTCAATAATCCACGAACGGATTTTTTTGCCTGTTTCAGCAAGTTTGTTCACATCGTTAACATCAAGTGTTTTAAGCTCGCTGTTAATTTTGTCAAGTAAGCCTGTTTCTGTCAAAAAACGATTGAAGGCATTTGAAGTGGTCGCAAAGCCACCTGGAACGCTGACACCCAAATCAGATAAATGGCTGATCATCTCGCCAAGCGAGGCATTCTTGCCGCCAACCATCTCAATGTCGTCTTTTCCTAGCTGATCAAGATTGATTACAAGTGCTGTAGATTGCGCTGCCATGATAACTCCAGAAAATAAGGTTATTTAGTAAAGATTATAACGGTCGATTATACCCCTATATTTGGATAATTTCGATACCTAGAATTAAATAATTCGTGAAAAAGATATAAGTTTTGGTGATTACGATGTATTAAATAAGAAATGTTATCGTATTTGCTTATCAGGATATAATAAAAACGGATAAATTGACGGTGTTTAGAAAAATTTTCATTGTATAAACCTTTCTTTATACAAACGTTGATCATGTATAAAGACTCCTAAGGAATGGCTTTAAGTTATAAAGGTTTCTAAGTGTACGCCTGTAACATTGATTTCTATTGGAGGGGTATTGTGCGTATAATATAGGTCATAAATAACAATTTATTAAAGAGTTCTCAGCGCTAAGCAAAAGCGACTATTGAGGTTTTAACTAAGGTGTTGACGTTATGTTTGCAAACCATTCGATCGAATCAGCCAATCCGACTATTCAAAACAGACAAGCATTGCAAGTAGATAACGATCAAAATATCAGAACGGCATTTTTTATCTCCGATGGCACCGCGATTACTGCAGAAACCCTTGGACGCGCTATTTTAAGTCAATTTTCCTCTGTGCCTTTTGAAACTCGAGTGTTGCCTTATGTTGATAGCCTAGAGCGTGCCGAAGAAGCCGTTGAACAAATCAATGTGGCCTATCAGCGCGATGGTTTGCTGCCATTGGTGTTCGATACGATTGTCAGCCCTGATATTCGGGAAAAAATCAACTCGGCGCATAGCTGTAATTTGGATATGTATGAAGGTCTAATTGGCCGGATAGCAGAAGAAACAGGCGTTGAACCAGATGCGCATGCGGGCCATGCTCATGATAATGTCGACTCTGAAACCTATAAGGAACGGATTGATGCCGTGCATTTTGCCTTAGATAACGATGATGGGGCGCGCACCCGTCATTATCATGCGGCAGATATTATTCTTATCGGCGTTTCGCGGTCTGGGAAAACGCCGACCTCACTTTATCTAGCCTTACAATTTGGTATTAGAGCAGCAAACTATCCGTTAACCGAAGAAGACTTAAACGACAACCAATTGCCGAAGGCTTTACGCGAGCATAAGCACAAGCTATTTGGCTTACTAATCGATACCGATCGCTTAGTAAAAATCCGGCAAGAGCGCCGAGCGGGCAGCCGTTATTCAAGCTACCAACAATGTCAGCAAGAACAGCGGGCGATACAAGGCATTTATATCTCACAAGGCATTCCAAGCCTTGATGTTTCTGAGATGTCTGTTGAAGAGATTGCTACCCGTATCTTGCAAATGACTGGTCTTAAACGCCGTATCGGTTAGTTTTACTGACGCATAACGACGATGAGTATTAAAGATACTTATTAAACATGTTATAGATAGTTAAACATGCTACGGCTAGGCTTAAGGTCAGAGGGTAATTGTAGCGGTGATTGTAAAATATCCTATCACAACGTATGGTAGGCACACTTTAGCGCTATGAGTCTAAATTTCTAAATAACGGTGACATTCATAGCCTAAAAAACACATAGATTCATAAATCAATAAAGAGGATAAGATGGGAAGCAAACCGATAAGCGACGCGACCAATGACACTGGTAAAGATACTCATACCGAGGTGTCTAATAAAGAGAGCGGCCGTACAACAAACCCCGAACATACAGTGGATAAAAATAAAAAAGAGAAAATTGAGCAAACTCATGAGCAAGTCACTGAAGATATCATGCATCATCCTGACTTGGTCAATCCACTCGATGATATTCGTATCGATATTAAAACCCCTTTTACCAAAGACTCGCAGCGCATCAAAGGCGATAAGCACAATTATGAGTATGACGCTGTTATCTTAGGCGCAGGACCTGCTGGTGAAGCGGCAGCTATGAAGCTGACAAAGGCTGGCAAAAAGGTAGCGGTAATTGATCCACGCGAGCAGGTTGGCGGTAACTCGACTCATGTTGGTACCATTCCAAGTAAAGCATTGCGCCAGTCAGTGTTTAACCTGATTAGTTTTCGTCGTGACCCTATGTTTACGACAGCGATGGAGTACCAGCAAGTCCCATTAAACCGTGTGTTGGCCAATGCGCGTCGAGTAATACGTAATCAGGTGAGCACTCATACCCGCTTTTATGAGCGCAACCGTATTGATGTTATTCACGGCTGGGCAAGCTTTATTGATGCGCATACGTTAAACGTCGAAAAGGACGACGGTGTCTTTGAAACCGTCACCTTTAATAAAGCCATTATTACCGTTGGCAGCCGCCCTTATCGTCCTGACATTTTAGATTTTAACCATCCGCGTGTGTTTGACTCGGATAAAATTCTACAAATGGATTATGTGGTTAAAAAAATCATCATTTATGGAGCAGGCGTTATTGGTTGTGAATACGCCTCTATCTTTACCGGCCTTGGCTATAAAGTTGACTTAATTAATAACCAAAACCAATTACTCAATTATTTAGACAGCGAAATTAGTGATGCCATCGCTCATGACTTTAGACAGTTTGGCGTATTGATTCGCAGTAATGAAGAGATCGATCATCTTGAAACCCATGATGATTATGTAGTGTTGCATCTAAAAAGCGGTAAGCGTATCAAATCCGATGCCATCCTTTGGTCAAATGGGCGCTCAGGAAATACAGAAGGGCTGAACTTAGAAGCGATCGGTCTTGAAGCCAATAGCCGTGGTCAGCTTAAAGTGGATGACACCTATTGTACTGGCGTCGAAAATATCTATGCCGCTGGTGATGTGATCGGCTGGCCATCGTTGGCTTCAGCAGCCTATGACCAAGGACGCTGTGCGGCGGCTTTTATGGTTGGCGATAGTGATGCCGAGCCAGTATCAAGCGTTCCAACGGGTATTTATACCATCCCCGAGATTTCTTGTATCGGTAAGACTGAGCAAGAGCTGACCGATGAGAAAGTCCCCTATGAAGTGGGGCAGGCATTCTTTAAACATCTGGCACGGGCGCAAATCATTGGTGAGCGTTCAGGCGTTTTAAAGATATTATTCCATCGTGAGACGCTTGAGATTCTAGGCATTCATTGCTATGGCAACCACGCATCAGAGATTATTCACATTGGTCAGGCGGTGATGAAGTGCAATAACACGCTCGAGTATTTTGTGAATACGACTTTTAACTATCCAACCATGGCCGAAGCCTATCGCGTTGCAGCCCTAAATGGTTTAAATCGCGTTTTTTAAACCAAACACAATAAAGTCAGATAAATAAAAAAGCGCCTACTCAATAAATAGGCGCTTTTTTTTGGCACTTATTAATAAAACGAATTTTAATAAAATAAAGGTTGCAGTGGTCTTGTTAATTTAGTCATTGTCTTTTTAAATTAAAAAGCAGTTTTGCTCGGTGTGGTACGCCAGCGAAAAAGTAGCAGTAATAAAAAATAAAATGCCCACAATCCTGCTAATGCATAAAAACCAGTCGCTACTTGCGCCACACTTGCACCCATCTGATTAAGCTGAACAGAAGTATTAATACCAGGCGTTGTCGGTATGACCCAGCGTATGATTTGTAAAAATTCTGGTAATTGATTGGCAGGCCATGGATAACCACTGACAAAAAACATCGGTAGCGAGCTAAAAATCAAGATTTGCATGCTACGCTCACGCTGACGGAACCAAAGTCCAAATACGCAGCCAAGCGTTGCTACCGTCGGACAAAATAGCAGCAGAAACAACAAGCTTCCGAGCATATTCTGTCCACGCGGATAATGGTGCAGCTCAAATGCCCAGCCATAATAGAAGCAGCCGATGATAAAGCTAAACATACTAAGCGCTGCAATACGCCCTAACCAGCCGCGAATACTGGCAGCGTGACGACGTTGCTCATACCAGGTGCCAATTAACATTGCTGTCGACATCAAAAGGGTCTGTTGCAAAATAAGAATAGACACCGCTGGTACCACGTAAGCACCGTAGCCTTCGGTTTGATTGTATAAAGGTATAATTTTTAATGGTACCGCTTGGGTGTTTGCCGCTGCGGTCGCAGCATACGCCCCTTGCGCCACGCTTTTTTTAATCTCAACGCCTGCTGATACGGTGCTGACTGCCTGCAAAAATCCCATTTGGACGTTTTTATTTAACAGAAAATAACCGCCATTACCTAGTACGCTGACGCTTGCCGCTTTCCCTGACAAAACTTGCTGTTCAAATCCGCTTGGGATAATCATATAACCGGCGATATCATCTGACCACATTGCTTCTTTAGCGTCTTGTTCATTAAGAAAGCGCTTGGTATCTAGCTGCGGGCTGGCACTGGCATAACGGACAATGGTTTGTGATAGATTACTGTTGTCTTGATCGACAATACCGACTGGCACATGGTTGACCACTTCCGTTGAATACGGCCAAGGATAAAAGAAGCCATAGATAATCGGCGCAATCATTAGCAGCAGTAACACCCCTTTATCAGAAAAGACATCTTTAATGGTTTGTAAAAAACTGCTGAAAAAGCTTTGCGACGGCGAATGGTTTCTTACATCTAACGGGGTGTTAGAAGGCTGGTTTTTTATTGATACAGGTTGTTTTTGTGACAAAGGCTCTTTTGGTGTCATAGACATTAGCGTGCTCCCCAGCGTTCAGGATGTGCGAGCGCGCGCTTGCTCAATAAGGCGGCTATAAACATAGTGACAATCGTCGCGAGCGTCAGTCCATAGACAATAGGTAATGAGATGGCAACAGGGGCCTGCATCTGTAATTGCGCAATATGAAGCTTAAGATAATGAGTAAGCGGCAGCGCATCTGACCAATGCTGGGCATTTTCACTAATGGCAATATAAGGAAATGTCACTCCAGCAAACGCATAAGAAGGCGCTGAGATAAAACCCGTAGACGATAAACCCATCCGTAATGAAAATGAGGTTAACGTAAATATGGCACCAAGCCAAAATGATAACATCATCAGCAATACAAGACCGAGGTAAGTCGCGATGATGGAGCTAATAGCGATTGCTTGCTGAGAAGTGGCGAGCCATAACGCCAGAACTGACCAAACGCTATAAGCCAACATTGGCCAAAAGTACTTGCCCAATAAACCAAATAGCAAAACCAAAACACTGGCTCTTCTAGGCTTATTATCCTCAATAAAGGTTTTATTCTCTTCAGTAGAGGTTAGAGCTGTCATAGCTTTGCTATTTTGACTGCTTGTTAAGTCAGGGTTATCATTATTAATATAGTCATACCAAAAGCCGATTTTCTTATCACGCAATTCACGTCCTATGGTCGTCGCTCCGATGACCATAGCTAAAATATGAAGCAATGCCGGGATGACCGTTGACGCTAAAAACTGCTGATAATCCGTTGCCGCATTAAACAAACTGATGCGCTGAATACCAATAGGGGAGTAAGCAATGGCTGCTTGCGATGGTGCCATGCCTTTTTTTACCAAGCGCTGTATCTCAACGCCCGCCGATAGTGTGCCAATTACGGACTGCACGCTGGTTTGGATAATGCCAGAGTGCGTGCCATATTGTGCGTTTACTTGTAGCACGATAGGCGCAGGCTTACTCGATGAAATATTGCGTGAGAAATTTTCAGGAATAATGACCACCGCATAAACATCACGTTGTAAGAGCGCCGCTTCTACCGCTGCTGGCGAATGATAAAGCTGCTTTACGGTTAGGTTCGGATTGGCTTCTAAATAACGTACAGCGGTGTTAGCAACAGGGCCGCCATCTTTATCCATCACGCCAATGGGCAAATCGGTAATTTGTATGTGTGAAAAAATCCACCAAATCAATAACACGGTCGCAAGGGGTATCCAAACCACCATACTCAAATCCCATGGATTTTTGACTAAAAAACGTCGCTCGTAGGCAGCACTGCGTACAAATGCCCCACTTAGCTTGTTCAGGCGCATGGCTTACTCTTGGGTCTGATTAACAAGGGCTGGATTGACACTGACGACCACGCTCATCCCCGAGCGAATACGTCTGTCTGGCGCTGATGGTCGCGCTTTGACTTCAAAGGTTCGCACATCAAAACCATCGTTATTATTGGTCGGGCGCCAAGTAGCAAAATCAGACAAAGTTGAAGTTGCATAAACGGTAAACTGTTTGGTATATGGCTTTTCAGGTGAAGACAACGCAGGAATCGTACCCATAAAACGCTGCCCAATCGCAAACTGATTTAAATGGGTTTCAGTGACATTGAGAACTACCCATTGATCGTCAGTATTGACCAAGGTTAATATAGGGACGCCTTGACCAATGACTTCGCCCGCGTTGACGATGACATTATCCACGATTCCCGCAATCGGGCTTTTTAGGTTAGCTTCTTCTTTGGCAACCAATGCCTCTTCTAATTGCGCATCGACTTGAGCGACTTGGGCGGTTGCAGCAGACTTGTCTTCGCTACGAGCGCCTTCCACTGCCAAATCATATTGCAGGCGCGCCGCTTCCGTCTTATCTTTGTTAGCCAAATACTGCGCATAAGCCTCATCACGTTTTTGCCGTGCCATTAAGCCTTCTTCATAAAGACGGTTGACGCGTTGATAGGTATTTTCTGCCAAATCAGATGCCGCTTTATTGGCTTGCCAAGCTGCTTTTGCTTGCGCAATTTCTTGCGGGCGAGCGCCATTTTCTGCTTTATCGAGCTGACTTTGTGCCATTTGCTTACCAGCGCGCGCTTGATTAATCTTAGCGTTAATCTCAGGTGAATCCATCTCAATCAACTGCTGACCAACCGTCACTGCATCGCCTTCTGTGACCATGATTTTTGCAATACGTCCTGGCACTTTTGCCGCAATGGACGTTTGCTGCATTTGCATTTGACCTTGTAAGGTGATGGTTTCAGGCTCGCTGTGCTGATTGCTTTTGTACAAACCATAAGCAATAGCCCCTAATATAATAATCACGAGGAATGCTAAAATTGCCTTTTTTATCATGGCAGATTTATCTGATTGTACGGGCTCGCGCTTATAAGTTGGCACTGTTTGCTCTTGTTCAATATCAGCAGCAGGCGTTTGCTCATCATGAATACTATGTGAGGCAGTTGATGAGTCTGAATCATTTAATTTGCGTGAGTCGCCTGATTCGTTGTTAGATTCAGTCATGACAGTGAGATTCCTAAAGCAATAAAGTCAATAATAAGCAGAATAAGTTTGGTGCTATTTAATCTTGGCAATTAATATGATTGTTTAATATGTCTTATTAAATGAGCTATTTATCATACAAGGTCGGTAGTCTAATATCAGCGGCGTTGAGATAAGCATTAAAAGCAAGGGGCGTACCACAGCTTTGCATCAAGGCGGCAAGCGACTGAACATAAGTATTTGCTGCTTGCGCTTGCTCGGTGCGCGCTTTGAGCGATTGCGTTTGTGCTTGTACGACATCGATCGGCGTGTTGAGGCCTTCTTGTAGACCAAGTTGGCGCAGGCGTAACACCTCTGCTGCCAGATCTACATTACTTTGTAGTGCTTGATAGCGTGACTGGGCGTTATTGACATCGTGCCAGTTTTTTTCGACCAGTAGTAATAGATTGTCACTAACCTCAATTTCAGATAAATCCGCTTGGCGTATCTTGGCATTACTGGAGGCTAGGGAAGCGGTTTTATCAAGTCCGCCCCAAAGTTTCCAACTTGCCGAGATACCAGCAACCCAGCTTGGGTCTTTTTCAACTTGTCCATAACCATATAGCATGACGGTAGGTTTGTAACCCGTATCTGATAAGGCATGCAGCTGCTGAGCCTGTGCCCGTTTGGCCGCGACTTTTTGCAGACCGGGATGATTGCTTAGTGCCAAATCTTGAAAATAGCTCACGTCCGGTAAAGGCCGGCTAGAAACAAATAAAGGCGTACTGGGTTTGATACGATAATCGGTACGTAGAAGACGCTGCAATGCCATCATTGCCAGACGCGCATCATTATTGGCATTGACTGATTCACTTTTTGCATCGGCGAGCGCCGATTGGGCTTCTAAGCGATCGACACGTGAGATAAATCCTTCCTCAAAAAGGCGCTGTGCCATATGATCAACTTGCTGCACCGTATCATAAGCATCGTCGCGTAAATAGGCGGCAATAATGGCCAACTGCGCCTTAAAGTAACGCTCGATTAAGGTGTTATACAACTCGTTTTTATCAAGTAAGCTGTCGGCTACAGCTTCTTGGGTTCGGGCAGTGGAAGCGCCCGTTAATGCGGTGGTACGCCCAGCGGTATAAATAGGCCATACCACACCAAGACCAGCGCCCGTCGTTGAGCCTGAGCGTTTTAAGTTGTAAGAGTCTGGGAGACGATCACCAATCAATTCACCGAAATCTGGTAGAGGCACATCTGGTATAGGGGGAATGACGCTATCAACAGCGCCATTAATATCATTGACAATGCCGTTTTTGAGCGTTGACAAATCAATATCGGCATCCAAGTTATAAGCGTTAGCGGAAACTTGCGCAAATACTAACGGGTTGTCTATGGTTTTTAGGGCGTCCGTTTCATATTCACTGGCCGCAATCGCTGCTTGATTAGCAGCAATCTTTGGAGAAACTTGCAATAAAATATTCTGCGCTTGCTCAAGACTTAGCAGACTAGACACTTCTAGAGGATAGCTATTGTCAATACTCTTATGAGTAATAGGATCGACAAGGGTGGTTAAGCGTGGATTTAGCGCGGCTTTACTCGCCTCAATATCTGTCGTCACTGCTTCATTTTTGAGGCGGTTTTTTTGAGATTGAGGGCTGCTTTGATTGTCCGCGTCAACAATTTGCGTCACTACAACTGGCGTTACCTCATTTTGTGACAGCATATTATCATCGTTAGCGCTTGCAGAGCTTGATGCAGCAAAGCTCATGAGCGTAACCGTCATTACAGCAGTAGACAGAGTCGATAAAGCAAATTTCATAAGTCACATAAGCCATTAATTAGAATGCAAAGTTTTATAACGTGTTTAAATATGTGTCATACACAAGAGCGCTAATAATGCGAATTATCATTTGCCCATGTTCTAACAGGGCAATATTATAGACGATTAATAGAAAGCAAAAATTGATTATTAACAACAAAGCGTACACTGTAGTGCCACAATAGTGACGGGTCAATGCTTACTATTTGCCTTTTTAGCGTTGAATAAGCGATTTTTTTATGTTAAGTGTCTACTTTTAGGGTAAATAATAACATTATTTATAAGTTATTGATAAAAGCTCGTTTTAACGCGAATTAAAAGCCAATCAATAAATTTTATTAATAGAAATGTGACTGTAAAACCTACTAAAAATAAGCAGGTAAAAAATAAATGACATTATACAAAATAGGATGTGAGCGATGGCAGGATATATTTTAGCGTTAGATCAAGGCACAACGTCGAGTCGCGCAATATTGTACGATGACCATGCCCGCCCGATTAAAATGGCACAGCAGCCGACGACTTTAAAAACCCCGCAAGCAAGTTTTGTCGAACAAGATGCGCAGCAGATTTGGCAAACGCAGATTAGCTGTGCCCATGATGTGATCAATCAGGCAGGACTGCTGGCGACAGACGTCAGCAGTATCGCGATTACCAATCAGCGTGAGTCAATCATCATTTGGGATAAAAAAACGGGCAAACCGCTAGCGCCTGCCATCATTTGGCAAGATCGTCGCACTGCAAACTACTGTAAAACGCTTGCGATAAAAAGTGCGAGTAGTACATTTAACCATCGTGGTATCACTGACAATAGTCATGATGATACAGCAACTGAGATACAACGTATCACGGGATTACGTTTAGATCCGTACTTTAGCGCCAGTAAAATTGCTTGGCTGTTAGAAAACGATCCCAAATTAAGGGTACGCGCCAATAAAGGGGAAATCGCTGTCGGCACGATAGACAGCTGGCTTATTTTTAAATTGACGGGCGGTGAGCACGTTATTGATGTGACCAATGCTTGTCGTACCTTGTTATACGATATTCATAAATTGGCATGGTCAGAGGCGTTATGTGACTGCTTTGCTATACCAATGAATATATTGCCCAAAGTACTCGCTTCGGATAGCGATTTTGGTAAAACCAAAAAAGGACTATTTGCCAAACAAATTCCCATTCAGGCAGTATTGGGCGACCAGCAAGCAGCGCTATTTGGACAAGGCTGCCTTGATGCTGGCATGGCAAAAAATACCTATGGCACCGGCTGTTTTATGCTGATGAATATCGGTCAAACGCCAAAACTTAGTGAGCATAAGCTACTGACAACCATCGCTTGGCAACGAGCATCTACGCCGACTCGACCAGACAACTTATCATTTGATCAAATAGTACAGTCCGGCAGGCGCCTGCTTCAGCCGCCCAAAAAGGAGGTTACTTATGCCTTGGAGGGGAGCGTGTTTATGGCAGGCGCTATCGTTCAATGGTTGCGTGATAATCTGGGAATGATTCAACAAAGTAGTGATATTGAAAATTTAGCGCGGCAAGTGGATAGCAGTGAGGAGGTGGTATTACTCCCAGCATTTACAGGGCTTGCTGCTCCTTATTGGCGCTCTGATGTCAGTGCGAGTATGACGGGCATGAACCGCGGCACGACCAAAGCACATATTGCGCGCGCAGCATTGGAAGCCATTGCCTATCAAACTTATGATGTACTGATTGCCATGCAAAAAGACAGCCCACATCCCCTGACTGAACTAAGAGTAGATGGCGGCGCAGCAAATAACGATTTACTGATGCAGTTTCAAGCTGATTTATTAGGAGTGCCTGTACTGCGCCCTAAAGACACAGAAATCACTGCCAAAGGGGCAGCGTTATTAGCTGGGCTAAAAGCAGGTTTATACGATGAAGCAACGATACAGGCATCGTGGCAAATTGATCGTGTCTTTGAGCCTGAAATGTCTAGCGAGATTCATGAGCAGCACCTTAATAAGTGGCAACAAGCCGTAGATAGAGCGCTGAAAGTCATGTAAATACCTGAGAAGTAGGCTTAAACCATTTTAATGAAACCGCTTAAAATTACCTAAAATGCTCTGCCGACCTACAAAATTGTGATAAAGATACAGGCTGTAACGCAAGGCAATCGTAATTTGGACATAGTTTACATAACCTACCTATCGGTCATTATTCATAAATCCCTATACTTTAGATGAATTAAGTGAGGCCGCTAATTTATAACATTTAATTTTTCGGTACTTAGCTTTTTCAATACTTAGCTTTAGTGCATGATTCTCATACTTAATAATTTTTTAAATTTAAAGTGTAGAGTTTAATAAGTTAGCAATATATAAATCTAATATATAACAAATAATTTAAGGATAATATTATGAATAACGATGGACGTATGACAGACCCTGATAACCGTGTAATCAATGATGATTATGTTGAAGTAGGTGATAGAGACCGTATTATTGACGACAATGAACGTCGCATGACAGGTGCTACTCATGATATTAACGGCAATAGAGTTGTGGGGCACGAAAATGACAATATGGTCGGTGATCACGATGCGATTGATCGCGGGGCGGTAAAAAATATGTCAAAAGAAGCTAAAGAAGATTTGAATGCCGATGTTATCACAGGTGAGCCAGGATCACATCCACTCGGAACAGGTATTGGTGGCGTTGGCGGCGCAGCGGCAGGTGCTGCAATTGGTACAATGGCCGGCCCACTAGGTACGTTAATCGGCGGTGCTATTGGTGCTATCGTCGGTGGTGGTGCTGGCCACGCAGCGGCAGAAGCGATTGATCCGACCCGTGAAGAAGCCTACTGGCGTGCAGAATATGCTAATGCCGATTATTACAACCAAGATCGTGATTTTGACCGTGATTTACACCCAGCTTATGCTGTTGGTTACGCCAACCGCGCGCGTTATCCAGCGGATGCTCGTTTTGAAGACCATGAATCAGATTTAGAGCGTTCATGGAACGAAGTGAAAGGCGAATCGCGTATGGAATGGAATGAAGCACGCCGTGCATCACGTGACGCGTGGAACCGTGTATCATAATCAAAATTAAGATGTCATAAAACGTTCTGGCGAAAAGTAAGGTTTGATTAAGCTCAACTAATCGCTTATTTAATATAAGTAAGTAAATTATACTAAAGCTTACTCTCTCATTACTAGAGTTAGTTTGATTGTAGAACTGACCTGACTAATAGATAATTGTAGCCAGTTTTATGTTATTTTAAAGCTTCCAAAGATTTCTTTGGAGGCTTTTTTGCTGTATATTTTTAAATGTGAATATAGTGCTATACATCAAGCCAGCGAGAACAAACAATTATTAAAAATAATAATTATAACAACAGGTAATTTATGGTTAATAATGCTGAAGACAAAAGCCCTAAGCAGTTTTATATAGCAACGGCCAATTTACTTAATTTTGCCAATCCTAACCGAATTTATTACGAAAACGCGCCTGCTTATAACAATGACGAATATGAACAGAAACTGCGCGGCATTACTGATTTATTGGCAAAGGCGCATGCCGATATTATCGCCGTCCAAGAGGTATGGGACAGTAATGCACTCGAAGCATTGGCGGTGTCATTGGGCTTTAATCCTGAGCATGTGGTTATTCCGTTAGCGAGCAATGACAATGCAAACCCTTATACTCAAGGCAGGGGCGCTCAACATACGCCAGCCGTTGGTATTATCACGCGTTTTGAACAGTTAGAAAGCAGTTTGTTGCAAGAAGTAGCGCCAAAGGCGGTCATTGATATTCCTGATATTGGTCCTTATAAGTGCTTTAATCGTCCGCCGCTCATATTACGAGTTAACGCCCTTGGTCAACCGATAACGATTGTTACCGCACATTTAAAAAGCAAACGGGCTTTTTTCTTACGCGATGAAAATGGTCAGCTACTAGAGGATATGGACGATCCAAATATTCGCGTCCGTGCAAAGTTGCGCAGCTTATGTATGCGCGCCGCCGAAGCCGCTTCTATCCGTATGTCTATCATTGAACGCCTGCATCATACGCGCGAGCCATTGATTTTGTTGGGTGATATGAATGATGTCACGGGTAGCGTCACAACTCAACTGATGAGTGAAACAGGCGAAGTCAATTATGATAAGAGCATGCGCGATGTGGCTTTGTTTGATGCGGCTCGCATTCAAGCACGTTATGGCTGGATGAAAGACGTCGCTTATACGCATATTTATCAAGGTATGCCTGAAGTGATTGATCAGTTATTTGTTTCTGAAGAGTTTTTACCTGATAGTAAGTTTTCGCTCGGTCAGGTTGAACGAGTTGACTATTTTAATGATCATTTAAAGTGGGATTATGCCGATAGAGTCATCGATCATGGTATCATAAGAGCGAAAATTAAACTCCACAATTAATCTCGTTTTCTTAGTAATTAGTGAGTTATTTTTTAACCTATTCATGTCCCTTGCTTGATAGTGTACAAGCGTTTATCATGCTTCTTCGTTGAGTATAGTAGCGATGCTATTAATCTAAATTACTGGTTGATAGAAAATGGTCCTTCGATTTAGGACAAATGCTATCCGATGAAGACTATATTTATAAAGATAGGGCGTAACTTTAAGAGATTTATGATGATTGAAAATAAAGACGACAAAATTGAAGATGTACTGGTAGATTCGGAGCTGGCAAAAAAGCTGGTACCAAACAAGTTTAAATTTACCAGTCAGCAAGGTCGCGCACGCCGTCAGAAACTATTGATGGGCGCGAAAAAACTGAGTGAAACTCAAGCGATTAACGATATTACTTTGGCGGCTGTCTGCGAAGAAGCGGGCATTCCAAGAGCTTCTGCTTATCATTTCTTTCCAAATATTGAAGCGATATTTTTAGCACTACGCTTCTTAAATGCCATCGATATCTTAGAAGTATTAACAACGGTTGAAACGGTTGACTACGATAGATGGCAAGCATATTTGACTGCGTTGATTGAGCGCTGCGTACAAATATTTGATGAAGACCAAACCAAAGCCAAATTGATTTATGACACCAACACACCTGATTTTGAAGGGGATAGTTATGGTGAGCATATGGACAATCAAGTGGTGCAATTGGTATATCAACGCCTATCAGAGCGTTATGAGATGCCAAAGTTTGAAGACATTCAAGATGTATTATTGATTACCTTTAGCATTATCAATGCCATCTTTACAGTTTCTTATCGTCGTCATCAGAGCATTACTGACAAGTATCTGCAAGAAGCAAATACCGCATCTATCGCTTATCTACGCTGCTATCTACCAGAAAAGTTACCGCGTAAAAACCGTTAATTTTATTGAATTATTTTAGAACGTTAAGTTAGATAACAGTTGTAAAAAGGCCGACATGATGTCGGCTTTTTTGTTGCGCGTTTTATGAGATTTTATTGAGCATTTGGTTCTTTAGTAAGAAACTTAATTTTTATTAATAATCGGTAGTACCTGACCGGTACAATTGTCATCGTTTGAATCTAAAGGTGCGTATTCTTCATAATAGCGCACGATAAGCAATTCTAGAGCGACGTTGGCTTTCGAATCGTGGGCGTTGACGAAAGCCTCGCGAGCTTGCTCAAGCCAGCGATCGGCCATTCGAAAGTGACTGTTTGAAGATTTTGCGCCGCGCTCACATTGGTCGGCAGCCGCCCAAATTAACGATACTTCACTAAAGGCGATTTCGCGTGGCGCATTATTGATGCCGCCACTCTCTTTAAGAGCATTTAACGTTGCCCATAAATCAGGTCGCATGAGCGCAGAAGTCGATGGAATATCTTCAATAAGTTCAAGTTCTTCAATTTTGTTATTTTTTAATGCTTGTAAGATAGCTTCTGCAGCGTGGGCAGCTTGTACGCCACCGTCTGAGCGACTATTCATACTGTCGTTATGAGTGGAGTAGTTCAACCAAGCCTGAGCTTTATAAGCAAAGTATTGTTGCCGCGCGCTCATGCCTTTTTGCTGATAAGTTTGCAATTCGTTCAACATGCAGTTTATGGCGCGCTGCTGTGCGCTTTGAGCGTTAGAAGATATTTGGGTTTTAGTATCGTTGCTACCAAGGCAGTAGTCTGCTGCCTTTAGTGTATTCACTTGAGGCGCAGTGCTTGGTGTTGATACACAAGAAGTCGTTGATAATAGCAACGCAGCTGATAACGCAGTGTATAAACTTTTTTTATATCCAGCGGCTTGAGGGGTAGTGTGAGGCATAGGATCAACCTTATAGTAAGGTAATAAGTATTATAGGTTTGCATTTAAACGAGTTATTTATCATGAGATAAAAAGTGTCATCTCGTTAATACAAAATTGTCGTAAGCGTGGCTTACGACAATGAGAATAAATGACAAGTAGGAAGGATTATAACGTAGAATTTGCAGTGAGCGGCTTATTTTTGCGTGGGTCATTACGCTTGAATAAGTCTTCGTCAAATTTGAAGCGTAATCTAAAGTAAGCCCCTTCTATAGTCGTATCATCATAGGCAATATCTTCATCTTCAAAGCCCATAAAGTTGTAACCGAGCGATAACCAAAGGTTGGTCATCGGGCTGTAGCCAACTTCAGCGCCAACTAAGTAAGATAAATCATCCGCTTGCTCATTCCAATATGTACCTGCTTGCAAGCCAATATCCCAGCGCTCGCTGATATCGTATAATCCACGTGCATAAACAGCGTGTGCAGTGTTGTCGCTGGCAATACTTTGAGCGTCATATTCCGTATATTTACCGGCATAATGGCCTGATAGCGTCAATGGGCGTGTCGGATGATAGTTACCGCTCCACGACCAAACAATCGCATCTTTTTTATAAGGATCGTTGCCAGTTGCGTTGTCGTCTAAGCGGTATTCGAGCTTGGCAAGCATATCCAGCTGATTGCTATCATAATCACGGTAAGCGGCGCCTAGCTGAAAACGATTAATGGTGCGATGACCATCATCATAATCGACTTTTGAATAAATGTCCTTGGCCAATAAAGTAACCTCATCGCTATAGCGATAAGCGACGCCTGCACTTGCGAGTAGTGTATCACTGGTGTCGCCCCAACGTTTTTCTAATCGACCTGATGCTTTGTAGTTTTCATTAGCCAAATACTCAACACCAAATCCTGCTGCAGTTGCGGTGCTATCTTTTTCGCCTTCTAACGATTCGACACGCTCGAGTAGGGTATTGAGTGTCAATCCTTCTTGAACATACCATTTATTCTTTAGACCGATGGCCGCTTCAGCTTCGCGGGCGCTAATGGCATCACGCATACGGTATTCGCTATAGACTTTACCGTCTTTCATGTAAGTGGTATCAAAGCCGATAACGGTACGCTGGCGCTCTTCAGAGTCATCTAAACCATAGCTACCTGATAAGCTATTGATTAAGTCATGGCGAGCGTAAAGACGACCTAAATTACCCAATGCAGCTTCGCCGCCGATAGAAGTGGCATTGCGCGAACTATGCTCGATATCTTGCTCATATTCAGCAAATACCAATGAGTTATTTAGTTTGGGTAAACGCGCAGTCAAACGGGCCCGGGCAGTGGTACCTTCGATGTCTTTTTCCGCATTGCTTACGCCATTCAGGGCGGATTGATTAATGATGTCATCATTAAAGATGGTATCGTTAGTAACATCTACAACATCCGTTGCCGCTTGAGTATTACGTGAAGCGGCAGTGGCATCTTGCTTATAGTAGCGTATGCCAATCTCGCCAACGATATTTTGACTTAAACGCTGTTCAATACTGGCTTGGACGCCTTGGCGACTGGCTTCGGTAGTATGGTCTTCTGTATGCACGCCTTCCAATTTAAGCGCGGTTTTTTTGTCGTTTAATGTATGAGTGACTTCGATACTAGATTCAGTGCGACCAGCTGTTTGCGGTGACGCACCAGTGACGAAACCTTCGTCGGTATCATTATAGTAAGCTTTGGCGCGCGTGTTTTTCTTATCGTCATAGTCAAGCTCGATACGCAGCGCATCGCCTTTGACATCTTTAGCTTCTAATTTTGTGACATTGATTTGATTACTAGGGTCATAATTAGGGTTCTCAGCTTCGTTTCGGGCGTATTCTGCGACCAGCTTTAGCTTATCGTTAAATTTAACGACGGTATTGACACTGGCAAGTTCTTCTTTATTTAGGGGGTCATCGCTATTGATATAGCTACCACCGATGGCGACTTTATCGGTCAATTGCTGCTTGGCAGCGATACCGCCAACCCAATATTTCTCGCCGCCTTCATCGACTTCGACCGTCACGCGTAGGTAGATAGGGTTACCATCGATATCTTGGCTAGCAATCGGTGACTTTAGGTATAAGCTGCGGCTAATAGGGTCGATTTCATAATCAGCAAAGCGCGTCAAGGTCTCACGGCGCACGATACGACCTGAGTTATTGGCGTCACGGGTGATGACTTCGATGGTTTCTGAATTTTCTAATACCGCGTCGAAATCATTGGCAAGTGGGTAGGGACCTGAAATACCTAAACCACGGGTTTCATTAACCCGCTGTGACGTACGAGTTTCAGCAGCAAACGCTGTGACACGTGTGTTATTGTCCTCAAACTGAGCTTTGACACCAGTCAAGGTACGGTTGTATTGACCAAGCTTGATACCTTCATCATTATCGATTTGGGTTTTTAAATCGCCATACATCGCGAACGAGCGGCCTTTATCGACGCGCACGTAAAGCTTGCTTGTCGATTGGGCATCGAAACCTTTGGCAGAAGAATCGCCATAGACAGGATAGTATTCACCCGGCTCGATATCACGGAATAGGCGCTCGCCTTTTTTATCGCTATCATAAGCAAGCGTCAGTAGATAATCGCCGCGTACCTTACCTTTTAAGAACATCGCCGCGCGACCCGTTGCCGCATAGTCGTCATTGCCAGCGATTTCATGCAGCTCTTGTTCAAAGGCACCTTGTGCATCAGTAATATTACTGCCATCAAAGTTTTTAAGCGAGATAGCGCCCTCGACGATACCAACAGCGATAAGGGGACGCAGCTGAGCCGTGAACTGTAGCGGAATCACTTTCTTGCTGCTGCCGGTGTTAATGACTAGCTCACCTTTACCCGGTACGCTTGGAGCGGTGATGGGTATCAGTAGCTCGCCACCAGAGACGGTAACTTGAGTGCCAGCTTGATCTTTACTGCTGTCGCTAAGGTTGATACGACCGATATTGGCGTCAATCGTAATCGGGGTTGAGGCAATATAAGGGCGACCGTCACGATCTTTTAGGCTAATGACGATTTGGTATTCGCTAACACCATCGGCGGCGACCAATTGCTTTTGCGTTCGATAGTCAATGGTTTGCAGGCTATCGGGTGTCAAAACCTTGATGGTTTGCTCAGAGATGACTTTGCCATTAACGTCAGTGGCGACACCACGTAAGGTATTAGCACCGCGCTGTAAATCGACCGAATAATAATCAAACGCGGTGACATTTTGCTTTTCTTGCTCAGCGGTTTTACCGATTTGCTCGGCTGATACGGCTTTGCCATTGGCATATAGGGTAAAGTTAGAACCTAGCGGCGCTTGAACTTGTACCATTTGTTTGTAGGTACTGAGCTGTTGACCTTCGCTAAGATTAATAAAAGCAACATCATTGTTAGAAACGTCTTTTAAGTATTCTTCGAGCTCTTTTTCTACCGGAGGCGCAATCGTTGTCACGGCCATATCGACACGATTGGCCGCTGGCTTAACCATCTCATTCACGATGGCCGAGTCGCACTGGATACCGGCATCTAGGACATCGTTAGATTTACAGCCGCTTGCATCGACATTGTCTTTATTATCGCGGTTATAATCAGGCTCTAACACCAGCTCGGTTTTTACTGCTTGCTCTAGGTTATCGTTTTTAGCGCTGACAGATTTGCTGCGCGCGACCAACTCTGCATTTAAACGTTCGGTACTATCGCCCAACCCGCCAACGATAGCGAAATCCGCACGATGCAGCTCGCCATATTTTAAGTCAACGAAAAGGCTATCCGCATCGCCAGCATTGCGATTGCTTTGAGTCATCAGTTCGGTGGCGTTAGGAATGGTGGTGCGGTCAACTTTTAGGACGTGAGTTTTTGCACTGACGCCATAGAAGTTATATTTACCTTCAGGATCGGTGACGACGAAGTTGCCGTTTTCCATATAGATGCGCACGCCTGCAACGCCAAGCTCGCCATCTTCTTTTTGTTGAATGCCGTCACGGTTGATGTCATGGTAAACCTTACCAATGATGATACCGTCAGTGTTCATGACACCGCGCTCAACCTCAATCTTCCATTGGGCTTCTCGTGATACGAGGCTCTGACCTTGCTCAGTAGTAGCAACGGCAGTAGCACGGTTGGTACCGTCACCGCCTAATGCCGATGAGCCAATAAGGACGCGATAAGTAATGTCTTTCGTTTCGCCAGCATTCATATTACCTAAACTTAAGACTTGGTATTTACCGTCGGTTTTAAACTCAGTTGTTTGGGCTTTATCAATACGTACGCTGCTATCGACATAGGCAAAACCGCGCGGTAGGGCGTCTTTTAGTTGTACGTCATAAGCGGTGGTAGCACCGTCGTTTTTGATATTGATCGTGTAGTTGACATAATCACCGAGTGAGGCAGTTTTGACGTTACTTTCTTTGGTGACGACTAAGGCCGGGTTGTCATCGACGACAGAAATCGTAGTTTCTAAATTTTCAATACGAGTCGTAAAATCAGCAGAGGATGTAGGTAACTGCTCAGGACCTAGACCTACTGAAGGGATAATACAAGCATCCAAACTTGCAGTCAAAGTATCACTTTTTAAGGTTTGAATGACTTTATCATTGATGGCATTGGCATTATTTTGTGTCGGTACTGATAGTTGATATTTACCCGTGCTATTACCAGTTTCAATCGCTTTTAATGAGTATTTATCACCAGTCAGTAAAGAGGTGATTGTGACCCATACTTGATCAGGCTTATCTAATTGAACATTACACTGGGCGTAGCTGGCTTGCACATAGACGTTATCTTCTAATTGCGAAGTAGTCTTATTATCATCGTACTTAGAAGTGGTAAAATTGATTTCAGGCTGAACGATAAGTAAAGCATCAGTTGCCGCATGAGTGACTGATGGATCTTCTAACACCACTACGCCTATTTTGATATCAGCAGCATCGCCACTCTTACCGTTAGGGTCTGACAATGTTTGGACGATAAGTTGAATGCTCTCGCTGTGCCCAAGTTTAATTTGAGTACGTAAATTGTCAAAGATAATCTCGCTGTCAGCGCTATCGATAATGCCGTTCTTATTTAGGTCTTGATAAACTTTGACATTTGATAGAGAGGGGGCGACATCAAGTGTCAGCTCAATCGTTTGATTGCTATAGCTCGTGTTATTTAAGACGTTGACCCAACTGACTATTGTATTAGGCGCGGCGGTTTGCACCGGCTGCTGCGTTAAGTTGATACCGTACTCTGGTAAATGAGAGGCTTTGACCTGAACTTGGTTTGAGGTGCTAGAGATAGTGACGTCAGGCTGGCTATTGACGTTATAGGTCGCGTTTGCGATGTTATTGATGATTTGTAGGTCAGGGTTTGGCGCTAAATTTGAATCAGTCGCTGCAAACGCCATATTCGATTGCATAAGCAACATCGCCAATGACAGCGCAGAGATCTTCGCTGAACACAATGCGGTACGATTAGACGGTGTCATGGTAGATAGAGTCATGTGTCGCTTATCCAATAAAACATAAATGGAAGATAAAAAAGTGATCTTCTAGCTTGGCCAATCAAAATCGCTTAGGTCAAGCTAGAGGGTTTTTCTATAAGCAGCAAAAGCTACTTATAGATTCAAAGATATTTTTATCAATTAGTTCTGCTTGATTTTGACAGTGAATTGCAGGTTAGCAGTTGCCTGTGGCGCTAATGTTCCTACAGTATTTGAAGCCACTTGATTGTTAGCACTTGGCGCTGTTACTGAACCAGTAGTAGGTGAACCAGAGATGTTTTTGTTATTGGCAGACCCTGTTAAATAGTCAGCATTTGTTGTCACACCATTCTTAACAAGATCATCTGAGATTACTAAGCTAGCGATGCTATAACTGCCAGTTACGCTACTATCGAAAGTATTGGTTGCTCTAATGTTATAGACCACACACTGACCAGCATCAACATTGAAAGAGGTAGTAACAAAACTTCCTTCTGGATTGCCATCACAGTTAGCATCAAGCGCTTGAGTTTTTGCTAACTCAATACCGCGAACCTGAGTCGTATCAACAACAGGATTTACAGTTGGTGGATTGCCTGGCGTAGCACTAGGAACTAAGGTGACAGTGGTTTCTTCTTTTTGACCAACTTCGGCATCGGTAGATGTAACTACATAAGTGATTTTGAGATTGGCTCCAGCGGCAAGCGTATCTGGAATAGTGTAGACACCAGCATCGGCAGTTAAAACTGTACCTGTTCCATTTATTTGTACATTACTGACGCTAACATTTTCTGCTGTATCACTCTTGGCGAGGGTAAAACTAAGGTTTGTTTCAGAGTCACGACCAGTATTGGTGATGGTCACTGAGTGATTGGCTTGTGTAGTACTGTTAGTAGTCGTGGGGATCTGAATAGTTTGAGGATTTGTCAGTGTCAAGCTACGTTGAATTGAGTTAAGAGGTTGGGTAGAGTCATTACCATCAGTGCCATCAACCGAAGTTCCATTAGTGATGTTAGTATCATCGCCTGTAGGATAGAAGTTGATATTTGTTTCTTTTGAGCCATCTGTACTATCAACTAAGGTATTAGTAGCAGTTTTACCATCATCTAAATCGTCAGTAACCGTGACATGGTTAAGAGCATTTTGAGCTAATGGTACATCTTTATCTTTTTTAGCTTTAAATTTGATGGTCATTTTTCCATCTTGTGGTAGGCTAGTAGCTACAAATGAGAATCCCTTAGACGTATTGGTAATAGTAGCTCCAATGGTGGCATTTCCATCGAGGGTAATATTAGTAGCTGCTAACGGCGCCGACATAATTAAGCCATCAGGCAAGAAATCTTCAATCGTGACATTAGTTGCATCTGTAGAGTATCCACCGGCAACGTTCTTGACTACTACTTCATAGCTTACTTCTGCAGTAGAGTCATTAACATTAAAAGTACCAGAAGTAATGGTTTTGGCGATACTAAAAACTGGTAAAACTGTTGAAGATTGATCAGTATTTGTCAGAGTTTCTGTTGCACCGTTAGCTGGGCTGGTAATTGCTGCAATTTTAGTACTTGTGACAGAAAGCTGTAGGTTTTGCGTACTGCCGCCCTGATTACCTGTGGTCTTAGCGTTAATGGTGATTTCTACTGAATATCCAGCTAATAATGGGAAGGAACCACTAGGAATCCCATTAATGGTATATTCTTCTTTTTTTACTCCAGCCGCGTCTTTGATGATTACGTTTGCGTTTGAGCCAGCAAGATTGTATTTACCACCTGATGAATCGGTGAGAGCAAAACTATAAGTATCATCTAGGTTACCAGTATTTGTTAAGGTATGTTTAAACGTTACAAAGCCTTCCGGTACAACCGTCGAGTTCAGATTCTTATCATCGTTTTGAACGTCATCTATATTATTAGCAGTCAACGAGAATGAAATAACTTCGTTGATATTGACAGTTACTTCGTTAGAACTCACAGGTTTCTGAGTTTGATCACCTACGCTATAGCTAGCAGTGGCGACGTTTCTGATAGTTTTAGATTTAGTTCCAGCGTTACCACTTTCTGTTGCTGTTGGCGTTGATGAAGGTGCAGCGCTAGCGCCAGTAGATAAACCCATCAATGTCGCGACGCCGACAGCAAGTAAGCTATAGTTAAAAGTGTTTGATTTCATGTATTGCTCCAAAAGTGATGATAAAAACTATGTGTAAGGTTGAAAAAAATGAACGGATAAAGAGGTTTAATTAACAGTAGTATTTAGAGCGACCGCTGCTGATTTCTGTGCTGGCAATAGCTTGATATTCCAGCGCAGAGTACGGTATTCAGAAAAAGGAATTTTGACCATTTTGCCGTCGACTTTACGCATCAGTGGCATGTCAGCGTAGTTTTTGCCATCGATACTGGCTTGTGCCGATGAAGGGAATGCTTCACCAGTGAAGGTCATGTTTGCAGGAATAGGCAGTACAACTGCTAAGTCTTGAATGTCTTTATTAATGGTATTGCTGTAAGTGGCTTTATACTGAATAACCGTGCCAGCTGGTGCATTCCGGACTGGTAGATAAGTAGTTTTACCCTCGGCACTCTTGACGACCTTATTGGCGGTTAAGTCCATCTTTAAAGCGTCGTCAGCATTGGCCGTGCCTAATAAAAATACCGATGCTAAGCTAGCTAGTAAGGTATTACGTAAAAAACTAGAACCTTTCATATGAAATCCTTTATTAAATCATCACGGTCAGAGATGTCTCTTACTTCTGTGAGGCTCACTTATACAACTGTTAAGCTTTATTTAAGTGAAAAAATATCGACTTTGCTTTAGAAAGGATTTTTACAAATTAATTACACAGTGTCACTAAAAAGGTGACAAAAGGAAGTTTGGAGGGGTTAAACGGTAAAAGCCCCATCTGTAAAAATAGGGCTTTTGTTGGAAATAATTAAGTTTTGAATATTAAGAATAATGCAAGAGGCAATTAATATTAAGGATTTACAGTTGTTCCATATTTAGTGTTGAAATACAGCGTACGTTTCAATGGCAGGGTAGTAGCAGAAGTTTTGTTTAATTCAAAAGGCTCAGTGATAATGACACCGTTTTCACCTATAGTGACTAGTGGGCTGTCTAGCTTATCAGTTTTGTGTAAGCTCGCAGGGATACCTGAAGCGACTGGTAAGTGGAACCTTGACTCAACAGGCATCTTTTGTAGTATGTCAGTAATACGTATGTTAGCGAGTGCTACATGACCTCGGTTATAGGCATCGATTTTGTAAGCGATACATTTACCAGGCTCTATATTTGTGATCGTATCCGTGAAGGTAGGGGTTTGAGGAGAGGGGCCAGTAGTGCCGCTATAGTTGGCATTGATATCACAGTTATTGACGTACTGTGATTTAACTAACACGAGAGAAGCGTTATTCGCTTGAACTTCACCGAAGTCTAGATTGTTGTAGTTATAAACACCTGTGTTTAGTGTAACTTCTCTCTTGTTTGTGGTGCTATCAACACTATATTCCCAATTTTCCGGCTCTACTTGAACGATACAAACCTTAGTCCTATTTTGTAGAGCGCTTGATGACACGCTAAAGCCATATTGTCCTTTCTTTATACCAGTGTCTGTTATGGCTTGCGGCGACGTAGTGGGTATAAGAGTGTTTTCACGACTACAATCCGTTAGCCTAACTGCTAAATTAGGGTTAGATATACCTACTTCACCAGATAGAGAATCAAAAATGCCGTTGAAGTATTGGCTGTTGACGGTACCTACTTCATCAGATCTTAGTGTTAGCCCGCCATTATCATTAAACACCGTACCGGAAAAAGTATAGGTTGGAGCAACTTCGCTTGTTATACCAAAGCTAATCCACTCATTAAAAGTCTCACCTATGACTGCAGTATCTTTACCACTATTACCATTCATAATACCTTCGTATGTTAAAGTGACTGCTTGAGCATTTTCTACTCCAATAACATAATTACTATCGGAATTATTAACACCATAACTAACGTAGCTAGTATTCTTAGGAATAATAGAACTAGTGTAAGGAAGGTAAGTTGTTCGATTATTACTAGAATTAGCTTTTAAGATATTTTCAAAAGTTGGCTCAGGTGGTAATACTCCTTTTTTATCAGATGTTTTAAACTCAACATATTTATTAGGAGCAGCTGTGCGTTCAAGAGTATAAAAGTTTCCAGAATTAGTACCTTTAAGCTTACTAATATCATAGTAATATAAACCGCTTTCTCCACCTCCTCTTGTACTGTCTACACGCAATTGTGGTTGGTCAATAATGGGATTGTTGGAAGTAAATATAGTTTGGTCATTTAACCCACTTGAGTTACCCATAAAATAATCACCCATCGCGCCAAAGTAATAAGAAGCGTTCAAGTTAATAAGGACTTTTGCTTTAGTTTCTGGACCAAAGATATTTGGAACGTAGTCTAGTGTTTGTCTTGCTATTTCAGAATTACCGCTAGGATTAGAGCTATTGTTGTATGTCGGATAAGTCGCCTGAGCGATTTTAATAGTATTAATGAAGTTAGCGTTATTGGGATCGGGTATAAGCTCAAAAGTATAAGTAAACTTATCTTTATCTGTACTATCATTACTTAGGTTTTTAATCATAATACCATTGTCACCTATCTGAAATTCTACCCCATTATACCCACTAGTTGAGCCTGCAATAATTCGATAGTTACCCGTGGCTCCTGTAAGCGTTTTGTAAGTCCCTGATACTATGCTATTGGGAGCGACTCTTTCATCGCGAGTGAAAGTGCCAAAACCCGTCGGAGAAGCCGCCTGCGTGACAAACGGTATAGCAATGACCGTCAAGACGATAGCATACTTAGTCCATCCTAAGTTTTTATCTAAAAATAGAGAACGCTGCAAAAGTAGTAATCGACCAGTCATAGTTCATCTCAGAGTTATAATAAATTGCAAATAAAGGGTATTTATGAAAAGATAATTTATTTTTAATTGATAGATTATTTTAACTTAATATAACATTAAGCATACAATTGTTAGCATATAAATCGATAAAAGGTCGAATAAGGCGACGACTAGCACCTTTGTAATAGAAACGACTGACAAAGAGTGTTTTTAAGAAGATTTAACAACAAATATTCATTTAATAACTAATCACTATTTATTTCAAAAATACTTGTCATATTGGCATTTCTTCATAGCTATAAACAAATCCTTAATAAGCACTTATAATAGAGTGTCATTATCATTTAATAATGATAGTCGAAAAATGGCTGACGTTTAATTTACGACGATGCCTATTTACCCTTATGCAAATGTACAGTGAGACACATTGTTTAGACTTATTATCATCACGGCGAACGATATTGTAATGCTTAGATGCAGCAAGGAAGTTATAGGGAAGTCATCAAGCCAATCAATTGCTCATTAAGACACACACCACATTCTGATTTAATAACACCCTGTCACCATGCAGGACTGACTGATAAAAAGGATTAATTAAGATGAACTATTATAAGGATGCTGATAGCACCGAAACCCAAGAATGGCTGGAAGCCTTTGAGTCGGTTATCAAACATGCCGATAAGGATCGGGCGCAGTTTTTATTAAAAGCACTATATAACATGGCGGTTCAAGAAGGGTTGCCATTTAACCGTCTCGATACGGCTTATATCAACACTATCGCCGTCGAAGATGAGCCAATGTACCCAGGTGATTTGACGATTGAGCGCAAAATCCGTGCTTTGATTCGCTACAATGCGTTGGCGATGGTGATGCGCGCCAATAAGAACGATGATGATTTAGGCGGTCACTTAGCGACTTTTGCTTCAAGTGCGACGCTTTATGAGACAGGGTTTAACCATTTTTTCCGTGCGGCGAGCGACCATTTCGGCGGTGACATGATTTATTATCAAGGTCACTCAGCGCCTGGAATTTATGCACGCTCTTATTTAGAAGGTCGCTTAGATGAGGAGCAACTAGAAAACTTTCGCCGTGAAGTAGGCGGTAAAGGCCTCTCAAGCTATCCGCACCCATATTTGATGCCAGATTATTGGCAGTTCCCAACCGTGTCGATGGGTTTGGGTCCAATTATGTCCATTTATCATGCGCACGTGCATCGTTATATGGAAAACCGCGGTTTACTAGAAAAAGAAGATCGCAAGATTTGGACCTTCTTAGGTGATGGCGAAACCGACGAGCCAGAAAGCTTGGGTGCGATTTCTCTTGCTGGTCGTGAGAAATTGGATAATTTAATTTGGGTCGTCAACTGTAACTTGCAACGCCTTGATGGACCAGTGCGTGGTAACGGTAAGATTATTCAAGAGCTTGAGTCGGTATTCCGCGGTGCTGGCTGGCGCGTGATTAAAGTCATTTGGGGCGGTCAGTGGGATACCTTGTTAGATAAAGACGTGACCGGCGTACTTAAATACCGAATGGAAGAAGCGGTTGACGGTGAATATCAGTTATATGAAGCCCGAACGCCTGAATTTACCCGTAAAGAATTCTTTGGTAAATACCCAGAGCTAGAAGAGATGGCCAATGAGCTGTCTGACCATGATATCTCACGCTTAAATCGCGGTGGTCATGATCCGATGAAGGTCTATGCTGCCTTTAGTGAAGCCATGAAAACCAAAGGTCAGCCAACTGTGGTCTTGGTGAAAACCGTTAAAGGCTATGGTTTGTCTAACCAAGCGCAAGCGGTCAATAAGACGCATCAAATCAAAAAACTTGATCATGAAGCCTTGATGTATTTCCGTGATCGCTTCGATTTGCCATTTACCGATGAAGAGTTGCAGACGCTGCCGTTTTATCGTCCAAAAGAAGATTCGCTGGAGATGAAATATCTAAAAGGTCGCCGTGAAGCGTTAGGTGGTCATCTGCCCAACCGCCGTAGTGGTCATATCCCGCTCAATATTCCAGAGTTGTCGATTTTTGATCGCGTACTAAAAGGCAGCAATGGTAAAGAGCAATCGACTACCATGGTGTTTGTCCGTCTACTAGCGGCGATGTTAAAAAATAAAGACATTCAAGATCGTGTCGTACCCATTGTTCCTGATGAAGCGCGTACCTTTGGCTTAGAAGGTATGTTCCGTCAATTGGGTATTTACTCGGCTTCTGGACAAAAATATACGCCAGAGGATAGTGAGGCTTTGATGGGTTATAAAGAAGCCATCGACGGTCATATGTTAGAGGAAGGCATTAACGAAGCGGGCGCGATGAGTACGTGGATTGCACTGGCAACCAGTTATTCTGTCAACGCGCTACCAATGATTCCACTTTATATTTACTACTCTATGTTCGGCTTCCAGCGCGTCGGCGACTTGGCATGGGCAGCGGGTGACTGTCAGGCACAAGGGTTCTTACTTGGCGCGACAGCTGGTCGTACCACGCTAAACGGCGAAGGCTTGCAGCATCAAGATGGTCATTCACAGATTTTATTTAACGTTGTGCCGAACTGTGTGTCTTATGACCCATGTTTTGGTTACGAGCTGGCAGTGATTATGCACGATGGCCTACGCCGTATGTATGGCGAGGGCGAGCGCGTTTATTATTACTTGACCTTGATGAATGAAAACTATGAACAACCTGCCATGCCAGAAGGTGTTGAAGAAGGTATTAAACGCGGTATGTACTTGCTAGAAGACAATGGCTCAAGCCAAGTTCAGCTATTAGGTTCAGGCGTTATTTTACGCGAAGTACAGAAAGCGGCGAAAATATTACAAGACGAGTTTAATATCTCATCTAACGTTTGGAGCGTAACGAGCTTTAACGAGCTGACTCGCGATGGTATGGCTTGTGATGACTATAATCGCCTGCATCCAATGGAGGAAGAAGTGGTGCCATGGGTTACCGAACAGCTTGCTCCGCACGAAGGTATTGTTGTCGCGGCAACCGACTATATGCGCAATTATCCAGAACAAATCCGCGCATGGTTACCGGACAACCGTCCTTATACGACTTTAGGCACAGATGGTTATGGTCGCTCAGACACCCGTGAGCAATTACGTAGCTTCTTCCATGTCGATGCTGCTCATATTGTGGTTGCAACGCTCAAACGCTTAGCCGATGAAGGTGAAGTTGAGATGCGTCTGGTAAAAGATGCGATTTCAAGCTTTGGTATCGAAGCGGATCAACCACCTGCATGGCAACAACAGCCTCATTATGATCATTTCCCAGATGCGCCAGGCCCTGACAATGTTCATCCAAACCCTGTGCCAGAGTTTGTCAGTGAAGATGATGACGAAATAAGCAGCGAAGGCCGCGCAGAAGATCCAGCCGATGCTGCTTTACTCAATGATGACGACGTCAAAGAATAGCCCAAAGACAAGGCAACAATAATATAAGGAGAATTACGGATGGACATTAAAGCCCCCGATTTGGGTGTTGATAGCGCCGAAGTCAGTGAGATTATGGTCGAAGTTGGCGACGTTATTGCAAAAGACGATAATATTATTTTATTAGAATCTGACAAAGCGTCAGTAGAAGTACCAAGCTCGGCTGCCGGTAAAGTGACTAAAATTAGCGTGGCGGTTGGCGATCAAGTCCGTGAAGGTATGGTGCTTATTGAGCTTGAAAGCGAAGCAGATTCTGATAGCCAAAGCGATGATGACCAAAGCACTGATAAAGAAACAGAAACAGAAGCTGCCGCTGACAAACAAAATGAAGCGCAGCCTAATCAGCAAGTAGATACTAAAACAGCTGAGGCAAATACTTCTAAGGCTACTGGACAAACAGGAAAGGCAACCACTCATGCCTTGCCAGATTTAGGTGTTGACGAAGCGCAAGTGTCTGAAATTATGGTCAGTGTCGGAGATATGGTCACTGCTGACCAATCCATTTTGCTCATTGAGTCTGATAAAGCGTCGGTTGAAGTACCAGCGCCAGAAGCCGGTAAGATTGAAAAAATCTTAGTTCAAACTGGCGACATGGTCGCCAATGGTCAAGATTTTATCGTCATCATTGGTGAAGGTGCAGAGAGCGCTAACGAGTCTGAATCTGGTGTTTCTGAATCGCAAGATTCAAAACCAGCTGAATCAGATAAGAAAGCTGACTTAGACCAAAAGGCGAGTAAGCAAACGACTGGTGAGCCTAAACAAGCTGCTAAATCTACGACTAGTCCTAGCGCTGCAAATGATAAGTTGACCGAAGCACAAGTCAACGAAAAAATGGTCGATATCTATGCCGGTCCTGCCGTGCGTAAGCTTGCGCGTCAGTTGGGCGTTGATATCAGCCAAGTGACAGGGTCAGCGCTTAACGACCGTATCTTAAAAGAAGATTTGTTTGCCCATGTAAAAGAAAGCCTTAGCACGCAAAAAACAGCGCCTGCTAATGGTAATGTGGCGAGCTCAAGCCTGCCAAGTTTACCTGATATGAGTAATAGCGAGATATGGGGTGAGACCGAAGTACAAGATTTAAGCCGCCTACAAAAAGTCTCGATACCACAGCTCAATTACAATACTTTGCTGCCGCAAGTGACGCAATTTGACTTGTCTGACATCACGGAAACTGAAAAGTTACGTGGTGAGCTCAAAGGCGCTATGAAAGCGGAAGGTATCGGCTTCACCATTTTGGCGTTTGTCGTCAAAGCAACTGCTTATGCATTAACCCAGCATCCACGTTTTAATAGTCATTTGAGTGACGATAATACTCAAATTATCTTACGTAAAAGCGTGAATATGGGCATTGCGGTCGCGACGGATGATGGCTTGATTGTACCTGTTATCAAAAATGTGCAAGATAAAGGCCTAAAGCAAATCGCCATTGAGATAGGTGAGCTTGCGGTTAAAGCGCGTGATAAGAAGCTAACGGCCAAGGACTTGCAAGGCGCGAGCTTTACCATATCTAGCCAAGGTAACTTAGGCGGTACCGCATTTACGCCACTGGTAAATTGGCCACAAGTGGGTATTTTAGGGGTGTCAGAAGCCAGTATGCAGCCGCGCTGGAATGCTAGTAAGCAAGCCTTTGAGCCGCGTTTGATGTTGCCGCTATCATTGTCTTATGATCATCGCGTGATCAATGGCGCTGATGCCGCTGTATTTACCCGTTATATCGCAACCTTATTGGCTGATCCACGCCGTATCTTGCTATAAGTGCTCTGCTTGATAAAAAAAATTGTATTTACAGACAAAAAGAAGCCGGCTAATAAGCCGGCTTCTTTTATTTATCGTGTTCAGTTTAGAGCAACAGGCTATATTAGAATTGTTTTACGAAAGCAACGCCATAAACCCAAGGACTGATATCAAGGTCACCAATGTCTGTACCGTTTAAAGTAGCATCGGTTTTGATGTCCATATAACGGGCATCGATACGCAAAGACTCAGTAGGCGCAAATGGGATATCAAGACCGATGTGACCCGCAACACCAACGCTATCATCAAGTAAGGTTTTAAATACTAAGTTGTCATAATTGGATTTCATCCTACAGTCATAATGAGCTTGGTGGGTGAAATTAGATGGTATTGTTAAATAGCTTCTTTTACAGTAAATTTGCATTTGCTGTTATTATTTATTAAAGGATTAGAATTAATAAAAGGATTGATCGTATATTATGCTCGGTTATTGTAGTAACTCACCCCTTCGCTGCGAAAACGCCCGTTCAATAAAACTTTTAAATCAAATGGATGCCTGTTGTCCTAAATGCGGCTTATTTTTATTACCAGCGCAAAACTTAAGCCATCAAATACGAGCTAACGAACGTTTTTTGCGTTTGATTTTTTTTGCCACTGCGGTGACATTGGTAGCAGCAACCTACATTTATTATGTAAATTTTGTATAATCATAACGTCTAAAGAAAAATTAACATAAATTATTTAAAACAGCTCATCAGTAAATCTGCCAGCGCAACCCTCTTTTTATTGATGTCTCCTACCTGATTTTTTGTTGGTATAAACCGGTGTTACACCGCATAGGGACAGCATGCTATTTCAATCTATTCGGCGCTTGCGTCTTTTTGTTTACAATATTCTGCAAAACGATGAGCATGACACGCTCTTTAGTCGCTATGTTGATTACTTTCTCATTTTTTTGATCATGGCGAACGTCACGGCGGTCATCGCTGAGTCGGTTGACAGCTGGTATTATCCCTATCAAGCTTATTTTACTTGGTTTGAAAACTTTTCTATCGTGGTGTTTTCTATTGAATATTTACTCAGGTTATGGAGTGTCGCTGAAGCGAAGCCTGACAATACCACGTGGCGTCAGCGCTGGGAATGGTTAAAAAGCCCCTCGGCGCTGATTGATATCATTGCGATTGCACCGGCGTTCTTAAATTTCTTTGTCAGTATCGATTTGCGATTCTTACGTATCTTGCGCCTGTTCCGCATTCTTAAACTTACCCGTTATTTTGCCTCCTTACGTATTTTATTGGTGGTTATCAGTAAAGAGAAAGGTTCGTTTCAAGCGGTTATTTTTATCTTAATCATCATGATTGTGACCGCATCAAGTGGTATTTATTTGGTAGAGAATCACGCGCAGCCCGAGGAGTTCGAATCCATACCGAAAGCCATGTGGTGGGCGGTGGTCACACTGACGACCGTTGGTTACGGAGACGTCACGCCTGTTACCAATGCGGGTAGGATTTTGGGGGCGATTATCACGATATTGGGCGTCGGACTTGCGGCACTACCGGCTGGTATCTTGGCAACGGGTTTGGCAAATGAGCTGAGCCAGCGCCGAGAAGAGCTTGAGCAAGATTTTCGAGAGCAACTGGTCGATAGTGATTTTGACTTGGTTCAAAATCAGATGATGATTGAAAAAATCCGCCGTGAGCTTGGATTGGATAAAGAGCAAGCACAAGAGATTGTACTGCAAGTGCTGCGTGAAAAAGAGCTTGAGCGCCGCGAAAAAGAAGTTCGGCAAAAGAATTTTTGTCCGCACTGCGGCGAGCCGTTAGAGTAAAGAGCGGCAAAAATCGTCCCGGTTCCGTCGTATTTTCTTATATTTATATCTTTTTACATTGAACTGGAAATACCTTGCGAAATCGGTAAAACGCGTGCCAATTCATGCGCTACTTCTTGCGCGGCTGTCGCTAAGTCTTTTGCAGGGAGAGGTAAGTCTTGCAGGGTTAAATGCCAATCGTCCACTTCTCGGCGTAAGTGGGCAGCCCAAATCGTCACGCAGTCGGGTGGTAGCTGATTTAAATTAATTTCAAAAACGCGGTTGCCTTCATCATCGCTTAAATGAATCTCACCTTTTTTTACTCTGATAAAAGGCTGACCGTGATAAGAGTTGGCGATCAAAGCAATATGGGAAATGTGGGCAGGAATGTCATCCAAATAAATTCTGATTTGCTCTTGATCAAGGGGCGCAAGGTACAGTGCTTGTTCACCGCGGTCTTTGCCGTTGAGACTATCGCCTTGATGTTTGACGGATTCTGCTTTATCGCGTAACTGCTTAAACCAGACAATATCGCTGATGGTGCAGTTATCATCATACAATACGCAGGCCAAATCGATATCAATTGCGTTTTCATTTTTTTTAAGGCGCTTAAGTATGCCTTTGTGTTCAATCCTAGTAAATTCGTAGTTTAACGCAAAAAATAGAGTACCCGTATCTAAACCCAGCCCTCTTAAACTGTCTGAAAGTAATGGTGATGGGATAGTGGTCGACATAATATTCCTTTTAGATTTTTATCATATTAGAGATGTTGCTCAGTTTAGGTATCATTGCGCATCAAGTCGAACGACCGCGCTATTCGACCTTTACTGCTTTGTCTAGTACGGCTTGATAAAGTAGTCCGGGTTTGGCGTCTAATAAACCGCTACCAAAGCCGCGTAACCACCAGACCAGCTGCGAGGTTAAGTTTACCGTGGCTTGTATGGTGAGGGTTTCATCATCATTAATGGTGACCGTTTGGTCGTCACTGAGCTTGCTTTCCGTTAAGCTTTTGCCCGCTTGTTTGGTAAATTGTAGCTCAACCGCGGTATGTTTGCCATGATCGGGCAGTTGACTAAAAAGAGGATGGCTAAAGCCCATACCACCTGCATCTAGATAGTTATCTAATTGAAAGTTGTCTGGGGTTTGAGCTGCGCTTTCAAGTATCTCAACGCTGACAAAGCGATGGAGGGCAAAGGTGCGAATAATCACATCTGGATCATCGGTACGCGTTGCTAACAGGTAAATAATCACCCCACGCTGGATGATAGCAATGGGATTTAAAATGTATTCGCTGGCTTGTGATTTGTCACTGCGGGTATAGCTGGCTTTTATTTGTAATTGATAAAATAAAGCGTGATAAATATTGTCTTTACTTTCCAAATCGATATGAGGCGCAATTAAGGGCTGAGAGGCAGGCTCGATACGTACCCTATCAATCCATGAATGCGTGACTTTGCTGTTTTTAAGCTGTCTGCGTGCCAAATCAAACCAAGGAAATAGCTCATCTAAGATCACGGGCGGTAGCAGTTGGCTTAGATTGGCTTCGACCATGTTAAAGGCAACCGCTTGTGATAAATTCATATGCGGTAAACTTTGCAGTGGCGCGTCGTCCTTCCAGCGCCAACCTTGTGGATTGGCATTGTTTTTTTCGATAGGAAAGCGTTTGGCAAGGGCGTTTAAGTCGCGTTGTACTGTGCGCAAACTGATATCAAATCCTGCAAGTATAAGTTGCTCATAGATATGCGTCGTACCTACCCAGCGATTACGCTGCAATTGCGACAATACCTGCCATTGCCGCGCCGTCGTTGCCGCTCCATGGCGGTTATCCGCTGAGTCTCCAGATGCTTTACTATCTGTCGTCAACTCTGTAGTTACTAGAGCAGTTGTTGTCTCGTCAACAGCTGCTTGCGCTTGGGTATTATCAGCGTTAGTAGAATGTACAGTCATTAAGAGATAACCTTTATTTAGTCACAGAATTGATGATTGGCTGTTCATTAGTGTTTTATCCATTAACATAGCAAATCACATAAAGTTAATCATCGCAGAAAAGCATGCCAACGTCTAGGAGAGCTCTTCTGTGTTTTCGTACCCTTCATCTTTTTCTTTCTTGGCCTTTTTACGCTTATCTTGTTGTTTTTGACGTTTGGCTTTGCGCTTTTTCTTGTCTTTTTTCTTTGGTTTTTTATCATCTATTTCGTCATCAGCGTCTTGGTTTTCATCCCAAAGCATCAAACGACTTAACACTTTGCCAAATAAGGTTTCTTTACGGTAACGACCTTTTTTATTCATGGTATCGACAGGAAGCCCTGTCATTAAGGTCAAGGCTTCACTAAGCGTTTGCACGCCATAAATGTGAAATTGCCCAGCTTTGACGGCGGCAATGATGTCGTCACGGAGCATGAGTTGTTTGACGTTGGCCATAGGGATGACCACGCCTTGCTGACCGGTTAACTCTTGCTCGCGGCAAGCATCAAAAAACCCAGCAATTTTAGAATTAATTCCGCCAACCGCTTGAACTTCACCCAGCTGATTCATCGAACCTGTAATTGCAAAAGATTGGTTGATAGGAACGTTTGCCAAAGCTGATAGCAGCGCACAGCCTTCACTGACTGTCGCACTATCGCCATCGATATGCGCGTAGCTCTGCTCAAACGCCAGTGAGGCGCTAAAGTTCAGCGCATGATGCTGACTAAATAAGGCGCGCAAGTAGCTGGTCATAATCAGCATACCTTTTGCGTGTAAGCTGCCGCCCAAATCTACATCACGCTCGATATCGAGGATTTCACCCGCGCCGATATTTGGCTGAATAACCGCTGTCAGACGAGCGGGCATACCAAATTCGCTGTCCGCGTAACTGACAACGGTTAGCGCATTTACTTGGCCGACAGCATTACCTTGGGTCTGAATAAGTTGCTGACCATTTTTTAACTCATCCCAATACAGATCGCGCAAATATCCTGAACGCTCGTCCATATCGTCGATAGCGTGGGTAACATGGTTAGCGCTGACGATATTTTGACCGCTCAAACGTGCATGGCGGTTAGATTCGTGTAAGAGCTTAATCAATAAGTCACTATGTAAACTCAGACGATCTTGGTCTTCTGCTTGTAAGCTTAAATGTTCGAGTAAGGCGGCCTGGGCGCTGCTATCAAAAGGGTAGAGGTTGGCATAATCAATGATGTCCGCCATTTTTGCGACCAAGGCCAATTCGTGCTCAGGACTGCGCGTCACATCATCGTGAAAGTCGGCACGCACTTTAAATACCGCATCAAACTCCGGCTCAAGCTCAAGTAATTCATAATACAAATCTGCTTCGCCAAGCAAAATTACTTTAATATCAAGGTCAATTGGCGCGGGTGCAAGTGATAAACTGCCTGTTAAGGTGAGCATTTGCTCAAGGCTTGAGAGTTTGATTTTGCGAGATTGCAGTGCACGCTTAAGACCTTGCCATGCGTAAGGATGCTCAAGCAGGTGACTGGCTTCTAGCAACAGATAACCGCCATTTGCCCGGTGCAGGGCGCCTGCTCGAATCATGCTGACATCGGTGGTGACTGTGCCCAATTGGGTGATTTGCTCGACATGACCCAATAGGTTTAAATGTGTCGGTAAATCTTCAAAAATGACGGGCGCACCACTATTTGGTGCATGACTGACAATAACATTTACCGCATAGCGGCTCGGCGTTGTAGTAAGAACGGCCGTCACGAACTCTTCGTCATCGCCATTAACGATACGCTCAACATGCGTGACCATATCGGCAAATACGGTTTTCAGGTATTCGACAACCAATGGATGGGCAGAAAACTGCTCATAAATAGGCGCAAATAAAGGCTGTAACGCTCGGCGTGCAATATTACGATGTAGTACTTCAATCGCATCGTTGGCCTCGTCTTCTAATTGCTCCAATGCAATGGTTAGCTGACTTAAGCGCTTTTGCATGTGATTTTTTTTGGCAAAATTATTCAGCTCAGCTTCATATTCGCTATTGTCGTATTCGTTGCCGTATCTATTATGAGTATCCTCGTTATCAAGACTGTTTTTATCAGATTGCTCAGTTTCTTCTGTTGCTGTTTGACTTTTCTGGCTGCTAGAAGTTTTTAAATTGTCAGTGATCTGACTATTCTCGTCTGTAGACAATTTACTGGGGTGGACAAAAACTGCTTTATTATCAAATGAGCGAAACGTGAGCGTCAAATCGTACTGTTTGCCTTCCGTATTTAAATCATCGTAGGCTTGACTTTCTTTTTGATGGGTAGCATTTTTAATCGCTTCGATTTTGCTCTGATATTGATCGCTACGAAAACGTTGGCCAAGTCGTTTTTTGGCTTGCTGCCATAGTTGATTAACTTGTTGCTTCAGTATCTGCCCTTGACCCGCAGGTAAGCGCAATGCTTGCGGTGTGCGGGGATCGATAAAATTGTGCACATAAACCCAATCATCAGGCGTGGGTGCATCGGCGGCAATCCGCTGTAATAAGCGGCTAATAACCGTACGTTTACCCAAGCCATTTTCACCTGCGGCAAACACATGATAGCCGCTGGCATGAATGTCTAGTGCCGTCTGTAAAGCCTTAAGGGCGCGCTGCTGTCCAAAGCCGACATTTAAATCGGGGGCAGTGCGAGTATCGGTCGGTAGCTTATTTGGATCAGTATAACGTTTAAGCTGTTCGGCACTGATAAGGCAGCGCTTAGTGACGTCAATAAATTCCGGATGAGGAGCGTCAAGTGCATCTAATGTACTATCTGGCTCATCAGTCTCGGATGGCTTTGTTGATGCAAGATTTGTTTTAGGTAGCTTCGGTGCAGATAATTCTGCTTCTGCTGATTTATTGACAGGTTTTACCATAGGGTTAGTATCTTTTAGGTCTTGCTTCACAGGGGCGTTTTGCGGTTCGGTCATAGTTGTATAATAAGTCGTTTTAAGAAGGCGGAATGTTTATGAGTTTTAAATGGCTATCAACATTTTGATGTTTAAATGCTAAGTTTAAAAATGTACGTTCATAACGATTGTCTAAATAACTTTCATAACGATTTCATAATAATAGTGCATAAGGACATCTTACAAGATATAGCCGCGTTTTAGACAAGACATTCAGCGCAGTTTTGTATCATAGACAGATGAGAATTTTAGCAAACTAAGTTGAAATGGTAGGCACTTTGCTGCGATATCTTGATGACTATTCAAAAAAGATAAGCCTTCAATATAGGCGTAGATAGTATAAGATGGCGTACATTGGTGCAATCTACAACTATTCAATGGACAGAGCGCATGATAAAATAGACGGTTCACATGTCAAAACTGGAAAATCCCGAATGTCAGATTCTCTTAAATCCTCGTCATCATCTGCTAGCACGGGTAATAATCATATTGACCCGACAGGTTTTGCAAAGCTTGGGCCCCAGTTGCCAACACTTGCAAATATCTTGGCGCAATCAGTAGATGAGTTAGGTCTTACTTTAAGCGCATCGCAGCAGCGCACGTTATTATTGTATTTAGACCAGCTTTTATTATGGAATAAAGCGTATAATCTGACCGCGATTACTGATCCAGTCGAAGCGCTTATCAAACATATCATCGATTGTTTGGCTATTATAACGCATTTGCCCTCAGGGCCGCTGCTTGATATAGGCACGGGAGCAGGCTTGCCAGCGGTGATTATTGCTATCTGTCAACCTGAGCGCCAGTGTACCGCCCTTGATAGCAATCAGAAAAAAATTCGGTTTATTAAACAAATCAGTAGCGAGCTTGGTTTAAGTAATATACATCCAGTCGCCTCCCGTATTGAGTTGCATGAAGCCAGCTATGAGGTGGTAACGTCGAGAGCGTTTGCTAGTTTGATTGATTTCGTCGACGTGGCTCAGCCGCGATTGGCAGATAATGGTTATTTATGTGCAATGAAGGGCAAAGTCCCAAGCGATGAAGAGCTACAGACGCTAGATGATGCTTGGCAAATTAAAACAATTCCGTTAAAAGTGCCGCGTTTACAAGATAGTCGTCATTTAATTGAATTATCTTATAAAAATGTCTAAGCTATGAACACGTAGATAACGATAGAGCAACATTTGTTCTATTGTGAAAATAATTTTTATATTTATTTATACGCTCATGATGAAATAAGTGATAGGTAAAAGTTGGCCGTGTGCGTAAAATAATAAGTACTATCAGTAAAAATGTTTGAGTAAAAATCAGTAACAGATCCTAATTAAATTGAGTGAGTTTATGGAAATCATAGCAATTGCGAATCAAAAAGGCGGCGTGGGTAAAACCACGACGGCAGTGAATTTGACTGCCAGCTTAGCGGCCAAGCGCAAGCATGTACTGCTGATTGACTTAGACCCACAGGGCAATGCGACCAGTGGCACGGGCGTAGATAAGAACGAACTAGAGCTGACAATCGCCGATGTGCTGCTTGATGGTGTGTCTTTATCTGAGGCGATTGTGAGTAGTCCAGCTGGGTTTGATGTTATCGGTGCCAATCGTGATTTGGCGGGGATGGACATCACGCTAATGAGTAAGACCAATAGTCATGAGCTGTTTAAAACAGCGATGGTGCAGTTGGTTGAGGATCAAAGCGCGTCAAACAAACCTGCTTATGATTATGTCATTATTGACTGTGCACCAAGCTTAAATTTGCTGACGATTAATGCTTTGGTTGCCACTGACGGCGTTATCATTCCCATGCAATGTGAGTATTATGCGCTAGAAGGATTGGCAGATTTGTCGCAAACAATTGAGCGTCTGACCGAACTGAACCCTAAACTATATATTCGCGGCGTAGTAAGAACGTTGTTTGACGCGCGCAATACCTTGGCGCGAGATGTGTCTGCTGAATTAGAAGCGCACTTTGGCGATATCATGTATAACACCCATATTCCAAGAAATATTCGTTTGGCAGAAGCGCCGGCGCATGGTTTGCCGGTTATCGCCTACGAGAGATGGTCAAAAGGCGCGCGGGCGTATCAAAAACTGGCGGCTGAAGTGATGAAACAAAGCCGTTAATAAACAATTGGCTTGTTCAGTTAACACACTAAAAACATCAAATTATATTCATTAGTAAGCTCGCGTTCATCATCATTTGGCTTTTTATTTTAGCGTTAGAGGATAGGTAATCATGGCAAAGAAAAGAGGGTTGGCTGCCAATCGAGGCTTAGATGCCTTACTAGGGTCAATCAAAAAGGAAAAGCAAATTGCCGCCTCTGCCTTACAAGATGATACGGTGGTGCGTGAGGCCTCTGTAGCAGTTGAAACGCCCGAGACTGAAGCCTTAGAATCTGATAAACAAAATGCTAGCACGGCAGTCAAAGCTGCTGCTACAAAAGCTGCTCACAAACTTTCTGCTTCGCAAGTGATTGAGCAATCTACTGACGATAATAACAATCGTAAAGCGCGGATGATTAAGAAAACGCCTGCTAATAAAGTCCGTGGTAACGCGGCAGAAAGTAGTGCTTCTGAAGATCAAATCAGCTTGGTACAAATTGATGTCAAGCGCTTGCAGGCAGGTAAATATCAGCCGCGCCGTGATATGGGTGAAACGGCGCTAGCAGAATTGGCTTCTTCTATTGAACAACATGGCGTGATGCAGCCGATTGTCATTCGTCCATTGCTGGCGAATGAAGACAAAAGCGAGGCCTTGGTTACGCACGAAATTATCGCTGGTGAGCGCCGTTGGCGTGCGGCAAAAATGGCTGGCAAGTCGGTTATACCAGCGATTGAACGGGCGTTATCTGATGAGTTGGCAATTGCACTGGCATTGATTGAAAATATTCAGCGCGAAGATTTATCGGTGATTGAGCAGGCCGCTGCCCTACAGCGTTTTCATACAGAATTTGGTATGAGTCACGCGATGATAGCCGAGGTTGTTGGTAAAGCACGTACCACAGTATCAAATCTGCTACGTTTAAATCAGCTCCATGATACGGTCAAAGACCATTTGGCAACCAGCGCTTTAGATATGGGTCATGCGCGCACATTGTTAGCACTATCGTCAGAACAGCAGCCTATTATTGCGCAAAAGATTATCGATGGCGGTATGACAGTGCGTGAAGCTGAAAAGCTGGTTAAATCTATTCTGCAGCCTGCGCCGAAAGTCAGTCGAACTGAGCAAATCCAATCGCGTGATGCTGAGCGCCTAACTCAGCGTTTAACCGATATGTTAGGCGCAGAAGTAAAGCTTAAGCATAAAAAAGATGGACAGGGTAGTGTTGAGATATTTTTCCACAGTCAAGATCAGTTAGCAGCCTTGATTAAGCATATAGAAGCGCAGGCTTAAGACTTTTTATAAGCTTAAATTGAGTGTTCAAATGTAAAACCATCTTTTAGTAACTTTATAACAACATAGAAGAGAATGCGTATGTGGGAGTTGGTAAAGGCAGGTGGTTGGCTGATGACGCCTATCGTGGTGTGCTCAATATTGGCATTAGTGATTATCATAGAGCGTAGCCATACGTTGCAATTTAATAAGATTGTACCCAATAGATTGCGCGAACAGCTGATAACTCGTCTACGTGAAAACGGTGATATTGGTCGAACGCAGCTGATGAATGTGAAAGAAAAAACCCCTTTAGGCGATATTCTCGCGACTGGCCTGCTTTACCGCCAGTACGGCCTAGACTCGATGACCATGCATATGCAAAACCGCGCAAGTGTTCAAGTGCATCAGCTAGAAAAAAACATTAATATGCTTGGCACCATCGGTGCTATTGCGCCATTGCTGGGTTTATTGGGCACCGTATTAGGTATTATTTCGTCTTTTCTGGCGATTACTGATGGCGCGATGCAAGATCCAACAATGTTGGCTGCAGGCGTGTCACAAGCATTGATTACTACTGCTGCGGGTATGATCGTGGCTATTCCAGCACTGGTCGCTTATCGTTATTTTCAGCGCCGAATTATTGATATCAATGCGCAGTTTGAAACGCAAGCGGGACTGATGATTCAAGAGTTGTACGATTATCAATTGCTAGATAATACGCACGCCTCTACCATGTCTCTCCCTGCTAGTGGTGTAGAAACAACTAAATCTATGGGTTATGAGCTTTCAATTGATACCTCAGACTTAGAGACAGCGGCTACAGCGACTTAGTTGTGTGGCGTCACTTATTTGTTGAATCTGTACATTGCAGCCCATTGAAGAGAGCGATATGCGTTTTAGAAAACCGACCGTTGAGCCACTAGAAATCAATCTGACACCGATGATTGATTGCTTATTATTTTTAATTGTATTTTTACTTCTTGCAACCTCGTTTAATCACTTTAGCCGCTTAAATATCATTCTTCCTGAAGCGGAAGGCGTGGCACTGACAGAAGAAAAAAACAGTATTGAAGTGGCCGTGCAAGAAGATGGCAGTTATTTGGTTAATGGCATTACGCTTGCGAGTAGCGATGAGGCCGAGCTGACCAGCATGCTTCAGCAAGAAGCGGGAAATAATCGCGATATGCTATTTGTTATTGCCGCCGATGCAAATGCCACGCATCAATCGGTGGTACGGGTCATGGATATTGCTGGTAAATTGGGTTTTTTAAATCTAAATATCAGTACAGTTGTGCCACTAGGTCAGCCTTTACCACAATCTGTGCCACAATAAGTTTTAGGGTGTTTGATATATTGCTACAGTAAAAACATCAAACGCCACTATCATGACCCTTGGTGTTTTTACTGCTGTATTTTATGTTCACTTGCCACTGCTGCATTTGTGTCATTTCTTTTTTATACCTAAATTGAGGCTTTTATGAGCCAAGCTTATCAACCTGACTCTAAAAAAAATTCTGCTAAAAAGTTATCAGCAGTGCCATCAAATACGCCTAAGCATAGGACATTATTACGTCTATTAAGCTATCTTAAACCTTATTGGTGGGCACTACTATTAGTCATAATAGGGTTTGCAATTAATGCAGCGACAGAGATTTGGATTGCCAAATTATTGCAATACATCACTGATGCCATCAATCAAAACGATCAAAGCAAACAGGATTTGTTTCCCTTTATTATCGTCATGCTGTTTTTTGTCCGCGGCGTAGGGAGTTTTTTAGGTAATTACTATACGGCATTAGTTTCGCGAAATCTTGTCTATGAGTTACGCGTTCAGGTGTTTAATAAGCTTTTGCGTTTGCCAAGCTCGTTCTATCTGGCAAATCCAGCAGGGACTATTTCATCCAAACTTATTTTTGATGTTGAACAGGTGACTGCTGCCAGTACCGATTCAATGAAAACTTTGTTACGCGATGGTTTGACAGTCGTGGCTCTGATAGGTTTTTTGCTTTATAGCAACTGGCGTTTAACTTTGATTTTATTTGTCGTGCTGCCACCGATTTTGTGGTTGATACGCGTGGCCTCGAAGCGTTACTTAAAGCTGTCTAAAGGCATTCAAGAAACCATGGGTAGTGTCAGCCACATCACTAATGAGGTCATCGGCGGCTATCAGGTGGTGAAAAACTATGGCGGACAAGCGTATGAAGCCAAGCGTTTTGATATAACCTCGAAGAAAAACCTGCGCCAAGGGATGAAGGTCGTGGTGACCAATAGCATTAATACCCCAGCGGTGCAGTTATTGATGGCGATGGCAATGGCAGTCGTTGTATGGCTGGCGCTGCGTCCTGCGGTGATAGATAATATCTCAGCGGGTGAGTTTATCTCCTATATTGCTGCTGCAGGATTATTAAGTAAGCCGGTGCGCTCGCTCACTGATATCAATCAAAAATTGCAAAAAGGGCTTGCCGCGGGCGAGTCAATCTTTACCTTGCTGGATGAGCCAGAAGAACAAGACACAGGCATACTTAGCCCGACTTTAGCAGGTAACATTCAGTTCGATAATGTCAGTTTGGTTTATCCTGATTCAACGGTGGCGCTGCGTGATTTTACTTTGGATGTGCGTGCAGGCGAGACGATAGCACTGGTCGGCCGTAGCGGCGCTGGTAAATCCTCTTTAGTGAACTTACTTACGCGTACTTTAAATACGTCCTCGGGGCAAATTACCCTTGACGGTATGTCAATTGAAGATATTAAGCTTGAGAGTTTGCGCGCGCAGATTGCGATGGTCAATCAGCAAGTGGTACTGTTTAATACTACTGTGTTTAATAATATTGCCTATGGTAGCCTAGCGGATAAAACCCAAGCTGAGGTCGAGCGCGCTGCAAAAGACGCTTTTGCCCACGATTTTATTATGAAAATGCCAAATGGCTATCAAAGTGAGATTGGCGCTGAAGGCTTGCAGCTATCAGGCGGTCAACGTCAGCGTATCTCGATTGCGCGTGCGTTATTGAAAGACGCACCGATTTTGATTTTAGATGAAGCCACCAGTGCTTTAGATAACGAGTCAGAATACTATATTCAAAAAGCACTTGATAACGTCATGAAAGATAGGACGACACTGGTGATTGCCCATCGTTTAACAACGATTGAATCAGCTGACCGTATTGCAGTGTTAGATAGTGGTCAAATTGTTGAATTAGGCACCCACGAAGAGCTGATGCAATTGCATGGCCATTATGCGCAAATGTACGCGCGCGACTTTGAATAATTGTACAAAAGTAGCAATTGTTCATAGTAGTTTATTAAATAAATTGTGCTAAGTAATTGAATGTAATCATTGGGTTGAATAATTAGTTTAAATAGCTAGGGCAAGTAAAAATAATCATGAGTATTGAAACCACAATGACGCGTGCATGGCAACGTCAGGCCGCTTGGCTCTGGCTGCTACTGCCTGTCAGTTGGTTGTACGGGCTCATCGCCATGCTGCGCCGTCAAGCTTATAAGGTGGGATTGTTTTCAAGTTATCGCGCGCCTATTGCAGTGATGGTGATTGGTAATATTACGGTAGGCGGTAGTGGCAAAACGCCGTTAATTATTGCGCTGGTTACTCACTTACAAAAGCAAGGCATAAAGGTAGGGGTTATCAGCCGCGGTTATGGTGGCGATAGTAGTCAGATGCCCGCTTTGGTTAGTGCAGACAGTTTGCCAAGCATCGTAGGTGACGAGCCGTGTTTAATTGTCAATATGACAGGCGCGGCGATGGCCGTTTGTCCCAATCGTAAGCAGGCTATTACCACCTTATTAAATGCTTATCCTGACTTACAACTGATTATTGCTGATGATGGCTTGCAGCATTATGCGCTGCAACGTGATATCGAATGGATTGTGGTTGACGCATCACGCGGCTTTGGTAATCAGCAATTGCTGCCAACCGGATTTCTACGTGAACCCATGTCGCGATTGCAGGGTGCAAATGTGGTCTACCACGAAAAAGCAAATAGGACGACCAAAGATAGCAACAATCAAGCACAATCTAATCGTTTATCGATGTACTTAAAAGCGGATAAGTTGCAGCTTTTATGGTCTTCTGCTGCTGAGATAGGTAGCTCAAATGTCACAGAAGAAAAAATGCCTATGCCACCTATGCCAAATAGTCGGGTACATGCGGTAAGCGGTATCGGCTATCCACAGCGTTTTTTTGATACTTTATTGTCGCTTGGCTTTGAGGTTGTTGAGCATGCTTATCCCGATCATTATGACTTTAGCTTGGATGAGCTGTTACAGCATAGCGAGCTGCCTATTGTTGTGACCAGTAAAGACGCAGTTAAAATAAGAGCCCTGCTTCTGAATATAACTAGCCGTCGAACACTTAGCGACGAATATCAAGAGCTTGTTAGCCGATTATGGGTATTGCCAGTAACTGCGGTGTTGTCGGACAGTTGTTATGACAATTTACAGCAGCAATTAAAAGCTTTAAATATCGATACTAGTAATGACTAGAAGCCTAAAAATGTAGAAGATTTTTATAGGAATAAACCATGTCATCAGTCTTAACATCAGTCGAAACAATGCCAATTGAAACAGCACCAGTTAAAACGCATATTGTTATCCCTGCACGCTTTAAGAGCACCCGCTTACCTGGTAAGCCATTATTAAGCATTCATGGTAAGCCAATGATACTTTGGGTGGCTGAAAAAGCGCAATTGGCTGATTTTGCTGATGACATGTGTATTGCTACAGATGATGAAGCGATTGCCAAAGTTTGCATAGATGCTGGTTTTGATGTAGTAATGACCAGTAGCGAGCATGCGTCAGGGACTGACCGCTTGGCTGAAGTCGCCGCTATTAAAGGTTGGGCTGAGCATGATATCGTGGTTAATATGCAAGGTGATGAGCCTCTAGTACCGCCTTTATTATTACAGCAAGTCAAAGCACTTCTAGTGCAAGATAGCGACAGCGTGATGGCGACTTTATGCGAGCCTATCGAAGACTACGAAACTTTTATGCGACCATCGGTGGTTAAAGTTGTCAGTCAGAAGTCTAATAATCTGCAGCGAGCGCTGTATTTTAGCCGAGCACCGATTCCGTGCAACCGTAATGTGGTTTTGGCAAACGATAAAAGTATACAGCAGCAAGCGCCAAAGAATGCTTATCGTCACTTGGGATTATATGCTTACCGAGTTAGCTTATTACAGCAGTTTGTACACTGGCCGCAAACGCCCCTTGAAACACTGGAAAGCCTAGAGCAGTTACGCGTACTAGAAAATGGCGGGCATATTGCTATTGCCATTGCCAACTGTCCTCTACCAGCAGGCGTCGATACTCAAGAAGATTTGGATCGTCTTAATGCTATGAGTTTGGTAAATTTTCAAAATTGCTAATTTACATAATTAATAATAGCCTAAGTAAATGTTTATAAAGTATTTTATTAAATAGAGTAGGATTGTTTGTTACTCAAAGGTTGTAAGCGTATTGAACGTATTTAAGGTATTGAGCGATGATCGTGAATGGGGTAACTGAAATGACCAGCACATTGCCTTTGACGGATAATATATATTTTGCACCGTTGTTGCCCTGGCAAAATGAGCTATGGTCACAGCTGACTAAGCGGGTATTAATACCGCAGCAGTCTTTACCGCATGCACTTTTAGCCGCTGGTATGCAAGGTATGGGTAAGCGTGCTTTTGTCTGGCGCTTGGTAGCATGGCTATTATGCCGAGAGCGTGAGAGTCATCCGCTCGGTGCTTGCGGTGTATGCGAGAGTTGTCAATGGCTCAGATCAGGGACGCATCCAAGTTTACAAGTTTTGCCACTTATTGGTATGCCCGTTAGTATCGATAATGCTAATAATAAAGAAGTGGCGAGTAGTACAGCAAAAGATAAAAAATCTACCAAGACTGTTAAAGCTGACAGTAATACTGTGTTAAAAGTAAAGGTTGATGATATTCGTGCTTTACAACCATTTATTTATCAAGGTGGTCAGGGCATGCGGATTTGTGTGCTAGATTATGCAGAGCAGATGACGGTTGCAGCTGCTAATGCGCTGCTTAAAACCTTGGAAGAGCCGCAAGCGCAAGTGCATTTATTTCTAATCAGCGACAGTCCGGCACAGCTCTTACCAACCATTAAAAGCCGCGTCCAGCAGTTGGCATTGCAAACGATTGATCCGGCTGTTTCAATTGATTATGTCACTCAAGCACTTGGTAGTACGGTCAATCGTGAAGCAGTTAGCACGGCGGCCATTGAGCAGCTGATACAGTTGGCAAATGGCGCGCCTTTAGCAGCGGTCGCTCTTGCGCAAGCGCCTTGGTATAGCAAGCGCGCGCTATGGCTAACAACGTGGCAAGCGTTATGTAGCGGCAAACGCAGTAGCGTGGCGGCGAGTGATTATTGGCAAACCCAGTTGAATATCAGTGAATTTATCCAATTGTCTGAGCTAATGCTCGTAGACTTGCGCCGTGAATGCTTGGGGCTCGATGCCCTGCAAAAAGACATTGACTTATCAGCGTCTCTAAACAATTATCAACCTACTGAAGATGGATTAGAGGCATTTATAAACAGTCTGCAAGAAACAAAAATTGCCCTACAACAAAATGTGCAAGAAAAATTCGCTTATGATAAGCTGATGCAAGAATTGGCTTATTTATAACTTAGATTAAAAAAGTAAACCTCACTTATAAAGGAAGCGGACTATGGCAATGCCAGGGCGTGGCGGGATTTTAACCTGTCATATTGAAGATATGGAAACGTTATACGCAAGCTATTTATCTTTTGTGACCAATGGCGCGTTATTTGTACCGTCTGATAAAACGCAAAAATTGGGTGATGAGGTTTTTATTGCCGTGACTTTGCCCAATTCTAGCGAGCGCTTACCCATGAACGGTAAAGTGGTTTGGATCAATTCAAAAAGCCAAAGCGGGCGTCCAGCAGGTTTTGCGGTGCAGATAGGTACGGATATTGCTGGGCTAAGAATCAAAAATGAGGTTGAGCGTTTATTGGCCGGTAAGATTGATAGCTTACAATCGACTTATACCATGTAGTACTTGTGCGTAGCAGTAATCGTATTCATTAGGATTGTTATAAATACCAGCAAAAGCATATAAAAAGCAGCTTTATAAAATATGTAAGGCTGCTTTTTTGTCCGTGCAGTTTTTTAAATAATATGTAAATGGATTGGGTTAATAGCGCGGCGGTACATACATATCATCAGGAATCGGCTCGCGGTAATATTCGTCATCGCGTTTCCGTTCAGGCAACTCAACCTCATCTCGCGGTACTTCTTTATAAGGAATTTGCTCAAGTAAATGAGCGATACAGTTTAGTCGAGCGCGTTTTTTATTATTACCTTCGACTACCCACCACGGCGCTTCAGGAATATGCGTGCGCTCAAACATGGTTTCTTTGGCTTTGGTGTAATCCTCCCAGCGGCGGCGTGACTGCAAGTCCATCGCCGACAATTTCCACTGTTTAAGAGGGTCATGAATTCGGCTCATAAAGCGCGAATGCTGCTCGTCATCGGTAATCGAAAACCAATATTTAACCAAGCGAATGCCTGAACGTACTAGCATACGCTCAAATTCAGGTACCGATTGGAAAAACTCTTCGTATTGCGCATCGGTACAAAACCCCATCACGCGTTCGACACCTACACGGTTATACCAGCTGCGATCAAACAAGACAATCTCACCAGCGGCAGGAAGATGCGCGACATAACGCTGGAAATACCACTGCGACTGCTCGCGTTCGGTTGGGGCAGGTAAGGCAGCGACGCGGCAAACACGCGGGTTTAAGCGTTGGGTAATACGCTTGATAGCGCCGCCTTTACCTGCAGAATCACGTCCTTCAAATATCACGACGATGCGCTCACCGTATTCAACCACCCAGTCTTGCAACTTGATAAGCTCTCGTTGCAGCCGCAGTAATTCTTCAAAATAGGTACGGCGATCAAGCTTTTCTTGCTCACTCAACTCGCGACCATCAAAACGGAAGTCACGCACGTAGTCGTCTATCTCGTTTTCAAGCTCTTCATCATAGCTATCAATTAAATCTTGGTGCATTCTGCGGCGCAGCTCATCGCCAAACACTTCTTTATCCATACGGGTAATAAAACTGTCCTGTTCGAGTGCTGACAGCGCTTGCTGCTTTGATGTATTTAAAGTTTGTCGATCAATCGATGAGGAATTCTTGCTCATAGTAAACTCCTGATAATTCTTTTCATAGAACACTATATTATGACTGTTCTTTATATGGCTATTACTTTAGCACACTTATTGATAAGGCTATGAATGAGCCGTGTTTGATTACTGCAGTCATTTTTAGCATTTTATTCAGATAAAAAAACACCCTTTAATCAATGGATTAAAGGGCGTCTTAAAAATTACTGTTGTTTATTGGCTAATTAATCAGAATGATAAATTATTTCTCTAGGATACACGTCACACCTTGACCGCCAGCGGCGCAGATAGAAATAAGCGCGCGACCTGAACCTTTTTGATCCAGTAATTTAGCAGCAGTGGCTAAAATACGACCACCTGTTGCGGCAAATGGATGACCTGCAGCAAGTGATGAACCATTGACGTTGAGTTTGCTACGATCAATAGACCCTAGTGGCGCATCAAGACCTAAACGCTCTTCACAGAATTTTTCGTCTTCCCAAGCAGCCAATGTTGAGAGTACTTGTGAGGCAAAGGCTTCATGGATTTCATAAAAGTCAAAATCTTGCAGCGTTAGACCAGCGCGCTCAAGCATACGCGGTACTGCATAAGCTGGGGCCATGAGCAAGCCTTCTTTATCGCCAGATTTGCCGATAAAGTCAACAGCAGCCGTTTCTTGATGAACGATATACGCTAGTGGCTTAAGGCCGCGCTCTTGAGCCCATTCATCATTGGCTAATAGTACACAAGAGGCGCCATCCGTTAGCGGCGTAGAGTTAGCAGCGGTCATGGTTGGGTTGGCGTTCTTTTTACCAAACACAGGTTTTAATTTAGCAAGCTTGTCTAATGTGGTATCTGGGCGCAAGTTGTTGTCACGCGTCAGACCTTTATATGGTGTGATTAGGTCGTCGAAAAAACCTTCATCATAAGCGCGCGCTAGATTTTTATGGCTATTGAAGGCAAGCTCGTCTTGATCTTCACGGCTGATGTTCCACTCAAGCGCGGTAATCGCCTGATGGTCGCCCATTGATAGACCAGTTCGTGGCTCACCATTTTGCGGTGAATCGATCAAATCTTTTGGGTTTAGACTCATTAAAGCTTTTAAACGTTGTTTGTTGTCTTTCGCAGCGCCCAATTTGATCAGTACTTTACGTAAGCCATCACCAACTGCGATAGGGGCATCAGAGGTCGTGTCAACCCCACCAGTAATAGCTGAATCGATGATACCAAGAGCGATTTTATTGGCAGAAGCAAAGGTTGCTTGTAAGCCCGTACCACACGCTTGTGAGATATCATAAGTGGGAGTATGTGGGTTTAATGCGGTGCTTAGTGTCGCTTCACGAGTTAAGTTGATGTCACGGCTCAGTTTCATGACCGCACCCGCAACCACTTCACCCATTTTCTCATCTTGTAAGTGAAAGCGCTCAACCAAGCCGTCTAACGCCGCCGTTAGCATATCGGTATTGCTAACATCTGCGTATGTGCCGTTTGAGCGCGCAAAAGGAATACGGTTACCACCTAAGATGGCCACACGATGCTGACCTGAGCTAAGTCCAGTTTTGTGCGCTTTTTTAGCCGCAATATTGGTATCTTTTTTATCAGTCGTATTAATGTTTTTATCGACATTTTTTGCCGCGCTATTGGCTTTATTAACTTCGTCAGTAGCGCCATTATCTTTATTAGCAGTAGCGCTTTGGCTGCCTTTCGAGTCGCTTTCAGATGCGCTGTCTTTTTTAGCCTCTGTTTTTTGTGTGTCTGTGGTTTTTTCGTCGTTGGCCTTAGTGTCAGCTGTTTTATCAGTGTCAGCCGTTTTATCGTCTGTATTTTTTGGCTCAGCCGTTTTTGAGTTTGCCATCGTGTCAAACACATTAGGCTGATTGGCGTCTTCAGTTGTTGCTTTTTTAGCGGTTGCTACATCAGCCGCCTTATCGGTATTTGGGGTATCACCAACTTTTACGACGGTAGTTTCAACAACAGGGCTATCAGGGTGATTGTTTTTAGTACTCATAATATTATCCTTAAAAAATATGGGTAGAAGATAAAAGGGAAAAACATAGTACATGGCAGAGAAGTTTAGCATAAGGCGCTTTTTACGCACTTACTGTATCCCTTTAGCAAACGATGTGACGCTAATTTTAAGCTCATGCAATCAATGCTGACCATCAATACGTAATGGTTATACTGATTAGGTTGATTAATGACGTTGCATAACTGAGCTTTTGATAATATATTGTTATCTATAAATACATTTGCCATAACTTATAAGTTAGATTTTAGCATAAGTTGAGTGTTTTTAACGCGAGAAAAAGTTGCAATCTTGTATACTGGCTTGTCTACAGATTATGATAGACAGGAGCGGCTTTTGGACTTGTTTCGCATTGAAGTGTATAGTTAAGGCAGTTCTTCACCCTTTTACTAAATATTAATAATTTTTATCAATGATAAAGTTGAGGCGTCTTTATAATAGGCGTATCACATTTTTTTTGTTTACTATTATTTCTTCGCTAATTTTATTTTATTCGTGAATTTTATTTTACTCATTAACTATAGGATTATATTATGTCAGACCGTTATGGTGATTTTGTACAGTCTACGATTGGTAAAAAAGTAGCAAAAAATCTAGGCCTGCCGATGCCAGTGGAGCTTGATCGTTTTGATAGTGGTCAGCCATCAGTTCGTGGTAGTGTATTAGTGGGTCGTGCTAATGGTGACAATACTGCTATCAGTGAATCAGTAGCGCGTATTTTGTCAGATCTACATGCTGATGTGTTTGTAAATAGCCGTGATGCGGTAAAAGATGCGCTGGCTGATGCTGGCGTGAAAGCAAAAGCCAATACGGGCGGCGATGACAAATTTAAAGTCTTGTTGTTTGATGCTAGCAATATTCGTAATGCTGACGAGCTCAAACAAGTGTATGAATTCTTTCATGCGGTGGCGCGCCGCGTAGAAAAATCAGGTCGTGTTATCGTCATCGGTCGTCCGCCAGAAGAGCTAACGGATATTGAAGCGGCATTGGCTCAGCGCTCGCTTGAAGGTTTTGTGAAGTCTGTTGGAAAAGAGTTTAAGCGCGGTATCACCGCCCAGCTTATCTACGTAGCAGAAGGCGCTGAAAGAAATCTAGATTCAACGTTACGCTTCTTTGCGTCAGCGCGCTCAGCTTATGTATCAGGACAGGTTGTACGAGTCAGCAATGGCGCGAACGTTGATGTCGATTGGACCCAGCCTTTAGGCGGCAAAACCATGCTGGTGACTGGCGCAAGTCGCGGTATTGGTGAAGCCATCGCTCGTGTTTTGGCGCGCGAAGGCGCTCACGTTATCTGTCTAGATGTACCACAGCAGCAAGCAGACTTGCAAAAAGTCGCGAGCGAAATCAGTGGCTCTGTTTTAACTGTCGATATCACCAGTGAAGATGCGGGCAAAGAGATTGCAGAGGCGGCGCAAAAGCGCGGCGGTTTAGATGCAATCATTCACAATGCTGGCGTGACACGTGATAAAACATTGGCAAAAATGGACGAGAAAAAGTGGGACATGGTTATCAACATCAACTTGGGCAGTATTGCCAAGCTGAACCGCTATTTGCTTGATAATGACGTACTAAAAGACAATGCTCGTATCGTCTGCGTATCATCAATCTCAGGAATTGCTGGTAACTTAGGCCAAAGTAACTATGCCACCTCGAAAGCTGGTGTCATTGGTTTGGTCAATGCAACGGCTAAACAATTAGAAGACAGCTACAAAAATAAAGGTATGACAATCAACGCTGTGGCGCCAGGGTTTATCGAAACACAAATGACCGAAGCAATCCCATTTGCTATTCGTGAAGCCGGTCGTCGAATGAATTCAATGAGCCAAGGCGGCTTGCCAATAGACGTGGCTGAGACCATTGCATGGCTTGCCTCACCAGCTTCTGGCGGACTAAACGGCAATATCGTACGCGTTTGTGGTCAAAGCTTATTGGGTGCATAATCGATAAAATAGAGGCAAAATATTGCTTGATGAAGAACTATTTTGATAAATAACGATATAGTATCAAGTAAGCCTGTATTAAGTAGGTGATATTTACGAGATTTTTAAATTTACCTCACATATGCTTACGAAAAAATTGCTGATAAATTGTAATAAAGCTGCCCGAGGGTGGCTTTTTTATGATAAAAACAGGTATGAATCAAAGCAAGTGTTAACAAGCCCACAAACGAGTGCATAGCATTTTAAATGTAGCCGGAAAACTTATTTAAGCCCCATTTAGCTCAACCCCCATCTAGGATTTATTATGTCAGACAAACATTATGATGCGTTGCCAAAAGCGCACACCACCTATGCCAACATCGTCAAGAGTTTATTGCCTATTGGTAATAGCGATAAGGTCAGCCGCGATCAGTTGCCACAAGCGACATACTATGTCGACGATTTGCACATCGACCAAAGCAATCTTGATGATTATCGTCAAATTTGTGGTTTCGCTGACAACGGCAAAGTGCCGATTACCTATTTTTCTGTGTTATCTCAGACATTGCAGATGAATATGATGGTTAAAGAGCCGTTTCCATTTGCCATGCTAGGGTTGGTACACGTGGATAATAGTGTGACACAGTATCGTCCTATCGGTGAGCGTGAAACGGTTGCTATGGCAGTAAAATTTGGTAATCTGCGCGACCATGCGCAAGGTCAGCAGTTTGATTTTGTCACCACCGTTAAGTCAGACGACGAGGTTATTTGGGAAGGCACTTCTACTTATTTATCACGTAGCAAAAAACCTGCCAGCAGTAAAAATAAAAAAAGTACACCGCGTCCAGTGACCGTTAAGCCTCTGGTCAATGAAGAAGGTGTGCACAGTATTTTTGAAGTACCAGAAGATATCGGTCGTCGTTATGCGTTTGTGTCAGGGGACTTTAACCTTATTCACCTTCATCCACTTTCGGCACGTGCATTTGGTTTTCCAAAAGCCATCGCTCATGGCATGTGGTCAAAGGCAAAGTGCCTAGCATTGATGGACGAGCTGCCTGATGCTTGCACCGTTGATGTAGCATTTAAGCTTCCTATCTTTTTACCAGCTGAAGTGGAGCTGATCGCTGAGCCGGTAGCGCAGTTACAGAGCCCAACCGATACTTGTGAATTTGGCTTGTTTAGCGCAAAGAATGACAAGCCACATCTTGCTGGTGTGATTAAACTGCAAGGCGAAAATCAATAGATTTCGCCATATTTTTAACCTTTATATTTTACCAACCAGTTATTCATTATGACTTTACATGAAAATACGACAAGCGAAGCTGAGCCTAATAACTCAGCTACGATAAATCAAACTGCGGTTGATGAGCAAAACGCTAATAACGATCAAAACGATGCGAGCACGGTAGATAATGGTATCAAGTTAGAAAATATTGTTGAGCCTTATTTTCGTCCTGATGATAATACCATTGTTTGCGGCGCACTCGATGAAGAGAAAGTAGCTGCTTTAGCGGCTGCTGGCGTTGAGTTGGTGCTTAATTTACAGCCAGATGACGAGCTAAGTTTTGATGAAAGAGCGGCGGTAGAAAGCGCTGGCATGCATTATGAGCAGCTGCCTATCAGCGGCGCTAAAGACTTAAAGCAGCTAAATATATTGGCGTTTGATAATATTTTACGTCAGTACCATGGTAAAAAAACCGTCTTACACTGTGGCACAGGTAATCGCGCTGGCGCAGCTGTGGCGTTACGGGCGGGCTGGCTACGCGGTCGTAAAATGGATACCGCAATGGAGCGTGGCCGTAGTCATGGTTTGACGAAGCTGGAAGAAGAGGTTCATAATCGCTTATTGGTTCCTCGCTAAACTGTTATCATACTAAAATATGGACGGTAAGCTGTACGCACTAGATATTAGCGACATTCAACAAAAAGGCGACCAATAGGTTGCCTTTTTTATGAGTAAATTTTGCACGTGAGCAATTTTTTAGAACTAAGAAGCATTTTTTATAAGTAGAGCGAGTAAGCAATGATAAAAAATAATGAGAATGAAAAAACCAATAATCGAAATGCTAATGAATCTGTTGAGTCCATTAATCCTGTCATTCAGCAACGATTACAACAGCTATTAACGGATTTGCAACTTGATGACACGCCAGCGGGTGGTGCCTTGGTGGTTTATCAAGCAGGACAATGTGTCGCTAGAGCCAGTGTGGGAATGGCACGTGCAAATTTATCATGGAGCCCTGATACCTTGTCGCTGAATTTTTCAACGGGGAAAGGGGTGTTAGCGACATTGGTGCATATATTGGTCTCACAGCAAATACTCGATTATGACCGACCGATTGCCGATTATTGGCCCGCTTTTGCCGCAAATGGAAAAGAGCAGATTACGCTGCGTAGTGTCATGTCGCACCAAGCGAATTTATTTTCAATTCAAAGTATCGATGTCGACAATGAAACGGTGCTTAATTGGCATCTTATGTTAGAAAAAGTTGCCGCCATGCCAATAACGGCTCCTGAAGAGCGCAAGCTATATGAAAGCGCTTATAGTGCCCTGGTTTATGGTTGGGTATTAGGTGGCGTGATAGAAGCCGTTACGGATATGCCATTAGCCGATGCATTGCGTCATTATTTAACCGAGCCTCTCGGAATTGCAGACAGCTGTTACTTTGGGATGCCAGACGATAAGGTAAATGAAGTCGCCCATTTGGTTAAATATTTTGAAATAGCAGAACAGGGAGCAGAGCAAGGAAGCAATCAAGAGCAATTGCAAGCGCGCCCTCGTCGTAACAAACCGGTTTTAAGAGCGGACTCTGCACATACTTTGCATACTTATACAAAATTACCAAGCTATGCTTGTTGGCAAAAAAAGACCGCTACCGATCAAGTCGTTATTACAGCAGCAAATGGCGCTGAGGATAAAGTGATAAATGACATGCCAAATCTAGATACGGCGACCATCAACCGCTTATACTTTAATAATAGTCAGCTTAATCTAAAAAATTATAAATCAGCCCTTGTATTGGCTAATAGACAACCTATTGATTATTACGATAATCGGACGCTACAAGCCATCATTCCCGCTGCAAATGGCGTGGCATCAGCGCAAGCATTAGCGACTATTTATGCCATGCTGGCCAATGGCGGCAGATGGCAGGGACAAACATTGATTAACTCAGCAACGTTTAAACAGCTATCAACCCCGCAAGTCACAGGTATGGATGCGGTGATGCCCGCAAAAATGAACTGGCGATTGGGCTATCATCGCAGATTTAGTATTTGTCACAGCGAAGATGACAATAATAGCGCGCAAGGTTTTGGTCACATGGGCTATAACGGCTCGGTTGCTTGGTGTGATCCTGCACGGCAATTGTCGTTTGCTTTTATTCATAACTTTGATGTGACGATGCTCAATGACGTCCGTCAATTTGCGCTAACGGAAGCAGTATTAGGCTTGATTGAAACTGAAATATAATAGTGGTTAATTATGAGCGAACATCAATAAATTTACTACCAACGTGAATGGTATAAGTACAGAGACCAGAAGGATAAGTGGCAAAAGCATTGATGTATGCGCTCGATATTAGCAATTATCTTTGGCGCGGCTTGTTGGGTGTCATATTAAGCAGCCTTGGAGAAATTAAACCGTGAATAAAGATAGAGGCTAAAATAACAATTGAGCATACTATCCAAAGTTTAACGGCATCTACCTCATTAAAGAAGCCTTGATTAAGCGCATAAGATAGATAGTATAAGGTGCCGATACCGCGAATCCCTAAGGCGGAAATTGCATATTTTTCAGTATATGGCAACTTTAATCCTGAAAGAGCAACAAACCCGCCAATGGGTCGAATCAACAATAAAAAGGTGAAGCTAACAATATAGACACGCCATGTTAGCTCGACTCCAGCTTGCAACCCTTGTCCTAAAAACATTCCAAAAACCACTAGAACCAATGACATCAATAAACCTTCTGACTGCTCAGCGAAATCATGCAGTTTTTGATGGTAACTGTGTTCACGCTCTGAGCGGCGAAAAGCAAAGGCGGCGACAAAGACCGCAATGAAGCCATAACTGTGGACATACTCTGCTAGACCATACGCCAGTAAGGTAAGGGCAATCACAACATATCCTTGAGAGATAGTCGTGTGACGGCTGTATTTTGAAAAGACCAATTTTGCTAGCACTTTACCAACAACAATCCCAACCACCAATCCTGCACCAATTTTCCATATCACATCATGAGTAAACCATGACCACAGCATCTCACCTGTGAATTGCTGGCCGCCGCTGTAGGCTTCTGCTATCTTAATCGCAAGATAGACGAATGGAAATGCCAAACCATCATTTAATCCTGCTTCTGACGTTAAGATAAAGCGGGGCGTATCTTCGCCGCCTGTGTTAGGCGGTCCAACTTGGATGCTAGAGGCCAATACAGGATCGGTTGGAGCAAGAACTGCGCCGAGTAAAATGGCAGCGCCCAGTGTCAAACCGAAAGCATAATGTCCCAATGCTGCCATGACAAAAATACCAATTGGCATGGTGATAAGTAGTAAACGGACGGTTGGACGCCATAAGTGCCACGATAAATCGGTGTCGATTTTAATACCTGCACCGACCAAAGAGACCAACACCACAATCTCGGTCAGTTTTTCGATAATAAATCCATTATCCATAGGATTTAAAAAAGATAAACTGGTCCATAAGTAGCCCATGAGTAAACCAAAGCTTACTTGCAACATAGGTAATGAGATGGGCGTGCGTTTAAAAATAATAGGAAATAGGGCGCCAAATAAAAAGGCAATACCGCAGACCAATAAGAATAAATTATAGTTTTCAATCATAAGTTTGGTGCACGCTATTTTTTTTAGTTTAAAAGGTAAAATTGGAAGAGGACTAATGGTTGTTAATGATGACGGTAAATACCTTTTAATACCGAAAAAAAACGTTATCAGAATAGCAGCTGCGTTGTTTTTTGGTGAAAAAAAGCCTGCATAGCGCAGGCTTTGGATAATTCTTTAAGACTATTCTTAAGAAATCGCGTTTACGGGCTTATTTAACGCTCAACTTGGCTGACATCACGAACGGCACCTGTATCAGCACTGGTAGTCATTGCCGCATAAGCACGCAGGGCAGGAGAAACATGACGCTCACGGCTGACTGGCTTCCATGCATCACGTCCACGCGCTTCCATTTCTTCGCGGCGGGCGGCAAGCTCTGCATCGCTGACCTGCATATTAATGGTACGGTTCGGAATATCAATATGGATAGTATCGCCTTCCTGAACCAAACCAATCGCGCCGCCTTCAGCAGCTTCTGGACTGGCATGACCAATGGATAACCCTGATGTTCCGCCAGAGAAGCGACCATCTGTCAGCAGCGCACACGCTTTACCCAAGCCTTTGGATTTAAGATAGGTGGTTGGATAAAGCATCTCTTGCATTCCAGGGCCGCCCTTTGGTCCTTCGTAACGGATGATAACCACATCGCCTGCCACAATTTGGTCGTCGAGCACAGCGGCTACAGCATCATCTTGCGATTCGAAAATACGAGCGCGTCCAGTAAAGACTAAGATGCTCTCATCGACGCCAGCAGTTTTGACCACACAGCCACGCTCAGCGATATTACCATAAAGGACTGCTAAGCCGCCGTCTTGAGTGTAGGCATGATTCGCGCTACGAATACAACCTGACTCACGGTTGACATCAAGATTTGACCATTCTTTTGATTGAGAAAATGCTTGTGTGGTACGAATACCACCCGGAGCAGCAAGGTATCTTGCACGTGCTTCGAGATTATCAGGATTCATGATATCCCATTTATCTATGGCCTCGCGCATCGTCTCACTATGGATAGTCGGCGAATCGGTATGGAGCAAACCAGCACGGTCAAGCTCTGCTAACAGCGCAAAGACCCCGCCCGCACGGTGCACATCTTCCATATGATATTTCTGTGAAGCAGGCGCTACTTTTGCAAGACAAGGAACACCGCGACTTAAACGGTCAATGTCGTGCATCTTAAAGTCGACTTCTGCTTCATTAGCGGCAGCAAGTAGATGCAAAATGGTATTGGTCGAGCCGCCCATGGCAATATCTAAAGTCATCGCGTTTTCAAATGCTGCTTTGGTGGCGATAGAGCGCGGTAATACCGAGTCATCATCTTGTTCATAGCGACGTTTAGCCAATGACACGATAGTACGACCGGCTTCTAAAAATAGCTCACGACGGAGTGAATGCGTGGCTAATAGCGAGCCATTTCCCGGCAGTGCCAATCCTAATGCTTCAGTCAAGCAGTTCATCGAGTTGGCGGTAAACATGCCAGAGCACGAGCCACAAGTTGGGCAAGCTGAGCTTTCAATCGCTAGTACATCTTCATCGCTGATATTATCATCAGCGGCATCCATCATCGCATCGACGAGGTCGAGCTTACGGATGGCATTGCCTTTGCTGTCTATGCCTTGAGCATCACTTTCGCCGTCATTATTATGGCTGTGAGCTACGGTACTGGCGATAATTTTACCGGCTTCCATCGGGCCACCTGAAATAAAGACCACTGGAATGTTGAGGCGCATGGCTGCCATTAGCATTCCTGGGGTGATTTTATCGCAGTTAGAAATACAAACTAGGGCATCGGCACAGTGAGCATTGACCATGTATTCAACAGAGTCGGCAATCAAGTCGCGACTTGGTAATGAATACAACATCCCGCTATGACCCATGGCAATACCATCATCAACCGCAATGGTATTAAACTCTTTTGCGACGCCGCCCGCTTTTTCAATCTCACGCGCAACCAATTGTCCCAAGTCTTTTAGATGCACATGGCCCGGTACAAACTGCGTAAAGGAGTTGGCAATCGCAATAATCGGTTTGCCAAAGTCGCCATCCGTCATACCCGTCGCACGCCATAGGGCACGCGCGCCTGCCATATTACGACCGCCAGTAGAAGTTTTTGAGCGATAATCCATGTGATATTCCTTACAAATAAGCGAGATTTATGAACGTGTGCAGCATCCGCTGTCATACTGATAGTGTGCTTTTTATGCTAAGTGAGTACTAGTGAATAATACTAGGGCGTTACCATACCATTAGATATGAGTAACTAAAAATTATTAACCAAAAATCATAAAAACTTGAGGGTCAATATTTAAGCAAGACGCTCTAAAATAGCGGTCTCGAACCAAGGTAACTCGCCTTTATCGGCTTCAAGTTCGGCGATGACCGCCAAAGCGTGGGTTGCTGGCAAGAACTGATAGTCAGCACTGGCATTGATAGTCAGTATTTGATTGTTGCCTTCAGCGTGTTCATCAATACTAATTAACGCCTGCTTATCGTTTTTATAAAGGACATCAACGCGACCAAAAAACTGCCAGTCTTTAAACGCTGCAATGAGCGCATCCGCTTCATCCTTGGTATAAATTTGCTCGGTTTCTTTACCAGTATTGGTCCAATGCAAGCGTACGGCCAATTGCAGCGCTTCACTAAACACCACTAACGAGCCAATTATCTTGACATGCCAAGGGCTAGCTATGAGCGCTTTATCAATACCAATAAGTTTCGCCGCCTCATCAGCCGTCATTGGATGATTAAACTGTGCAAGCAACGGAGGCGTTAATGGATAGGTTTGTTTGATATTGTCATCTAAGCTGTCGTAATGATATAAAAAGGGCAGCGGCAGGTCTTGCGTGACAGTTTTTTTACTAATTTTACAATTATGAATACGCCAGATAATGGCCTTATCGGTTAGTGCTTCAGCTAAGATGATGGCGTTTGGCTCGATGGTTTGCGTACGAGCTTCAGCGTTAACACTGTCAACGTCAGTGCTAACTGGCTCTGATATAGCATTTGATATAGAAGCAGATGCAGATGGCACTGCTATATTATAAGGTTTTGAATAAGGGTGGTTATCTGATGATTGAGTTGGCAAGGCAGTCAAATCCATAAACGTAGGGTGATTAAAATAGAAGATTAATATAACATTTAAAGCGCATGACTCGCCAATAAATTAATCAAAACGCTTACAGATTGCTTTATGCTGAACTAAGGCTGAACTAAGGCTGAAATTGGCTCTTAATTTATTCCCTACTTGTACTGAGTCAATATTTCGTCCACTATATTTGCTGAGATATTTACCCTTTAATACCAATAGGTGGTTCATTAATTGCTGGCAACCAATGACTAATAGCTGATTAAGGAAAAAAAATGAGTCAAGACAACCAAACAAAATACGACGACAATAATATCTTTGCCAAAATGCTTAACGGTGATATTCCCTATCATAAGGTTTTTGAAGATGATAAAACTTTGGCCTTTATGGATATCATGCCACAAGCCAAAGGCCATGTGTTGGTGATCCCTAAGCAAAAAACCATTGATTTAGCTGATCTTGAGCCGGAATACGCCGCAGCAGTACTTATGACTGCCAAAAAAATCATGCAAGCTCAACGTCAAGTATTTGAGCGTGAGGGCATTATTCAAATGCAATTAAATGGCTCAGAGGCAGGACAGACTGTCTTTCATTATCACGTTCATCTGATTCCATCAAACATTCATGAGTTAGGGAAACATGCCGTTGAAATGGCGGATCAACAAGAGTTAGCAGAGCAAGCCAAGCAGTTAGCAGCGCTTATTGATGTTTAACTCTCCTATTTACCATGAGTTTTCCTAATAAAAAAGTTCATAGTAATTTGTTTTTCTTATAATGATAAAAAGGCAACCAACAAGTTGCCTTTTTTAGTTTTAGGTAATGGTGGTGTAACAAGCGTTAAAGTAATGTTACGTCTTAGATAAGATACTAGGGTTTGAGCCATTAATGTGTTAAAAATCAACCATCTTATTATTTGCATGCCTTTTATTTCTCCATTTTTTATTGGCATGCTTTGAAAATTTATTGGCATTTTTCTCACTATTATGAGACCCCTTTTATGAATCATCACTCATCCAAATCCACCATTCTGTTGCCAGTATTTGTACCTGCAGCGGTCATTATGCTGCTGTTGGTTATTGGCACTGCCGTCAATCCTGCCGCTGCTGGTGAATTGTTTAGCACTGTTCTGGCTTTCATTACCGAGACTTTCGGTTGGTTTTATATGTTGGCAGTCGCCATCTTTCTCATGTTTATTGTTGCCTTAGCGTTTTCGCCTTACGGTAGCATTAAGCTAGGTCCTGACCATGCGGAGGCTGAGTATAAATTCCTTGAATGGTTTGCGATGTTGTTTTCAGCAGGCTATGGGATTGCCCTGTTATTCTACGGGGTAGCTGAGCCTGTCATTCATTTTGCCAGTCCCCCGCTATCAGAACCGCAGACGATTGCCGCCGCAAAAGAAGCCATGCAAATTGCCTATTTTCACTGGGGTTTTCATATTTGGGCGATATATGGTGTGGTAGGTATATCGCTGGCGTATTTTTCTTTTCGCCACGGGTTGCCGCTATCGGTGCGCTCGACGCTGTATCCAATAATCGGTGACAAAATCCATGGTCCTATTGGTCATACCGTTGATGTGTTTGCAATTGTAGGCACAATGTTCGGTATCGCCACCAGTTTGGGCCTATCGGTGGCACAGATTAACGCAGGCTTAAACTATTTATTGCCCGAGCTGATACCGGTTAATACAACCGTTCAAGTGATTGTTATTGCGTTGGTCACCGCGGCGGCGTTAGTCTCAGTGCTGGCGGGAATGGATAAAGGTGTAAAACGGCTGTCTATTTTAAATATGGTGTTAGCCACTGCTTTGATGCTATTTGTATTCATTGTTGGACCGACAATATTTATTTTAAATGCTTTTATGGAAAATACAGGCAGCTATCTAGGTAATATCGTTGAGCGTACTTTTAGTTTACAAGCTTATCAATCGAGTGATTGGATCGGTAGCTGGACGCTATTCATCTTTGCATGGACGATTGCATGGGCGCCTTTTGTCGGTTTGTTTATTGCCAAAATCAGCCGCGGTCGTACCATTCGTGAGTTTGTATTGGGCGTCATGCTCGTACCGACCTTATTCACCTTCTTTTGGTTTTCGGTATTTGGTGATACAGCCCTTCATATGATTATGGTTGATGGTTATGAGACGCTCATTACTGAAGTGCAAAATGACCAAGCGATTGCTTTATTTAAACTGTTAGAGAGATTGCCATTTACCCAAATCGTTTCCTCATTAACGGTACTATTGATTATTACCTTTTTTGTGACGTCGTCGGATTCAGGGTCATTGGTGATCGATTCGCTCGCAGCAGGTGGCCGAAGCGATACGCCTTGGTGGCAACGGACATTTTGGGTAGCAACTGAAGGAGCGGTTGCGGCAGCCTTGCTTATTGCAGGTGGTCTGACGGCTCTGCAAACAGCGGCCATTGTCAGTGCCTTACCGTTTGCGATTATTATATTAATTTCGATATTTGGTATGTGGCGAGCGCTTCGTATTGAGGGTCATCGCAATCAAAGTTTAGCCAACGACAACCACTTACCGCCGCATCTATTGAAGCTAGACGCTTGGCGTGACCGTATTGATTACATGACTCAGCAGCCAACGCGTGAAAAAGTTCTTGGTTATATTAAAGGAACCGTTTTATCGTCTATGCAGGAAGTTGCAGAGAAGTTTGCCGAAACAGGCTGGTTACCAGAAGTGAACTATGATGAGTTAAATGAGCGGGTCGTGCTTGAGTTAAGAAGTGGCGGCGATAATGTTGAGTTTTGGTATGAAGTTCGCTTATCTGAAAACGAGCTTCCTGACTACTATACTGAAGATATGGCAAGTAAACTGCCGCAAGAGCATCATTACCGCGCTGAGGTTTACTTGCGCCGTGGCGGTCAAACCTATGATTTATACGGTTATCAGTCGGCTTCGGTCATCAATGACATCATTGATCAGTTTGAAAAATATCTGCATTTTGTCAATGTTTCGCCGGATATTTTGCCATGGCGAATGCAAGCACACGATGATGATATTACCCTAGAGCAGGGCAGTGTGTTTGATAAATAAACCGTTCATCATTTAATAAGAAAAAGGCAGCTAAAAGGTTGCCTTTTTTTGAGAGGAATCGATATTGTTTGTTTATCAGGGTTGATAAATCTGAATCATATCCGTATTTTTGTGTTATTTGAAAAATTCGTTTGAAAAAATAAATTTTATATAACAGATATTGCATATCTATTTAAAGTTATGATTTCTTTGAGAAGTTTTTATGAGTAAATTACCGCGTTCCACCATTTTACTACCAGTGTTTATACCAACAGCGGTCATCATGTTATTACTGGTGGTTGCTACGTCGATCAACCCAGAGGCGGCTGGCGCATTATTTGGGGAAGTGTTGAGCTTTACCACTCAAAAGTTTGGCTGGTTTTATATGCTGGCAACGGCATCGTTTTTGTTGTTTGTGGTGGCGATTGCCTTTTCACCTTATGGCAATATTAAACTAGGCCCTGACCATGCAGAGCCCGAATATAAGTTCCTTGAGTGGTTCGCGATGTTGTTCTCGGCAGGCTATGGGATTGCCTTACTGTTTTACGGGGTGGCTGAGCCCGTCATCCACTTTGCTAGCCCGCCATTATCCGAGCCGCAGACGATTGCAGCAGCAAAAGAGGCGATGCAAATTGCTTATTTCCACTGGGGTTTTCATATTTGGGCTATTAACGCCGTCGTGGCTTTAACATTGGCTTACTTTGCTTTTCGTCATGGTTTGCCGCTGTCCATGCGCTCGACGTTATATCCGCTAATCGGTGACAAAATTCATGGTCCTATTGGTCATGCTGTGGATGTGTTTGCCATATTGGGAACACTGTTTGGTTTGGCCACCAGTTTGGGTATTTCTGTTTCGCAGATCAATGCTGGATTGAATTATTTATTACCCAATGTCATTCCCGTAAATAGTAAAGTTCAAGTGATTGCCATTGTACTGATAACGGGCGCTGCATTGATATCAGTGCTGGCGGGAATGGACAAAGGCGTAAAGCGTCTGTCTATGTTAAATATGGGCATCGCCACAGCGCTGATGTTGTTCGTATTTATCGTTGGCCCGACCGTTTTCATTCTTAATGCTTTTATGGAAAATACCGGCAGCTATCTTGGCAACATCGTCGAACGTACCTTTAGTTTACAAGCCTATCAGTCAAGTGATTGGATTGGTAACTGGACCTTATTTATATTTGCATGGACCATTTCTTGGGCGCCTTTTGTTGGGTTGTTTATTGCCAAGATTAGCCGCGGTCGTACCATTCGTGAATTTATTATGGGCGTCATGTTAGTGCCTACGATTTTCACCTTTTTTTGGTTTGCGGTCCTTGGCGATACTGCGCTTCATATGATAATGGTTGATGGTTACAACTCTTTGATTGAGGATGTCCAAGGCAACCAAGCGATTGCGTTATTCAAACTCCTAGAGAATCTGCCGTTGACGCAAATTGTGTCATCGCTTGCTGTATTGTTGATTATTACTTTCTTTGTGACCTCGTCAGACTCAGGGTCATTGGTGATTGATTCGCTTGCTGCTGGTGGTCGTAGTGACACGCCGTGGTGGCAACGCACGTTTTGGGTGGTAACCGAAGGAGCGGTGGCCTCGGCGCTGTTATTAGCAGGAGGGTTAACGGCGCTGCAAACAGCGGCTATCGTCAGTGCGCTACCATTTGCCATTATTATGATGCTAGCCATGTTTGGTATGTGGCAAGCGCTGCGTATCGAAGGCCATCGCAACCAGAGCTTGGCCAATGATAATCACTTGCCGCCGCATCTGTTAAAACTAGATGCTTGGCGCGACCGGATTGATTACATGACCCAGCAGCCCACACGTGAAAAAGTTCTCGGTTATATTAAAGGCACGGTTTTATCATCGATGAACGAGGTTGCAGAGAAGTTTACTGAAACTGGCTGGTTGCCTGAAGTGAATTATGATGAGGTGAATGATCGCGTGGTGTTCGAATTGCGTGGCGGCGACAACGTTGAATTCTGGTACGAAGTTCGCTTGTCAGAAAACAAGCTTCCTGACTACTATACGGAAGATATGGCCAACAAACTGCCACAAGAACGTCATTACCGTGCCGAAGTGTATCTACGCCGCGGCGGTCAAACTTATGATTTGTATGGTTATCAACCAGAATCGGTGATTAACGATATTGTCGATCAATTCGAAAAATATTTACACTTCATCAATGTTTCGCCCGATATCTTACCGTGGCGAATGCAAGCTCACGATGATGATATTACGCTTGAGCAAGGCAGTGTATTTGATAAATAATCGCCTTGCTATTAACGAGCGCTGAATAAATGATTGGTTGAATAACTTGCAATATGCGTACGAATCCTTAGAATAACGGCTTGTTTTCCTTGACTTATTTCAATTAACAACAAGCCGTCATTTATGCCTATTGATTCTCCAGTGTTACTTTCGTCTTCGCAAGCGTCTGGCCATCCTTTATTACAGCCGTTGGCCATTGGTGGCTTGACGATTGAAAACCGTCTAATGGTCGCGCCAATGGCAGGCGTCACCGACAATCCATTTCGCAGATTGTGTAAGTCGTTTGGTGCAGGGCATGCGGTCAGCGAGATGATTATCGCTGATACCGCACTTTACGCGCGCAAAAAATCCCTTTATCGTGCCAATTTTGATAACGAAATAGCGCCCATTTCTGCACAAATAGCAGGTGCAGAGCCTGACAAATTGGCAGAAGCCGCCCGCTATCAGATTGATAATGGCGCACAAATCATTGATATCAATATGGGTTGTCCTGCCAAAAAAGTCTGTCGTAAGCTGGCGGGGTCGGCGTTGTTACAAGATGAAGATTTGGTGGCGCGATTATTAGATGCTGCTGTGGGAGCGGTCGATGCACCTGTGACATTAAAAACACGATTGGGGTTTGAAAATGGTCGTGAAAATATCTTGCGTGTGGCCAAGCGCGCTGAGCAGGCAGGTATTGCCGCAATTGCCATTCATGGCCGAACGCGTGAGGACATGTATACCGGCGAGGCCCGTTATGAGCTGATTCGTGAGGTCAAAGAAAGCATCAGCATTCCCGTCATTGCCAATGGCGATATCGATAGCGCGCAAAAAGCCCAGCGAGTCTATGAACTAACGGGCTGTGACGCGGTAATGATAGGGCGAGCCGCACAAGGTCAGCCTTGGATATTTCGTGATATTGAGTATTTTTTACGCTCAGGAGAAATGCTTGCGCCGCCAAGCGTTGGGGAGATAAAAGAGATTGTGTTGGCGCATTTGCAAGAGCTATATGATTTCTATGGTGAATACTCAGGTTGCCGAATCGCGCGTAAGCACATTGCTTGGTACACCACAGGCATTCCCAATTCCAACGCCTTTCGCCAAGCCATGTACGGTGAAGAGAGTACCGCCGGACAGTTTCGCGTCGTCGAAGATTTTTTACATGCTCATGAATAGTCAGTGAAAGTCACTTGCCGAACATAAATTGTTCAATAACTCAGCAAATAAAAGTATCCATCAAGTTAAAGTGTTTTTATTGCTGATTTATTCCCTTTACTCTATATTTCTTTGCTATGATTTAGACAAATATTAACGAAAGTCTAATTTTAAAAGGATTTTTTATGGCCAATCCCTCAAAAAAAGCAATCAGCAAAGTGGTCAAAGATAAAAATATTATCATTACTGGTGCCTCAAGCGGAATTGGCGAACGAACGGCGTTTTTACTAAGTGAATGCGGTGCTCATGTTATTTTGCTGGCCCGTACCGAAGATAAGCTAAAAATAGTCAAAGAAAGTATTGAGGAGCTTGGTGGTAAGGCCAGTTATTACCCTTGTGATTTGACCAATATGGATGATATCGAAAAAGTCAGCACGCAAATTTTAGCAGATTTTGGTCATGTTGATGTCCTGGTCAATAATGCGGGTCGCTCAATTCGTCGCTCGGTTCACGAGTCTATAGATCGCTTCCATGATTTTGAGCGTACCATGGATATCAATTACTTTGGTGCGGTTAAAATAGTGCTTGGATTTTTGCCGACCATGATCGAGCGCCAGACTGGTCAAATTGTAAATATCTCATCGATTGGTGTCCTAGCTAACAGCCCGCGTTTTGCCGCTTATGTCGCCTCGAAATCAGCATTGGATGCCTTTAGCCGCTGCCTCGCCGCTGAAGTAAAAGGCGATAATGTTACGATTACCAATATCTTCATGCCGTTGGTGCGTACGCCGATGATTGAGCCAACTAAGTTATACCGCTACATGCCTGCGCTGATGCCTGATGAAGCGGCGATGATGGTTGCCAAAGCGATTGTCCATAAACCAAACAGTATTGCCAGTAACATGGGCAAATTTGCGTCGGCGACTTATTCATTAGCACCAGCCATTAACGTTGGTATTCAATCGATGGGTTATCGTATTTTTCCAAGTACTCGTGCTGGATTGACTAGCAATAAAAAACCAAACCTTGCTCAGCGTGCCTTTGCTAGAATTTTACCGGGTGAGCATCACTAAGATAATATGTCTGATGTATTTAAAAAAAGAGATGCTACGGTATCTCTTTTTTAATGCCTTGAAGTTATTCGTAATTTATATGAATTGGTAGGCGGCGAGGTTTATTTACCATAACGCCCGTTATGGGAATAAGGGCTGTTATCTAGTGAGGGTATGGCTGTAGGGGAATTTATTTCAATAGGTATAAATGTTCTAATTGATGACACGGCCTAGTTTATCTACGTAAGTAACCATTTTCGGCATTCTATGTTCGCCATCCATCCTACTTACCATCTCTTTAGCCTTCGTGATTTCTATACCAATACTAGTTACATATAGTGGGTGCTTACTTATTCCTCTCCAAACAGCATAGTCTTCTGTAATGTCATAAAAATGATTTTTAGCGATACCGATGATAGGCTTTTTATTAGCAAGATTATCATATAAATACTTACCCAATCCTGCTTTACTAACACCATCTAAAAATACATAGCCGTCGATGATAATTGCATCAAAAGGTTCGTCAATCTGGTTAATCAAAGCCAGTAAGCAAGGCATTTCTCTTTTATAAAATTGCCCTGACTCATATGGCGCAACATTATTCACGTTGACAGTATGCTCACTTAATATCTCATTAGTCTCTATACCTTGAAAACGTATGCCCGCTACTTTAGCGCTGTCCAGCTTTTGTACCACGTCTGTTTGATAATGCACATCTAATATTAAAAATATCAATTTAGCCCTCATAAACCTATTTATAGATAACCAATTTAAAGTTATTACTATATTTTTTCAGCTGCTCAATTTTTTGAGGTAGTACTTCACTTTCTTCGATACGTAGCTCCTTTAAACTACTAAACACTTCTTTATCATTAAATATTTCTAAATTATGAAGTCCGTTTAATCCAGTGATGTACATAAAATCCACGTGTATAAAGCTATTGTTCTTTGCCGATTTATCGAACAAATCTTCTGCAATATCTTCGCTTATCTTCAAACGTATGAATGTATCAAATGTAAAATTTTGATAATTTTCTATCAGCTCATATATCTCTGGAACAGGGATGGGACAATCAAGGTAGTTTTTTGAGTGAATAATATCATCTATAGCTGTAAAACGTTTTATACGATTTAATTTTGGGATATATGTAATATCTATATCTTCAAGCTGATTGGTTTCTTTACAAGTTTTGCTATAACCAAAATTTATATCATCTCTACTATTTCTATAGTAGAAGCCTGATTGATCATATTCGTATCGAAGTTCAAACATGGATGGTTCATGGGGTTTTGTCCTCCACATGATCTGATTTTCTGTTTCGCCATTTTCAATGGTATAGATCTCTCTATCGCATATACCTTCAGCGAAGGTATATGACATACCTTGATATAATTTACCTTGATAAAATTGCGGTATTGTTCCACAGCCATACTCGTCTTCATCTTCATTACAAAACCCTGAAGAGTCTATTTGAATAGGTGAAGATAATCCTATCTGACATGGTGAGACATACGGTTTACTAATCTCTCCGTTTTTAACTTCATAAGCTTCAAGTTGATGGTCTGGTTTATCAAAGAAGATAATGCCTGTGTATAGCTTATCGCGTTGATACCATTTACCCTTCTGATACCATTTACCGTTACTTTTATTTAACAATGTTGATTTCAATCGTTGCATATTACTCATGTTAATATTCTCTGAAAGAGGAGTCATTAATCGTGCCAGTAGAAGCGGCAATGCTAGAAGGATTCATTTTAAGATATATATGGCGAACCAATCAGGTTCGGTACCCTAGTGAGGACTTGAATCCTAGGCTGTAGGCTAATGGTATCAAAGGCTTTGATTATTCATTTCATTGTGGTGTACTTCACAGTGTACTTGTTGGGCGATGCAAGGTGACTTGAGTAAAATGGTATCTAGACCAGAATAGTTACTATATTAAGTTGTAATTATAAATCCTAACTTCTTCTATGATGGAGTCGGGATCTTCTTCAAGCTCTAAGCCACCAGAGAAAAAGAAGATCCCATCCATGAACTGTCCTTTCTCATCCGCTAGATAGTGCACATCTTCCGTATCATCCAAAACTAACGCATGGTCTATATCTCCGATACGACTGCCAATTTTGATACCACCATCAAAGATTTCACCTTGATAACCTTCACCAGCTTGAATGAAGATAAGCGTACCTTGTTCAGAAAAACTAAGCTCTAGTGTAGGGTTTTTAAAGAATATTGCGTATCCATTACCGTACGATGAACCCCATTTATATAGTAAAACACCTTCATTATTGTTTACTAAATCAACATCCCAAGGAACCTTGTTCCCATCTACACTCTGATCGACATAATGCAAAAAGCTTTGCAATTTTTCACCTAGTGTGAACCCTGCTAAGGATTTACCAATCTCTGCTTTAGCATGTATATCCAAATGAGCCATTTATTTAATTAACCTTATATTGACTAATACGCTTTGCAAGCATGAAAATAGTATGAAATCATGATCGATGCACTATACAGGCATCGATCTGCTAACTATAGGGTTGAAAGCATAAGTCATATTTAGCTTCGCTTGCTCAAAATTGTTTGAGAATTATTAGATATAACAGTTTTAAGCAATATGCATATTTTCTATATATCCTGCTATGGGTTCTCTTTCTAAAAATAAAATCCAAGCCTTCGTAATGTCTTGCAGCTTAGTACGACTTATTTTAATACTCTGAACTTCATCATATAAAAAACTTACTCTCACCCCATCATTACGTATTTCAGCAGAATAAGAATTACTACTTATATCAGCCTCATACGTTGAAGGGCTTTCTAGCGCTCTCAAGCATTCTTTCAAATATTCAATATGTGATTTTAGCGAAGCCCCTCCATTGTCTACTAAATATGATGCAATTAAACTTTCCATATCTTCTATTCTGTTAGGAAGAATTGTTGCATGCAAACTCTCAGAGTCAGGAAATTTAAAATAGCAGAACGTAAAGATCATAATCTATTCTCAAAAATGATTCGCCAAAACTTATTGCCTAGAGCTTCCTTATAATCTAACTGACTTATAATCTAACTGATTTACATTAAATCATGATCGATGCGCTATACAGACATCGAGCATCTTCTAACAATTATGAAGGTAGTACAATGAATTCTGAAAACCGAAATATCGATGTTAATGCTACTCTTCGTTTGCTTAGTTCACTTAAATCTTCTGTGTATGACAGAGACCGAGATAAAGCATTAGCTATGATTAATAATATTACCAATCAATTAACTGATGGACCTCATAGTGAGCGTTGTGAGCGTTATAATTCAGTACTTGAACACCCTCATACTGGGTGGTGTATATATTGTTGGGAGAAACTTACAAGGATTAAGTAATAATTGATGCTGATTCCTCAGCTAGTTCCAATAATGTATACCCTAGCGGAACCAGCTATTTCACCCTTCAAACCTATTAACAGACCCCTTAAAACAGACTGGTATAATGGAACTACTTATAACAGACTAGCCAAACACACGCCACATTATCCAAAACAATCCTGCCATAATGATAACAATGACCAATAACCGCTTCACCCAATAGGGGAGCAGTGGCTTTTTATAGCCCAAACTATTGAGCTGATTATCAAGACCGTCTTGTAAGCTTTGGAAGCCTTGTTCAGACGGCGTGTCTCTGGCTTTACTTCTGATCAAGCATTCTGACGCCTCTTCGACCTGTTCTCTATCAAAGCTAAAGGCTTGGCTTGGAATGCCTTGTTTATTTGCGATAGTGTTGAGTGTTTGCTGTTGTTTGTTTTTTAGCGCAAGCTCGTAAGCATCTATGCGAGATTTGGCGGCATCCATACTGATATTCTCATCGGCGGCTAAGGTTTTAATCGCCTGCACCAAATTGCCTTTTTCGACCATCATCATAACGGTTTTTGGCAGTTTTTTGTTAGAAGGTTTCGAGCCTGAATCAGAATCAAACATGACAATCCTTATTTGCGTGTGAGAGTAAATAGGTACGGTTATTATACTCATTTTATCGCCGCAAAATTCAAGCAAAAAAATACCGCAGTCCTTATCGTGGCTGCGGTATTTTTGCATGGGATTTATTCTGTTTAAATAAACGTATTGTAATAAAAGCCTTTTATAAGTTATTACCGATGAATTATAAGTCTTTCCAGCGCTGGATAGAGTCTTTAATCACTTCTTTAGCTTCATCAACGTCACCCCAAGATTCGACCACAGTCGTACCGGCTTTTTTCAGGTCTTTATAGTGGCTGAAATGGAACTGTAACTGGTTGATTAGCTGCTTTGGTAAGTCTTCTAGGCTGTTGTAAGCATTGCCTGTGTCACGATCATCAGCAGGAACGACAACGATTTTGTCATCGACTTCACCATCATCAACGAATTTCATCACACCGATAACTTTTGCTTTTAAGAAAATACCAGTTGGCAAAGGCTGCTCGGTGATGATAAGCGCATCTAACTCATCGCCATCTTCATCAAGGGTTTGTGGGATAAAACCGTAGTTACAGGGTTTGGCAAAGATTTGTGGATCAACACGGTCAAGCTCAAAAACCGCCAATTCGCGATTCCATTCGATTTTATGGCTGCTACCGGTTGGGATTTCTACGACCACATTAATGATGCCACCATCGACGTCGCCTGCGTCTAAAATTTTATTAAAATCTGCCATAAATTGCTCCAAGGTGCTTTTGTTATGAATACTTCAACGATAAAGGGTTAAATGTTGGTGGGTTAAGAATATTGCTGCGCCCAATTTGTGCGCCTGCGATTATAACAAGTTTGACTTAAATTTTCTCAAAATGCTTAAGTCTAAGCGCGCACGATATTATGCAAAAAAGGATTATGCAAAAGCAAGATGCGAAAAGCAGCGTGTAGAAATCAGTGTGTAAAAAACAATATTCGAAACAATCCTAAAGAAATTACTTTGGCGCGAGGGCGCGTAATTTGATATGTCCGGCATGACGTTTGGCAATATTATCGATAAGTTTTTGGGTCACTTGCTCATAACTTAAATAGTTAGAATTTTGCTGAGAAGTCTTTTCAGTTGTTTGCTTATCCGCTGCTTGCTCATTCATAGCCACAAAGTCAGCCAGTCGCAGCATTTGCATGCCCGCATAGCCGCAAGGATTGATGGCGTTAAAGGCTGATAAGTCACAATCTAAATTAATCGCGACGCCGTGATAGCTAAAACCATGCTTAATCTTAAAACCAAGAGAGGCGATTTTACCCAGCATAATAGCGTCATCGGCGAGTACATTAGAAAGCGGTTGAGAGCTACCATTTAAATGACTATATAAATACACACCGGGCGCATCACGCCGCGCATGGGCGCTAATGGAATCACTGCTAGACGCGTGGCTTTTTAGGCAGTCATTGACCACATCTTCAATCGCTTGCTCGGCGTGCGATACCATGTTGCGCACACTCCAGCCCAAACTTTCTAAATCAAACAACCAATAGATAACCAGTTGCCCATGCCCGTGCCATGTTACCTGACCACCGCGATCGGTCTTGATAATCGGCGTGTCTGTGCGTTGCAATATATGCTCTTCTTTACCAGCTTGTCCAAGCGTATAGACATCATTATGATCGACAATCCATAGCTCGTCAGGGGTGCGCAGACCTTGTTCTTTTTTAAGCGCAATACGTGCTAACGTTCGCGATAGCATAGCATCAAGGGTGGGAACATAATCAGCAGCTGAGAGCGATTTGCTAATAAGCATATCATTGAGTGGTTGGGCGGCATTTTGCATGAGAGTGACTGTCTTATGGTTTTGTTATTAAGAAACGTGCTTATTATTGATATTTAGTGTAGCAGTTTTAGCATTTGTGCCCAAATCTAAATTTTTATGATTTGTGGCCTGAATCAACTAACCGAACTGTTCTAGAAACGCTGATAAATTTCTGCCATATAAGCGCGAATCGACACGTATTTCATACAAACCCAGTAGTCAATTAAAGAGACTATGCATTCGCTAGACAATGCGCTACATTAAACGTCATTAACTAAAATAGTGTCGAATCGCATCGAACGGAATCTTATGCGCTGAGGGATGAATTTTTCGCAGCTTCTGTGATAGCAGCAAACGAGGAACATTCATACCAGTAGCACTATATGGCGTCTACAGTGAATCGACTATAACAAGGAAGACAAATGACTGATAGTAATCAAAACTCTGCATCTCCACATGAACATGCGCCAGTCGATCAAGCTCAAAAACCAAATCGTACGCATAGTGCAAATGAGTCTCTTAGCATCGTTAAGACAATTGATGATATGCAAGCGCAATTTTTGCGCTTACAAAAACTAAGCCGCACGCAGCCTATCAATGATTGGGCAACGCGTGAAAATCAACTCGACAACTTAGAGGTGATGCTAAGCGACAATCAAGCACTGCTTGCCAAAGCGATTAGCGCTGATTTTGGTTATCGTAGCGAGTCGGAGACGCAGTTTGCCGAGCTATTTCCGAGCTTTACAGGCATCAGCCATGCCAAAAAACACGGCAAAAAGTGGATGAAACCGCAGCGCGTATCAATTTCAGCGCTTTATATGCCTGCCCACAATGAGATTCAGCCGCAGCCGCTGGGCGTGGTCGGTATTATGGTACCGTGGAATTATCCGCTATTTTTAGCAGTCGGACCGATGATTGATGCGCTAGCAGCGGGCAATCGCATTATGATTAAAATGAGCGAGGCCGCACCGCAATTTGCGCAAACCTTTGCTGAGACTATTTCGCGTTATTTTTCTCCCGATATAGTTTCTGTGGTACTAGGAGAAGTTGATATTGCTGAAGCGTTTAGTAAATTGCCCTTCGATCATTTATTGTATACCGGCTCGACCGCGGTAGGCAAAAAGGTCATGGCTGCTGCTGCGCCAAATCTAACGCCAGTTACACTTGAGCTGGGTGGTAAGTCGCCTGTCGTTATTTTAGAAGGCGCTAACTTAGAAAACGCTGTTAATCGCGTGATGATGGGTAAAACCCTTAATGCGGGTCAGACCTGTATTGCGCCTGATTATGTATTGGTTCAACGTCAATATCACGAGGAGTTTATTCGTCTGGCAAAAGAGTGGATGGACAAACATTATCCCAATATTCAAGACAACCCTGATTATTCGCATATCATTAATGGCGAGCAGTTTAAACGCGTAAAAGGCTATCTCGATGAGTTAGCAGGCGAAAATGTTCATCAGTTGACGGATGCAGACGCTAATATCGACAGCCGGCTAATGCCACCAGTGATTATCAGTGAACCTGATCCTGATAGCGAGGTGATGCAAAATGAGATTTTTGCGCCGATCTTACCGCTCATGCACTACGATACGCTTGATGATGCCATTAACTTCATCAATGAGCGCCCACGTCCTTTGGCACTCTACGTCTTTGGTGACAATAGCAGTGAGATAGATCAGGTACGCAACAATACGGTATCAGGCGGTCTTTGTATTAATGAAGTCATTATGCATGTGGCGCAGCATGACTTACCGTTTGGCGGTGTTGGACACTCAGGCACCGGCTCTTATCACGGCAAAGCGGGCTTTGAGCGTCTCAGTCATATGAAGCCAGTCTTTGTACAATCGAAGCTAAATGGCCTTAATATTTTATTGCCGCCGTATGGTGGTTTATTTAAAAAAGCCATGGCCGTATTTTTGAAATAAAGGC
>NZ_DKGQ01000052.1:0-48106 GCF_002453355.1 Psychrobacter sp. UBA6766 | reverse complement strand
AGCAACGTTATAAAAATAGCATCTACTCGGGTCGGTGCTATTTTTTTATCCAAAAGTTAATCCTTCCTCTTCAAAACAAAGCATTCAAAATAAGGAGTTAAAAACCGTTTTTTAGGATAAATGAGCATTTGTCATCTTATCTATAAGTCGCTACACTTTGTAGACCGCCTAAACGAGATTGTGGTGACTATTAGATGGGTTATAAGTAAAGAAATTAATAATAAATAACAGACTTTGGGTGTACAAATAAGCTCTACTAAACCTAGAGATAATTATTAATAATAATAACGATAAATAGGATCTGCCGTGCGCCAATGGATTGCTTTTAGCTTACTATTAATAAGCTCGCTAATACTGTCTTCACCCGTGTCCGCTGCTGGGCCAAATTGTGATGCGCCGATAAAATTTGGCGCGCTCACGTGGGAGAGTGGGCAATTTACCACGGGAGTATTGAAATATATCACTGAGCACGGCTATGGCTGCCAAGTGACCGAGGTGCCAGGCGCAGGTCCTGCGCTCGAAAATGCGCTGCTACAAGATGATATCCAAGTCATCGGTGAGCAGTGGATAGGACGCTCGCCAATTCTAGAGAAAGCCATCAATGATGAGAAAGTGGCGGTCATCGGCGATACGCTTGAGGGCGGCGCGACCCAAGGTTGGTATGTACCTAAGTATGTCTTAGATGAGAATCCAGGTCTACGCCGTTATCAAGATTTGCCCAAATATGCTGAGCTGTTTAAAGATCCTGAAGATCCGCGAAAGTCACGTTTTATGAATTGTCCATCAGGGTGGGCGTGTGAGATTTTTAATACCCGTTTGCTAAAAAATACAGGTTTAGACAGTATTTTTAACATTGTGCATCCTGGTACGGGTGCTGCGCTCGACGCTGAAATCTCCTCTGCATTTGAACAGCACAAACCCCTATTGTTTTATTACTGGCAACCAACTGGCCTCATGGCAAAATATGACTTTGCGCCATTAGAGTTCCCTGCGCACGATGATGCCTGTTGGCAAGATTTACTAATAGCTGATGGTACTTCTGATTGCATCTCAGGCTTTCCTGTCTCTCCTTTGAGTATTGCAGTATCAACGCCCTTTATTGAGACTAACCCCCAGCTAACCGATTTTTTTAAAAAAGTTAAATTTACCCCTGATCAGCTCAATGGCGCTATTTTAGAGATGAGTGAAAGCAAACGTAGCGGTGATGAGCAAGCGCTGGCGTTTTTGCGTAATAACCCTGACGTTTGGCAAACTTGGATGTCAGCGGAAGCGGCGGACAATATGGCAGCTTCGCTTGGTATCAGTCTCAATGGCGGTGCTTTAGCAAACAACGTTGCGTCAGACACGTTAGAAAATAACAAGGCCACCAATATATTCGGTTTGTCCTCAAGCTTTCCTTCATGGTCGCTTGAAACGTCGCTCAATAACGTTTTAGCGACTGTGGTTAGAAACTATGGTGACATTTTTCGCAGTGTTAGTAGCGCCGCTTTGACCTATCTATTGTTGCCCATTGAACGCTTTTTGACATTTATCCCGCCATGGCTGATTATTGCGCTCGTAACCGTTTTAGCTTGGTTTGGCGTACGCAAAATATGGTTTGCGCTGGCATGCGGCGTAGGGTTGTTTTTAATTGGTGCGTTTGGACTGTGGGACGCGTTGATTGATACTTTGGCGTTGCTTATGGTGTCAGTGTTGGTCACGGTTGTGATTGGTATTCCGATTGGTATTGCTATGTCAGGCAGTAAGCTGCTGCGCAAGATCATTACGCCGATTCTGGATGTCATGCAAACCATGCCAAGCTTTGTCTATTTAATACCAGTATTGATGTTATTTGGAATTGGTAAAGTGCCCGCGCTATTTGCCACCATTATTTATGCTTTGCCGCCGCTGATTCGCTTGACCACACTTGGGATTACGCAAGTCAATCACGAAATGGTCGAAGCAGGGCGCTCATTTGGTAGCACCCATTTGCAGTTACTTATCTGGATTAAACTGCCGCAAGCGCTGCCGAGCATCATGGCAGGCATTAATCAAGCGGTGATGATGTCGCTTTCTATGGTGGTGCTGGCTTCTATGATTGGTGCGCCGGGTCTTGGTGAGGATGTGTTGCAATCGATTCAAACGCTCAATATCGGTCAAGGTTTACAAGCAGGTACTGCTATTGTCATCGTCGCCATCATCATTGACCGTATTACGCAAGCCTTTGGCCAAGACAAACGAGCACGGCAAAAAACCATCGATGCGGGCAGACGCCCAATTGGTTAATTATTCATCATAAAAATAAAAATGAGAACAACCATGAATCATATTCAATTAGAAAATATCAGCAAGATTTATAACGCCAATAGCTCGCAAGCGCAGTCAGCCTTGGCGTTATTGGCAGAAGGGATGGATAGTATTAAGGTAAAGGAGCAGACTGGCTATTCGGTGGGACTTTATGATATCAATCTCGCGATTGAAGCGGGTGAGCTGCATTGTATTATGGGCTTGTCAGGCTCTGGTAAGTCAACATTGATACGCCATATTAATCGCTTGATTGACCCAACTAGCGGAAAAATTTGGGTCGATACCGCTATTAACGCTAAAGACTCTACAGCGGAAACCGTTTCTAATTCAGCGGTCGTAAGCGAGGAGCAATTACAGAACAAAAACGAAAAATCTTCTGCTATTAATATCCTAGAGCTGGATGATAAAGGCTTACAACACTATCGTCAGCAAACGGTCAGTATGGTTTTCCAACACTTTGGTTTGGTACCTCATATGACGGTGCTGCAAAACGTCGCCTATGGTCTGCGCGTGCGTAAAATGAGCATTAAGGAGCGCCACGAGGTGGCACGGCATTGGCTCAATGAAGTTGGGCTTCCCAATCTAGAACGCAGCTATCCTGATGAATTGTCTGGCGGTATGCAGCAGCGGGTGGGGCTGGCACGAGCGTTGGCAACTGACAACCCAATCTTACTCATGGATGAGGCGTTCTCCGCCCTCGATCCGCTTATTCGTGCGCAGCTGCAAGATCAATTACTTGAACTTCAAGAACGGCTCAATAAAACCATTGTCTTTATTACCCACGATATCGATGAGGCAGTCAAGGTTGGTCAGCGTATCAGTATTTTAAATGGTGGGCGTCTGGTACAAACTGGTAGCGCAAGTGAGCTGCGACACAATCCCGCTGACAATTATGTGGCACAGTTTATGGGTGCTAAAAGTTAATTTACCTATATTCTTAGTTTACTCATGCTCTTAATTTACCCATGTTCTTAATCTAACCGTTATTAACTAACAAATTATTGGTTAAGCAATTGATTGTGTTAGTAATATTGATTTTTCATTATTTTATCCTCATATAAATATAATCGCCCATTAATAATTGTTCACATCAATTTCTTCGTACTCAATCCTGTATATCACTACTCTTACGGTGTTGTTAAAAAAGTGTAGCAACCTCTTATTTTTTATTAAAGTAAACTCCACTAGCGATGTATACTATTAAGATAGTCTAATGCCGTCGTCGTTCTCTTCATTTTCATATATCTCGCAATCTATTTGCTTTCACTAACATTCATTCTGCTTCATTGCTTTTGAATACGCTTAATGACTATTAAACATTAAGCGGGTGCTCGCAAGATTTTGTAAAAAGGGTCCTCCATGCTACCTGATAAACAAGATAATAAGTCTTACAATACAAATGGCTCTGATAAGGGCAGCAACACTCATGATTTAGCGACACAGTCACCGCGAGCAGCAGCACGTTGGTTAAAAAACGTCAGCGCTTTTGGGGTAACGACGGTATTAAGTGCAGGAATCTTGGTTGCTTGCGGGCAAATGAGCAGTGCAGAAAACAACTCTAAGAACAATGCCAGCAGTAGCGCCAACGCCAGTAGCCAAAACAGCGGCGTGAAAAACTCGCGCGATATGCTGCCATCTGACATGCTTGGACAAATGCAAGCATTGCCGCAGCTGACAACAGGCTTGGGCAAAACGGGTGCTGACGTCATTGATCCAAATAAGCCTACTTTGATTAAGTTTTGGGCAAGTTGGTGCCCGTTGTGTTTAGGAACGCTTGCGGAAACAGAAGAGTGGCGTACCGATCCTAAGTTTGCGGATTTAAATGTCGTTACGGTTGCCAGCCCTGGTCATTTAAATGAAAAAACGGAGGGCGAATTCAGCACTTGGTATGCAGGCGTGCAAGCTGATTATCCAAAATTACCAGTGTTATCTGATGCTTCGGGTGAGCTGATTAATAAGCTTGGTGTGCAAGTATATCCAAGCTGGGCGATTCTTGATAAAAACGGCAACTTGGTGCACTTAGTTAAAGGCAATATATCGGCAGAGCAGGCGTATGCCCTTGCTGAAAATGCCAATAATGACTTTGCGGAGCTGAAAGCGGGAAATGCAAAACCCGCCAATGCGCAAGCATTGAATAACAATAGTAAGATTGAAACCATCAAACAGAAAGATGGCGTTTATTATAATGATAAAGGCAAAGCGATTAATACGCGATCGATCTACTTGGCAGGTGGCTGCTTCTGGGGCGTTGAAGCTTATATGGAGCGCGTCGAAGGTGTGGTCGATGCTGTGTCAGGCTATGCTAATGGTGAGACGGCTAATCCAAGCTACGAACAAGTAATTCGTGGTTCAGGTCATGCTGAGACGGTTAAGGTTACTTACGATGCTGATAAAACCGATCTTGATACGATTCTAAAATACTACTTTCGCGTGATTGATCCGACCAGCCTAAACAAACAAGGCAATGATCGCGGCGTCCAGTACCGTTCGGGCGTTTATTACACCGATAAAGCAGATAAAGCGGTCATCGATGCGGCCCTAAAACGCATCCAAAGCCAATATAAGCAGAAAATTGTCGTCGAAAATAAGCCGTTAGATAATTTCTATTTGGCTGAGATGTATCATCAAGATTATTTGGCAAAAAATCCAAATGGCTATTGTCATGTCGATTTAAGCTTGGCCGATGATAAGCCTGAAGGCAGCACACGTCGCAAGCTTGCCCCTGTAAGCACGGTTGCTGAAGCACTAGACCCCAAACGCTATGCTGGATTCGATAAAGGCGCCCTAAAAAATACTTTGACCAAAGCGCAATATAATATTACGCAAGAAGCGGCTACAGAGCGGGCGTTCAGTCATGAGTATGATAATTTATTTGCGCCAGGGATTTATGTCGATGTTGTGAGTGGAGAGCCGTTATTTTTATCAACCGATAAATACCAATCTGGCTGCGGTTGGCCAAGTTTTACCAAGCCAATTGACATGCAGGTGATTACTCAGCATGACGATACCGCCTTTAACATGGTCCGTACTGAGGTTCGTTCACGAGTAGCAGATTCGCATTTGGGTCATGTATTCCCAGACGGTCCAAAAGATCGCGGCGGCCTGCGCTATTGTATCAATGGCGGGGCGCTACAATTTATCCCAGTAAGTGTGATGCCGCAGTCAGGTTACGCGCCATTGGTAAAATTGGTTAAGCCAGCAAAGCCTTAATTATTGATATTAATAATTAAACTTATGACAAGACGTTAAGTATAGGCTTAGCGTCTTTTTTATGGCTGATGTTTTATCATCTATTTTAGCAAGCGTAGTAATTTTGCTGCAAATCAACGTCAATTCTGCAACTAGCCGCAAACTTCGTTATACTTAGCTTTTTAACACTTACTAAGCTTATATTATGTCGCTTTGAGAATGAGGTGACGTTTTTCTTATTTTTGCGTTATTTAAGGCCACCGCATGACCGATACTTTCACCCCTATTATCACCTCTTTACTCGATAACGATTTATATAAATTCACCATGCTACAAGCCATGCTGCATCAGTTTCCGCAGACCTATGGTGTTTACCGCTTTCGTTGCCGCAATAATAAAGACACCCTTTATCCATTAGCGGATATCAAAGACGCATTAGAAAAACAACTGGACAGTTTATGTGAGCTGCGTTTTTTGGATGATGAGCTAGAGTATTTGCGCGGTTTGCGCTTTATGCGCTCAGATTTTGTTGATTATCTAGAATTGTTTAAACTAAAGCGCCGTTTTATTACCGTCAGTACCGATGAAAAAGGACGTTTATGTATCGATATCGAAGGTCCGATGATTCAAGCGATGTTCTTTGAAGTATTTGTTCTATCAATTGTAAATGAGCTATATTTTAGTCCTTTATCGAGTGCTAGCGTGATCGAGGAAGGGCAGCGCAGACTGGATGAAAAAGTTGCTTTGCTGCATCAGTATGCGGCAGAGCAAGCAAAAGATGAGTATGATACACCGCCATTTGTTGTGGCTGATTTTGGTACTCGTAGACGCTTTAGTAAAGTTTGGCAGGCGCACGTGGTTGAGACTTTGCATAACGCGGAACCAACAATCGTGCGCGGCACCTCAAACGTCTATCTGGCAAAAAAACTCGGTATGACGCCGATTGGTACGATGGCGCATGAGTTTATGCAGGCCTTTCAGGCTTTGGATGTGCGATTGCGTGATTCACAAAAAGCGGCGCTTGAAGCATGGGTACATGAGTACCGCGGTGATTTGGGAATTGCGCTGACCGACGTCGTTGGCATGGATGCGTTTTTACGTGATTTTGATTTATATTTTGCCAAGCTGTTTGATGGGCTGCGTCATGACAGCGGCGACCCATATATCTGGGGCGATAAAGCTATTGCGCACTATAAGAAGCTAAAAATAGACCCAAGAACCAAGGTGTTGACCTTTAGTGATGGCTTAAATCTGCACAAAGCTTGGGATTTACATCAGTATTTTAAAGGCCAGATAAAAACCAGCTTTGGTATCGGTACCAATCTGACCAATGATATGAGCATTACTCCCATAAATATCGTCCTAAAACTGGTCGAGTGTAATGGTCAGCCCGTTGCTAAACTGTCGGACAGTCCAGGCAAGACCATGATCAATAATGATACGTATCTTGCCTATTTACGCCAAGTATTTGAGGTTGATGAGCCAGAGTAAAGGATTTTAAGAATAAAGGAGTTTTAAATATCGCTATTTTCTGTGTTGTCTTCTTCAGCGAAGGCGGCATCTAGCGCTTGCTGTACCGCATTGATTCGGGTTTCGCAAACGCGGTAAGCGGCAATCGATTCTTCGACAGTCGTCATCAGATTATCAATATCTGGCTCGTCTTGTTGCTGAAGATCGGCTGCATTGGTTTTTAAAATATCGTACGCTGCCTTAAAAGTTTTTGGGGCGGCTTTTTTACGTTTGCGAGTTGGAGTAGTCATAAAATTTCCTAATATTGGCATCAGTTTGAGAAAAAAATATAGAAAGAAAGGTAGATAAAAAGTTATTAGATATCTTGGTTTCAATAGTCTGCTGCTGGTACAGATTTTCCTTGCTTGCTGTGTTACTCCTTCACTGTTCGATGCTGCGCAAAATTTATCCCAGTAGCTCTGTGTTTTTACAATAAAAAGACTATAACTAAGTAGTCTCCACATCAATAATCTGTGCTTTTGCTTTCCCGTCTTTTAAAACAATATGAATGGTCTGCTCAGGATAAAGCTGGGTACTGCTGGTTAATATCTGTTTGTCGTTTGCGTCAGTCAGCATGGTATAGCCTTGCTTAAGCACGCGAGACGGGCGCTGTAAAAAGATGATATCACGCAGATGCTCGCTATCACGCCGCGCTTGTATCAGTTGCTGCTGCGCATTTTGTATGATAGCTTTTTGATAATTTTGCCCGTCAGTTGCTGCAATGACTAACTGCTGATGAGCAGAAGTTTGAATTTGGCTACGCAGCTCGCTGGTTTGCCTGGCGGCCTGCTTGACTTGGCGCTGGGCGCTTTGCTGAATACTCTGCCAGGCGTAATCACTGTCTTTTTGCAGGGCGGTTAGTTTTCCAATGGTTTGCGATTGAATTTGGCTTAACTGGCGTGTCGTTTGCTGCTCAGCGACGTTTAATTGCTGCTTGGCTGCGTGTTTGATTTGCGCTCGGTATTGCAACGTTTGAGTGACCAATTGTGCTAAATGTGCCATGATAGCGGCAATAACTTTTGACGGCGTATCAAAGCTGGTATGCGCTACTTCATCCAAAATCACTTTGTCACGCTCATGACCAATGCCAACCCATACCGGAATAGGCTGTTCGGCGACCAAAGCTGCCAGTTCATAATCATTGAGATACGCCAAATCACCAACAGCGCCGCCGCCACGAATAATAACCAATAAGTCGGGTAGACGTTGATAAGTGTCGTAAAATTGCTGCTGGGCGCTGACGATAGCTTGGCGAATTTCCGCAGGTGCATGATTGCCCTGAAACGTGGCATTGTGGTAATAAAAGTGACAAGCGCCGGTACTCGCTAAGCGATCGGCATCGGCTTGAAAATCACCGAGCCCAGCGGCCTTTTCAGGAGCAATGACTAGCACATGCTCGATATCAAATGGGTCAGGCAGCTGCTGATTGAGATTTAATAACCCTTCGCCAGTTAAGCGGTCAACCATTTCTGCGTATTGCCGCGCTAAGTCACCTAGCGTATAACTTGGGTCAATGTCTTCAATCGTCAGTGAAAAGCCATATTGTGCATGAAAGCCTGCTGATACTTTTAACAAAACCGTCAAGTCTCGGTCAAGCGGCATACCAGTTGCACGCTCAAACTTTGCTAAAACGCGCGCCGCTTTAAAGCGCCAAAGGTTGCCACGGCAGCTGGCAATGACTTTACCTTCATCATCTTTTTCTGCCAGCTCAAAATAATAATGCCCACCTTTACTGGATAAATTACGAATCTCAGCCTTGACCCAAACACGGTGATTAAAGGTTTGTTTGATAACCATATCGACTGCGGATAAATAATCACTTAGCCGCAAAACCGTATCTTCTAAATTGACTTCAATGTTGTTTTCTTGTTCTGCCAGCTCGGCCTCCAAGGTCGCTAAATCTTTGGCAGGCGCTATCACTTTGGCTTTATTAGTACTGGCTTGTTTCGACTGTGATAGGTTCGGTTTGCGCATAATAATAGACCAAAGGTAAGAAGATTTAGGAACGGGACATTTATAGCAGTCTTAAATGGCTACTAACGATAGACTGATTCAAGAGTGCTGAACCTTAGATAGGGTAGTTTACCCCAAAAGTGCCCGCACAAAAAGTAAAGCCAACAAGCCGCGATGAACATACTATCTCGCAAACTAATTGGCTAAAGACTTTATCAAATTATAGTTTTTTTATTGGCAACGAAAACTAATCATATATTCATAATCATCTTTACGTGATAAATCTGGCGAGCCGGTACCGAAGATTGTGCCGATCACCGCACCTGCTTGCCCAATCATACGGCCAGTTTGCTCATTTAAAATACCGTTATATTTTACTTCATCATCAACGATAATCACTTGTTTTCTTCCACACGTCTTTTGCGCACTGTCTATCGCATTTTGCTGTGCCTTCACTTTGCTATCAGCGATGCCTGTGGTTTCATAAATGGAGTTGGCACGTTGGATAACAGGGGAGGAAGGCGTACTTTGGCAGGCACTCAAAGCGAGCGCAGCAGCTAGTGCCGCCGTAAAGGTGGCGGTTTGATTAAAAATTTTCATATTCATGTCCTTTTTCCTATAAGTTAAATATGTTCTTAACGACTTAAATGAATCTAACTTATTGCTGTGGTGAGTGTCTAGGCGGTTATTGTGTTCGACGTTGCTCGTACACAGCAAATCACTTGAAATATAAACCATATCTAGGATAATTGACGTATTCACTTTTAACCGATAAGTAAATTTATGCAATTGATTCCTGCTCCGGCTGGTGTGCTCGAAGTTGACGCGCTATGGCAAAATGACAATCCTAACGATCCAGATACCGATATGGTGGCGCTGCTTTGCCATCCTAATCCGTTGTTTGATGGGACAATGAACAATAAAGTGGTCACGACCATGTATCGTTTTGCACGCGATAATGGCATGCATGTGGTGCGTTTTAACTTTCGTGGCGTTGGTCAGTCAACGGGTGAGCACGATTATGCGAATGGTGAGGTGGTTGATGCGATGACCGTGCTACAATGGGTTGCAGAAAAAACCACTGCACGTAAACTGTGGTTAGGTGGTTTCTCGTTTGGTGGTTATGTGACGGCGCGCGTCGCTGAGCAAGTTATGGTATCGCCGCATATTTGGGGACTTAGTGATTTTGAGATAGTAAAAGTAGCTCTCATCGCGCCTTCAATCGAAAAAAACGACAGCAGTGACATCGCCTTACCTGTTGATAAAACCTTTGAGATATATGGCAATGCCGATGAAGTGATTGACCCAAATAATATGCAAGCATTCGCTGAGCGTTTAGCACTTGCTGTGAGTGTGGTCGATGGTGCAGGTCACTTTTTTCACGGGCGTTTATCAGAGCTTAAAGCGTTGTTAGAAGAATATACTTTTGATAATTAAAATCGCTAATAAAGTGAGTTGTTTTTATATTTATTTTGTCTAATGATGAGTCGTATTATGAGTTTATCTCCCTTGCAACGTTATGAGCAAGCCATTAGCACTGATGAGTTTACTCGAGATGAGCAACAATATCAGGCGATGAGCTATTTAGATGAGCTGTATCATCAGCTCAATAGTAGCGCGGCACAAAAAAAAGGCTTTTTTAGCTTTCTAAAATCAAAGCCTATCGCCCCCAAAGGTTTGTATATGTGGGGCGGAGTAGGACGTGGTAAAACATGGATGATGGATATGTTTTACGATTCCTTAACGATTGAACGTAAGATGCGCCAGCACTTTCACCACTTTATGAAGCGTGTCCATCAAGAGTTAAACAATCTGCAAGGTCAGAGCGACCCGTTAGAAAAAGTTGCTGATATCATTTATGCAGAAGCAGTGATTATCTGTTTTGATGAGTTTTTTGTCTCCAATGTCTCTGATGCGATGATTCTAGGGGATTTGTTCACTATGCTGTTTAATCGCGGCGTGACATTGGTGGCGACGTCAAACATTGAGCCGTCTGGTTTGTATAAAGACGGCCTACACCGCGACCGCTTTATGCCTGCCATTGCCGAAGTTGAGCGTCATACCACCGTAATGAATATTGACTCTGGTATTGACTATCGCCTACGTGTATTGCAGCAAGCAGAGTTATATGCATCACCGCTGACCAAAGCCAATCACCACTGGCTTGCCAACCGTTTTGCTAGCTTATCTAATAATCAAAAAATCAGTAAAGAACCTATTGTTATTAATGGCCGTGAAATCAGAATCAATGCCCGTACTGAAGATATTTTATTTTGTGATTTTCGACATTTATGTATGGAGCCACGTTCGGCATCGGACTTTATCGAAATTGCCAAGCAGTTTAGTACCGTGTTAATCAATGCTGTCCCCGCATTAGGTGATGAAATGCGCGATCCTACCCGACGCTTTATTTATCTAGTCGATGAATTTTATGATCGTCGCGTCAAGCTTCTGATTCGCGCGGAGCAGCCTATTCTTGAGTTATATCAAGGAAAGAAATTGGCGTTTGAGATTGAGCGTACGCGCTCACGTCTGCTTGAGATGCAGTCAGAAGATTATATTAGAATGGATCATCGCACCGAAGATGCGGACGCTGCATAGTTGATGGCTAGCGGAGTAATAATCATACAAAATTATAAATAAGGATATGCCATGAATACCTCTGAAGATAATATGGTCAAGACGAATGATGTGCTAAACAACAGTAATGAGAATAGTAGTGAGAACAGTAATGACAAGAACAACAATACAGAAAGCTCACTAGTCACAAACTCTCAAGTAACAGATGAGCAACTGATTAATTGGATTAAATCAAGACGTAGCATCGGCAATCTGAGTATTCCAGCACCAACAGAAAATCAGATTAAAGCGGCTATCGATTGCGCCGTTACTGCTCCTGATCATAAAAAACTGCGGCCGTGGCGCTTTATTGTCACCCAAGGCAATGCGCGTCATGAATTGAGTCGAGCTTTTTTGGCTGCTGCTGAAGCCAAAGCCGCGCGAGAGGGCGAGGAGCTTTCCGAGAAATCACGCAAAAAAACCTATAATATGCCGCTGCGAGCGCCAGTCATTATTACGGTTGTTACCCAAATGCAAGAACATAAAAAAGTGCCCCCTTTTGAACAACTACTCAGTGCTGGGGCCGCGGTTCAAAACCTTATTTTGGCCCTAAAAGCCCAAGGTTTTAGTACCGTTTGGCGCACTGGCTTGCTGTGTAATGAGCCCGCCGTCAAAGAATATTTTGGTGTTGGCGCTGATGATTATGTCACGGCTTTTGTTTATACTGGCAGCAGTCCTTGCGATATGCCTACGCGCAAGCCCATTGATATTGAACCATTGCTGCGTTTCGAGTCATAACAATAATAAAGAGTTACTGTTATAGCGATATCATAAGAGGGCAGTTGCTGCGGTAGAGTGGCTGGTTAGAGAAAATAATATCAAAATGACCCTCATTATTTAATTAAAATAGCGATTTTATATCAATAATTGTTGAAACATACCGTCAATCTCACTGTATACTCAGCACAAATTCTATTCATAATGAAATCAGTCAACACGGATAAAAGAATATGACCAGCGCTAATGATAAAAGTACAGAAAAAAATGTGGATGATACTCAACCAGACAATAAAGCGGCTGAAAAACAAAACAGTTTACTATCCGGTATCATTGAGCGTGCCACCAAATCTGGGCTTGGGCGTAAAAAATTAAATCCTAGTGCGGTTGAATCCGCAGTGGCAAAAAATATGGCAGAGATTCATAACAATCCAACCAAGCTGCGCTTAGCATTTTTGGGAGGCGGTAGTTTTGGTACGGCGATGGCGAACTTGGCTGCGCGCAATGGCTGTGACACCACACTTTGGGTTCGTAATAAGCGTACTGTCAAAGCCATGGCGAAGACGCAGACCAATAAAAAATACCTACCTGGTTATAAGCTTGATGATCGCCTTAAGTACAGTCACGATTTACAAGCTACGGTGAAAGATACCGATATTGTCTTCATTGCCGTCCCTGGCCTCGCATTTCGTGAAACGCTTAAAAATATCGCGCCTTTTATTAGCGGACAATCTATCGTTTCTTTGACCAAAGGTATGGAGAAAGATACCTTTGCTTTAATGAGTGACATTATTAAAGATGAGCTACCGGAAGTCAATTTCGGCGTGATGTCAGGGCCAAATCTTGCCATCGAAATTATGAAAAACATGCCGTCTGCTACAGTGATTGCCAGTGAATCTGAACCATTACGGCATGCTGTACAAGCAGCACTCCACAGCGCTTTTTTTAGAGTGTTTGCCAGTGATGATGTTCGCGGTGTTGAGCTTGGCGGCGCGCTCAAAAATATCTATGCCATTGCCATGGGAATGGCTTCCGCTTATGAAGTCGGCGAAAATACCAAAGCCATGATATTGACGCGCGGTTTAGCAGAAATGAGTCGTTTTGGCGTTCATGCTGGCGCCAATCCGCTGACCTTTTTAGGGCTATCTGGCGTCGGCGATTTATATGCTACCTGTAGCTCTGAGCTGAGTCGTAACTACCGTATTGGAAATATGATCGGTCGCGGGATGACGATTGATGCAGCGGTTAAAAAACTGGGACAAACCGCTGAAGGGGTGAATACCATTCAGCAGGTACATGAAAAAGCCACCAAAGAAGGCATCTATATGCCGATTACCCATGCGCTGCACGCAGTTATTTATGAAGATAAAGCCGCGTTAGGGGTTGCCTTGCATCTCATGGAAGCAGGCTTCCGTAGCGACGTTGAATTTGTCATGGACCATGACCATAGTAACGCTTCACTAACGGCGCAAATGCAAACCGCAAACAAGGCTAACAATAAAAAAGATGATAACGAAAATAAATAAAACGCTTAGCAACATGTCACTGTCTGACGGTTAAAATAAAGGCAGTGTCAAAATAGTTAGGTAAAAAGTAATAAATAAGGTGGTTAAGATTATGAAAGTTATCTTAGTTCGTCATGGTCAAGCGGAAGATAAAACGCGCCCAGACAGTGCGCGTCAGTTGACTGATTTTGGTCAGCAGCAAGCTACGCAAACGGCAGAATATATTTCCACCCATTATCAACCTGATTATTTTGTCGTCAGTCCTTATAAAAGAGCGCAGCAGACGTTGGCTGCCTTACAATCGTGTGCACCTGACGTACCGTCACAAATCCAAGATAATCTCACGCCTTCTGACGATGCTCGTCAGGCGCTTATTGATATTGGTGATATTGAATCAGAATGTCTCGTGGTCGTCTGTCATATGTCTATTGTTGCTCATATTGCTGGTCTACTAACGGGTGACTATCCTGAGCCGTTCTCTTTGGCAGAAGCGCGCGTATTTGAGATGGATTTTGTGATGACGGGTATGGCAACCGAGACAGATCGCTTTGTCCCAGATCAGCCTTATTAGTAACAATTAAATTCTAACAATAATAGAGACGTTCATAAAATTATTTAAATTTTGCTAGACCGCAGCACTAATAAATAAAAGCGTCAATAAACGATAGCTTTAAACGACAACCTTAAACAACAGCTTTGATAATTTTTGATAATTAAGGACACATTTGGTGTTACACGTTTGGTTAAGAACGCAGCACAGTCCATTAGCGGTCTGGCATGAAGATATCAATCAATGGCAATTGATTGACGGCTGGCAACAGTTACATGACATTTATGGTAGCTATAAAACCAATAGTCAAAAATCAGTTTGTCTATATTTTCCCTCAAGCCACTTCTTACGAATAGAATCTGAGCTTAATACTGCTCAGCTTAAACAATTGGGCTTAAGCGGTAAACAGTATCTATTTGAAGAGACTTCTCTCACGCCTGTTGAGCAGTTAGCCATTCGGCAAGTGGCTGAGCATACGAGCCACCACTTATATGCGTTGGCTCAAAGCGATATCGAATCGTGGCAGCAAAGCGCTAAGCTCGCTGGCATGAACATCGTGGCATTACTACCTGATTTTTTACTATTGCCAACGCCAGAAGAGGGCGCAGGGCAGCAAATCATATTGTACCAAGATAACCACACCATGCTACTGCGCCAATCCTTACATCAAGGAATGGCAGTCAGTTACTTGCCGCTAATCTTTGAGCGTTTTCCACATTTGAGCGAAGTATTGCTTTTGCCAGCCATTGATGACGCTATTAGTAATTCTAGTCGCGCTTCTGGTATTGCTAATGAGTTAGAGGGTGAAGGTATTGATTTAACCAAGTCTGAAACTGACGCCTGCGCCTTTACCCAAACAGTAGCAATGATTGCGGAGCATCAATTGTTATTAACCATGCTGGCCGTTACTCCTAAACCACTTGAGAATCCTGAGCGTCATGCGCTGAACTTCTTTATTAAGTCAACCGATTCGCAATTATCGCCATATTTGCGAGTAGCAATGATGGTAGCGCTGTCAGCATTGGTATTGCAGATGGCGACTGATGCGGTGCAATGGTATCAGTATGACGCGGCGACGGCAGCAACCAAAACCGAGATTGCCGTTCAGTATCAGTCTTGGTTCCCTAATGAGCCACTTAGTACACGGACGAAATTGCAAGTGCAATTGCAACCAAAATTGCGCAGTGATAGTCAAGCACCTTCTTCCCATATAGCGGTACTCGAGCGCATATCGCCTCTGATTAAACAATCGTCATTACGAGCGCAAGCGTTAGTCATGCAGCCTGCAGCGCTTAGTTTTACATTGATTGCGCCTGACCGCGGTAGTCTGGATAAGTTTACTAATACGCTTGTTGCTCAAGGTTTGAATGCTAAGTTAGAGCAAGTGAACGGCAATGAGCAAGGGCAGTTTAGCGGTCAAGTGACCGTTGACGTCGTAGACAGTAGCAGCAGCGTCAGCAATAAAGGGTAACCATGAAAAGACTACAGCGCTTTGGCAAACGTAACAGTAACCTTGCTAGCACTCCAAGTGATACCTTATCAGCGCGACTGAACGGCTATCAAAGTCTGCTCACGACACGCTGGCAAGCATTGTCTGCTCGCGACCAATTAGCTTTGCTATTATTATCGGCGTTTTTGCTGCTATTTGTCGGTGGTTATGGTGGCTATAGTATCCATCAGGCAGCAAGTAAGAGTAAAAGTAACTATCAAGAACAGGTGGCTGATTATTTTTGGCTGCGAGCCCAAGCGGGTAATATTGATAATAATGCGTTAAATGCTGCTAATTCGACAGATGGCGAAGTAGCTATGCCGCCTGCAAGCAGCGTCAGTGCGCTGTTAAATAATTCGGGCATTGTAGATGCTCAGGTTGTTGCGGCTGGCGATGCAGTGCAATTGAGCTTTACACATCCAAGCCAAGCAGTTGTAAGTAGCGCGCTTGGAAAACTTCAGCAGCAAGGTTGGCAATTTACCCAACTATCAATGCAGCAAGATTCGGTTACCAAAGCAATTCAGGTTCAGGCAACAGTGAGTTCCTAAAGTACCTATTAGCTACATTAACGCTTATTAAGGTTTATGTTTTAAAGTATGCCGTATTGAAAACCCAGTTATCTGTCACGATGAATTAGCTATTAGTCACCTGATATAAAGAGTAACAGTATGATAAACAATATAAATGATGGTATGAGTGATAGTAAGCGGCGTTCTTTAACGACTTATAATCACATCACTTATCTGCTATATATACTCAGCTATTTTACAGCTGGCCTGCTTTGGATTGTGCCTATTTTTATGAATTATGCCAAACGCCGCGATGCTGATGGCATTTGGCTGGCTACCCATTTTGATTGGCAAATAAAGACGTTTTGGTACAGTATTGTTTGGTTTGTTATTGGCGTGCTTATCGTCACGTTCGCTTTAGGTGGTTTTGGTGTGGGCATGTTCGCCGACAGTGGTAATATTGCCATCGTATCAGTATTATTGGCGAGCGTAGGCTTTATTATCATGGGTTTTACTTTTATTTGGCATCTGTACCGTATTGTACGCGGTTGGATAGCGCTCACCGATGGCCGCCCTGTTCCTTAACCTAAAAATATAGGCATCAATAAGCAATAAATACGAATAAAAATGCTTTCTGATATTGGCTTTTTAACGAGGGCGTGTCATCAATTTACAGAATTAACGACGATTTATTCGTATTTAATGTCGTGAATTAATCTATGAAACTTTGGTCTTATTTCAGTTAAGCTGATATAATCGCAGCGCTTGGCGCCTTTCGTTCTTGTTATTTCCATTTCTTTTTAAGCAGGGTCTGTCATTACTATGTCTTATGCCTTACTTCGCCCTTTTTTATTTAATATGGACCCTGAGCACGCGCATGAGATGACTTTATCTTTATTAGATAAAGCTCATAAAGCACGTGTGTTGGGCTTAGTCTACGGTCAATCAATGCAGCCAACCGACTGTATGGGACTACAGTTTGCCAATCCCGTTGGGCTTGCCGCCGGCTTGGATAAAAACGGCGATTATATCGATGCGCTAGCAGAGTTGGGATTTGGTTTTATCGAAGTAGGCACGGTCACGCCAAAGCCGCAAGTTGGCAATGACAGACCGAGACTATTTAGAATCAAGCAGGCCGATGCCATAATTAACCGCATGGGCTTTAATAATGAAGGCGTTGATTACCTGATTGAAAACGTCAAGCGCTGTAAATACCAAGGCAATATCGGCATCAATATTGGTAAAAATGCTGTCACGCCAGTTGAAAATGCGGCTGATGATTACGTCTATTGCTTAGAGCGTGTCTATCCGCATGCGTCTTATATTACCGTGAATATCTCCTCGCCGAATACCAAAAATTTACGTGACCTACAAAGTGGTGAAGCGTTAACCCAACTATTAGATACCATTAAAAATCGTCACAATCAGCTGGCAACCGAATATGGTTTTTATGTGCCTTTGGTATTAAAAGTCGCCCCCGATTTAGACCCATTACAAGTCGATTATATTTCCCAGCAGTTGCTGGACTTTGAGATAGATGGTTTGATTGCCACTAATACCACGTTGAGCCGTGTGGGTGTCGAAGATTTGCCCGATGGTGACCAAACAGGCGGTCTATCTGGTCGTCCGATCAGCCACATTAGTACGCAAATTTTACAACAATTCTCCGATCAGTTGGATGGTAAGGTAGCGTTGATTGGTGTTGGCGGTATTGATAGTGGTGCCAAAGCCGTTAAAAAAATCGAAGCAGGTGCAGATTTGGTGCAGCTCTATTCAGGGCTTATTTATAAAGGCCCAGGGCTAGTACAGTCTTGTATTCAATCCATCGGTGGCTATTATGATGCCATGGAAGGGTAAGCCTTTAAGACTTCATGCTTTTAAAATTTACTAAAAACACCCAATATAAGAGGCAAATGAGGCGATAAACATGAGTGGTTTAGACATTGTGATTGCTGTTGTTGTTTTGATTGGCTTATGGCGTGGTTTTCAGGTAGGTTTGATTAAAACAGCTGTCGGTTTGATTGGTTGGTTTATTGCGCTCATTGCTGCAACGCGCTTGGCAGGTTCAGTAGCGCCGCAGTTATCAGGTATCGTACAAAATCCTGTCTTGCAAATGGCGATGGCCTTTTTAGTCATTGTGATTGCTATTTTAGCTATTATGCACTTAGTTGCGTTCGTATTTTCAGGCGTTCTCAAAACCTTACGTCTTGGTGTGCTTGATAAAATGGCCGGCGGCGTACTTGGAGCGGCAAAAAACGTTTTAATGGTCTTGGTGATTCTTAGCGTTAGTGCGCCGTTATTGGTACAAATGCCGCAATGGGAAACCTCGGTGCTTGCGCCTGAATTATTGCCGTATGCGCCAATGGGTAAAGCGCTGGTTTCAGATATGTTTGGCTTGGCTTGGGATCAAGTTAATCAGTCATAAACGTTCACAAAAAGCTATTCAAGCGTCTTTAATATTCGTAAAATACACTTCTATTTATCATCATTAACTTGTCTTACGGATAATCAGCCTTATCTATTACCCGTAAGAAGTTATTCTTAGCAAAATCGTCAGCTTTACGGCAAATGGCAGGCAGCACATCAAAAGCTCTGTCAGCTACTGTGTCGTTATTGTGTTATCAATGTGCAGTACAAAATAGGATACAACTATGTGTGGAGTCGTTGGGGTCGCAGCTCATGAGCCGGTCAACCAAATTCTTTATGATGCCTTAACCATGTTGCAGCATCGAGGGCAAGATGCGGCCGGTATTGTGACTTTACAGGATGGGCGTCTTTATTTACGAAAAGAAAATGGCATGGTACGTGACGTGTTTATGAATCGTCACATGGTAAAGCTGGTGGGAAAATTTGGTATCGGTCATGTTCGTTATCCGACCGCTGGTACCTCGAGTAGTGCTGAGGCTCAGCCTTTTTACGTCAACTCGCCTTATGGTATTACACTTGCCCACAATGGTAATTTAACCAACGCTGAGAGTTTGGCAAAATCACTTTATCAAGAAGATCGCCGTCACCTTAATACTGACTCAGATTCTGAAGTCTTGCTAAACGTGCTTGCGCATGAAATGCAAAATATAGATAATACCCATCCGACGCCTGCTGATATCTTTGAAGCAGTCACAGCGGTTTATAGCCGCATTGAAGGCGCTTACGGTGTGGTTGCCCTCGTTACTGGCCATGGTTTGCTAGCTTTCCGTGATCCAAACGGTATCCGTCCGCTGATTTTTGGTAAACGCATGGCAGCCAACGGCGGTACAGAATATATGGTCGCTTCAGAGTCAGTGGCATTAACTGGTTCAGGCTTTAGTATTGTCCGCGACGTCAAACCGGGCGAAGCTATTTTTATTGATTTAGACCATCAATTGCATACACATCAGTGCGTTGAGCAAAAAGAATACACGCCTTGTATCTTTGAGTATGTGTACTTTGCCCGCCCTGATTCTATTATGGATAACATCTCGGTTTATAAATCGCGCCTACGTATGGGTGAAAAGCTGGCCGATAAAATCCTTGCAGAATGGGGTGAGGATCACGATATCGATGTGGTCATTCCTATTCCTGATACTTCGCGCACCTCAGCGATGGAGCTGGCATTAAAGATGAATGTAAAATACCGTGAAGGGTTTATGAAAAACCGTTATATCGGTCGAACCTTTATCATGCCAGGCCAGCAGCAACGTAAAAAATCGGTCCGTCAAAAATTAAGCGCGGTGCCACTTGAGTTTAAAGGTAAAAACGTACTGTTGGTTGATGACTCAATTGTTCGTGGGACCACGTGTCATGAAATTATCCAAATGGCGCGTGATGCTGGCGCTCGTAAGGTCTTTTTTGCCAGTGCTGCGCCGCCAGTTAAATATCCAAACGTCTATGGTATCGATATGCCTGTGCGTAGCGAGCTTATTGCCTCAGGTCATAGCGTCGAAGAAGTGCGCGAGATTATTGGAGCTGACCGCTTGATTTTTCAAGATTTGGACGATTTGATTGAAGCCGTAAAAGACACCAAACATAGCAAGGTTGAAGGCTTTGATTGTGCCGTATTCAACGGTTGCTATATCACTGGGCAAATCAATGAAGCGTATCTCGATCATCTGCAAGAGCAACGTAATGATACGGCCAAAATTGGCAAAAAAGGTGTACAAATCGTTGCTGATACTCCAGTAGATATGATGGGCGTAGAAGAGCTTTAAATGGCCGAATATTTGATGAGTTTAGTGTTATAGACTAAACACATTTTAAAACGTAAAAAGGCTGGATTCTTAATGATTCCAGCCTTTTTATTGGCACAAATAAACGCAATAAACCTTTAACGTTCAATCAACTTAAAAAATGAGTAAACAGCCATAACAAACCATTAATCGCAGCGATACCAACTATCATGCTGACGAGTAATTGACGGCTCAGATGATAAATAAGTAGCACCAATAATAACGCCCCAATTTGCGCTATAAATAAATGTACTTCAGCACTGTTTAGACCTCCATTCAAACCAAAGCTTTTTGATAAACCTTGATAGGAAAGGCTGGTTAAAACTAATAAAACCATTACTGACAGCGGCAGACTTTCATTTAACCGATGCAGCCAAGGCGTATCCAGCACCTTTTTTGGTATTAAGGCGGGAAGGGCGCGAGTAATAAACGTCACTGCTGCCATTGCAAACGTTGCCATAATCAGATAACTACTATTCATGACCGCCTCCCGCCGTGATTGGATTTGTCCAAAAACCACGGGCTAAAATCATCAGCATACAAATCGTAATCGCCATTAATAATAACCAACTGCTGGTAAATAACGACGCAATAATCAAAGCAACCACAGCAATGCCAATCGGAAAATAACGCTTGATGCTTTGAAACTGCTCATAGGCCAAAATGGCAAACAGACAGACCAAAGCAAAATCTAAATGCGGTACCAAATCACTGAGCGCGCTACCGATTAGCACGCCAATAGCGCTTGCGAGAACCCACCAACTTTGGTTAAACAAGCTAATAGGCAGTATCAATGATTGCCGCGATTCATTTGGCAAACTTGTCATCACCGAAAAGGTCTCATCGGTGAGGGCAAATAAACAATAAGTTTTGGCTATTTTATTTTTTGGCAGATATTTTAGTAATGGCATACCATAAAAAACATGGCGTAAATTAATCGCCGCAATATTGGTTGCGATATTGCCAATTGGTAACCCAGCACTTAGCATCGGTAAACAGGCGTATTGCGCTGCACCTGCGTATAAAACGATACTCAGCATAATGGTTGCCCAAACTGGCACACCAGCTACTTGGGCCAGCACACCAAAAGCAATTCCTGCTGGCAAATATCCCATGGCAACTGCTAAGCTTTTTTTAAAACCTTCCACCCACTGATAGCGTTGAGCTTGATGCTGATTTATCTCATTTGATTGAGTGTTCACGTGACATCCTAATTTTTCATGCTTTAGTTTTCATTTATCATTTATCATTTATCATTTATATGCAATTTTCTTCTTAAAGCCAATAACACAAACATTGTCTTAGCCCAATATAGTAAGTTCGAAATAAAATCGCTACGTTAATAATCGTGTGCTACTAGGATGAATTTTTCGTAGCCTCTGCGATAGCAGCAAGCAAGGAAAATTTATATCAGTAGCACTGTAGCGCTTCTAAAATGAATCGACTATAGTTTTAAAGCCTAGGTTTTAGGCTGAAATTTTTCATAGTGGTCTGTCTGCTGGGCGCGGTATAAAAACCCGCCGAGAATCATTAACCTTAATAATAGCAAGCACCAAACGCTTAACCAGATGCCCGTCATATCCCATCGTTGGTAGAGTAACCAACTCAGTGGAAAAAAGAGGGCTGCTAATATCAGAGCGGCATTACGAATGACGTTACCTGCCGTTAAACCAAAAAATATTCCATCGAGCCAATAAGCGCCAACGCCAACAATGGGTAGTAGCACGGCATAAAGATGGTAGTCATACGCCAGCGCAAAGACTGGTTCAATATTGGTCATAAATTGCAAATAAGTCGGCATCGCAAGCCACCATATGGCGCTTAGCATTAAGGCAAGTCCGTAGCTGACAACACCTGTGCGTTTAATAATAGTACGAAATCCTGGCCAATCGCGTCGCCCCGCTGCTTGTCCGCTTAAAGTTTCTGCGGAAACTGCCACGCCATCAAGGGCAAAGGCTGAAATGCTTAATACTTGCAACAAGATAGCATTGGCAGCCAGTATCACATCGCCACTTTGCGCAGAAAGACGGGTAATCCAAGCAAAGCTTAACGTTAAAATTAGCGTGCGAATAAAGATGTCTTTATTTAATGAAAATAGCCTAAGTATTTTTTCTTTAGTAAAATGTCGTTTGTCAGCAGTCAGTAATGCTCGCCAGGACACTTGCAAATGTCGGTGACTTAACCACAATGCCAACGCTACGCCGAGCCAAAACGCAATCGTCGTCCCTAGCGCCACCCCAACCAAGCCCATCTGCATCACGTAAACAAAAAACAAGGTCAGAATAATATTAAGAATGGCAATAAAACCTTGCTGATAGAGCATATAGCGGGTTTTACCTTGACCCGCAAACCAGCCAATAAATGCAAAGTTCATCAGCTCAGCGATGACGCCCCAAAAACGTACATCTAAATAAGTCTTTGCCGCGCTGCCACTAGCAGGATTGGCGGAAAGCGCTTGCAAACCAAAATCAATTAACCAAGGTTTTGCGATAAGCAGAATCGCGCCAATCATAAATGCCAATAATAAAGCCCGTTGCAAAATCGACAAAAGCGGTGATTGCGCTGAATAGGACGTATTTGCTAACGCACTATTGGGGTCATCTTTATTAGCCAGCTGACCCAATGCTTGGGCGGATAGTCCAGATGACGCATATTGCAAAAAGTTAAAGCTCACCAGTATTAAGGACAGCAGTTGTATGGCCAAACCCATCCCAGCAAGCTTAGCGGTGTCATTCATATTACCGACAATCGCTGTATCAATGACGCTTTGTAGCGGCATCGCAAGGTTGGCCAATAATACGGGCAAAGCGATCGCTATGATGCGAGCATAGCGAGTATCGATGGGCGGCATCGCACTTGGCGGCAGGGTAGATGACATAACATAGTCGCTTATATAACGAGGCAGAAAAGATTGCTGACCACTTATCAATGAAATTAAGAGATAAATAAGAATAGTATGCTACGAATAAAAGTAGTATGACGATAAAAGCACCTAGGGTTTAGGTGCTTTTATCATAATTAAGCTATTAGCTTAATAACCAAAAAGTCTGGTTATTGGCTTTGGGCTAAGCGTTAGTAACGCTAGTCTTGCTCAAACATTTTCGGATCATTAAAGGTAACGATTTCTTCTTCAAACTCAGGTTTTACTTTAACAATAAAGTCATCACGTGATAGTCCCATCGCTAGAGGAATCGAGCTTGCGATATAAGTTGAAGAATAAGTACCCGCAAGTAAGCCAATGAATAGTGCTACTGAGAACCAGTATAGACCATCGCCGCCTAAGAATAACATGGCGAGTACAACCAGTAGTACCGTTGAGATGGTCATAATGGTACGACGTAACGTCTCTGTCAATGACAAATCAATTGTTTGAACAGGAGTAATACCACGAACGCGGCGGAAGTTTTCACGGATACGGTCATAAACGACAATGGTATCGTTCAGTGAATAACCAATCAATGCCAAAATCGCAGCCAAGACAGTTAAATCAAATGGAAAACCAAACAAAGCAAAAACACCAATGGTCACGATAGCGTCATGGAATAATGACAGTACCGCACCAAGCGCGAGTTTAAACTGAAAGCGCAGGGCGACATAGCCAAGCATACAAGCCAATGCTAATGCTAACGCCATAACCGAGTTTAAGTAGATTTCGTTACCTACTTGGCTACCAATAATATTAACATTACTGATTTCAACGTTATTATTAGGTAGAGCCAATGCTTTACTAAGGCTGGTATTTAGTCCGTCGACGTTATCTGACTGGGGTGGCAAACGTATCAGGAGTTCTTGACGCGTGCCTAGATATTGAACGACAGCATCGTCAAAGCCATTATCAGCTAGCGCGTTTACGACGTCGGCTTGCTCCGCAGGCTGCTCATAACGCACATCTGCTGACACCCCACCGGTAAAATCAAGACCTAGGTTTAGGCCATTGACCGCAATCGCGATAATACTTCCAATCACCAAAAGCAGCGATATGATTGCCATCGGCTTTTCTATCTTCATAAAGGGAATAATTCGTTGATCCCCAATGGCCTTGATACCACCTTCTGCGTAAGCCGCAGCATCTTCAGCAGAATCGCCTAACATCAAATTAGGATCAACCGCTGCTGTGTTACTAGATGCTTGAGTCGCCAACGCTTGATTACCCTTACCACCACGGCGAGTTTTTGGACCAGCCGATTTTGTATTGTTGGCCTGCGTATTACTGCCTTTGCCGTCACGGCGCGGTTTTTTACGGCGGCGCGTACTGGGATTATTCGCTTCACCGTTTGAGCCATTTCGATCTGGGTTATTTTCTTGTTCTAGCGGATTGTTATTATCGATAGCCATAGTTTTCTCCTAACCGATGCTCAGACGTTTGATAGATTTACGCTTACCGTAAGCAATTTGTATCAGCGCACGCGTTACCAGAATAGCGGTAAATAGTGAACTGACAATACCAATCGCGAGGGTAATCGCAAAGCCTTTAATCGGACCTGTTCCAATCGCAAATAGGATAAACGCGACCAGTAAGGTTGTGATGTTGGCATCGAAAATACTACTATAAGCGCGGTCAAAACCTGCCACAATAGCGGATTTTGGTCGGACCCCGTTTGCTAGCTCTTCACGAATACGCTCAAAAATCAGCACGTTGGCATCGACCGCCATACCAATGGTCAAGACGATACCCGCAATTCCCGGTAAGGTTAATGACGAGCCTAAGATTGACATAACAGAGATGATAATAATCACGTTCACCGCTAGAGCAATGTTGGCAATCACACCAAATAGTCGATAGAAAATAATCATAAAGGCGAAAACTAATAGATAACCAACTTGGGTAGAGAACAAGCCCTTTTCAATGTTTTCTTGACCCAATGATGGACCAATCGTACGCTCTTCAACAAAATACATCGGTGCCGCTAGCGCCCCTGAACGTAATAAGAGGGCGAGTTCAGCCGCTTCAGCACTACTATCAAGTCCTGTAATACGGAATGATGATCCGAGTACTGCTTGGATGTTGGCACGGTTAATCACTTTGGTTTCCGCATATGGCGTACGTACTTCGACTGTCTCGCCAGTCGCTGGATCTTCTTTATAAGTAATGCGTTGTTTATTTTCAATAAATAGCACCGCCATTTGTTTACCAACAGCAGTTCGGGTAGCGTTTTGCATCAGCTTACCACCAGCACTATCTAGGGTGATACTCACTTCAGGAGAACCGTTTTCATCGATACCTGTCTGAGCATTAGTGACTTTATCACCCGTGACAATTGCTTGGCGTTCTAACAATACTGGTGGACCATCAAGAGTACCAAATGGGAACGCTTCAGTACCAGCAGGAGGAATACCGCCTATATAGTTTTCACTATTTTCGGCAACCATACGGAACTCAAGGTTGGCCGTACGACCAAGGACACGTTTTGCTTCCGCGGTATCTTGAACGCCCGGTAGCTCAACGACGATGCGGCTAGCCCCTTGTGATTGAACCAAGGCTTCCGTTACCCCAAGCTCAGCAATACGATTGCGTAGAGTCGTCAAGTTTTGGTTAACTGCGTAGCTGTTGATTTCATCTAAGGTCGCATCGTTATAAGCTAAAATCAGCGCCGGACCTTGTTTATCAATAGAAGATTGTAAAGTGAAAGTATTACCCATCGAACCTTGCAGGACGTTTTGCGCGCGGTTACGCGTATCAGTGTCAGCAAAATGCAGCACAACGCTACGATTTTCGGTTTTGATGCCTTTAATCGCGATACGCTCAGCACGTAGGTCACGGCGCATATCACGACTGGCGCTGGTCAGACGCTGTTCGAGCGCCTTATCCATATCCACTTCTAGCACAAATCGTACACCGCCACGCAAATCAAGCCCGAGCTTCATGGGTTTGGCGCCAATATTACGCAACCACTCTGGAGTCGTCTGTGCCAAGTTTAGCGCGACCACGTAGTCTTCGCCTAAGTTTTGACGCAGCACTTCCTGAGCCTTTAGCTGATCGACTGGATTGTCGAGGCGTACCAGCGCACTATTGCCTTCAAAGGTGCCATCATGGCTCTTCAATCCTGCTTCTTCAAGTAAGCTTTGAGACTGAGTCAAGATGCCCTCAGACAGCTGCGTTCCGGCTGCTGCACTGGTAATCTGAACGGCAGGTTCATCAGGATAGAGATTAGGAGCCGCGTATAGGCCAGCAATGATAAGCACGACGGCGATGAGTAAGTATTTCCAAGCGGGATATTGCATAATCACTTCTTTAAGTTGATAAACTACTGGCGACGCAGGCCACAAGTTAGCAGGTGGGAAGTTAGCGATAACAACGGTAGGCAACTAGATAGCAAGTTACTATTTTTATTTAATAATATTACATTCAATAATGTTGTACTTAACAATACTATTTAGCAATTATATTGAACCCAATACCACTGTAATCATCCGCGATGATAGTAAAGCAAAAAACGGTTAAGCGTAAAGCAGAAAAGCGAAAAATGACCGTAAATAATGTACGGTCATTTTACAGTCATTACAATTAATAGTTGATAATTAGCATCCATTATTCACAATAAATGTTTATCAATTATTAAGCTATTCACGACAATTAAACGCTTTCAATCGTGCCAGCTGGCAATACTGAAATAACAGACGCACGTTGTACCTTGACGTCCGTGTTGTTGTTTAAGCTAACAACTGCATAATCGCCTTCTAATGCTTTAATACGGCCCATGAGACCGCCAGCAAAGATAATTTCGCTACCAACGCTCAAAGAGTTGACCATAGCGCGGTGCTCTTTAGTGCGTTTAGACTGTGGACGAATCACCAAAAAGTAAAAAATGGCAAAAAAGGCAACCGGCAGCAAGATTTGACCAAATAGTGACGCAGCTCCGGCGGTTTCTGGCGCAGCATGGGCCGCTTGAATAAATAAGCTCATAATTTCTCTCAGTAAGTCATAGATAAGAATAAATTTACACGCATAGTAACAAAAAATCTCATACTTGGTAACTGTTAATCATAGGCTCGGGGAGTTTTTGTTAAAAACTTAGCATACGAACGCTGACAGTTGTTCCGACAGCTCCTTTGCTAAGATAAAGGCAGAGATGAGAGGCTTAAGCAGGTAAAAATAGTTAAATATTAAGTGGATATATGGGTTGCAGAATGTTGTAAACGCTAAAAATTAACATTAGCATTCTTTTTAAAGGTTTGATAATAATGGTGATTTATTATGGAATAGTGCTATCCATACTAATAATAATCAATCCATTATAGAAGGCTAAATGACTGTATAATACAGTTGATTGAGCACGATTTTAGCCGCTAGAAAATTAAAAACTAGCATTAATCGACTATTATTTTCTATCTGCTAGCGCTGGCTCATGATATATTGTGACTTCCTCTTTTATCTTTTTTAGGTTACCCAACTTGTTCACCTTTTTTATGTCTGTACCTCGCTTATACCGTCCGCGCGCTTGTCGTAAAGACGCCTCTGCTGAACCTCCCCCGACGATGTGGGGTAGTAGTCGGTCTTTAATTCGATTTAATATCAAATCGTTTTCCGCGTTCATTTTATTGCTAACCTCTTTGCTGCCTCAAGCGGTCTTTGCAGCGGGTGAGGTGGCAAACCCTACTGCTAGCAGTGTGCTGCTACTTATCTTATTTGTACTGGTCGCCATTGGCATCTCGTTTATCTGTTCGCTTGCAGAGGCGGCACTACTTAGTATGACGCCGTCATATATTGCTGATTTGCAGGAAACGAACCCCAAAAAGTCTAACATGCTGAAACGCCTAAAGGTTGATAATATCGATCAGTCATTGGCGGCTATCTTAACTTTAAATACCGTGGCGCATACTTTAGGCTCGATTGGGGCGGGTGCACAGGCGACGATTGTCTTTGGTAGCGCTTGGTTTGGACTGTTTTCGGCGTTCATGACCTTGGCTATTTTGTTTTTATCCGAAATCATGCCAAAAACCCTAGGCACTATCTATTGGCGTCAATTGGGCGGATTGGTTGCTTATTTTGTCCGCGGTATTGTTTTGTTGCTCTATCCCCTCATTTGGATATCAGAAAAATTAACCAAACTGCTGGTTCGCGGTAAAGAGCCGCAAGCGTTTAGCCGTCGCGAATTTGCGGCACTCGCCAGCATCGGCGAAGAATCAGGACAAATCGATCCTTTAGAGTCACGTATCATTCGTAACTTGCTCGCATTTGGGGCGATTAAAGTTGAAGATATTATGACCCCGCGATCGGTGATGCTAGCGTTTGAAGAAAATAAAACCGTTGCTGAGCTGTTGGTTGATCGCCCAAAGCTTACCTTTTCGCGATTGCCAATTTATGATAGTGATTTGGACAATATCACCGGTTTTGTATTAAAAACCGATGTGCTATTGGCAAAAGTAAATCATGCGGTACACAAGCCGTTGACGCAGTTTAAGCGCGATATTACCTTTGTATTTTCAAAGATGAAATTGTTTGATTTGTTAGAGCTGATGTTAAAAAACCGTATTCATATTGCGATTACCGTTGGAGAATATGGCGAAGTTAAAGGTTTAGTGACCTTAGAAGATGTGTTTGAAACCTTGTTAGGTCTTGAAATTGTCGATGAGATAGATCGTGTTGAAGACATGCAAGCATTGGCAAGGCAAATGATGGACAGACGCGTCGAGCGCTTGGGAATGAAGCTGAGCGATGATGAACAGTATGAAGATAGCCATAATGAACATAAGCATTAGAAAAGTAAGCAACAGAAGGCAACCTGCTATTTTGCGCTAACATTCGCAATAATTACACAGGGTGTCACATGGCTGTGAGAATTCAGTGATAGGCTAAAACTAACATAACAATGTGTCGTTAGTTAACCTAAGCTTTAAACACAAATAGCCTCAAACACAAAAAAATTATAAGCGCCTCATAGATTTAGGTTTTAAGTCAATGTATGACCATACTCTATGGCTATAATGTTACTTGGCTTTAACGACACACGACGATAATAGTATTACTATCACTAAGGAATGTCATGAAACGATTATGGGAAAAAGGGCTGCTAGCTCTATTGATCAAGAGCGCAAGCGTGACTGCAGTGGTGGCAACTGCTAGCACCATGAGTATCAGCGCGCAAGCGGCAACCATGAGTGAAGCTTTAGTGCAAAACTATGCTGCTGCTATGAAATCAGCAGCCAATGGCCAAAACATCAATCAGGTTGCTCGTCTAGTGTCTGATGATGCGCTGATTTCCATGTCAAGAAAAGGCAAATCTACCAGCCTTGACAAGGATGCTTATCTCAGATTACTACAAAAAAGTTGGCGTGATACGTCAAACTATCATTACAATATCGATGTGAATAATATTGTGATTACTGGCGAGCAAGCAAAAGCCAATGTCACGACAAATGAAAGCTGGGTAAAAGACGGGCAAAAAGTTTCATTTGTCACCACATCAAGAGTCACACTTGCCTTGTCAACAGGTAATGCGGTGCTTCTACGCGCTGTCTCACAAGTGGCTATTAATTAGCATTTAGCCAAACGTTATTAGCTGCGCATTAATAGGACGTAAGAGTGTATTAACTAATATGGCGTAAGGATATTTGACCATTTATGAATGTTCCATACGCCTATGAATGCCACTTAATAAATCGTTTAATAATCAAAATAACAGACCATTAAAAGGTAGGGCAGATGATATTCTGCTCATTATCTTTTATATTTGGCTGGTCTTTGTTTGATATTGCGTACTATACTGTCGATTAACTTTTTTTATCACCTATTGTTGTTAGGAAACTGCCACTATCATGTCTACTGTGTCATCAAACTCTCGCTCATTTATCGCTTTACCACTGACGCTTGCGGTGTCGACTTTACTTATCAGTGCTTGTAGTAATACCTCAGCGGTGAAAAAGACGGGTGCGACCAACAGCTCGGCTGTGGTTACCAAGCGTCCTGTCAATCAAGCCGCGCGACCGAGTAGCAGTACTGATTATTCAACGGCGTTCTTGGATGCCGAGAGCTTAGACGAGTTGGCTGACTTACTAGAAGCCACTGATATGACCATGGTTGAAGGCAATAAACTTGCCATTCAGCAATATGGTGACTTATGGAATCGCCTGCGCGCCGGCTACCGGATGAATGGTGGACAGCCTATTTATAATCAGCGTATTGAAGCGCAAAAAGGCTGGTTTACCAGTCGTCAAGACTATCTAAACCGTTTGACCGCCCGTGCCAGTCGCTACCTTTACCATACGGTGAGAGAAGCCGAGCGTCGTAATATTCCAACCGAACTTGCATTATTGCCGGTGATTGAGAGCTCCTACGATCCAAGCGGTACTAGTAGTGCCGCGGCCGCAGGTTTATGGCAGTTTATTCCAAGTACTGGGCGTATCTATGGTCTAAATCAAAGTAGCACCTATGATGGTCGCCGTGACGTGATTGAATCAACGCGTGCTGCTTACGATTTTTTGACCGCGTTGCATAACCAGTTTGGCAGTTGGGAGCTGGCATTAGCCGCTTATAACGCCGGCCCTGGTCGGGTACAAAAAGCCATTGATGCCAACGAGGCGCGTGGTTTACCAACGGATTATTGGTCGCTAAGGCTGCCAACTGAAACCATGAACTATGTTCCGCGCTTTTTGGCGGTTGCCGAAATCGTTGCTAAGCCTGAGCAATATGGCGTCTATTTACCTGCTATTGCTAACCGTCAGCATTTTCGTAGTGTACCGGTCAATTATGGGGTTAGCTTAGCGGAAGTATCACAGGTCACTGGTGTCAGCTACGATGAGCTAGAAAGGCTAAATACGGCGCTGACATCAGCACGCGTCGACGCATCAGGACCGCAGCGTATTATCATTCCGAACGATGTCAGCTTAACGACAGATGCCAAGCTTAGCTCGTTAAGAGGTAATGGTAGTAGTAACGTGATTGCTTCTAATAATACGAACAGCACGACGCCTAGCTATTCAGGCCCTACGACGCCTAGCTACAATAATAAGCCATATACCAATAGTGGCTCACTACCGACTACGGGTAGCGCGCTTGCGGATTATGCAGCAAGCGCCAGCGTGCCGCAGCAGACCACCAGTTATATTCCGCCAACGGCTTCGCCGACCAGCAGCTCTGTTTATAGCAGTAATAATACAATTCGTACTGAGCCGCCGTTGACCTCGGCTGAAACCAAAAAAATTAATGCTGAGCTAAAAAGTAGTAACAGCTTACCGACCACTTCGGCGCAAATTACTCAAAACAATACCATCATTCAAGAGCCGCCATTAAGTAAGGCTGAGCGTGATTATATTGCCAATCAAATTCGCATTAGCACGCCTGAAACTAATGTCATCAATGCCGATGGTAATATCAACTTATCGGCAGTTCAGACGCAGCAGTCTATTTTAGAGGCGACTGGAAAAGAGAAAAAACTCAGTTTCCCGAAAAAATCAGTCGATAAGCCAAAACCTACAGGCGAGCGTAGCACTTATACCGTAAAGCGTGGCGATACCTTAGCAAATATCGCCAGTCGTGCTGGTGTTAGCTGGCGTGATATCGCTGAATGGAACCAAATAGACGCTAGTGCCAAGTTATTAGCTGGCAGTACCCTGTATCTATATAATGCCAAAACTATTGAACCATTAAGTAGCGCCAGTAATACTGCAGCAAGCCAGCCTGAAAGCTATATCGTTCAAGGTGGCGATACACTAATCGGTACAGCCAATCGTTTTGGTTTATCGGTCACTCAGCTAGCAAGCTACAATAATTTGAGCAGCCGAGCAGATTTACTACGCGGTCAAAAGTTATGGCTTGTCCCTGGTAAAGTGACTGCACCTGTCAGTACGCCTGCCGCACCATCTACCAAACCCAGTAAATCAAACACGGCAACCAAAAATTATAAAGTCAAACCAGGTGATGGTTTGATTGCCTTATCTCGTCAATTTAATATACCTACCACAACATTAGCAAATCTAAATAATATGAGTACGACAGACTCCCTATACGTCGGTCAAACATTAAAAGTGCCTGCTAATGTAGACTTTACTGTGGCAAGTACTACCTCTAGCAGCAGCGCTAATAATACCGCTAATACCCGCACTGCAAGCTCGGTGGCAACCACCAATTATAAAGTCAAATCAGGCGATACTTTGATTGGGATTGCAAATAGTGTTGGTATCAGTCCTGAAGAGTTGGCAGCTGTTAACCCTAACTTTGATGCTAAAGCGCGCTTGCAGCGTGGTCAGACAATCAAAGTGCCTGTTACAAAAGATTTGGTCGATCGTCAGCTTAATGACAAAGCGGTCAGTTATAAAGTGAAATCAGGCGATACGTTAACGGGTGTAGCGCAGCGCTACAATATTGGATTGAGCGATTTGGCAGCCGCGAATAATTTGAAAACCAATTCCAACCTGATATTGGGTCGGACGATTACCATTCCCGCAAACGGTACGGTCAGTGCTGCTAGCACGACTAACAGTACTGCTACTGGTAACACTAGTAGTAAGAGCAGCACTACAAGTACAGAAACAGCCAGTACTGCCAGCACGGCAAGCAGCAGCGGTAAAAAACTTGGTAATACCGAAAGCTATAAAGTGAAAGCTGGCGATGGTCTGATTGCCTTAGCGCGTCAGTTTGGCATCTCGGTAGAAGATTTAGCGGCGACTAATGATTTGGCAACCAACGCTCAGTTACAACGTGGTCAAACCATCAAAGTGCCAAAAGCGACCGTCAGCTATACCGTTGGTTCAGGAGATAGCTTAATTGGATTGGCACGTAAATATGGTATATCAACCAAAGAACTTGCTGATATGAACAATATCGCTGTCGATGCTATGCTGCAACGTGGTCAACGTCTCACAGTGCCTAATCGCTAATCTGGTTATAGGTAGATAAAGGCTATAAACAAAAAAGCTGCTCTTATATAAGAGCAGCTTTTTTATTAACAGAATATTCTATAAGTTTTATTTAAGAGCTTTTAGCGATAAGCGTTTCTTAAGAAGCTTTTATCAAAAACCTTATTAAACCGTTTGCGTTTTAATGGTTTCAAGATAACTTCTAATGTTACTAACATAATGCATTGCCTGACCATAACGGCTATTTGATGCTCTGTTTTCTGACAAATAAGCATATATATTTGCCCAGCTTTTATCGTCGATGCCATTGGCACTCAATTTACGCTGGATAGCTTTTACGGCATTTGGGCCCATATTATAAGCGGCGAGGGCAAACCAGATGCGATCAGTCTTTGGTACGTCAGCAAAATCTGCTTTCATTTGCTCCAAGTAACGAGCGCCTCCGCCGATACTTTGATAAGGATCGACGCGGTCAGAAACGCCCATGGCTTTAGCGGTGTTATTGGTCAGCATCATAATCCCGCGCACACCAGTTGGAGACACAGCGTTGGCATTTAGATGCGATTCTTGATAGCCCATCGCAACGAGCAGCTCCCAATCGTGATTGTAGTTGCGCGCTTGTTCTTGGAACGATGATTGATAGTCGGGCAGCTTTTCTGTCAAAGTCTTTTTAAAATGATCTTGGCTATAAGCATCTTTTAACAAGTTCTGATTATAAAACGCTGCCAATTTTTGCGTGTGCTTAAGCTTCATACTATCACATAAAAAGTAACTGGCTTTTTGTGATAAGGGGTCATTGGCTGAATTAAATGTCCAACTGACTTTAGGGTGTAAGCCATTTTTAGTTAAGCTGGCATCATAACCACAGCTGACATTGACAGAGGCTAAATCTAACTGGCTTTTCAGCTGGGTACTAGCAGTCGTTAATGCCATATCGGCATCGCCTAATTTTAAGGCTCTGAGCGCCGCCTCTTCACTAGCATACGCTTTTAGATTGATATTTACGCCAAGCCCATCTGCATAGCTACGAACTAAATCGTAGCCGAAACCGTGCTGAAAGCCGTCGGTTGCAAAGTAAGTGCTGTCACCTGGTACGGCAGCGACCGTTAAGGAGTTTTCCAACATAACATGAGCATAGGCGGGTACTGGCGCGCTCATCGTCGTCAAACTCTCAGCAGGTAAAGAGAGCAGAGCAATGCTTGATACTTGTGCCAATTTCTTAGTTTTGGCGAAACGAGTCACTTTTATAGGTGCAACTGCTGGAACGAAGTTACTTTTGGTGTGCAGTAAGCGCTTAGATGGACGCAGTAGGTATGAGATACGGCGTTTGGCCCCTTGCGCAGATACTTTCACACGGTAAGTAATACGCTGCATGGATGTCTCCTAATTTTAGCCATCCTGCATACCATAAAAATGCCTGATCAATTTATACTGCTTATATATCTATGTGGAACATATTGCTATATAAGTGGCATAAACTGTCATTACATTTTAGATAAAATCGATCTTATAAATATCATAAGGTTGATGTCATCTTGTTTACATATAGCACTGCTAACATAAAGCGAATAACCGTTAGCGCAACCGTCTTTTAGCCAATACAGGCCGCTTTTTTAGAATAGGAAACAAGCATTTTAAACATCATTCTAAAAAAAAGACGCACCACAACGCGAAGGCTATAAATCGGATGATTCCTTCATCGCTAATAGGCTAGTTAGTCACTAAAAGACTGGCTATAAAACTATAGTAAACATAGGTAAGGTCATGAATAAATTATCAAGACAAATACGCAGCATAAGCGCCGTACAGCTGCACTTAATCGTTGCTACGTTTATATTAATCACTAGCTACTCTTTAAATCGTTTGTAGTAGAGGAGCTGGCTAATAATATGTATTGCTCAGCGATAGAGAAGAGTAATCACCAAATCTGACAGCGAATAAAAATCACTATGAGATAGGTTTTGCTCTAGTCTTATCGCGACGCTAAAAATAGGAAATACTATCTCGTAAGCAAGAATTAAAACTAAATAATGCAAAGATAGTATTTAAAAACTTACCGTAAAAAACCTTATTAATTCATCGAAAAATAAAGCTTTAAACCATAACATTCATTTTAGCGCCATAACCGGAGGCTATAAAATGGGAAGTCTCATGACAAGACATTCTTTCTTCAGGAACTAATATGCGGATGTTTGTTATATTATTCAAGTAGGGTTAATAAATTAGCGATAAAACTTAACAATAGCACTATAAACGGTAAAAATGCTTGCGTTTTAGCTAATTTACTCACAAAAATCCCTACAAGCAAAAATTGCCCTTAAGAGAAATTTTCTGTATTTGGCTTAAAAAATTAAAATTAACCCTTAAAATACAGAAAAAGTTAGTCGGAAATTCGGTAAATCAACTTAATCATCATACTGGGCTTAACTATTAGGCTGGATTGTCAATATCGACGAAAGTCACGGGTAAGCCAAATTGCTGAGCAATGAGTTCACCTAATGCTTGAATACCGCCGCGCTCTGTCGCATGGTGACCGCAGGCAAAATAATCGATGCCAAGCTCGCGGGCAATGTGTGTGGTGCGCTCTGATATCTCACCAGAGATATAAGCATCGCAGCCCATCAGCGCCGCTTGCTCAATCATATCTTGCGCGCCGCCTGTACAGATTCCGACGCGTTCTATAAGTCTGCTGTCCTCTTGCTGAGATTCGGGATTAATCGAGGCGTTATAGGTAGCGGAAATATGTAATGGTATCCGTCCTAGCGCATCAGTAATCTGGGTAATAAGACGTTGAGCACTTTGCGGCTGACAGGTGGCAATATTGCCGACAGGATGTGACTCATTAGGATAAAGTGCACCAATGATATTCATATCAAGTGACTCAGCAAGTTTGGCGTTATTACCGATAATAGGATGGGCATCGAGTGGTAGATGATAGCCAATCAGAGAAATACCGTGTTGCATCAGCTTACGCACCCGTCGTCCCTTCATTCGAGTAAGTGGAGCAGGTTCGCCTTTCCAAAAATACCCATGATGAACCAAAATAGCATCGGCATTATCAGCAATCGCGGCATCAATCAACGCTTCACACGCGGTGACTCCAGTGATGATGCGTTGGATGGGTTGTCCGCCGTCTACTTGTAAGCCATTCGGCGCATAGTCTTTAAACGCCGCTGCCGATAAATACTCGTCACAAAATTCGGTCAAGGCTTTAGCGCTAATCGGGTTGCTTGAGAGATGGCTTAAGGTGTCAATTGAAGGTTCGGTTAAGGGATTGAGTCCGGTCATGGTATTTCCTTATAATTATTGAAGTCTTTCACTGGTCAGTTTCTTATTGCTTCGATGCTTTGATAGTTCTAGTATTCATATTAACCAGTATTCACATTAAGCAGTCGAAACGCTCACTTATAAATTATGTGGGTTATAAATCATCAAAATCTTTATCATTGTCATTTTAGCATGAGGCTGTAAAAGAGTAGACAAAGCGCATAACTGAAATGGTACACAATACGTTACTACTTTCCTGTGTCGCCAGTTATAATTTGCATACCTGAATCTATATAATTGATTGCGCCTATATCGATTAATCTTGCACTAGTCATAAGACTGGTTAAAGTTGTGTGTGCGTATTCATCATTTATTGTTTTCACAAAAGTTTTTACAAAAATTGTTTTTAAAAATATAGAGGTTTTTATATGTCGTCATCTCGTAATACCAATAACAAGGCGGGTTCACTAAAGTGGCTGCCTTGGGTTTTGTTGCTGATAGTGATTGCAGCGTTTATTTGGTTGTTCACGAGTATGACGTCGACATCAAAGCAAGCGTGGGAGCCGCCCAGAACCACGCCCGCTGAGCAGCAAGCGTCAGCGCCTGTTTCCGATACTCCTGCACCGATTTCTTCTTATCATAATGGCGTTGCTCGTGCCTCACAGTCGGTGGTCAATATCTATACCACACAAACGATGGCAGAGCATCCTTATATGGATGATCCTGTATTGCGCCGGTTTTTTGAGTTTCATGGTGGACCGTCACAAGAGCATGGCAATACCAACTTAGGTTCTGGCGTCATTGTTTCAGAAGATGGCTATATCGTCACCAACGCCCATGTCATCGAAAAGGCGGATGAGATTACGGTGGCCTTGAATGATGGTCGCAAGAGCCGTGCTAAGCTTATTGGAACGGATCCAGACAGTGACTTAGCGGTGATTAAAGTTGATATGGCAGGTTTGACGCCACTCGGTTTCCGTGAAGAACCTATTCAAGTAGGGGATGTGGCATTGGCGATTGGTAATCCGTTCGGTGTCGGTCAAACGGTGACGCAAGGGATTATCTCGGCGACAGGACGTACAGGGCTTGGGGTCAATAAGTTTGAAGACTTTATCCAAACCGATGCGGCGATCAATCCTGGTAATTCAGGTGGCGCACTGGTTGACGCTTACGGCGAGCTGGTCGGTATCAATACGGCTATTTACTCACGCTCTGGTGGCTCGATGGGAATTGGTTTTGCTATTCCTACTGCGATCGTTGAGCAAGTGATGAATGCCATCATTAAAGATGGTAAGGTCAGCCGTGGTTGGTTAGGCATTGAAATTCAATCACAATTACGTGACCCAACCCAGCTTGAGACCTCAACGGGTGTGGAGGTATTTAACGTCGTTCCTAAGAGCCCAGCTGCCAAGAGTGGATTACGGGTTGGCGATATTATTCTTACCATTGATGGGGTTGAGATGACGGATGCCAATACCTTGATTCAATACGTGGCTCGTAAAGCGCCTAATACCACCCTTAATGCGCAAATTTTACGTCGTGGTAAGAATAAACAAGTGAAGATACTCTTAGAGGAACGTCCAGCGCAAGAGCCGATGGCGCGTCCTGTCGTCATTCACGATGAAACGCTTGGCGGTTTGGGACAACCCCATCTACAAGACGAAAGATCAGACGTGCCGATGATGTCAGAAGAAGAGCGAGATCGTATGCGCGAAGAGCTATTGCAGCTGTTTGAAAGAGACGGCGCGCCGTTATAATACCAAATATAATGCCAAGATTTTTAAAGTAACGGTTAATAAATACCGTTTTGACATTTAAGAAACCATAAAAAAGCGCGCTATTTTACAGATAGCGCGCTTTTTTTATCGTGTTTTCTGATAAATTAATAGCGTTATTAATTTGGCAGCTATTTTTCTATCAATTCGTGATTAATATAAATCACGCCTTGCACGCGACAGCAGCAGGGCAAGATTTCATCTTCTTCAATCATGGCCAATGGCTCAAACGGATAATCAATAACGTGTGAGCTGGCGATGCGCTTGATTCGGCAACTGCCACAGTAGCCTTCACGGCATTGATAATTGATATCATGTCCGGTGCGTAGCAATCCATCGAGCAGACTTTCATCGTCATGCAAGTAGAATTGCTTCTTACTTGTCATTACCCAAGTCATAATTCAACCTTATCTTAATTTTTCCATCGCCTGTAAAGTGCCTTTAATGGTACTTTTTAATCATAGAATCTTACTAAAACGATAGTGGCCTAACCTTAAAATAGTAAGATTAAGCCATGACATTCATGTGCTTAAAGTTAAACGTTTTAAGGTTTAAAGCTCAAAGTCGTCAAAATCGCTATTTGATAAATCTGAATCAATTTGACCGACCAAGTACGAGCTGATTTCCGTTTCTTGCGGCGCAACTTGAACGTTATCAGACGACAACCAAGTATTAATCCATGGAATCGGGTTTGATTTTGAGTTCGGGAACGCTACTGGCAAGCCAACCGCTTCCATTCGTAAATTGGTGATATATTCGATATATTGGCAAAGGATGTCTTTATTGAGACCAATCATCGAGCCGTCTTTAAACAGATAACCCGCCCATTCTTTTTCTTGCTGCGCCGCTTTGGTAAAGATTTCGATACTTTCTGCATAGCACTCATTGGCAATCTCTATCATTTCTGGATCGTCACGACCATTACGCATCAAATTTAGGATATGCTGCGTACCGGTTAAATGCAGTGCCTCATCACGGGCGATTAATTTAATAATCTTGGCATTACCTTCCATCAGCTTGCGCTCAGCAAAGGCAAACGAGCAGGCAAATGAGACATAAAAGCGAATGGCTTCTAGAACGTTAACCGCCATCAAGCACAAATATAGCTGCTTTTTCAGTGATTTTAAGCTAACAGTCACTTCTTTGCCATTGACGGTGTGCGTGCCTGCTCCATACATATTATAAAGCTGTGAGTCGTAGTACAAATCATCGTAGTACTTGGCGATATCAGAGGCGCGTTCTAAGATGTGCTCATTTTGCATAATGTCATCAAAAACAATGCCGGGATCATTGACGATATTACGAATGATATGAGTATAGCTGCGCGAATGAATGGTCTCAGAAAACGTCCAAGTCTCAATCCATGTTTCAAGCTCAGGAATTGACACCAGCGGCAATAACACCACGTTTGGACTACGACCTTGGATAGAGTCGAGAAGGGTCTGATACTTCAGATTACTAATAAAAATATGCTGCTCATGCGATGACAGGTTGCCATAATCCATACGGTCGCGTGAGACATCGACTTCTTCTGGACGCCAAAAGAACGACAGCTGCTTTTCAATCAACTGCTCAAAGACAGGGTGCTTTTGCTGATCGTAACGCGCCACGTTGACCGGATTACCAAAAAACATCGGCTCTGTTAGCGCATTGTTTGGCGTTTGGGAAAAAATTGAGTAAGTCATAGTTCCACCTTTATAAGTGATACAGTTGTGAGTCAAACATTTAAATACGGTGTTAAAAATACTGTCGAAATGGCGTTATAAATTCTCTAAAGATATTTGTGCTGGTTCTTGACCATCATTCATATACGCTTTAAAAATCTCGCTAAGCTCACTATCGTCCAATCCTTCTAGCTCATCGATAGCGCTTTTACGCAGCGTACTTAATTCTACGTCTGCGGCTTTCTGAACGTCTTTTTTCGTCTGCTTTTTAACGGGTTTTTTTGCTGGTCTTGGCGCATCCATCTTTAGCATGGCGCTGCTATTTAATTGCTGACGAACCTCGTCGATATCGACTGTTACTTGCACGATATGCGAGCCACCATCGTTTAGGTCGGAAAATACGTTAGGGATAAACAACCCACCGTCTTTGATGATTGCGGTATATTGCACGCTATGACCTCCGTCATTTTTATTCTTTGTTTCAATTATGGCTGGCGTGTCGCAAGCGCCTCATATACTTTATTATTTTCTCTTTTGCCTACTGCCAATACATAAACCACCACCACATCATCTTTGACGGTATACACCAAACGATAGCCGATGGTGCGTAGTTTGATTTTGTAGGCGTCCGTATGTCCTGAGAGTTTTGACGCAGGCACACGCGGATTTACTAGTCGCTGCTGTAACTTTTTCTTAAACTGCTGTTGAATACGGGGCGATAGCTTTTTCCATTCTTTTAACGCGAGAGGATGAAATTCAAGACTATAAGTCATCCAATGTAACCTTTACAGGTGTTTGCCCGTCATTCATCCGTGCGCTAACGATTTGGCTTAATGCCATATCGTCCATCGCTTCCATCATGCGCTCAAACATATCTGTGGAAACCAAGTAAGCCACAGGTTTATTGTGGTTTAAAATAGCAATGGATTCACCGTCCGACTGCTTAATCAGTGCCGAAGGGTTGGTCTTTAACTCTGAGATACTGGCTGTCTGTGTAGCAAATATTGGTTGCATGATTCATTCTCCGCTAATATTACGCTCTAAATATAGGTCTAATATTAGCACGAAAATTAGGTCTTATTTGTTAATCTATTTACGCATAATTTGTAGGGTGCGACTCGCGCACCTTTAAACACAATTTCCATACCATCGGTTCGCTGGGCGCACCCTACAATTAGTGAATAAGTGAAAATACATTTTAAGAAATCTGTCTTGAAGCAATAGCTTTCTCAATCCAGTCTTCAATGTTATATGCAATACTTTGATAAGCGTTGTTTGGACTAGGATTATAGCAAGTCACTACACTTGATAATGGTTTGCTATTTTTTTCAAGTGTAAACTGTTCAAATGGATTGAGTCCCCTTTTACCCAGACCCGTTTTAGGATCTTTTATATTATGAACGTATATACCAAGAACACCTTTACCCATTTCCCATGCTCTTTGGATTTCATACCTAACCCATTTACTTAGAGCCGTTTTTTCTCCTATCAATACGATGAGACAGCTTTTTCCTCTCAAATTCTCATCAATCCATTCTTCGACAGCAGAATCACCCTTCTGTTTTAGCTCTTCCCATGTATTAGGTGAGGTTGGAGGGTTCCCTTCTAATATCCCCATATTTCGAATCTGTTGTACACGAAATACATCGTTCTCATAGTGGAAGCTATAAAAGACTTTCCTTTTCATTATTTTATTTCCTTTAGCTTGGTCAATATGCTTTCTTTCAAGAGATTCAAATCTTTAATATCTGGTGCTAAGCTATCAATGTTTACTTGTGCAAATCCATCATTCTCTTTTGATAAGCGATTCCACAAAACTTCTGAAATATATCCAGTTCCACCAACGGGTAATAAAATATTACCGTTCTTATTTGAAATATCAAACTCTTCCTGTATCCCATTCGATAAAACTAATTCACCATTCTCATCAAGCTTATTACCAAATAGAAAAATTGATATTCCAGCGTAACTTATCATGTCTTCTCGCCAAGCCGTCCAGAGACCTTTGCCTTCTTCATTTTGAGGAAAAGGTCGAAGAACCAAATGATCTTCGTCTATTTTCAAACGATTTTCTAGTAAGTACTTAACTGCTCCAGAGATAACAGAGCTACCAATGCCAAGTCCAAAACCAGTTACTACCTTGTAGCCAAGCTTGAGAATATCCTGAGTAAGAGAAGAAACAAAACTTTCTACTTCTTTTTGAGAGTAGGGAGCATAATCCTCAGCTGCACCAGATATAAAAATAGTTTTTTGTTTTTGTGATTTCTCGACTTCTAATAGTATTTCAGTGATCTCCTGATAATCATCTACTAGTACAGTTTGTATTCCTACACGTTTAAGGTCTCCAATAAACAACTCTTGTTTTCGCTTTCTATAATCAAAATCTGCTTGTTGCTCATTTTTTAGTTTATTAGTATTCTTTAAAATACAATAATGTTGTGGTTGATTTTCATTATAAGATGATCGAATACGGCTTAAGATGTAATCAATATTTGGATCAGAAAAGCTTAATCCTAAAAACAGAAATCTTTTAGTAAGTAAGTCACCTCTAAGGGCTGTGAAGAACTCCCCTCTATTTAGATGATACTTCTCATAGTCATCTTTTATTAGTACTGCATTGGTTGAATCTGTGCAATCACCGTGCATTTTATAGAGTACAGCGTCTCTATTTCTTATAGAAATAGGTAGTTGATTTACGTTGTGTTTTATATCTACTACTTTTCCAGACTCTTTTAATGATTGTTCAATCAATGAATCATAATTAGTTGTCCAATAAGTATCTATCGGTAATCTAGCAAGTATTTCATGATTCTCTGTTATGGTTTTATTATGAGAGAATTCATTAAGGATAAGTTTATTAATTTCAGAACGATTACCTCCTTTTTCGTTAGTATGGTACTGAGCTAGAGAAATTAAATCGTATTCTTTATCGACATCTAAACCAATTTCATCTGCTAAATCTCTTAATAGGTTTTTCCAGTCAACAAATCCAGCACCAACAGATAATCCAGCACCTGCAAAAATAGCTAGATTGTTATTTTCTATTTCTTCTACTAATTTCTTAATTAAAGTTTGTTTTCTCATCATGGCCTTTCAAATCCTTTTGTAGTACGTGAGATGAAAATTGAATTAGTAACAGCGGGTTCAACTCAAAAGCCAAACCCGCCATCCATCAATCTAAATCTTACATGCACCGCCAGCACAATCATCTTCCATATCCGCTTGGGCATCGTTCGCTCCATCACGAGTGTTATGGTAGTACAAAGTTTTTACGCCAAGCTTATACGCGTTTAGCAGATCTTTCAGCAATATCTTCATTGGTACACGACCACCTTCATAACGAACGGGGTCGTAGTTGGTATTAGCAGAGATACTTTGATCGACGAACTTCTGCATGATAGCGACCAGCTTTAGGTAACCGTCATTGTTCGGCATTTGCCAAAGTAGCTCGTACTGATCTTTTAGGGTAGCAATCTCAGGCACGACTTGCTTTAAGATGCCATCTTTTGACGCTTTGATAGACACAAGACCGCGTGGTGGCTCGATACCGTTGGTCGCGTTGGCAATCTGACTAGAAGTCTCAGACGGCATCAAGGCAGTCAGAGTAGAGTTGCGCAGACCGTGAGTAGTGATTTCAGTGCGTAGCGTTTCCCAATCGAGATGTAACGGTTCTTGGCAGATTTGATCCAAGTCTTTTTTATAGGTATCAATCGGCAAGATACCTTGCGAGTAGGTAGTCTCATTAAAAGCAGGGCACGCGCCTTGCTCTTTTGCCAATTTGTTTGACGCTTTCAAGAGATAAAATTGCAACGCTTCAAAGGTTTGATGGGTTAGACCATGCGCGCTGCCGTCTGAATAGCGGACGCCATTCTTCGCTAAATAATAGGCATAGTTAATCACACCAACGCCTAAGGTACGGCGACGCATGCTGCCGTTTTCAGCCGCTTTTACTGGATAGTCTTGATAATCGAGCAGGGCATCAAGCGCGCGGACGATTAGTTCGGCTGGCTCTTCGATATCGCTAACGTTTTCAACTTTGCCTAAGTTGACTGCTGATAGCGTACAAAGAGCAATCTCGCCAGTTTCGTCATTGATATTATCAAGTGGCTTGGTTGGCAGGGCGATTTCCATACAGAGGTTTGACTGGCGAATCGGTGCAACTGTCGCGTCAAACGGACTATGGGTGTTGCAATGGTCGACGTTTTGGATATAGATACGACCGGTGCTGGCGCGCTCTTGCATCATCAAGCTAAACAATTCTGTCGCTGGAATTTGACGGCTACGGATATTAGGGTCGTTTTCATACTTGGTATATAGTTCTTCAAAGGTGTCTTGATCTTCAAAGAAGGCATCATACAAGCCTGGAACATCAGACGGTGAAAACAGCGAAATATCTTGACCTTTAATCAAACGGGTATACATGGTTTTATTTAACTGGACGCCATAGTCCATATGACGGACACGGTTGTCTTCAACGCCGCGGTTGTTTTTCAGTACCAATAATGACTCAACTTCTAAATGCCATAATGGGTAAAATAACGTCGCTGCACCGCCGCGTACGCCGCCTTGTGAGCAGCATTTCACCGCCGTTTGGAACAGTTTGTAGAATGGAATACAGCCCGTATGCTGCGCTTCGCCGCCACGGATAGGGCTACCAAGGGCGCGAATTCGTCCCGCGTTGATGCCGATGCCAGCGCGCTGCGACACATAACGTACGATGGCACTGGTGGTGGCGTTGATAGAGTCTAGGCTATCACCACATTCGATTAGGACGCACGAGCTAAACTGGCGTGACGGCGTTCGAACACCTGACATGATAGGCGTTGGTAGCGAGATTTTAAATTGTGAGGTTGCATCATAAAAGCGTTTGACATAGCTTAAGCGCTCGCCCTTGTCATAATTGGCAAACAAACACATGCCAACGAGCATATATAAGAACTGCGGACTCTCGTAAACGGTCTTGGTCACGCGGTCTTGCACGAGGTATTTACCCGCCATTTGCTCAACAGCAGCATAAGCCAAATTCATATCGCGCCAGTGGTCGAGGTATTCTTCTAGTTCATCAAACTCGCTACGGCTATAGTCTTTTAGAATATGCTCGTCATATTTACCGGCATCAGTTAGCGTTTTGACATGATCATACAGATGCGGCGGGGTGAATTTATTATAAGCAATCTTACGTAAATGGAAGATCGCCAATCGCGCGGCCAAATATTGGTAGTCAGGTGTGGTTTCTGAGATTAGGTCAGCGGCAGATTTGATGATGGTTTCGTGGATATCACGGGTTTTGATGCCTTCATAAAACTGAATGTGCGACTTTAGCTCAACTTGCGATACCGACACATTATCTAAACCGTGAGCTGCCCACTCAATCACCTTGTGGATCTTATCTAAATCAATCGGCTCTAAACGTCCATCACGTTTGGTGACTTGGATTTTATCGATATGTGTCATGCTGACCTCGTAAGTTGATGGCTTGGTAGTTATTTATAATGTTGCTTATAGTGAGGCGGCAATACGCATCACATGAGGGGCAAACATTCTTTATGACGCTATAAGGTTTTGTTGAGACAGTATTTTTTAGGCAATAACCTGCCAATACCCATAGTGATGACTTAAATCACTGAGCACAACATATAGCGTATTTATTAGTAAGTGAACACAATATAGCGGGAAAATTTTCAAAATGCTATATTGATTTTAGTAGCAAACTATGTTGCTCAGAGGTTGCAGCATGATTAAATATGAGCAAAGGACGATGGGATAAGGGTTAGACGCCAATCCAAGAAATAATAAAAATTTTGTAAAAAATGGCACTCATATTGTTTTTAATATTGGGTTATTTAACGCCTGCGAATGGTCTAAATGGCGATACTATTTCGCGTGCAGATTGTACCGCAGACCACAAAAAATCGCCACCCATATGAGTGACGATTTGGACGAAAAACGCGCTGGCTTTTTTAAATGTCTAAAATTTAAATGTTTAAAAGTAGAGTTAGACGACCATTCGAACCGTTTTTGCGTTATCAAGCGCTTCATAAAGCTTATTCACTTGTTCAACGTCGGTCAGGTATAAATTGACACGAACCGAATGAAAGCGACCTGTTTTAGACGGCTTGACATCTACTGAGGCCAAATCGAACTCTGGAAATTGACTTCCAAGAATGAGCTTAACTTCATTGAGTAGGCTCTCATGCTCGCCTTCATGACCAATGATGCTCATCGGGTAGTTCATGGGAAATTCCCAAAGCTCAGGGTTTTGAACATCGGTTTTTTTGCCTTTGATGTTATCGCTATTGTTCACCAATTCACCAATATTTAGCGCCTTTTTAGGGGCCTGATTGTTTTGGTTATCCTGGTTGTTTTGGTCTTTATTATTGTTGCTATCTTTTGGATCATCACTCATATGGTTGTCTCGCTTTTATAAAAATAGTTTTTGTATTTACTATTTATAGTGGTAGCAAACTGTTTATTCAAGAGTTTATTACCATATCAATACGGCTAACTACTTTTTATAACCGCAAATTGCCACATAGTCGCCGCGGTCATAACCTTCGATGACGTCTTGGACGTTGTCATTGGCAAACATAGGATGGGTCAGCAAGGTTTGTGCAAATTCAAAATCGACAAAACCATTGACTCGCATTAAAGCGATTTTTTCATCAGAGGTGCGCCAGTTGGCTGATTTGACCAACTCAATGGGATAGGGGTCAGCAGGTGAGATGTGATCAAGTAAAGTATGCTTCCAGGTGTTTAGCGAGCTGGCGAGGTTATATAAGCTGGCAAAACCGCTTTCTTTTGGCACATCGATTAAGATAAGCTTTCCGCCAGATTTTAGGGCATTAAAGGCTTTTTTGATACAGGTATCTAAATCGCTGATATAGCTGACACTGCCATTGAACATAATAATGTCAAATTTATTGGGTTCAATTTCGCAGGTTTCAGCAGGACTGATATCGACTTGCATGCCGCGCTTTTCAGCGACTGCGGCCATGTCTTTTGACGGCTCAATGCCATGTTTGATATGAATGTCATAATCTTTTGCTAGTAAGGACTCGAACAGCCCGCTACCGCAGCCAATAGACAGAATCTCGCTGTCTTTATCCAAAAAATGGGCGACCAGTTTTAGCTCGCTGGTGAGCAGGTTTTGATTGTCAAAAAACCAGCTGTCGTAAGCGCTAGCGTGTTCGTCGAATGCTGCCATGATGTTCTCCTTTTAGGCGCTTATAGTTAGGCGTTTATAGGTATGTGAATAAGTTGCTTGAAAGATAAATTGATTGATCGATTAGGACAAATCTAAGGCCATTTGCCAAAAATTGATTTCCATTCGAGATGCGGTGTTAAATAAGCGTTGAAATTTGTCTGCTTGAGTAGCGCTAGCGTCTGCCAGCAGCTTATTAATATGCGCTTCATTTTGTGCAGTAATGGTTTGGAATTCATCACTGGCAAAGACATCTATCCATGGTTGATAAGGATTGCCCGCGACAAAGCCTTGTTCTTTAATACGTTTACCAATTTCACCATAGCCCATCAGACAAGGCGCAATCGCTGCATAGAGCTCAGCAAGAGACCCTGACATCGCCGCATCTAAGATATAACGGCTGTAGGCAATGGTGGCTGGCGATTCAGGTGTGTTTTCGACTTCCTCAAGCGCGATTCCCCACTGCTGACAAAAGTCTAAATACATGCCAATTTCCAAATCAAGCATGGCATTGATACCCGCTTGACCAACGCGCATTTGTGCCAACGTCTCGCTTTTGTAGACGCTCAGCGCCATCACGCGGGTATAATGAAGCAGATACAGATAATCTTGGGTTAGATAATGACGAAAGCTATCAGGGGCGAGCGTTCCTGCTGCCAGTTGATTGACAAAATCATGTCCAATATAAGCATCCCAAGTCGGACAGTTATTGCGTAGTGTTTGGTAATCCATAGTTTTCACTTACTTTTATAAAATGTGAGCAAGCAAATAGAGGGAAACAAAAAGTGAGCGGGCACAAAAAATTTGCCAATCTAAGTGAAATATATTGGCAAAATACGAGATAATTGTGACTTATACCAATCCCAACAATTA
>NZ_DKGQ01000053.1 GCF_002453355.1 Psychrobacter sp. UBA6766 | reverse complement strand
AACATTTGGGGGTCAGTTCAAATCAGGTGCTTTTTTTATGTTTCTTTTACTCATAGCTACTTATTTTTTAATCACTTTACTTCTGAATCCATTGACGTATTTTTTCACGCTCAGCAGGCGTTGCTTGTAGCCAAAGTTGCATAAATTGATCTAGAGTATTAGTAGTTGACCCAGCGCTAGTGGCTTGCTTAACCGTGGTAACTGCGCCTGAATTGACAGTGCTTGGCGTGCTGGCAGTAGGTTGACCTAAAGCCGCTATCGCACGTTGGTTTTGTAGTTCAGCATCATTTGCGCCGCCAAATACACCGCCCAACGTTTTACCCAAACCTGATAGCAAACCACCTTGACTACTACCCTCTAGCGCCTGCTGACTGGCAACGATAGTATTGTTTTGTTGCACTGCCAATGTTGGACGCTTGGCATACTCTCGTGCCGCTTCATACTTTTCTGGCTGATTTGGCATAGTCAGACGATACGTTTGATCGTCTTTCAATTCTGCCGTCACACTCACATTACCCGAGCGCAGATAATCGTGCTCATCACGGCGCAAGTCATATAAGCGGTCATATTTAGCGGTAATCGCGTGTTGACCTGGCTCTAAGGTAAACGACTTCGTCAACGGCTGAAACGGACTTTGCTGGATTTCTTGCCCGTTGATAGCGGTTACTTTGATATGGTCATCAACCAGTAAAGTGACTGCGGCCTGTGATAGCATCGATACTGAGCCTGCCGTTACCAATAACGAGCCAACAGTCAGTTTTTTTAGTATAGAAGCGTTTGATTTCATAAATTGTTCCATTGATAGTAAATACGTTTTATAAAAAAACTGGATTTTTAAATACTAAAAATCGAGTGGCATGGTATGTTGATCTTGATTAGCAACGTCATTATCTATTTGCGTTTCTTGCGCGATATCGGCAAGCTCGGCGGCAAGCGTCTGCTCATCAATGGTACGCAGCGCATCACTAATAACCGCTTTTGATATATTACTACGGCCAAGATTAGAAAACATTGGCTGAATATAATTTAGTACATCCATCATAGCGCCGATACGATGCGGTCCTTCGGTGAGCAAATGATTGATAATACGCTCATCAAACTGCCAACCGCGGCGACGTAAGATAGATTGCAGCAATGCTTGACGGTCTGCCAAATCATGACCGGTTGGTACTTTAAAGCTTGGCGATTGCGCCAACCGGGTGAGCAAGTCGGTTAGCTGGAAAGGTAATTCGGTCGCCGGTTTATTGGAGGCAAAAATGAGCTGACGCTGCCCCTCTCGGCTTCGATTAATCAGGTGAAATAAAGCTTCTTGCCATTGACTGCTTTGCTCAAGCACTTCTAAATCATCAATTGCAATCAGAGAAAAATTCTCTAAAGAAGACAGAACATTAACATCGGTATGAATCAATTCATTTAGTGACAGACAAATCGCTGATTTGTCCATCTCGATAAATGACTCACAGATGGCGGATAATAAGTGCGACTTGCCCGTCTCAGGGCTGCCAAATAGATACAGCTGACCTATCAGGCCGACATGGAGCTGCCGCACTGCATCGATAATAGACATCCAACCCGGACCGGCAAAGTCGCTGAGACTCGCATCATGCTTAATGTCCAGATTGAGACTTAGCTGTGCTTCTGCCATGAATCATCAACTCGGTTTGCGTAGCGCAATCACTAAAAAGGCTAAACGACTAATATTCTATAAACTGGCCTTGCTAACATTTACATTTAACGAAGCCAACCTAGTAACGGCAAATACCGTTAATACTGCGCCTATATATAACATATTTGCAAAATGACTGACAAGTCTTTTACCTATTAAGCTCAATCAGTCATCATTTTGCATATTGTCTGCGGTGGTTATTTTTCTTCAAATAACGCCAACTGCTTACGGCCTTTATAAAAGTCAGTGGAGCGGTAATAAGCATAGAGGTGACGAAATAAGACGTTGAGGACAGCAGACACAGGGAGCGCAATCAACATACCGACAAACCCCAGTAAGCTCGCTCCTGCCAATACCGCAAAGATAACCCATAGTGGTGATAGGCCAATTTTATCGCCCAATAACAGCGGTTGCAAAATATAACCCTCTGCCGCTTGTCCGACCAAAAACGCACCAACCACTAAGGCTAGATAAGTCCAATCCAGACCAAATTGGAATAAAGAGGCAATAATCGCGGCGATAAAGCCGATACCAAAGCCTAAATAGGGTACGAAGCTAGCAATACCCGCCACCATACCGATAATCAAACCAAGCTCAAGCCCGATAAGCTGCAGCTGTACCGCATAAATGACACCCAGTAACACCATGACCAATAATTGACCTTTAATAAATGCCATCAATGCTTGATCGCATTCTTTAGCGATAGTAACCACCTTTTTGCAATAAGGTGCTGGAATCGCCATCTTCCAAGTATGCAGGCGCTGATCCCAATTAAACAAGAAATAAAAGGTCAAAATTGGTACCAATACAATCAGTCCGGCGTTATTGATAAAGTTCATACTGGAGGCCAGTATTTGACTCATCATGCTGCTGGCATCCGCAAACTTATAATTGGCCTGCATATAATCAACTAGTGTATCAGAAAACCCCTTAGCTTCTAATTCTGGCAGACGAATGCGGCTATTATTGGTAAACCACTCCCGTACGACTTGATTATACCAATTTAAGACCTTGGGCAAATACTCCCACGCTGCTTGCAGCTGATGCCATAAAGTGGGTATTAACCACCAAAGTAGCAAAACCATGCCGAGCGTGATCGTCGAATAAACAATAATAATGGCGATCCAACGCCTGATATATTTTGATAAACGCTTGACCAGTGGATTGAATAAATAAGCCAGTACAAAGGCAACCACAAACGGCACAATGACCGGCATCATCAAATACAATAAAAACACGGCCACAACAATAGCAACGACGATAAATAGGCGTCGAAAAAAGGGGTCTATTGGTTGGTTTATCATTAAGAGTAGCCCTAAGGTTAAGTCAATATAAAATGCTGGCTTATAATGGTTTATTAACTGAAATAGCTCGCCGATAATTTTATATTTATAGTGTGATTTATCGACGTTGTTGCCATAAGTTTTGATAACAACTTTGGCGTTCTATTATCGCAGAGTCCAACAAAAAATCAGTCATTTTTTGTTTCTTAANNATTTTTGGGTATAATGCGCGCACTATCTGCAAAATTAACACGACCGATCCGCTTTTCTACTGACCGACCTTCATTCCCTATAAAATTTGTGAGATGACCATGAGTAACAAGCCTTCTTTAAGCTACAAAGATGCTGGCGTTGATATTGATGCTGGCGATGCGTTGGTTCAACGTATTAAATCAGTGGCAAAAGCCACCTCTCGTCCTGAGGTTGTAGGCGGACTTGGCGGATTTGGGGCGCTTTGTCGTATTCCAACTGGTTACACCTCACCGCTGTTGGTGTCGGGAACGGACGGTGTTGGCACCAAACTCAAACTGGCATTGCAGTTAAATCGCCACGATACCATTGGTATCGACTTGGTTGCTATGTGCGTCAATGATTTATTGGTTTGCGGTGCTGAGCCATTATTTTTCTTAGATTATTACGCGACTGGCAAGCTCGACGTTGATGTCGCAGCGACTGTTGTCACGGGTATTGGCGAAGGCTGTAAATTATCAAATTGTGCGCTTATCGGCGGCGAAACCGCTGAGATGCCAGGCATGTATCAAGATGATGATTATGACCTAGCGGGATTCTGTGTTGGCGTGGTTGAAGAAGCGGAAGTCATCACTGGCAAAAACGTGAGCGAGGGCGATGTGTTGATTGCCCTTGCTTCAAGTGGCGCGCATTCTAATGGCTACTCACTGGTTCGCAAAGTCATCGAAGTCAGCGGCGTTGATGTGACGACAAGCGATGAGCAATTAGACGCCCAGCCTATTCAAGACGCGCTGATGGCACCGACCCGTATCTATGTGAAAGCGATTAAAGCGTTGCAAGATACCCTTGGTAGCTCAGCGCTACACGCTATGTCACATATTACGGGTGGCGGTTTAACAGATAACTTGCCACGCGTATTACCGGACAATTTAGCCGCTAGTATTGATACTGCTAGTTGGCAGTTTTCAGAGTTATTCACTTGGCTTCAAACCCAAGGCAATATTGAACAAAGCGAGATGTACCGCACCTTTAACTGCGGCGTCGGTTTTGTTATCGTCGTGCCTAAAGATAAAGCAGAAAGTGCTATTAAAACATTAAATGATGCGGGCGAGAAAGCTTGGAAATTGGGTGAAATGGTTAGCCGTGAAGCGGACGCAGTGGTATACCGTTAATGTCAGACGACAACCTAAAAAACCTTTCGAAAAAAACAGCTCAGCCGTTACGCGTAGCCGTCTTAGTGTCTGGTAGTGGTAGTAATCTGCAAGTATTGATAAATGCCATGCAAGCTACGGCGCTACCGATTGAAATCGTTGGCGTCATTAGTAACCGTGAAGATGCCTATGCCATCACACGTGCGAAAGATGCTGCTATTCCAGTTGCCATCTTATCTCACGTTGCTAGCGGCAAACGTATGGGAATCAAAACCTTTGAAACCCATGCCAATGCTCAATTAATCTCTTGGCAACCTGATTTGATTGTTTTAGCAGGATTTATGCGGGTTTTGAGTAGCTCATTTATCGATAATGCGCCTGCTCCGATGATCAATCTGCACCCTGCTCTGCTGCCTGCTTATAAAGGTCTTGATACCCATCAGCGCGCCATTCAAGCAGGTGAACGTCATCATGGTTGTAGTATTCATGTGGTCACCGCTGAGCTCGATGCCGGTGCAGTTTTGACCCAAGCCATGTTAGAAGTCAGACAAAAAGAGGACGCTGCTAGTTTACAATTCCGTGTGCAAAAGGCTGAGCATCAACTTTTACCATGGACGATATTACTGATCGCAAATGGTGTCATTAATTTAAATGACCAAGTAGATGATGCTAAAACTTCTTATTTACCTGCTCTACCTTTAAAGCTGTGGTTAGACGATTAGAAACTCACTTACCCATTTTATAAAAAAAGCAGAACAGTTACTTGTTCTGCTTTTTTTATACCCGGTTTTATTGTTTGCTTCTATGATCCTTTATAAAAAAATACCCCGTTAGTTAATAACGAGGCATTTAAAATGATAAATCTAAGGTAGATTAACTACTAAGCAGGTTTTTTACCGACAACGTGCACTGCTTTGATGTTAACGAACTCTTTAATACCAAAGCCGCCATGTTCACGGCCGTAGCCTGAGTCTTTAACACCACCAAATGGCAACCCTGGATTGACCAAATCATAACCATTAATATAAACCATTCCTGTATCAAAATGCTGCTGCGCTAGCTCAATCGCTTTTTCTTCGTCTTTAGAGAAAATAGCACCGCCCAGCCCATACCGACTGTCATTGGCAATCCGGAACGCATCGTCTTGGTCTTTAGCTCGGATAAGGGCAGCAACAGGACCAAATAACTCGTCTTTATACGCTGGCTGATCGGGCTTGATATTTTCCAAAATCGTTGGCGGATAAAAAGCGCCTGGATTGTCAGACATCTCACCACCCAAAGTGATAGTCGCACCTTTATCTACGCTTTCTTGCACTTGTTTATGCAAATTCTCGCGCTGCTTGCTACTTGACATCGGACCCACGTCAGTTGATTTTTCCATTGGATCCCCTACTTTGTAGCTCTTGAATTTTTCAATAACAAGGTCGCGAAACTTATCATAAACACTGTCGACGACGACAAAACGTTTGGCCGCAATACAGGTTTCGCCATTATTATATAAACGTGCATGGGCACAAGTCGCTGCTGCTAAATCTAAGTCGGCGTCCTCTAGCACAATAAAGGCATCATTCGAGCCAAGTTCCATAACAGTCTTTTTAAGGACTTTCGCTGCTTGTTGCGCTACTACTCTTCCCGCTACATCGCTACCTGTTAATGTTACGCCGCGTACTTTTTCGTGCTGAATGACTTTTTCTGATTGATCATGGCTGATGATCAGCGTACGAAATAAATCTTCAGGCAAATCAGATTCTTGCATGATTTTTTCAATCAACAATCCTGAACCCGTCACGTTAGAGGCGTGTTTAAGTAAGATACTATTTCCCGCCATCAAGTTGGCAATGGTATAACGGAACACTTGGTAGGCTGGGAAGTTCCATGGCTGGATACCATAAATAATCCCAATAGGGTCATAGCTGATTAAGCCTTTTTTAATGCCTTCGATGTCGCGTTCGTCATCTGCAAGCGCAGCAACGCCCTCACTGGCCGTGAAATCACAAATACCTTTACATAAATCAACCTCACCCAAGCTGCCCTCAAGCGTCTTTCCGCGCTCTTCAGTCATTAGCTTGGCAAGCTCATCTTTATACTTCATGAGCGTCTCGCCAATAGAGTCGATAACTTTTGCACGCTCATCAGCACTCACCAAACGCCATTTTGAAAACGCATTATGCGAGGCATCAATGATTTTGTTGACTTCATCATCGCTCATATACGTGTAATTTTTAATGTCTTTACCTGTTGCTGGGTTCACAGTGGTAATATCTGCCATGATAATTATCCTTACCTATTTATTTGATTATTGTGTCGTAAATGAGTTACTAGCAGACCATCGTTTTATAATCGGAGCACTATTTTATAATCGGAGCACTAATAGATCACTCGACAATATCGAATCACTTAACAATAATCGTTATAATTGTCTTTTTTCTTAATGTTCATTTAGCATAACAAAAGGATTTGATCATAGTTTTACAAGTTATGAAGAAGTGTGCGTAAGATGTTAACAATGTGACGGTCTTATAAAAATCGGCCTGGCACAAGAATAAAGATAGTAAGAATAAGCTGGTCGATTTAAAAATCGAGCCAATAAAAAACCCGCACACAATCAATGAGCGGGTTTTATAAATTGAACATGAAGAAACTTTTTACTTTTACTACTTTAGAATAAGTGATTGATAATCGGGATTTCTGGCGGTGGGTTTTCTTCTTCAGCGACCACTTGCCGCGCCACATGCATAATAAGCTGACGCAACCAACGATGCGCTGGATGGTGCTGTAATAGGGGTGACCATGCCATCGTCAGCTCAAACTCAGGAATAAAGAACGGTGGCTCTTCCATAATAATACTGTCATTATTGGCCTGCATTCTAGCTACTCGCGTCGGCAAGGTCGCGATTAAATCTTTATTGGCCGCAAGCATGGCGGGCATTTGATAGTGACGGGTAAAGACGCTGATTTGGCGTTTTTGTCCTAAGCGTTGTAGCGCCTGATCGATAGAACCAAGGCCGCCTGACTTTTCTGGATTGACCCCAAAACCGACGCCCATTCCTGTTTTAGACACCCAAACGTGCTGCGCTTTTAGATAATTTTTTAAATTAAAACGGTTGGCATACGGCCCTTCAGCAGACAATAAGCAGCTAAAAGTATCGCGCCAAACCAATACTTGATGAAAGCTCTGCGGAATTTCATTAAAACGGTTAATTGCCAAGTCAACTCGCCCCTGCTCCATATCTCGATAGGAGACGTCAGATGGCGTCAAGAAATCCAAAATGACATTGGGCGCTTCAGAACGTAGCGCTTTGACCAGCTTTGGCACCAAAGTCGCCTCAGCATAGTCTGATGTCATGATACGAAAAACGCGCGAGGTACTATAAGGACGAAACTCGGTGCGCGGCTCAAGCACTTGGGTCAAGTCGGCGAGTATCTCGCGAATACGAGGCTGCAACTCAAGCGCGCGCTCGGTTGGCGTCATGCCCTCCGATGAGCGTACCAATAATGGGTCATTAAACAGTTTACGTAGGCGCCGCAAAATATTACTCATCGCAGGCTGGGTAATGCCAAGCTGTTCAGCAGCACGTGTGACGTTTTTTTCGCGAAGCAATACATCCAAATGTACCAATAAATTTAAATCAACCCGCTGCAAATTCATATCTATGTCTCTTTTCCGAAGAATAAATGCCACCATAAGCTTAAAAAAGCGTGGCATCTTTTATCCTGTTATTTTATAAAAACATCCGATAACAACATAATTTAAGTATTTTTTTATCTAAATGTCTTTAATATACGCTTATTATAACCTAAGTTCCCCCGCTCAAACCATTGTTTCTTCTATACTATAACTAAATAAAATACCCAAGATAATAATCATAAACTAGATAAATCAAGGTAACCTAGCTATAGTGCTTAGCAAGCGCTCACGAGTCATTTTTAAAACGCTCACGAATCATTTTTAAATATTGGGCCGATATCATGCGTTTTAATAAATCAGCTTCAAAGGCTATTTTATCGTATTTTCATACTAAAAGATGGTCATAAAACTTATTCTGCAAATTAGTTTTTCCGCGAACTTAGCTTTTTGCTCTCATCAGTTTTGAGCTTGAATCGGTACTTTGTACGCTTTACAGTAATAAGTAACTTAGCTGACGACTAATCTGATAAAAACACAATTGAGCCTAAAAAATAAAAGCTGACCATTTCGACAGGTTTTGTTTGCTTTTATGATAATTTTCTTATAGTTTAGTAGAGACTGCTCACGCAAAAGGCGGTTATTTTAAATTCTTACTTCTGTTAGCATCTTTTTATACATAACATCCCAAATCCATTTTAATCACTTTTCTTTATTAATTTTCACCCCACCAAGGAGACTATAGATGTCAACTGCATATAAATCAGCGATCGATTTAGTACGTGAATTAAAGCAAAAGCACGGTAACTGGCAGAATATCAGCGAAACTGATGCAGCACGTATGATGATGCAAAACCGTTTTAAAACTGGTTTGGATATCGCTAAGTATACTGCAAAAATCATGCGTCAAGACATGGAAGACTATGACAATGATACGTCTCAGTACACGCAATCTTTAGGCGCATGGCATGGTTTTGTTGCTCAGCAAACGATGTATGCTAAGAAAAAATACTTTGGTACCACGTCAAAGACTTATATCTACCTATCTGGTTGGATGGTTGCGGCACTTCGTTCTGAGTTTGGTCCACTTCCTGACCAATCTATGCACGAAAAGACCTCTGTGCCTAAGCTAATCGAAGAAATCTACACCTTCTTGCGTCAAGCTGATGCTAAAGTATTAAACGATTACTTCCGTGAGCTAAATGCTGCTGAAGAAGCTGGTCAAGACACCTCAGCTATCTTAGAAAAAATCGAAAACTTTGATTCGCATGTTGTGCCAATCATTGCTGATATCGATGCAGGTTTTGGTAACGAAGAAGCGACTTACTTGCTGACCAAACAAATGATTGAAGCAGGTGCTTGTGCTATCCAAGTTGAAAACCAAGTATCTGACGCAAAACAGTGTGGTCACCAAGCAGGTAAAGTCACTGTACCGCATGAAGACTACATCGCAAAAATCAACGCGATTCGTTATGCATTCCTAGAGCTAGGTGTTGAAGACGGCGTCATCGTTGCTCGTACTGACTCTGAAGGCGCATCACTGACGCAAAAAATCCCAGTATCAAATGAGCCAGGCGACCTTGCTTCTCAATACATCGATTTTATCGAAATGGAAGAAGTGACGCTTGAAGAGGCCAACGAAAACGATAGCCTGCTTAAACACAACGGCAAACTAGTTCGTCCAGTTCGTCTACCAAACGGCCTATATCAGTTCCGCGAAGATACGAACATCGACCGCGTTGTCCTTGACTGTGTAACCGCTTTAGAGAACGGTGCTGATCTACTATGGATCGAAACACCAACTCCAGACGTAGAACACATCAAGATGATGGTTGATCGTATTAAAGAGCAGCAGCCTAAAGCGAAGCTTGTATACAACAACAGCCCATCATTCAACTGGACGCTAAACTTCCGTAAACAAGTGATCGCTCAGTGGGAAGAAGAAGGCAAAGACATCTCTGCCTACAACAAAGACAACTTGATGAGTGCTGATTACGATGGTACTGAACTTGATCAAGCAGCTGATATCGCCGCTAAAAACTTCCAACGTGATGCGTCACGTGAAGCCGGTGTATTCCATCACTTAATCACGCTACCGACTTACCACACCACTGCTCTTAGCGTTCATGAACTGGCTAAAGGCTACTTTGGTGAAGAAGGTATGCTTGCTTATGCAGCTGGCGTTCAACGTAAAGAAATCCGTGAAGGCATCGATTGTGTTAAGCACCAAGCAATGGCGGGTTCTGACCTTGGCGATGATCACAAAGAAATCTTCTCTGGTGACAACGCCCTTAAAGCTGGTGGCAGCAAGAACACCATGAACCAGTTCTAATGACTGACCCTCTCTAAGTACAAGTTAGCTAAATAAAAGCTATAAAAAAAGCCGTCCTACATTGTGGGGCGGTTTTTTTGTGAGCGCTAGAAAATTTCATTTATTTAAATCACAGGGCTAATAAAGTGCCTTTTCACTGATAGCAATTAATTTATTCAGCCCTCATTTAGCAAATTGAAATAAAACTTTTACTTGTCATTCAACCATAGCTTTCATACGATGGTAATCATATAAATTTATTACAATAATTGAGAGCCATCATGCAAGAGATAGAGCTGAAGTTTCTAGTTCCAGAGTCACGATTAAAAGGTTTGATGCGCCAGGCAAATATTAAATCTTCCAAAGTCACGCAACTCGCTGCCCATTATTACGACACCCCTGATCAGCAGCTTGCTAAAGCAGGTATTGGCTTACGTATCCGCCGCGAAGGTGACGCATGGGTTCAGACTATCAAAGCGGGCGGTGATGGTATTGCAGCGCGTTTAGAGCACAATACGATACTAGATAATGATCACGTCCAAACCATGCTAGACACCAATACGCTCATGCCTGATTTAAGCATTTATAAAGACACCGCTGTTGCTCCTGCTCTAGCGAAGTTTAAACTAAAAAAACTGGCCAAAGCTCTCACACGGCTATATGTTACCGATGTTCAGCGCACCACACGGCTGCTAGTAGAGGATATTGACGATGAGACCAGTAATAGCATTGAGATGGCATACGATTATGGAGAGATTATTCACGGCAACGATGATACTCAGCGAGACGTCATTCAAGAAATTGAATTTGAGTTGGTAACGGGCGATTTAGATTTTTTATTTGCGACCGCCAAAACTTGGTGTCAGCGTCATAAATTATGCCTCTCCACCGTCACTAAAGCCGAGCGTGGTGGCTTGCTTATCAAAGGGAAGAACTACAGCCCAGCAGTTAGCGCCAATCTTAGTACCCTAATTATCGATAAAGATAGCAGCAAGCCGGCCTTTATACGTTCAGTCGTGCATAATTGCCTACTGCAAATACTACCCAATAGTAGCGCCATCGTCGCAGGTAGCACTGACGACGACCATGTTTTACAACTGCGTAACGGTATTCTGCGCTTACGTACCGCGCTCAAAGTATTTAACCGTTTCTCTGATGAGCTCAATCCTGATTGGTCGATCATTCTTAAACAAACGGCGACTTTACTGGCCGACTATCGCAAGCTTGCTTATCTTGCCAGTCATATTGAACCGTCACTACAGGAGCACGGCGCTCCGAGCGTTGATTGGACGGTAGAAATTGCGTCTCTAAAAGTCACCCCTATTGATGCAGTACGCGCCAATGACTTTCAATTGACCTTGCTTGAGCTGATAGCTTTTACCATGAGTGACCCTAGCCTTGAGCCGCAAGCGGGTAAGCTTGCCGCCAATAAGCTCACAAAACTATTGGACAAACGCTATAAAAAACTGCTCAAAGCTGAGAGAAAACTGCATGATGTGATAAATACTAAAACGGATAGCACGGATTTAGACGATGTTAGTTTAGATAGTATGAGTTTAGAGGACGTTAATTTAGAAGCTAGGGATTCGCTAAGTTTGTATACGCAGGATTTAGATTTACAAATAAAGTATGAAAACCAAACGCATTACAAATTGTACCGTCAGCTGAAAAAACTACGCTACGTTAGCGAATTTGCAGCGCCCTTAATCAACAATGAAAAGCTCAAAAACAACAAGCTCAACAATAAAAAATCTAAAAAGACAAGTCAGCGCTTCCTAAAATGTGTCATAAAAGCACAACAAGCGCTTGGTCAACAACTCGACATCACTTGTTATCAATACTACTATCAACGTAAAGCCCGCACTGATGCTAATGCTTTGTATGGCGCTGGCTGGTTAAATGCCTCTTTAATAGACGCTGAGAAAAAGACGAAAAAACGTTTAGCTAAGCTTAAATCTGCTGATGTATTTTGGTAATAGAAACTGTCAATAGTCTTTTAACGTTGTGTTTTATCTATAATTGGTCCTTAATTCATCAAAAAAAAGACAGCTATCATCAGGTGCGTTGTCTTTTTTTAAGCGTAATTTTTCGAGTAAATATTAGTGAGCAACAATGGTCACGGGGGTGCCCTCGATAACTTGCTCAAACAGCCCAATAATGTCTTGATTTCGCATTCGTATACAGCCATGAGATTGCGGCACGCCCATCGGCTCGCTATCAGGCGTGCCATGAATGTAAATATAACGCTGATAGGTATCGCAGCCGCCTTGACTATTACTGCCTTTATTCAATCCCTCTTCAAGACCGCTTAACCATAAAATACGACTTAATATCCAATCGCGACTAGGATGTAACTCACCAAGCTCTGCACTATATACTTCGCCCGTCGGTATGCGTCCAACAAACACTGCGTTGATGGGCTCATTGGCGCCTATTTTTGCCGCGATAAGGTGTCGACCAAGTGGCGTACAACCGCTATCTTGCTGACTACCCATGCCATTTTTAGCGGTAGATACCGTATAGTGAGCTATTTCCTTACCTTGCCGATATAGCTTTAAAGCTTGCTGAGCAATGTTAATTACTAACTGCCCATCAGGGATTCCGTTATTTGTCATAGAAGTTTTCCGGTTGTCATAAAGGCGACAATGATTATTATCGACTCTGTTACCAATCTGTTTTGAGTAAAATGATTGCGCTTTTCTATTATTAAGGGATTGTATCAAGGCTTTTGGCACCGTAATATAGGGGCACACTTTTTGATGCTAGCAGATTATGACGACTATTTCACCGACACGTGTGTCGATGTATGATTTTCTATATCAAGATACTAAGCCTATGGTGTCATTATTAGCAGACGCCGCTAAGCTCGCATTACCACAAGCGCGATTGGCTATGGATGCCAGTTTGCAAGCCATTGTCAGTGCCCTACTTGCTTATCAGCAGCACAATGATAGCCAAGCTGTGAGCAAAAAACTGTTTGCTCGCAGTGCCGTTAAAGAGCTGCGTCAGTATAACTCGATGAACTTTTCGACCATTACTGCGACCCTGTACTATCGTCATGAAGTGGCGGATGCGATATTTTACGAGAATGCTCGCGTGATTAAAGCCAGTGATTGTATTGCCCAGCAGGTTGATGCGACGTCGCAACAAGTTCAAGTATTGCTCACATCGCTATGCGTGATTGTGCTGCGTGAACTGGCGATTTTAGCGGAATACAGCCAGCTTGATAATGATGAGATGGACAAATGGTTCGCATTGCAACCGCAGTTTTTATCTGTAGAGCGTTTTGTAGCCAATAAGCCAACGTCAATGTCTGCCGAACTGATTGAAGCTAATGAAAATAAAACAACAACCACTGCTACAGGAGCCTCTCCACAACCGGACTTAAAAACAGAATCAGAAGCAAAAAACGCCACAGAACGAACTTTATTAAGCACAGAGCAACTCGCCAGCAAGCCGCCAGCTTTTAATCCTTATTGGCACGAGCTGACAGACTTTAAACCTGAAAACCAAAAGCCTGTACAAGACATGCAGCAAGCAACTGGCAACTATTTAAAGGTCATCGGGCGCTCATCTACCAACGCCCAACAAGGTAAACATAGTGACTTATTGGTGTTTGCGGACATGGCAGCCATTAGCTTACCGCATCAACGCTGGCTGCTGCAATTGGCCAAGATTTCAGAAATATACTTGCAGCGGAACCGACTACGAATTACCTCTGAACCCGCCAGCCCGCCCAAGCCGCCGTTGGTCAGTTTGGGCTTAATCGGTGGCAATAACGACAACACACCGACTACAACCAGTGAAAAGCCAATTGAATACGACGCATCAACACCTCTGTGGAAAAACCCCGTTATCCTCATTATTATTGTCGTTATTGGTATTCTTGGCGGACTTGCAACAATCAAATACCAAGGCCAAAAATCTGACGGGGTCAAACTGGCGACAGAAGAAGTCATCGAACAAGACCGTCTCAAGGAACGTGAGCAACAGGATGTGGCAATCGTAATGATAGACGATGACAATGATGAAGCAGATACTAAAGAAGCAAAAACAGCTCAATGATAAGTGACAGCAATTAGCATCATAATTTCTAAAGTAGAAAAAACCTTCAAAACATTTATAAAAAAAGACGCTAAATTAATAGCGCCTTTATTTAATTTTGTTTGATTATACTTTGTTGATATAGACGGACTTTAAAATCGATATAGTGCGACTGGGATGAATTTTTCGTCGCCTCTGTGATAACAGCGAGCAAGGAGAATTTGTACCAGTCGCACGTGACTATTAACGTATCGTTTTTATATCGCAATGACTATAGCAAATTATACTTACTTTGATAAATCACGACCACGGCTGGCTTCAATCGCCAAACGTAGGCCATTTAAGCGAATAAAACCTTCGGCGTCTTTTTGATCGTAAGCGCCCGCATCATCTTCAAAAGTGGCAATTTTTTCATCAAATAATGAATCATCTGACTTTCGACCGACGACACTAACGCTACCTTTATATAGCTTCACGCGTACGGTACCGTTGACATATTCTTGTGATTTGTCAATCAACGCTTGTAGCATCATGCGCTCAGGGCTGAACCAATAGCCATTATAAATAATTTTAGCATAACGTGGCATCAGCTCATCTTTTAGATGTGCCGCTTCACGATCCAGTGTCAAGGATTCAATTCCGCGGTGCGCCTTTAGCATAATCGTACCAGCTGGCGTCTCGTAGCAGCCACGTGACTTCATACCAACATAACGGTTTTCGACGATATCTAAGCGGCCAATACCATGCTTGCCGCCAAGCTCATTTAGCTTAATCATCACTTCATAAGGCTTAAGTGCTTCACCGTCGATAGCAACGATATCACCTTTTTGGTATTCTAATTCTAAATATTGTGCTTCGTCAGGCGCTTCTTCTGGGCTTACTGACCAGCGCCACATATCGTCTTCTGCTTCGGCGTATGGATCTTCTAAAATACCACCTTCATAAGAGATGTGCAGTAAATTGGCATCCATTGAATATGGCGATTTTTTCTTATTACCCGCATAATCAATAGCGATATTATGTTCTTTGGCATATGCCATCAAGCTTTCACGGCTTGATAAATCCCATTCACGCCATGGCGCAATGGTAACCACATCAGGAGATAACGCAACGGCGCCAAGCTCAAAACGTACTTGATCATTACCTTTACCGGTTGCACCATGACTGATGGCATCGGCGTTGTGCTCTTTAGCAATCTCAACCAAACGCTTGGCAATCAAGGGACGCGCGATAGAAGTCCCTAACAGATATTCACCCTCATAAATGGCATTGGCGCGGAACATTGGGAATACATAATCGCGGGCAAACTCTTCACGTAAGTCTTCGATATGGATATGCTTGATACCCATGGCTTCAGCTTTGGCGCGTGCTGGCTCAACTTCTTCACCTTGACCAATATCAGCGGTGAAAGTAATCACTTCTGCATCATAGGTTTCTTGTAGCCACCTGGCGATGATTGAAGTGTCAAGACCGCCGGAATAAGCCAAGACGATTTTATTAATATTTTTTGGATCAAGCTGAGCCATGAATAACTCCTAATATCAGCATTTATTGTCGAATACATTTAATGGGAAATAAAAATGCGAAGGATGGGATGAAATCAATAAAAGATAGATTGCCTGCTCAGTGTACATCATATTTACTAGTGGAAAAAGTATCAGCGCCATTCGGTATTAGGTTTTCACTGACTATTGGCGTTCATTGATAAATAGTGTTGCTAACTTATGAGCAAAATTACTCAGCATTTATGTACAGATACCATTTATGTAAAATACTGGGCCGCATATTTAGTAAGGCCACATATTTAGTCAAGTAGGCAAATCTGTTATGATAGCAGCTCAGCAACACTCCCTTTTTCTCCCGTATAAAGATATAGAGCGCGATGACACTATGACCGATTCGATTAGAGAATTAACCATCCTGCAGCCAGATGATTGGCATATTCATTTGCGCGACGATAAGGCGTTAGCAACTACCGTTCCTCACGCCGCGCAAAGCTTTAACCGCATCATCTGTATGCCAAACCTTGCGCCCCCTGTAAAAAATGTCGATGATGCCCAAGCCTATCGGGCGCGAATTATGCAGCATTTAGAAGCGAGCGATTTGAGCGCAGAGCGTAAAGCGGCCTTTGACCCACGCATGACGCTATACCTTACTGATAACACTACCGCCCACGATATCGAAATGGCGGCAAAATCAGGTATCGTGCAAGCGGTTAAGCTCTATCCTGCTGGCGCAACGACCAACTCTGCTGACGGCGTCACCGATATCAATGCCTGTGTCGATGTCTTTGAAGCATTGGAAAAATATAATCTGCCTCTATTGCTACACGGCGAAGTCACACAAGACCATGTCGACATTTTTGATCGTGAAAAGCGCTTTTTAGACGAAGTATTGGCACAAATTATTGCTAAATTCCCCACCATGAAAATTGTGATGGAGCATATCACCACCAGTAACGCTGCTGACTTTGTCTTAGAACAAGGCAACCAAATTGCTGCCACGATTACGCCGCAGCATCTGATGTTTAACCGCAATCATTTATTGGTCGGTGGTATTAAGCCGCATTTTTACTGTTTGCCTATTCTCAAGCGTGAAAGCCATCAAAAAGTATTACTAGATGTCGCCACTAGCGGCAATCCAAAATTCTTTTTGGGGACAGACTCTGCGCCTCATGCGACGGATAAAAAAGAAGCCACTTGTGGCTGTGCTGGCTGCTATAGTGCCGCCACTGCGCTACCGTTATACGCTACAGCGTTTGATAGCGTGGGAAAAATAGATAAATTAGAAGGGTTTGCGAGCCGTTTTGGCGCTCAATTCTATGGGCTGCCAGTGAACGAAAGTACCATCACTCTAATAAATGCACCGATGCAAGTACCGACCAACTATCCATACTTTGATGGCTCGTCGTTAACGCCATTGATGGCTGGCGAGACGTTACCTTGGTCCATTAAAGACTAACGGCTAAAGCTTGACAGCGACGACGCAAAACTGTCTGCCTCTGTCTCATACCCTATGATAGGAAAAGCTTCTTTGCTAAAGACTGCTAATATTCTTAGCAAGGGCAAAATTCGTATTATTTCGTATCATAGGATGTGTGTTTTTTATTTACTTCAATACCACAGCACGACTGATAAAAGCGATTTAACTTGATATGACCACTCAAAACCATGCCGCCTTACACGATTTGGCCAATGCGACCAATAATCGTCTTAATAGTGCGCCAAGCAATACTGCTAATAGCGATAACGCCGCAGACGACCAAGTACCCATGCGCTTAAAAGAGCGTTTTCGTAAGTTTTTGCCCGTCGTCGTCGATGTCGAAACGGCCGGCTTTAATGCGCAAACGGATGCTTTACTAGAGATTGCTTGTATTCCTGTGCTGCTTGATGGGCAGGGCGTGTTTTATCCAGGCGAGGCTTTTAACGCTCATATTGAACCTTTTGAAGGCGCCAATCTCGAGCCAAGCGCGCTTGCCTTTACTGGCATTGATCCTAACAATCCACTTCGTAAAGCCATTGCGGAAGATGAAAAAACTGCGCTACGCCGTATTTTTAAAGGTCTAAAAGAAGTCCGCCGCGCTGAAGACTGCCGTCAATGCGTGCTCATCGGTCATAACGCCCATTTTGACTTGGCATTTTTAAATGCGGCGGTACTGCGTACCAATAGTAAAAGTCACAACCCATTTCATAACTTCTCAGTTTTTGATACGGTGACGCTCTCGGCGCTCGCATTTGGACAGACGGTGCTAGCCCGTGCTTGTAAAGCCGCAGGACTTGATTTTGATGGTAATGACGCTCATTCAGCACTCTACGATACCCAAAAGACCGCCGAGCTGTTTTGTTATATTCTCAATCACTACCCAATGCTGGCGAACGCCATGCATGATGAGCAGGATAATTTGTTAGCAGAGGATGAGTCAGAAAGCGTAAACAATACCAGCGGCGCTAACGCTACCAAGTAAAATAAAGCATACGTCCTCTACATTGTTAAACTCAAACAATAGTGTTATTTATAGTCAATGACCTGTTATGGATTATTTGAGCTTAACAAGAGGGACTTTGCTATGGAACCACAGTTTAAGTTATGGGCAACCATTATCGGTTACATGCTACTGGCGTTGACCATTAGCGCTTGTACGTCGTTATGGATTCGGCATCATTTAAAGCGTAATGACCTGCATCCACGCCGCGCACTCAAAAAAAGATATTTAATTTTAAAAAGACGTAGAAAAAGGCTTGACAGCAGACGCGGTCGCCATTAAAATACGCACCACTTCAGCATTAATGGTGAAAGCAGCTGAAGCGTTGTTACTAGTCCCCATCGTCTAGAGGCCTAGGACACCGCCCTTTCACGGCGGTAACGGGGGTTCGAATCCCCCTGGGGACGCCACTATTTGGCGTCACTTATTAGCAAGTTTGCTGAAAAGCATCAATAAGACTACTAAGCACACCAGCAAAACCCATTCACGTTTTTGTGAGTGGGTTTTTTTATGCTTGTCTATTTGTCATTAACCATTAGTTATTAAATCATCGGTTCTTATGATTAAAAGGAAAGCACTTTATAGTGATTTTATCGCAGCAAAAAGCCAGCAATTTATGCTGGCTTTTTAGATATATGGATTTGATTATTTGAGATAACCTACCAAATCTTATCGGCTAACATCAACCAAAGCAGCGCCAATACTATCAAGCCGCCTAGTATGGTTTGAATTAAGAAAAAGGCTTGGTGCTGTCCGACTACTTTTCCCAAGGTTACCCCTAGCGTGTTGTATTTTATCGGCTGAGTATCAAGCGCTCCGGTTCTTTCTTGTTCTTCATAATAGCCTTGCAGAATATCTAAAAACTGCCGCCATTCATTAAGCTCCCAAGCGTCGGGCTTAAACGGCATAAAGGCTTTGAGCTTAGGCTCATTCATCATCCAACGCTCAAGCGTAATCGAACGTAACGACCAAGCGGCAAAACGGCGCTCAGGAATCGCCGAAAAATCCAATATTTTTAAATCTTTGTGCCTGTCGTCTACCAACAAGCGATTTTTAAGATTGGTGAGTGCTTGCTCAGAACCTTCCACACACTGAAAAAAGTAGCCATTGCCGTAGCAAAGGATACCTGTAATATTATCGGCTTGATTTCGCTCAATCGCGACCTCTGCGATGTCATTGAGCGTACTTGCACTTGCAAGACCAGTCGACGTAATATGGCTCAGATATACGAGCTGGCAGAGATCCGGCGTTACTGGATTTGTCGAATCATTGATTGTTGACAAGCAGCTTCTCCCTATTATTAGATATATGTACTAAGACAACTATACTAAATTTAGAAAAAATATAGTGACAAGACGTTTGAAGACAATAAATCCGCTTGCTATATTATTGATTTATAAATGTTTATATTAATTGTATTAAGTTGGTTACATCATAGGCTAATTTAGTCATCAAAGCAATATTTCTTTATATTAAATAATGACTTATTAATACCAACCTGCGATTTAGCTTCATTTATATTCGCAATATTGCATAAATTGCTCGTTTAGTTATTCAATGAGTCACTTAAAAAAGTGGTAAAAAATATTGGCAGAAATTGGGTGCAACAGATTGCTCAGCCTTAACTCTGAGCTTTAAGGTTTATAGAGACATCATGAAAATAAAAAATAGGGATAAGAAAGCACAAAATGCTTTAGAACATTTTAGAATAGTTAGGAGGATGATTTAGACTGCGCGGAAAGAATAGCGCTAAGTAAGATAGCATCATCAGGATAAGTGAGTTTAATATTGTGGCGACTACCCGTGATAAGGCGTATTGGCAGCTTTAAACACTCAAACGCGCTTGCTTCATCGGTGATAACCAGATTGTGTTTATCAACGTAAGCCAAGACTTCTCGCAACTGACCTAAGCGAAATACTTGCGGCGTTTGCGCTTGCCACACATTACTACGCTCAAGCGTTTGTTTGATATAAGAATATGCATCATTATTGTCTTTACAGGCATTGCTATGCTCAGAATCAGCGCTAGCGTGTTTGTAGGATGCCGTATAGGACTGCTTTAGCGTATCAGCAACTGGCGTCGCTAAGATAGCGCCATAAGGCTCGTGCATCGCCGCTTCAATGACCTGATCGATGTCTTGGCTGGGTACAGCAGGGCGCGCAGCATCATGAATAAGTACCAAATCTGAATCTTGTGCCCCTGCACCAACAATCGCCTCGACTCCAGCCAAGACCGACTGCCAACGCTCTGCTCCGCCATTCGTATATTGGATAGGTAGGGCAAAATCAAGCGCCTGCGCCGTATTGTCATCTTCTGCCACCACTAATAAGCATTTATCAATATAAGCACTACTAGCAAGACGTGCCACGCTACGCTGTAGCAATGTCTGCCCTTGCAGCAAGGTATATTGCTTAGCAACGGTTGCACCAAAACGGCTACCGCGACCCGCAGCGACGATCATGGCATGGATATGAAGGGTGGTGTTCATAGGATAGTTTTGGGTAATACTCATGGTCAGATTCCATGATAATATGACTGGGTTGGATAGAAAGGAAGGTTAAAAGGAGACGTAGTTCAGATATAAACAGAACAAACTATAGATAACCGTTTATCTCGGCGAAGTTAAATGGGCGTAGTTAAAATCAATAACGGCTGTGCGTCGTTGGCGCGGTTGATACTTGTACAAAGGTTTCATTTGGCTTAATCAAGCCCAAATCCAAACGCGCGTGTTCTTCTACCGCCTCAAGTCCCGTTTTTAAGTCATGAACATCGGTACGTAATAAGTTATTTGCCGCCATTTGATTGTCATTTAAGCGTTGCTGCTCATCAATCTGCGACAGCAATTTACTATGCTCAAAATGTCCGTTTTCGCCCAACCAATATTGATATTGCAGTCCCAAAAGCACGGCAACCGCTAAAGCAAGGAGGATAAATTGGCTAAAGTATTTCATAAAGGGATCACGCCAAACGGTAGAGAGACAATATTTAAAATTAAAGATCAGATAGGCCCATTAAGCGATATATCATCGTATTGATGACGATATATCGCGAGCTTTAAGCCTAATTTCTTAGCTGCTGAGCTAATTAGCCACGTAGACCGATAAACTCTTCACGGCCACGGTAGCTTGCGCGTACTTGTTGCTCGATACGCAATAGCTGATTGTATTTAGCAACGCGATCTGAGCGGCATAGTGAACCAGTTTTAATCTGACCAGCAGCAGTTCCAACGGCTAAATCTGCAATGGTGCTGTCCTCTGTTTCACCTGAACGATGCGAGATAATCGTCGCATAGCCATTTCTCTTCGCCAGATAAATCGCATCTAAGGTTTCTGATAAAGTACCAATCTGATTAAACTTGATCAAAATCGCATTAGCAATATGTTTATCAATGCCTTCTTGCAAGATAGCAGGGTTGGTCACAAATAAATCATCGCCAACCAATTGGACTTTATCACCGATTTGCTCAGTTAAATACTTCCAGCCATCCCAATCTGACTCATCAAGACCGTCTTCGATAGAGATAATAGGATATTGACGCGTCAATCCTACGAGGTAATCTGAGAATCCTTGGCTATCAAAGGATTTGTTACCTTCGCCTGCCAAGATATATTGACCATTTTTATAAAACTCACTGGCCGCGCAGTCTAACGCTAGATAAATATCTTCGCCAGCTTTGTAGCCAACTTGCTCAATCGCTTGCATGATAACGGTAATGGCTTCTTCATTACTACGCAGGTTTGGCGCAAAGCCGCCTTCATCACCGACTGCTGTATTTAAGCCCTGTGACTTGAGAACTGATTTTAAGCTGTGGAAAATCTCCGTTCCCGCACGTAGTGCTTCTGAGAAACTGGTGAAACCAACGGGCTCAATCATAAACTCTTGAATATCAACGGTATTATCCGCGTGCTCACCACCGTTTAAGATATTCATCATTGGGACAGGCATCGTCAAAGACGTCTGATTGCGTAAGTTTGCAATGTATTGATGCAGTGGCAGGCTTTGAGATTTAGCAGCAGCTTTAGCCGTCGCAAGTGACACTGCTAGCATGGCATTTGCGCCAAGGTTATCTTTGTTTTCGGTACCATCAAGCGCAATCATCGCGTCATCAATAGCTTGCTGCTCAGTGACTTCTTTGTCCATAAGCGCACTGCGAATCTGGCTATTCACGTTAGCAACGGCTTTTTTGACACCTTTACCCATGTAGCGATCTTTGTCGCCGTCACGCAGCTCAAGCGCTTCACGTGAGCCAGTTGATGCGCCACTTGGGGCAGCAGCACGTCCGATAGTGCCATCAGCTAAGATTACGTCGGCTTCAATCGTTGGGTTACCGCGCGAGTCCAAAATCTCACGAGCGCGAATGTCTTTAATTGCGGCGACGTTGGTGGTTTCTTCAGCGTACATAATGTCTGTTAATTCCTTTGGTCATGCCAAGTGTATGGGATAAATAACGGCAACTAGAATACAAAAAAGGTAAAGCAAAATATCGTATAGCGGCTATGCCAAAACCAATCTTCCCACTTATATCGCGGACCAGCTTTGTGCATCGTAAAGGCTTATGGAATACTATAAGCCTCAGCTATCGTGCTTGGCATCATAGCATAAATTTTGCCAAACTTCCCTGCTCTTACAGCAACTTGCGGCCATAAAATCAAATATAGACAGCAATATCAACTGCTATTAACGAAACGTTTTAGCGCCTGCGCTAGGCATGTGGCTTTACCTTTACTTCACCTTTAGGCTTTTGTTAATCGCTCGCCGCCCGTACGAGAATGAGATACTGCGTTATTTAGCTCAACTTTCGTTTTAAATCGCGTCAGACGTAGCGCATTCATCAATACAGAAATAGAGCTAAGCGCCATCGCCGCCGCAGCAATCATAGGGTTTAAGAAGCCAAACGCAGCGAGCGGAATACCCAGACAATTATAGATAAAGGCAAAGAATAGATTTTGCTTGATATTACGCAGCGTTGCTTGAGCAATCTTTTGCGCCGCATCAATATGCATCAGCGACTCGCCCATTAAGCGCGCAGAAGCACTATGCTGGGCGACATCGGTGCCTTCAAACATCGCAAAACTGGCATCGGCGGTTGCCATCGCTGGCGCATCATTAACGCCATCTCCCGCCATCGCCACTTTATGACCAGCGGTTTGTAGTACGGCAATTTGGCTGGCCTTATCACGAGGGCTCATTTTGCCATATGCTTGCTCGGTACCCAACTGTCCTGCCACATGATCAACGACCGACTGCTTATCACCACTCATTAAGATGACATTGATACCCGCATCTTGTAACGCTGTAATCGCTTGCGGCGTATCGTCTTTTAAGTCATCAGCAAGGGCAAACGCTCCCAAGGGCTCATCGTTAATACTAATGGCTACAGTACTAGCAATTTGCCATACTTTTGGCATCAGCTTTGGTAGCGTTAAATTGGCAAACTCTGCAGTACCGACTTTTACAACGCCTAGCCCTGCGATATTGGCTTGAATACCTGCACCTTTAACGACGCTAATATCAGTGACGTTCATCAGCGGTAAGTTGCGTTCGACGGCTGCACTAATCAATGCCGTTGCTAATGGATGGCTAGCATGCGCCTCAACGCTTGCAGCAATCTGCAAGACATCATCGACCGCAAGCGATTTATCCACCATCACTTGATCGACGATAGTAGGCTTACCAATGGTCAAAGTTCCCGTTTTATCGAGCACCACCGTATCTATATTACCTGCCGCCTCTAGGCTTTGCGCATCTTTAAACCAAACGCCATGACGCGCGGCGACCCCCATTCCGGCCATGATAGCCGCTGGCGTGGCCAATCCAAGTGCACAGGGGCAAGCAATGACCAATACCGACACCGCATGCATTAAAGCCGTGTCGACCATGCCCGTGAGCCACCACGTCAACCCAAAGGTGACCAAAGCAATCGCCACTACGACTGGGACGAATATTGCCGTTACTCTATCGGCCAAACGTGCCAAGTCAGCTTTTGAGCCTTGGGCGTCGCTGAGGGCTTGTACCATATCGCCAAGCTTCGTATCACTGCCTTTCGCTCGTACGCGGTATAACAAACTGCCGTTTTCGACCAACGCCCCTGCTAGCAGATCATCGCCCTCTTCTTTTTTAAGCGGTACCGACTCGCCCGTTAGATGACTCTCCACACACCAACCACTACCATCGATAACGACACCATCGGTTGCCACGCGGCTGCCTTGTTTGGCACGCAACATATCACCTACTTGCACCTCTTGTAGCGCGACATTATGAAAGTCGCCATTTGGCTGTTGCTGCTCAACCTCATCAGGCGTTAAAGATAATAATAAATCAATACTATTTAAGCTGTGCTTTTTGGTACGCTCTTCAAGATATTTACCCGTACGCACAAAAGCGATGACCATCACTCCTGCTTCAAAATAAACAGCGGGACTGTTTCCGCCTGCATGATCACTTTGCAATAAGCTATTTAAAGTACCATCGCCGTGCGTCAGCCATAAATAAGTAGAATACGCCCAAATGGTGACCGTACCGATGACAACCAGCACATCCATATTGGCAAGGCCGCCTTTGATGGACGCCCAAGCGCTTTTATAAAATGGCAACGCTAAGCCAAATTGTACAATGGTCGCGAGTATAAACTGAACCCAAACGGGTGGCATCCACGCCATACCTTGTCCAACGAGCATACCTACCATACCGACCAAAAACGGCAGCAAACAAACCCATAATCCCATCAAACGCCACGGATACTCGGCTGTTGTATCTTCATCTGTCTTAGCAAATAGACTGTCTGCTGCTTGTATATTAGCCACAAAACCCGTTTTATTTACCCATTCTGCGACCTGCTCAGGTGTGGTTTGCGTTGGATCATAATCGACATTGGCGGTCTCGCCTGCGAAGTTCACGTTTACTTCATAAACCGCGGGCTTCTTATTGAGGACTTTTTCAATTCGTGACGCACAGGCCTGACACGTCATCCCGTCAATCGCCAGCTGTAAATGCGCGCGCTGCGGCGTAAGCGGTGTATTTAACTGGATATCGGTCTCAACCTTATAGGAGTCATCATTAACGGTACGGGTAACGTCATTCATAAGTAGAACTCGCTTTTGTGTTATAGCGCGTTATAGCGTTTATAGATTCGTTTGAGCAGGCACAAAAAGCTCAATGGCTTGATAAAAATATTAGAAAAAAGCGTACTTGAAGAGGAATTCTCTAACTATCCTGAGATAAGTATTAAATGGTTATAATTAACGGTAATTCAACTTTTTCTATTAATTCGACCCATTAAGACGTATTGGCGCCTAAATAGAAATCGGATATTCATGCTTACCTCATCATTTTTTAGACATTAAAAAAACCAGCCATAATAGCCGGTTTTTTTATAAATGCGAATAGTATCAAGAATTTGCAACGGTTGCATCGAAACCTGCATCATCGATAGCAGTGGCAATCGCCTCAATAGTGGTTTTGCTGTCATCAAAGGTCACGGTCGCTAAGTTATCAGCCAAATCAACAGAGATTGTCTCTACGCCGTCAATGCCGTCAGTCGCTTTATGTACGCTTGCCACACAGCCGCCACAAGTCATGCCATCAATGTTAATAATTCGAGTTTGGTTTGCCATGGAAATCTCCTTGTTCTTGTAACTGAGTTTTTATTAATGAATATTCGATAGTTTACAAAAACTGCTTTTATAATTGTCTTTATACGTCTGTTTATAAATACAGCATGAAACCAGCATAAGTTGAAACAGGGCTAACCACAAGTTCATTTGGTTATAACCTTATTAAGACACTGTTTATTCAAGTATTTTTTAAGCCTTGACTGTTAATAAAGTATTAACTATTCAAACCTGAATTGTTAAATATTGACCATTAAAAAATCTTACCGTAAAAACAGCAATCCAAAATTAATCATGATAACGCGGGTTTTGCGGCGCATCGATAGGAAACGGCTGGGTAACATAATCAACCATGCTGATTGCCGCGACAAACGCGTGAACCGTTGTTTTGGTATCATCATAATGTATAAATGCCATTCTGTTATCAGGCTGTAGCTTGATTTCTGTGACGCCTGTGATGTTTTTTAGCGCCGTCATGACGCCCTCAAACCCTTCAGCATCATCGATATTTTCGATACTTACTTGTGCCATTTTCATCGCCATTATCTTACCCTCTTATGATTTATCTCATTAATGCGTATCCAATACCTCAAAGCCTTTAACCAACTCATCTATCTGCTTAAGCTGACGCAAAAATGGTTCTAACTGACTGGTTCTTAATGCACATGGACCATCACATTTTGCATTCTCTGGGTTTGGATGGGCCTCTAAAAATAACCCTGCTAAGCCCGTTGCTATTCCCGCGCGTGCAAGCGTTGTGATTTGCTCGCGGCGGCCACCAGCACTATCACTTCGCGCGCCCGGCTGCTGCAAACTGTGCGTCACATCAAAAAATACCGGCATATCCATCTGTTTCATGGTATCAAAACCTAGCATATCCACAACCAGATTGTTATAGCCAAAGGCACTACCGCGCTCGCACAAAATCAGCTTATCGTTACCGGCCTCAAGACACTTGTTAACAATATGACGCATCTCATGTGGCGCTAAAAACTGCGCTTTTTTAATATTAATAATCGCATCGGTTTTCGCCATCGCATGGACCAAATCGGTCTGACGCGATAAAAACGCTGGCAGCTGAATGATATCTGCAACTTCGGCAACTGGCGCTGCTTGATAGGGCTCATGAACGTCCGTGATAATCGGCACTTGAAACTTTTCTTTAATTTGCCCTAGCCAATCGATACCTTGCTCTAATCCAGGACCACGATAAGAATGCAGGCTTGAACGGTTGGCTTTATCAAAGCTGGCTTTGAAGACATAACCGATGCCCAAACGCTCGCATATTTCGACATACTGTTCGGCAATCTCAAACGCCATCTCTTTGGATTCTAAGACGTTCATACCGCCGAATAATACAAACGGTTGGTCATTACCAATATTGATGGTACTGCCTTTTGGCGTCGTAAGCTGAATATGTGATTGCGCGGTTAATAGGTTATCCATGAAGTGCTGACCCTCATTATTGTTATTAGCTGTGATTATGAAGAGTGTTTATTAATATGATTCTTTCATATTGTAACCGATAGACCAATGAAAAAAAGCATCCAAGCGTAATTAGGCGTAACTACAGTTAACTGATCCCACTACCTAATAAATAAAAAGACTGTCTTGTTAAAAATATCTTAGTAAAAACAGTTATTAAAAGACTTAATTAAACTAAAAAAAGACCAATCCGTAGATGAACTGACCCCCGAAACTTG
>NZ_DKGQ01000056.1 GCF_002453355.1 Psychrobacter sp. UBA6766 | reverse complement strand
CACTTCATGTGTTAATCTAAGCATATTTTAATCTGCTATAAAAATAGTCAGTGAGCGTTTTACGTGCTGGCTATTTTTTTAACTTTGATTCGTCTATCGTGATTTATTTTTGATGTTTAATATCTTAATGTCGCTTTGACTCAATAATGAAAATACACCTATAAAAATAAATGCATAAGGAAAATAATAATGACTGAGCAAGATATCAGTAATAAAATCATCCCTATAAGCCAGTTCCCTCAAGGAAGCCCATTACCTTATACCGTGCTTGATGCGACGCATATGAATGCCGCTTATCCTGAACAGAAGCTGGAAATTCGCGGCGGCGGTTACGGTTCAGATGCCGCGGCTCATCCAACCAATGCCAATCAATTTTATGCCCTGACCGATCGTGGTCCTAATGCCGACTTTGACGGTAGTGTGGGTAAAGGCAAACAGTTTCTCGTACCAAACTATACGCCATCTATTGGACTGTTTGAATTGCAAGCTGGCGGCAAAATAATCAAAATAAAAGAAATACTGCTTAAAGATAGGCGCGGTAATCCTATCTCTGGGCTACCAAACCCAAAAGCCTTGGGTGGTACCGATGAAGTGCCCTATGATGTCAATGGTCAGCCAATGACTGTCAATCCAAATATACCTTTCGATGCGGTAACCAATCCTATTAAAACCGATATTAATGGCTTAGATCCAGAAGGGCTGGCGGCACTCAAAGATGGGAGCTTTTGGGTCAGTGATGAATATGGTCCGCACCTTGTACATTATGATGAAAATGGGGTAGAGGTTGAACGTATCAATGCCTTTGCCAGTGATGAGCGCAATAATGTGACTATTAATGGCAAGCAGATTTTGTTACCGGCAGAATTTACCAAGCGTCGTGCCAATCGCGGTATGGAGGCGTTAACGATTACACCAGACCAAACGACACTGGTCGGTATCATGGAATCCGCTATGGATAATCCTGATAAATCAGGACGCATCTCTAGCTTGGTACGTATGGTAACAATTAATTTGGTTTCAGGCCAAATAGCCCAGTACTTATACCGATTGGAAAACGCAGAGCACGTCACTTCTGGTATCGTGGCGCTGAGTCATCACGAATTTTACTTAATTGAACATGATCGCAAACTTCCTCTACAAGATAAGTCAGCACGAAAGCTGATTTACAAAATAGATATCTCGTCAGCAACAGATATTGAAACCATTATAAATAATGAAGGCATTAAACAAGAGGATACGCTTGGTTTGACCCTAAATGGGCAAACACTTGAACAGTTTATTGCTGAAAACGAAAAAAACTGGCAATTACTTCAAAAGATGGCTATTACGCCTGTGAAAAAAACATTGGTCGTCGATGTGCTGGACAGCTTAGATTATCCCCATGACAAGCTTGAAGGGTTATGGTTACGACAAGATGGCTCACTGGGTTTACTCAATGATGACGATTTTGCGATGACAGATACGGATATAATCAACCCAAGAAGTAGCGTTGAGCAAAAATACCTCGATAAGAGGAAAACTATCGAAGATGCTAATCGCTTATATATCGTTATGCCTACTGAATAGAGTGATTCATCATAAAAATCGCATTTCTCACAAACCATAAAAAAGACCTCGCTTTTGCGAAGTCTTTTTTTGTTACTAAGGCGTGGCCTCATTTTAAAAATGGTGATAAAAATGAGATAAATTCCCGCCAAACAAGGAAAATAGCGCAGTTAATATCAGGATATTACCCAGCTATTTGACGAAGTTTGGCAAAATTTAGCCACTTTTAGCCCATTTAGATGTCCATCGATTGAATTGAGGACACGCCCTAGTATAGTGAACCCACGTTAAAATAGATTCAATGCGACTGGGATGAATTTTTCGTAGACTCTGAATAGCAGCAAGCAGAGAAAATTTATACCAGTCACACATAACTATTAACGTATCGACTTTGTTTTGAACTGACTACAGTTGAACTGACTACAATAGATTAAGACGTCTTAAATCACTTTAGAAAAACGATTTTTATGTTTTTTCTCAAGATATTCATCGAACACCATGGCGACATTACGACCTAATAGGCGACCTTTTGGTAGGACGCGAATACCAGCAGCATCCATGTCAATCAAGCGGTCTGCTTGCATCTCGCCCAACTGCTGAATTTCATCAATAAAGTAAGTAATGGCATCGATACCAAATTTATGATTCACATCTCTAAAATCGATATAGTCGTGACATAATAAATTCATAATCACGTATTCTCGCAAGCGATCTTTAACTGAGGTTTTAATCACATTGACTGCTGGCATTATCGCCGGATTATTACGCGCCGCATCAATATTTTCTTTATACACTTCTAAATCGGTATGGTTTTGCAAGATATAGCTGCTATTAGCGTTAGAAATTTGGCTGATTGATGACACGCCAAAGCCCAATAAATCGCAATCACCCATGATGGTATAGCCCTGAAAATTGCGATGTAATTTGCCTTCGCGTTGGGCAATGGCGAGCTCATCATCAGGTTTGGCAAAATGGTCAATTCCGATATATTGATAACCAGCTTCGCTCAAAGTGTTGATGGTATTGCCCAGCATCGTAAGCTTAGCAGCGGGTGTTGGTAAATCTGCTTCTTTAATTTGGCGTTGCGATTTAAAGCGCTCCGGCAGATGGGCGTAATTAAATACTGATAAGCGATCAGGTGACATTTCAATGATACGGCGGACGGTTTTATCTAGCGTCGTTGGCGTCTGGTGTGGTAACCCATAAATCAGGTCGACGTTGGTAGAGCGAAAGCCCAGTCTACGCGCTTCAGCCAGCACATTTTCAATGAGTTCGGCAGAATTGATGCGATTGACCGCAATTTGTACTTTTTCATCTAAGTCTTGCACGCCCAAACTGACGCGGTTAAAGCCCAGGTTGCGCAGCACTGTCAATGTTTCGTCACCAAGCTCGCGCGGATCGATTTCAATAGAATAATCGCCTTGATCGTCTGGTAAGAACTCAAACTGGGTTTGTAAAAACTCCCACAATTGTACCAACTCATTATCTTGTAAGAATGTTGGCGTACCGCCGCCGAAATGCAGCTGTTTGACCAGTGGCTTTTTACCGTCTGCTGGTGTTTTTAATAAGCTACGCTTGTGCTTAATTTCTGCCATTAAGTATTCTAGATAATCGCCAGCATCACTGTTCTTCTTGGTGATGATTTTATTACAAGCACAGTAATAACAAAGGTGACGACAAAAAGGAATATGAAAGTACAGCGATAGGGGAGTATGGGCTTCACGCTCTTGCAGAATCTTGGTTTCAAGCCCTTCAGGCATCGGCGAGAATTCTAAAGCGGTCGGGTAGGAGGTATAGCGTGGCCCTGAGCGATTGTATTTATTGATAATATCTTCATCAAAGACGGGTAGCTGCTTACTGGTAATGCTGCCGCGGGTACTGGCATACGGATTGGGTGTCTCGACCACAGGACGCTCTGTGGTTGGTTGTTCGCTGGCATGAGTAAAAGATTTTTGGGCGCTATTGCTATCAGCTGGATCTGACATGCGAAATTCCTCGTTTTGACTGTGGCAATTGCCATTGTTACGTGATGAGCGCATGGCTATTTTAAGTCGAATAATGGCTTTGCTAGGTATGATTTTTTAAATAAAATTTTGCTAAAAACATGGGTGGCTATGTGCTACTTCGATATCAGTTATTGAGTCTGCTATAAAGCTAAACGTTGTTAGATAGGCAATAATTAGTATAACAAATCAGGGGTTATAGTGGCATGGACGGTAAGTTTTCGTATATACCTATAAAGTTGTATTGCTATTCGCCATAAAAAAAGACTTCAGGATTGTGAACTGACCCCCATAAGTTGG
>NZ_DKGQ01000044.1 GCF_002453355.1 Psychrobacter sp. UBA6766 | reverse complement strand
AACTTATGGGGTTCAGTTCAATTTAGGTGCTTTTTTTTGCTCTTGATTTTAGTAATAAGCCTTTATTAGCCTAAAAAAGCATTATACATCCAAATGAGCTTTTCTTGCTGCTGTACGTATTCATCGACTAAGTCCGCTGTACCTTGGTCTTCCGCTCTTTCTGCTAACGCTGATACTTCTCGCTGTTCTTCGATAAGAGTTTGTAGGCCAGTGACCACACCTTTGACGCAGGCGTTACCGTCTTTGACGTTTTTATCTTCTTGAATGTTGGTGTGTTGGCTAAAGTCGCTATAAGCATGGAGCGGTGTACCACCTAACGTCAAAATACGCTCAGCGATTTCATCAATTTGTAGTTGTAGAGCGATATATAGCTCTTCAAATTTTGGATGCAAGGTGAAGAAATGCTCACCTTTTACGTTCCAGTGATAACCGCGTACGTTAATGTAAAACATATGATAGCTTGATAATAAGCCGTTTAGCTTAGCAATCACTTCGCTCATATCTGCTTTTTCTAGACCAATTTGGTTGGTTACGTTATTAGTATTACTCATAATATTATCCTTATAGTTTGAGTGTAGATTTAATAGATAGGTTTTTCAGTTTTATAAACTCAGACTTTAATTACTAAGCCCAGTATAGCAGTCTAAGCGTGTAGCAAGACGTATTCTTCATTGCTACGCTCATTAATGCTATGTTTGCCATACGCTTTCTATACTTCCTAAACCTTCTATCTGTTTCTTGTTGATGCTTATTATAATAGCAAAGAAGCTACGATTAGTTAAATTCAATTAATATAATTTTGCGATTGATTTAACGAAACCATAGGTTCTATGCTATTCAAACTATTTTATAAGACTCAAATGTCATCCAGAATCATACTTAATCGTAATAACCCTATCAGCTGCGTCATTATGAAAGTGACATTTATACGTTTGTAGGAGGTTGTAGATTCTCAGGATTTAGGCCTTTAACAGCAATCACTTCTTGTAGGTGCTGGCGTACCGTATCAATTGGGAATTTCTGTGCTTGTAAACGTTTTGGAATGATTTGGCTACCTTGTTGACCTTTTAACTCAAACATCATAAAGATATAGTCATCGGTTTCATCCCAGCTTTTAACAGCGCTCCAAGGGATGACCGCTTGCTGAGTACTACTAGCGCGCATTTGCATACCGCGCATCTGATTGCTATTAAACATATCAGGCTGATTGACCGGCATTGCCATGACCAGACCATGCTTTTGCACCCCCAACTTCATTTGGCGCATCTCATCAGGCATTTCTTGGTCAGCCACTTGTTTTTCAAACTCTTTTTTGACATACCATTTAAACCCAAGGGTACGCACCAATAGATAAATGACCACCGCCGCTAACATGAGCCAAAAGATAATGGTTGAGTAACCGGTCAAAAAGACTAAGCCAGCGATGGCTAAAATGACGACCACCGCCATAATAATCCACTCTTTCATCTTAATACTCGACAGACCAAACGACGGGCTGGCACTGGCAAATAGCTCATACTGTGCTTGGTGAAATTCGGCCTCGGTTAGGTTTAAGGCGACAGGTTGAAGCGTGTAGGGGTACAGGGCCATAAAGGTTTCTCAGATACTTGTGTTAAAAGAGTGGGATGAAAAGCGCCAAAGCGAAGCTGCGATGCCATACTTAGCGATGCTTGGCGGGAAGTAGAATAAAGATATGCGCTTATCTTACCGAAAACTGCTCTTAAATGAAACATATAAGCAGCGCTGTTCATCGATAGCACGGCTATTTATAATATTGTCGAAACGGTCTCGCGGTTAATAATGGAATTATGCGTCTTATATAGTCGCATATTTGCTGAGTAAAGATGCAATAGAAAGCACGAGCGACTTCGTTAAAACCCAGCCAAAGCTTAAGCAAAATTTAGCCAAAACATGGTCAAATCTGCTCGGTCTTGGTATGATAGCGGCTCCGACTTATTCTTATAATTGACATGGCGTTATCACTCAGCTTTATAACAACATTGTAAGGCTTTGCGCGCTATTTCGCATTGTTGCAATATGACCTTGCTACTATTTTCTTCTTTTTATTTCTTACTCACTTTTGGCGCTATAGGCAACTATTATGATTGACCCAAAACTCTTACGCGGTGATTTAACAGATTTACAACAGCAGTTGGCCACACGTGGTTATTCGCTTGATATGGCGTTTTGGCAAAGTATCGAGAACGAACGTAAGTCCTTGCAAATTAAAACCGAAGAGTTGCAATCACGCCGTAACGCTGGTGCTAAGCAAGTGGGCGTGCTAAAAAAATCGGGCGAAGATGCTAGCGAGTTGTTGGCTGAGATGCAAAGTGTCAGTGGCGAGATTAAAACAGCCGAAGATGAGCTGCGAACCCTGCAAGAGCGTATTAGCCAAGCGGCAATGCAAATTCCAAATATCCCTGCCGCCGATGTGCCGGTTGGTACGTCAGAAGACGATAACGTCGAAGTGCGCAAATGGGGAACGCCGCGCGAGTTTGACTTTGAGATTCAAGATCATACTCATATTGGCGAGACGCTTGGTATGCTCGACTTTGAAGCTGCTGCAAAATTAACAGGTAGCCGCTTTAACGTGTTAAAAGGTCAGCTTGCGCAAATGCACCGTGCCCTGATTCAGTTTATGCTCAACACTCATACCATTAAATATGGCTACACTGAAACCTACGTGCCTTATATCGTTAATTCTGAGAGTTTAAAAGGTACGGGTCAGTTGCCAAAGTTTGAAGATGATTTATTTAAATTGACCAATCATACCAATAATGAGGGCACTGATTTTTATCTGATTCCAACGGCGGAAGTGCCGATGACCAACTTGGTTCGTGGTGAGCGTTTGGATAGTAAAGAGCTGCCGTTGAAGTTTACCGCGCATACGCCGTGTTTCCGTAGTGAAGCAGGTTCGCACGGTCGTGATACCCGTGGTCTGATTCGTCAGCATCAGTTTGAAAAAGTTGAGATGGTTAATATTGCTACGGCTGAGCAATCAGATGACTTGCTCGAAGCGATGACGGGTCAAGCTGAGTACATTTTGCAGCAGCTAAATCTGCCGTACCGCGTGGTCAAATTATGTACTGGTGATATGGGTTTTGCAGCACAAAAGACTTATGACATCGAGGTATGGTTACCAAGCCAAGATACTTATCGTGAAATCTCAAGTTGCTCTAACTGCGGCGATTTCCAAGCCCGCCGAATGGGCACGCGAGTGAAAGATGGCAAGCAAACCAGTCTAGCGCATACGCTAAATGGTTCAGGTTTGGCCGTTGGTCGTACCTTGCTTGCGGTGATGGAAAATTATCAAAACGCCGATGGCAGTATCAGGATTCCGGAAGTATTGCGTCCGTTTATGGGCGGTGTTGAAACCATTTCAGCTTAAAAAATTAATTTTTTATCTAAACTGCGGGTCAATTACTGACTCGCGGTTTTTTCATACGTATTGGTTTAATAAAACTGATACGAATAATTGTTAAATACAAACGCTTCTGTCAGCGCATTTTTAGATTGCCTGATAGCAAATATGTTAATATTACACTTTGCTTTTATAGTCTATCTTCTGATGGATTGCCCTCTGAGTAACCCTTTCTTTTATGCTCCATACTTTTCATTCGAATATTAGGACACGCTATGCCGACCCCAATTAATGAACGCAAACTTGCCAATGCCATCCGTGTACTGTCGTTCGACGCGGTTCAAAAAGCCAACTCTGGACATCCAGGTGCGCCGATGGGCATGGCTGATATTGCCGAAGTGTTGTGGCGCAAATTTTTAAAGCACAATCCTGCTGACCCGCAATGGCATAACCGTGACCGCTTTGTATTGTCAAACGGTCATGGCTCGATGCTGATTTACTCATTGCTGCATTTAACGGGATACGATGTCAGTGTCGATGACTTAAAAGGCTTTCGCCAGTTGCATTCAAAAACCCCAGGCCATCCTGAACTTGGCTATACCCCAGGTATTGAAACCACGACGGGTCCACTAGGTCAAGGCATCGCTAATGCCGTTGGTTTTGCGATTGCAGAGAAGACACTAGCGGCGCAGTTCAATCGTGATGGTCATAATATCGTTGACCACCATACTTATGCGTTCTTAGGTGATGGCTGCTTGATGGAAGGTATCAGCCATGAAGTCTGCTCATTAGCGGGCACGTTAGGTCTTGGTAAATTAGTATTCTTTTATGATGATAATGGCATCTCAATTGATGGCGATGTCGAAGGCTGGTTCACTGATGATACGCAAGCGCGATTTGAAGCTTATGGCTGGCAAGTGATTAAAGTTGACGGTCATGATACCGATGAAATTACCAAAGCCACTGAGCAAGCAATTGCTGAGACCAATAAACCAAGCTTAATTATTTGTAAAACGACGATTGGTGCTGGTAGTCCGAACAAGCAAGGTTTAGCAGCGAGTCATGGTGCGCCACTTGGTGATGATGAAATCGTCTTGACTCGTGACGCTTTAGCATGGACTCATGCGCCGTTTGAATTAGACGACGAAATCTATGAAGCATGGGATGCCAAAGCCAAAGGCGACGTTCAACAAAAGAACTGGGACGCTGACTTTGAAGCGTATAAAAAGGCCTATCCAGAGCTCGCAGCTGAGCTAATACGCCGTTTAAATGGTGAGTTGCCTGCTGACTTTGATAGCCAAGCACAAGCCTATATTCAGCAGACTCAAGAACAGGGCGGTGATGTCGCCAGTCGTAAAGCCAGTCAAAATGCGATCAATACCTTGCAGCCATTATTACCAGAACTACTAGGTGGTTCAGCAGATCTTGCAGGCTCAAACCTCACGCTATTTAAAGACGCCAAAGGTATCGAGAAAGATAGCGACGGCAACTATATCTATTATGGTGTCCGTGAATTTGGTATGACCGCGATTGCCAACGGTATCGCGCTGCATGGCGGCTTTATCCCTTACGTGGCAACCTTCCTCATGTTTATGGAGTACGCGCGTAATGCGGTGCGCATGGGCGCATTGATGAAGCAGCGTGTGATTCATGTTTACACCCATGATTCAATCGGTTTGGGTGAAGATGGCCCAACGCATCAGCCAGTCGAGCAATTAACGAGCTTACGAACGACACCAAACCTTCGGACATGGCGTCCTTGTGATGCGGCCGAATCTGCAAGCGCTTGGGTTGAAGCAATTAAGTCAGAAAACAATCCATCTGCGCTTATCTTTAGCCGTCAAAGCTTGCCACATCAAGCACGTGACAGCGATCAACTCGCTAATATCGCTAAAGGTGGTTATGTCCTAGCGAAAGAGCAGGGCAGCAGTGATAAAGGATTACAAGCAATCATCATCGCCACGGGTTCAGAAGTTGGTCTTGCTATGCAAGCGCATAAGTCGCTTAGCGAAAATGGCGTTGGTGTTCGTGTCGTTTCTATGCCATGTGCAGAAATCTTTATGGAGCAAGATGCGAGCTACCGTGAAGCGGTATTGCCAGCCAATATCCGCGCTCGCGTAGCAGTAGAAGCTGCGCATGTCGACTATTGGTATAAGTTTGTTGGTCTTGATGGTAAAGTTATCGGAATGACTACTTATGGCGAGTCAGCGCCTGCGGACGAGCTCTATAAAGAGTTCGGCATTACTGCTGAAGCGGTGATTGATGCGGTGAATAGTTTGGTCTAATTAATCTAAGCTTACACCTATTTCTTGAGTTTATATGAGAGCTGCTGGAGTAATTTGGCAGCTCTTTTTTATGATGTTCTTTTTGGTCTTTTGAGTTATTCTCTGTTAAAAACACTACGGAAAATAATGATGCAAAGATTTGTTCAAATTATATCTGAAAGTACAGAAACACACATTGAAAATTTTAATAGAATCGAAAACCTGATTTATGAGGAGCTTCAACAATCAGGTTCGACTAGATTAGTGATAAATCTTCAAAAGATGCAATGGGAAAGAGCTATATTCGTTATAGGACTATTTTCACTATTCGAAGCAGTAATTCAGAATGAATTAAAAATTGAAAAAGGTTCAGCTTTTAAAGAGCTAAAAAGACGACTTGAAAAAGATAGAAATACGGAATTACTCATAAGGTTTGAAGAGTTTTACTACGCTATTAATGTATTAAAGCATGGAAAAGGTCATTCTTATACAGAGCTCTTAGAGAAGCAAGATAGTTTACCGTTCGAAATTACACCTGCTGATTCATATTTTAGAAATGAAGGTGATGTCTCAGAAACTGAGACTTTAATTTATGTTGATGATAAGTTCTTAGAAAGCTGCTTAGCAGTTATTTGCCAGTGCTATGAGGAATTATTTCGAATAAAATAATAATGTCTGTTAACTTATTAGACACATCAGCTAGCGTAATGAACGTCACCGATAGTATGAGCTACAAGACTCAGAAGGTAGAAATCCAAATAAACGAAATAATAATTCTCTTAAATCCTCATAATTAAAACGTGTGGGCGAGGGACGAGCGCCGAGCGAAGCTTTTAAAGAAAATCGACCCATGCCATGCATATTTCCCCACTTTTAAAGCAGCAGATATCGAGGCTAATTTTTTTGTCTCTTGGCTCTCTATGATTTTCAAATAAAATAAACTTTTTATAGTCGAACGTTAGTAGTGTTATATCTAGTTTCCTGAACTAAACAGAGCTTAATGACATGTAGCCGTTTTGTACTGGCACGTTGATTAGACATGAGGATTGACTTACCATCAAGTATCTAAGTGTTTTGTGAAATACGACTAAGGAGAGCCGTCATGTCGAATAAACCTGCCAATAAATCAGCCAAAAATGATATTACGTTAAGTAAAAAGGTCAAAAAAAAGCTAAGTAAGCTGAATTTGCAGCGTCAAAAAGAGCAAGATAAAATAGACAAGGTGCGTCAAAAAGAGCTGGATAAAGTAGACAAGCAGCGTCAAAAAGAACAAGATAAAATTGATAAAAAGATTCAGGCAATGATAGACGATATCAACCAAAAGGCGATGAAAAAGCAAGAAAAAATAGATACTAAAATTCAGAAAAGAAGAAATAAAATAGACAAAACTGGCATAGCAGAAGAGCAAATATGGCAGTACTAAAAACGTTAGAAAATATAGTCTTAAGATGCAATAGGTTTTCGAGTCATTTTTAGGTCATAATGTTTTTAAATAATTAAACGTTTCTGTAAAGAACGTCTTGAAAATCTATAATGTTATCTACCCAACTTAGAATTTCTAAGTTGGGTTTTTTGTCACTTAATCAATTCGCAGCAATCAACTTTCCTGATATCTCAAGCGGGATGATATTGCTAATCAATTTTGGGAAGGCTGTCACCCCGTAATTATAGCGGTCTACCATACCCGTTGCGCGAAACTTTAACGTTGGTTGAGAGGTCACAGGGTCAATCTCGACATCCGATAGAGTGACTCTTACCGTTAACGGTTTGGTTTGACCCAAGGCGGTAAAATCGCCTGTGACATTGGCTTCTTTAGGGGTAATCATCGTGACTTTTTTTGAGACAAACGTCATCGTTGGATATTGCTGGGTATTGAGCAACTCTTTTCGGCGCAAAAAACTATCGCGTAGGCGGCGCTCGGTGTCGATGCTATCGGTATGTACGGTAAAATTAATGGTCGTACTGGCAGGCTTTCTGACGTCATAATTGATGGCGCCGTTTACCTTACGAAACTTACCGTCAGTGGTCGCCTTGCCTAAGTATTTGACCTCAAAATCTGCGCTGGTTTTTGGTACATCCAGCTTCCATTTTTGTGGTGTCGTACTAGCGGCCTGTCCCATTATTGGTAGAGATAACAATAAAGAGGTACCAAGCGTAATTTTTAGCAAAGAGGCGGCGCGAGTATTCATACGTATGATCCAAGGGTAGTAATAAAGTCGTCAGTATTGAACATGCTTTTAGAGCATGACTGAGCGTTATAGCTTAAATAATCATGCGATAGCCTACTACAATTGTGCTGTTTCAATGTATTATTAAAGTTATGAGCGATTTAGAAGTACGCCTTCCAAGAGCTTATCGCTTAAAATAACCAATTTGACTTTTTATATAGTAGAAAACCATGTCTTTGATGTCCAGCTTTAAAGGTATCGTCGGCGAGACCGTCATCAATGTGGCCATGTGGCTAAAACTTGATAAAGACGTGTATCATCGTTTAAACAATATCACTTTGCCATTAGCGGATGGTGGTAGTACCCAAATTGACCATGTTATCGTCTCTAGGTATGGCATCTTTGTTATCGAAACCAAGAACTATAAAGGCTGGATATATGGTAACGAAAGACAACGACAATGGACCCAAGCCTTTCCGAATGGGCGCAAATATAAATTCCAAAATCCACTGCACCAAAATTATCTACATATAAAAACGCTGTCTGATTTATTAGAACTGGAGATGAGTTATTTTCATTCGATGATTGCATTTATTGGGGAGTGTGAGCTTAAAACTCGCGATGAACTACCTGAGCATGTATTGACGAGCGGTATGGTTTCTTATATTAAGAAAAAGCAGAATAAGATACTTAACGATGGAGAAGTCAAAGCGATCGTTGAACAAATTGAGAGCAATCGATTTAGCAAGTCTTGGCGCACTAACAGGGCGCATAAAGCTTATTTGAAAGATAAGCATAGTAATGCTAGCAAGTCAAAAAAATTGAAGCTAAATGCGAGTTTGACAGAACAATCAAGTCCTCAAGCAGACGCGCCAATTAGAACCGAAGTTAAAGAGTATGCTCGCTGGTCTGGTCAAACGCAGGTTGAACAGTCAGATTTTAATACATCGACGGTTCCCTCTATCAATGTACTGCCTAGCACTGAAGTACTTAATAATAACAATAACGTTAAACAAGTCTTTATTACCCCGTTTAAAATTGTAGAGTCTGAACCTCAAACTCAGCAATCTTCGATAACAAAGCAACCCGTTACTCCTGTCAGTAACGAGGATATTCCCACTTTTCCAAAATGCCCTAAGTGCAGTGGTGAGATGGTTCAGCGAATCGCCAAAAAAGGCGCGCATCAAGGCCAGCACTTTTTTGGCTGTTGTCAATTTCCAAAATGTCGCGGTGTGATAAATGCTTAACGCATCTTAATAAACGGACGGCTATTTTATCCGTATATCTCTTCTAAGCGTAAACAAGCAACCAACCGGCCATCCCACTCCCGCAGCTGTGGCTCGACTTCACTGCATTTTGGTTTGGCATAAGGGCAGCGTTTATGCAACGCGCAACCACTTGGCGGATTTAGCGGACTTGGAAGCTCACCTTGCAGCGTTAAATCATTCTTATGACCATTCACAGTGGGCGCCGCTGCCAATAAAGCAATGGTATAAGGATGCTTTGGCGCATTATAAATCGCTTCTTTTGGTCCATGCTCAACCGCTTGACCTAAATACATCACCATCACGTCATCAGCAACATGACGGACTACTGATAAGTTGTGCGAAATAAAAACGTAAGCAGTGTGATATTCGTCCTGCAAATCCATGAATAAGTTTAATACTTGCGCTTGAATCGACACATCGAGCGCGGAGGTTGGTTCATCAGCGACGACAATTTTTGGATTGAGCATCATCGCGCGGGCGAGCGCAATACGTTGGCGCTGGCCACCTGAAAACATATGGGGAAAACGCCCTGCATGCTCGGGACGTAGGCCGACATTTCTCATCATCTCATTTATTTTTTCGCGTTTTTCTTCCTTTGATAGCTTGGTATGGATATCTAATGGCTCAGTCAATTGATAACCGATCGTATGGCGCGGATTCAAGCTGCCATAAGGATTTTGAAAAACCATCTGAATCTCGGTTCGCAACTCTTTTAACGCTTTTCTACTATAGCCAGTTGTCGCCTCATCGTTGATAAATAGCTCACCATCAGTAGGCTCTTCGATCAGGGTCAATTGACGAGCAAGGGTAGATTTACCGCAGCCCGACTCACCAACGACGGCAAGCGTTTTGCCCGCTTCAAGCTCAAACGAGATGCCATTTAGCGCTTTCACATGAGCTTTTGGTTTTCCCAACCCTTGGGATACTGGGTAATGCTTGTGTAGATTGTCTGCTTTTAAGACCACTTTATGACTCATGCTTGGGACTCCAAAGTAGCAGGATGCGGGGTAGAAATGCGAGTAGGTAAGCTTGGTAGTTCGGAGTGAATACAGCGTACTTTGCCATTAGGCGTATCTAAAATAGGCGGTGGCACTTCGCAAGCGGCTTCTTTATACGGACAACGAGGGGAGAGCAAGCAGCCGCTTGGGCGGTCATATTGGCTTGGCACCACACCCGGCAAACTGTTGAGTCTGTCTTGACCAATCGCCAATTCAGGAATGGCTTGCAGCAAGGCATCGGTATAAGGATGAGTAGGATTTTGGAAAATCTCTGGCACTGTACTGGTTTCAACCACTTGTCCTGCATACATGACGGCAACATCACGTGAATTTTGCGCGACCAGACCCAAATCATGGGTAATTAATACCATGGCCATCTGTTTTTCGCGTTGTAAGCGGCCAAGCAAATCCATGATTTGCGCTTGTACGGTGACATCAAGCGCCGTGGTTGGTTCATCCGCGATGAGTAGTTTTGGCTCACAAGCAATAGCCATCGCTATCATAATACGCTGACTCATACCGCCCGATAATTGATGCGGATAAACTTTTAGCCGATTCTTAGCATCGGGCATCTCAACCAACTCGAGCAGCTCTAATATGCGCGAGCGAACTGCCGAACCGCGCAGTCCAAGATGCTTACGTAGCACTTCACCCAATTGCATCTCAACCGTAAAGCTTGGGTTCAAGCAAGACATCGCATTTTGAAAAATCATAGAAATGTCTTTGCCAATGATGCCGCGTTTTTCTTTTGCGGACATACTGAGCATGTCTTTATTATCAAACATCACCCGCTGCGCGCGAACCGTCGCAGAAGGCGGCAATAAGCCCATGAGCGCCATCATGGTGACCGACTTTCCCGAGCCAGATTCACCAACAACGGCGATGACTTCGCCTTGGGTGACTTTCAATGACACATCATCGACGGCGCGAAAAGCACGCGCACCTTGACCAAAGGTAACCGAAAGATTTTCAATATCCAATAATAACGGCGTTTCTTTTGTTAATGAACCATTCATCGAAGTGTCAGTGGTAGTGGTTGCATTTAATGTATCAGTCATTTAGGTCACCTGCTTTAATTTTGGATCTAGCGCATCGCGCAGGCCATCGCCTGTCAAGTTAATCGACAGAGCAGCTAAGAAAATAGCGACACCGGGCCAAATGGCAAGCCAAACATTACTTTGAATGTATTGCCGCGCCGTACCGAGCATCGCGCCCCATTCGGCATCTGGTGGTTGGACGCCAAAGCCTAAGAAACCAATCGCCCCTGCTTCTAAAATAGCAGAGGAAAAGATCATCGTTGCCTGAACGATAAGCGGCGCCATACAGTTGGGTAAAATGGTGATAAATAATAATCTTAGTACGCCAGCACCCATCACTTGCGAGGCGATAAAGTACTCACGCTGTAGCTCTACCATCGCCGTTGCTCGTGTTAGACGAATAAACGGCGGCGTGCAAACCAGTGCAATGGTGATAATAGTATTGGTCATAGAAGGGCCTAAGATGGCCGCAATAATGATGGCCAATAGCAAGCTTGGATAAGACATCAAAATATCATTGACCAGCATCACCGCTTTGCCCCAAACCTTTGGCCAAAACGCAGCGCTAAGCCCTAAAGTGATACCGACCAGCATCGCAAGGGTGGTCGCGCTCAGACCGATAAATAAAGAATAACGCGCGCCATACATTACCCGCGATAACGTATCTCGGCCGGCATCATCAGTACCAAGCCAAAACATGGTATCGCCACCGCTTAGAAAGGCTGGTGGTAATTGCTCTTGGCCGGTAAATAATTCATAAGGGTCATGCGGCGCGAGGGCGGGCGCAAGTACAGCAATAATGACCATTAAGGCTAAGACAAGAAAACCCAGTACCGCGCCTTTATTTCGGCAAAACGTCGACAAAAATAACTGCAAAGATGACGGCGGAGTAGCGGCTATCAGATTAAGATCTGAGGGAAGAACAGAAGGCTTCATGAGTAGTTCCTATAGTGGCCAGCGCTAAGAGCACTTAGAGCCTCATTCCTGAAAAAAAGGGCAGAGGACTTGCTAAAAATTGCTCTAAATCATATAGGCATTTAACGCCACTATTTATAATATGGGTATTTATCATTATCAAATTATGAGGTATGTCGAATACGCGGATTGATCAGACCATACAAAATGTCAATAAATAAGCTGACTAAAATCAAGGCGGTGGCGACCAATAAGATACCGTTCTGTACAATAGGATAATCACGGGTAAAAAAGCCATCGAGAAGCCAATTACCAACGCCCGGCCAACTAAAGATGGTCTCGGTGATAATCGCGCCAGCGAGCAAGGTCGCCATTTGTAAGCCAATCACAGTGACGACAGTAATCAAGGCATTGCGCATCACGTGTACCAATATCACTCGGCGTGGCGATAAGCCTTTGGCACGTGCCGTGCGCACATAGTCTTCATCCAATACCTCTAGCATTGCCGAGCGCGTCATCCGCGCAATCATCGCGAGTGGAATGGTCGATAAAGCAATAGAAGGCAAAATAAAATGTTTTACCACGTTCCAAAATGCGCCAGGCTCACCGGAGGTTAGAGAACCTAATAGCCATGAGCCATAGAGTGGATGGACATCTAAAAACTGAGCGACAGAAATAACTCCAGCGACAGGTAACAGGCCTAAATAATGGGCAAATATACCCGTCAGGATAGGCCCTAATAAATAGATAGGCATCGAGTATCCCGCCAGCGCACCTGACATCAATGTGTAATCAATCCACGTACCGCGGCGCAGCGCTGCAAAGATACCTAAGCTGACACCGACGACACTAGCAATGATAATGGCACATACCGCAAGCTCTAGTGTTGGGACAAAATGGGCAAAGAAGTCTTGTAATACTGGGGCGCGCGTTCGAAAGGATGCCCCAAAATCACCGGTCAATATACCGGATAAGTAATCCCAATATTGGACGATGAGAGGTTTATCCAATCCGAGTCTTTCTAGAGCGCGAGCATGCAGCTCTGGATCGACCATTCGCTCACCCATCATAATCTCGACAGCATCTCCAGGAACGAGACGAATCAGAGTAAAAGTGGATAGCGTTAAGCCAAGATAAACAGGAATTAAAATAGCAATTCGACGCAGAATATAAAGTAGCATGGGCTGCTCAATTGTTGTGGTTCAATAGTTACGGTGCAAAAGTTATAAATCGAATATTAAAGCGTTAGCAGTAATGAGAAGGTCCGCGACAAAATGTTGAGCAAAGCGCGTAACAGGATGCTGAACTTATAGAAATTCGGCTGGAACAAACAAAACGTCTGACCAGCCGAATACCGATTAAATAACTGTGCCTGTCGTTCCGGACTTTATGAGTGGCTGCTATTCAACTTTCACACCATCGAAGCGTATGGCACCAAGCGGACTGATTTTATAATCGACAACGTTTGGTGCGGTGAATACGGTGACGACCGAATGCGCCATCGTCGTCCAAGGCAGCTGCTCTTTAAATATCTGCTGAGCTTTTACATAATCATCGACACGCTCATCTTGGTTGGTAATCTGACGGGCACTGGTCACTAAATTATCAAAATCTTTATTACACCAGCGCGAGTAGTTATTACCACCGACCGCATCACAAGATAATAGCGAGCCAAGCCAGTTATCAGGATCGCCGTTGTCACCTGTCCAGCCCGCTAAAATCACATCAGGCTCACCTTTCGCGGCGCGTTTTAAGTACTCACCCCATTCGTAAGTGACAAGCTTGGTATCGACGCCAATCTTGGCCCAATCTGCTTGTAGCATTTCAGCCATGAGCTTGGCATTTGGGTTATAGGGACGCTGAACCGGCATATACCATAAGTTGATAGCTAGGTTATCAGCACCTGCTTCTTTGATAAGGGTTTTGGCTTTTTCGACATCATAAGGCGCATCTTTAATCGATTCATCGTAACCCCACTGCGTTGGTGGCATAGGATTGGTTGCTTTAACCCCTTCACTTTGGTAGACCGCATTGATGATAGCGTCTTTGTTAATAGCCATATCTAACGCTTGACGAACTTTAAGGTCGCTAAGCTTCGGTTTTTCAACGTTATAGCCGACATAACCAACGTTAAAGCCCGGTTGATCAAGCACTGTGACCTTACCCGATTTTCTGACAGAATCGATTTCAGCAGGTTTTGGATAAGCAGATACATGACATTCACCAGCCTGCACCTTTTGCGCGCGCACGGCTGAGTCTTTGGTGATGACAAACACTAAATTATCAATATGAATGTCATCTTTGTTCCAATAGTCTGGGTTTTTGCTATAGCGGATTTGCGCATCTTTCTGATAAGAGGTAAAGACGAAAGGACCAGTACCAACTGGCTTATTATTAATATCAGCCGCGTTACCAGCCGCCATTAATTTGTCAGCGTACTCAGCAGAATCGATATAAGCAAAGGCCATTGCTAGGTTTTGTAAAAACGGAGCGTTGGTTTCACTTAGGGTGACTTTGACGGTATTGTCGTCAACTTTTTCGATATTAGAGATAAGGTCAGGCAACCCCATACCGACCGAATACGGGAATTCAGCAGGATACGCTTTGTTAAATTCAAATTCTGGGTTGGTGAGACGTTCTAGGGTAAAAACAACATCGTCAGCGTTAAAATCACGGGTCGGGGTAAAGTAATCGGTTTTACCAAACTTGACGCCTTTACGCAGATTGAAGGTATAAGTTTTGCCATCTTCACTGATATCCCAACTTTCGGCTAATGCTGGCTGAATCTCGGTACCATCTCTTTTAAATTCTACTAGGCCGTTGTAGATAGGATAGGCACTGGCATCAAAATCAGTTCCTGCCGTATACTGCGCTGGGTCAAAGCCAGCAGGGCTACCTTCTGAGCAATAAAGCAAGGTTTTTGCGCCTTTGGCGCCTGAGCTGGCAGCAGAGTCATCGGTGGTTTTGTTGTCGCCGCTACAGGCACTGATTCCCAAGATAACCGTCGCTAACAGGGTCAGTTTGAAGAGTGATTTTTGCATTCTTACATCCTATGTAATGATAAGTAGTCGCCAACATATCTATAGGTTCATAAGCGAACCCTATATAATTAACGAGCTTCTAATTCCTTTTAAAGTGTTTATAAATAAAGTATTTATAGTATGCAAAATGAAAATGAATCAGGTGTTATTAACTCAAATTGCAGACTGCAATAAATAGCAATATAAATAATTGGTTTAAATATACTACCTTACGCAGTTGTAACGCAAGGTATCTATTATTTAATTTGATAGAAAATGTTCCATTTTAATATCTGTATTTTTGAATCTAAGCGCCAATCTTTAATAGGTGGGCTTGTTAAATAAAAGCGCCCGTATAAAACATTTATCCTTTGGTATTTTATGACGCGACTTGCTCAACGTGATTGTGGTTTGCTTTAATCAAGTCGGCCATCTTCTCCGCAATCATAATCGTTGGCGCATTGGTATTGGCGCTGATTAGTGTCGGCATCACGGATGCATCAATAACCCGTAAGCCGCTCACGCCGCGCACCTTGAGTTCTAAATCAACCACAGATTTGTCATCTGAACCCATTCGACAAGTGCCGATAGGATGATAGATGGTATCTGACTTATTACGAATATAGCCAAGCATACCGTCTTTTTCGATATAAGGGGCAGGGTAATCTTCGGTGATATATTTGGCGATGGGCGCTTCTTGCATAATAGCGCGGGTACGCTCCGCACCAGCGACCATATACTCTACGTCTTTAGGATGTGAGAGAAAGTTTGGATCAATCAATACGCACTCTGAGGGGTCGGCTGACGCGAGCCTAACCGTACCGCGGCTTTCAGGGCGCAAATAACAGGCATGACACGAGATGGCAAAGCCGCGTCTGAGGTCACGACCGTGTTCAATGACGCGAGATATCACAAAATGCAGCTGGGTATTTGGCCACTCTTTTGGGGCATCACCGACGCTAAAGAACGCACCCGCTTCGGCATAGTTGGTAGAGAGTAAACCAGTACCATCTTTTCTCCACTGTCGAATACTTTTGGTCAAGGTTGAGAGCGTTGCCATACCAATACCGATAACATCGGTGGTATTGACCTCATAATCAAAAACCACGTCTAAATGATCTTGTAAATTACCGCCAACATCAGGCGCGTCGACCAACACATCGATTCCATGCGACTGTAAATGCTCAGCGGGACCAATACCAGACAGCATCAGAACTTTCGGCGAACCAAAAGCGCCACCTGACAAAATAACTTCCTGACGCGCCATTACCGTATGCTCGACGCCATCTTTTTCATAAGCGACGCCAACGGCTCGTTTATTTTCAAAGATGACGCGGTTGGCTTGCGCGTGAGTAATGACAGTTAAATTTGAACGAGTTTTTTGCACAGGGTGTAAATAGGCGGCAGCAGCAGAACAACGTTGACCTTGCTTTTCGCCATGAAAGTGGGTGACTTGATACAACCCTGCGCCGTCTTGCTTTTTGCCATTAAAGTCTTGATTGTGGTCCAAGCCATTGGCGACGGCTGCCTCTACAAATGCTTTTGAGATTTCACGCGGGCTTAATAAATCGCTGACATGCAAGGGACCACTATCGCCATGTAGCTCGTCTGCGCCGTGGACATTGTTTTCGGCCTTGATAAAGTAGGGGAGGACATCGTCAAAACCCCAACCTTCGCAGCCTTGCTCAACCCAGCGTTCATAATCAAGCGCGCTACCACGAGTATAAATCATCGCATTAATGGCGGATGAGCCGCCCAAACATTGACCGCGTGGTTGAAAGCCGCGTCGATTATTAAGATGGGTTTGCGGAGTAGTATGAAAGCACCAATTGTTTAATTTTAACGGTTTTCCTGGGACTAAAAGGATTAAACCTGCTGGTACGCGGATGGCGAGATCTTTGCCTTCGCCGCCGTACTCCAATAAACAAACACTGATATCGGGATTTTCTGTCAGACGGCTGGCAAGTACGCAGCCCGCAGAACCGCCGCCCACGATGATGTAGTCAAATTTTGGATCAACTTCCATATTATCTTCCTTTTAGCATCCATGCTTATTAAAACGTACTGATTAAAATAGCTGACGTTTTACCGTATCTATTAGGTCACTGAAATAATAGAGTCAGTTCAATATAAAGCAGATGCCTTTGAAATGGAACTGTGCTGATAGAAGTTTTTCTTACTTACTATACATATCGAGCTGTAAATATTTCAAAGCGTCTATTTAAAGCATATAGCGTTTTTTACCATGAATCTGCTATACCGCACATATCTCAGAGCGCACGATAAAGCGCTTGCCCTCGGGGATTTCTAGCGAAAAACTTGCCCCGCGCCCAGCGACCACATCGATGGTTAAATCGGTGTGTTGCCAAAGTTTATACTGCGCTTTTCCCATATAAAAAGGACAGCCCGCCAGCTCGCCAACCAACACATCTTGACCGCCTACTTTAAACTCGCCCAGTGGATAGCACATCGGCGAGCTACCATCGCAGCAGCCACCAGATTGATGAAACATCAGATCGCCATGTTTAGACTTTAATAATTCAATGAGCGCTTTACAGGAATCTGTCGCCGTCACTTTCATTATGAACTCCTTATCACTTATGAGCAGTTTATGCTTATTAATGCTTTATTAAGGCAAAAATGCAATCTACCTTGCGACAGATTGCATTGGTTCATTTAACAATATGCAAAGAATGATCTAAAAGAAGCCCATCTTCTTAGGACTATACGATACCAGCATGTTTTTGGTTTGCTGATAATGATCGAGCATCATCAGATGGTTTTCACGGCCGATACCCGACTGCTTATAACCACCAAAGGCGGCGTGCGATGGATAAATGTGATAACAGTTGGTCCAAACGCGGCCTGCTTGGATACCGCGACCAAAACGATAAGCTTTATGAACGCTACGAGTCCAAATTCCTGCGCCGAGGCCATATAAGGTATCGTTGGCAATGCTCATGGCTTCTTCATCGTCTTTAAACTTGGTGACGGCAAGTACCGGTCCAAAGATCTCTTCTTGGAACACGCGCATATCGTTGGTGCCTTCAAAGATGGTCGGCTTCACATAATAACCTTCTGCTAAGTCGTTATCGTGCTTGGCTTGCTCGCCGCCAACCAAGACTTTTGCGCCTTCTTTTTTACCGATATCCAAATAAGAGAGGATTTTTTCTAACTGGTCTGAGCTTGCTTGCGCGCCAATCATGGTGTCAGTATCTAATGGATTACCCATTTTGATGGCTTCGACACGGGCGATACAGCGTTTCATGAATTCATCATAAATGCTTTCATGTACCAGCGCACGAGATGGGCAGGTACAGACCTCACCTTGGTTTAGGGCGAACATGACCAAACCTTCTACTGCTTTATCTAAGAAGTCATCGTCTTCATCCATGATATCGGCAAAGAAGATATTTGGGCTTTTACCACCAAGCTCTAGTGTCACTGGAATGATGTTTTCACTGGCGTATTGCATGATAAGGCGACCAGTGGTGGTCTCACCAGTAAACGCCACTTTATTAATTCGTGGGTTAGAGGCCAGTGGTTTACCAGCTTCAACGCCAAAACCGTTGACAATATTAAGCACGCCTTTTGGTAATAAATCAGCAATGCCGATAGTTTCTAACATAAATAAGATAGAAGCAGGCGTTTGCTCAGCAGGCTTCATAACGATACAGTTACCAGCGGCGAGGGCCGGGGCGATTTTCCAAACGGCCATTAAAATCGGGAAGTTCCATGGGATAATTTGGCCGACCACGCCAAGCGGCTCATGGAAATGATAAGCAACGGTGTCTTCATCAATTTGACTGATGCCGCCTTCTTGCGCACGAATGGCGCTGGCAAAATAACGGAATTGATCGATGGCTAATGGAATATCTGCCATGAGCGTCTCGCGCACTGGCTTGCCGTTTTCATAGCATTCGGCAATGGCGATAGCCTCTAGATTGGCTTCCATTTTATCCGCGATTTTTAGTAGCAAATTTGCGCGTTCAGTGACGCTGGTTTTGCCCCAAGCATCCTTGGCAGCGTGTGCGGCGTCTAAGGCTTTTTCGATATCGGCTTCTTTTGAGCGCGCTACTTGGCAAATGATTTTGCCATCGATTGGGCTTGGGTTATCAAAGTACTCGCCATCGACTGGCGCAACCCACTCACCATTGATAAAGTTGTCATATTTTTCGCGGAATTGGACGGGACTGTTTTCAGTATTGGGATAAGCGTATAACATGAACGATTCCTTGTTGGGTATTATGGTGGCTTGAACATAGATACCTGGCCATCCTGACCAAGCTATCTTCCTATCGTACTGAGCTTTTGCTTGAAGCGATAATGACTTTTTATAATGATATATTTTGTATCATATAACTTTAAGTTATTAACAGGTTAACGGTTAAAATGGTTCGCAAAGTCGGTTCAGCTGTTATAATTGTTGATAGCTTTTCCCCCTAATCCGTTTTTATGCCCTTTTTTTTATTACTATTCATTTAATTGGTTTGGATATATGCGTCAATCTTCTGCTCTCGATATCTTAAAAACAGGTCAAAATGTGTTTTTGACTGGCTCAGCAGGTTCAGGTAAGACTTATACGCTCAACCAATATATCGATTATCTACGCGCGCGCCGTGTCCCCGTTGCCGTCACGGCTAGTACCGGAATTGCTGCCACCCACATGAACGGCACCACCATTCATAGTTGGTCGGGTATTGGGATTAAAGACGAGTTATCTGATCGCGATTTGGCCAATTTATCCCGAAAGCAATTTTTGGCAGACCGATTAAAGGATACCGCGGTGCTCATCATTGATGAGATATCGATGCTGCATGCCAAGCAGCTTAATTTGGTCAGCCAAGTTTTAAAGTATGTGCGTAAAAATGACAAAGCTTTTGGCGGTATTCAGGTCGTTGTTGCGGGTGACTTTTTTCAGCTGCCACCGATTGGGAGTAAAGGCGAAACCAATCGTGAAAAGTTTGCTTTTATGAGTGAAGCGTGGCTCGATGCCAAGTTTCACATTTGCTACTTGTCTGAGCAACATCGTCAAGTGAGCGAAGCGGCAAATGGTGGACTTGATTTAGACGATATTCTCAATCAAATTCGCCGTCAAGAAGTTACCTTTGAAGCCATTGCTGCGCTGGAGGCTACCTTCGATCAAAATGTCGATATCAAGCGTACCCGTCTTTATACCCATAACCTCAACGTTAATAAAATCAATGACAAAGAGCTTGCCGCCTTAGATGGCGAGATGATGCGCTTTGAAGCCACCTCGACTGGCGATAGCAAATTGGTTGAAACCCTTAAAAAGACGGTTCGTACCCAAGATGATTTGGTATTAAAGGTCGGCGCCAAAGTGATGTTTATCAAAAACAATGGCGAGCTTGGCGTCTCTAACGGGACGATGGGTGAGCTGATTGGTTTTGCCGCGGTAAAAATCGATGATAGTAAAGATACTAGCGATGATTTAATTGAAAGTAGTGAGGAAAGTACTGAAAGCGATACTGATACTGCTAAGAGTATAAAAAACAAAGCTAAAAAAGATAAAGCCAGTGATAAAAAGCCGCCAAAAACCAAAAAACCAACCACGCAAAAAATGCCCGTGGTTCGACTAAACTCGGGTCGTGAAGTCGTCGCTGAGCCTGAAGAATGGATTATCGAAGATGAGACGGGTGATGTGCTGGCAAGCTACTTACAAGTGCCGTTATGTCTGGCGTGGGCGATTACCATTCATAAATCGCAAGGCATGACCCTTGAGGCGGCAGAGATTGATTTGTCGCGTACCTTTGAGCTTGGACAAGGTTATGTTGCGTTGTCACGATTAAAGTCGCTGGCAGGTCTGCAACTGCTCGGCATGAATGATATGAGCTTGCAGCTCGACCCATTGGCACGCGGCGCCGACAAACGATTTTTGGCGCTGTCGGAGGAAGCTGATGCCAATTATGCGATGCTCGATGAAGAAAGTATGACGCAGGCGCATGAGAAATTTATTCTAAAATCAGGCGGAACGCTTAGTAAGTCGGTGATTGACGCTTATGCCAATTTGCAGAAAAAACGCCGTGAGCAACAGCAAGCGCAGATAGAGAAAAAACAAAAACTTGGCAACCAAGTTTCTGATAAGTCGGATAGTACCTTGCTAGCCACACGAATACTACTAGAAGAGAGCTTGTCGATTGCGGAGATTTCGCAATCGCGTCAGCTGTCACAATCCACTATTATGCGCCACATTGCTGAACTAAAATCGCAAGATCCAAGCCTGGCTTGTGATCATTTGCGTCCAGACGATGAGGTGATGACAGCGGTTGGCAATGCGTATGTGGCGATTAGAGTTGCCAATAACCCAAATGATTTTAATGATGATGGTAGTATTAAGCTGCGTCCAATCTTTGAGCATCTAAAGCAAGCGATTGATTATAATACCATTCGTTTGGCATTAATTTTTATTACGCCTTAGTATCTAGAGCGGGATAAAAACTTGCCAATAGCATTGTCGTGTTGCTATGGTTCGAGCATGTAGATATGGTGTAGAGCTCGCGTGTCATTCTTTTTATATCCCATTATGGCGATATTTTTATAGTAGTACCTCTGATAGCAGGGCCTTGTATGTCTGATGTTATGCCTGATTTTTCTAGCGCAACTTACCAATTAAACGCTGATCCTAGAGTAACCCTTATGCATGCGACAGACGAGCATACCCAGCCCTTGAGGATTGCTATTAATGGCTTTGGCCGTATAGGGCGTAATGTCTTGCGCGCATTGCTAGAGCGCTTTGAGGTGTTAGGACGCGCTATTCATGTGGTTGCGATTAACGATTTGGCACCGGCTGATATTTTATTACATTTGTTAAAATTCGATAGTACCCATGGCCGTCTGAGTCGACTTGGCGTCAGTGCTGAGGTTTTAGACAATGAAACCAAGAGCAGTAATGAAACCGAGAGCAGTAACGATAATAGCAGCGGCAACAACACTCAGCTGTGTCTGACTAAAAACAATCTGACTTACTGTATCAAAATGCTCTCAGAGCCTGATCCAAAAAACCTACCTTGGCGAGCGCTTGGCATCGATGTGGTGCTAGAGTGTACAGGGCATTTTCGTTCTTACGAGCAAGCGCAGCTACATATTGCGGCGGGCGCGCAGCAAGTGATTATTGGTGCCGCGCCCTTTGACACTGTCGATGCTTGTATTGTAATGGGCGTGAATACCGACGAGCTAACGCGGGCACTACCCATTATATCGAGCGTTTCTTGTACCACGCAGGCGTTGGTGCCGCTGATTGCTACGCTCGATAAGGCATTTGGGGTAAAGTCAGCAATGATGACCGAGATTCATGCTGTGACTGCTGATCAAACGGTTTTGGACCAAGCGCACCGCGACCCAAGACGGGCGCGTGCCTCTGGTTATAATATTATTCCAACCACCTCTAGTAGTATCGCCGCGACAGAACGCGTATTGCCTGCAATGATAGGAAAGATAAATGGTCACTCCATTCGCGTTCCTACCATTGATGTGGCGGCGATTGATGTGACGTTTTTGTTTAGTACGCCAAACGTCAGCGTTGAGGCGGTTCGAGAAAGATTAAAAGCTGCCAGCGTTGGTCATTTGATAACCATCATGGCTTATACTGAGGAGCCATTGGTCTCCAGTGATTTTATCCATCAGCCAGAATCGCTTATTATTGATGGGCAGCAGCTGATGCAAGTAGGCGAGCAATATAAGGTTTTTGCCTGGTACGACAATGAATGGGGCTATGCCAATAGGCTGCTTGATATGTGTCTGCATCTCGCTTCAAGTAAATAAAGTAGCGCCGAGTGAATATTGTAAGATCAAGCACTGAGTAAAAAGTTTTGAGCAAACGGTAAGTTATTGATTTAAAAACATCTGTAAATTAATTTCATTTTTTTAATATCAACTGCTTGCATTATGCGATGATATCTATATAATGATGCACCAATGGAGACGTGGCAGAGCGGTTGAATGCACCGGTCTTGAAAACCGGCAAGGGTTCATAGCCCTTCGAGAGTTCGAATCTCTCCGTCTCCGCCAAATTTAAAAGCCCCAATCAATAACTGATTGGGGCTTTTTTCATGACTGCACAAAAAGGAAAGTTTATATCAGTCGCCCGCCGTTATTAACGTATCGATCTTATTTCGAGCTGACTATGTAAGTTCTTTCTTATTTTGCTAACGATTGCTTGAATACTATTTCTTGTCCATGTACCAAAACCAGCTTGCCTTCGTTAATCTCAATACTGATGTCGCTGTTATTTTTAATCGCGCGCATGACATTAATATCTTCAATACTACTCTCAATAATGATCTTACCAGTTTGTTCAGGCTCAATGGGCGGTTTGAACTGCGTCAGTGGTACGTTAAAGACTTTGCTTTTTGGTAGGCGCTTGTCTTTCATAGCAAATTTACCTTTAAAGCTTTTAATCGCCACTTTGCCATGATTTGACAGCATAAAATGCAGTTTTATTTGATTTAAACTGTCACTATCACTGGCTTTGACAGGCAGTAGAGCGACAGAGTAGTTTTGTGCATTGCCAGTCCCTAACTGCCCACTGGTCACAATCGGGCTTTTCTTACCCGTTGGATTATTAGGATGTAGGCGCTCATATTCCTTTTGTTGAATCAGCGCTTGCTTGATGGTAATGCGAGGCATTGCTCCTGACTCATAAGCGCCGCTCAGCTTCATGCGGAGCATATATCGGCTTAAGAGTTGTCTATCAGTCTCAGGCAGGCGCTCGAATGTACCCCCTAGCTTTTTTTGCCAATGATCAGAGTTGGTTGGTATGGTCTGACTACTCACATCAGGTTGCGGCTGTGAGCAGCCATTGATAATAGGCAGCATCACTAAAGTGAGTGTTAATAACATAACTTTGTTGAAACGATTATATAAACTCATCCTCTTATCCCTCCTTGTGAAACTGCATGAATCATTAAGACTTTATTTTACTTATCTAGGACAGCCCCATGTTTTATACTCAGACATGGCTCTTATCATAATCTATAGGCCTTGATGGTTGTGTATGTTTATTTATCCTTAAATATAGATTGCTGCTCTTTAAGAAGATTTTTAAAGGAGGGAAAAGAAGGAAGTTTATTAATTAGATTGGCAGTTGACCGGATGAAGGGTTAAAAAAAGACCGAGCGCCATTCAGCGGTCTCAGTCTTTTTAATGATTATAAGAATTCTCTATTTAATCGTCTTGAAGCTCAGATAAGGGATGAGTGATATTATTATTGTGAGTCACCACAATTGCCTCATCAATAATGCGTTGACTGACGCCTTTTTTGCGTAACGTTTCGATAAAGACTTCATCATGAGCGAGGGTATAGTCTTGATGGTCACGGTCAAGACCTTGACGGATATAGAGACGAATTAAGCCTTGGATACGTTTAAAACCTAACTCTGATGCAGTGGCAGTCAAAAGCTCAATCATTTCTTCAGACAAGCGAATACTGATCGGGCGTGTGATTTTTTGCGGGTGATCAGAGAATCTATTTTTTATACGAACAGGTATCATAATAAACCATTACTTTTAGTGAGTAGGAATAAAACACTCAGACAAAAACAAACTTGGTCACAGTCTTCTTACCATACAACAAAAGTCGCTAAAAGAACACCGTCGCTTTATGAGTATTGCGCTGGGTGTGATTAACGACTAAAAGCTGCGACCATAAAAAAACCTCCATCAAGTAACTGATGAAGGCTTTTTAGAATATGGCTCTCCAACCTGGGCTCGAACCAGGGACACACGGATTAACAGTCCGTTGCTCTACCAACTGAGCTATTGGAGAATAAGCTGTCATAACGGTGAATAAAACAAGTTTACAAAGCTTTTGGTAGGAGCGATTGCTTATCTTGTTTGCGTTATGTGGGGCACATTTTAGCCAAGTAGTTATGGGCTGTCAACCTTATTAGGCGATAAATTATAAATATAATGATAAACAGGATAAAATTGAGTGAGTTTACTTTTAAAATGGCGGCTTGGTTGAATTTTTTCATCAGTAACTCTAATACAATGTATTTAGAGCGTGTGAAAAGCTGGGCTTCGATAGAGATTATAGATGTCACGTTATTAACTGGTTTGAGAGGACTATCTGTTTGAAACTAAAGAAAAACCTTATATTACGGTAAACCTCAAAATCTCTATTTCAAGCATTCTTATAAACCTATAAAATAGCCATCCGAGGTTTCTTTAGCGCTTTTGCTTTAATTGGCTGTGTTTTAGTGTTATCTGCTGCCATGCAACACGTTTTAACCGATTATTTTCTAATCAATTGCTTTTTAATCAATATAGGTGCCTTAAATATGAGTCCAACCATGATTGCTTACGGTTACCTTGCCACCGCTATTGTTTGCGAAGTCATTGGCACCACTTTTTTAGTCAAGTCAGAACAATTCACACGCCTGATTCCTACCCTTATTATGGCAGTGCTGTATGCGATTTCTTTTTATTTATTAACCCAAACCATAAAAACCATTCCTATTGGTATTGCCTATGCATTATGGGGCGGGCTTGGTATCGTATTAACCTCATTGGTGGGGCTGTTTTTCTTTAAGCAAACGCTTGATACCGCAGCCGTGATTGGTATTGCTATGATTGTTGGTGGGGTGGTGGTGATGAATTTATTGTCTAATTCAGTGGCGCATTAAGTAATTACTAACTATTAGTCGTTAAAAATAAAACGTCAAGGATAACTACATTGACCACGTTAAGATATATTGCTCATTATTCTGAGCAGATTCAAAGCCAAGCGGCGACGCTGATTAACACGGGCAGATTGGGTGAGTATTTGGATAGAAATTACCCCCATCGCCATCAAATACAAAGCGATAAAGCGTTATACCGCTATATTAATGAGATTAAAAATCAGTATATGCGTAAAAGCAGTCCGCTGTCGCAAGTGACTTATAATAGTAAGCTTGCCGTACTCAAACAGGCGCTTGGTATTCATACGTATCAATCGCGCGTTCAAGGCAGTAAGCTAAAATCGCATAACAGCATCACGGTGGCTAGCCTGTTTAAAGAAGCGCCGCCTGAATTTTTGCGTATGATAGTGGTGCATGAGCTGGCGCATTTCAAAGAGCAAGAGCATAACAAAGCCTTTTATCAGCTTTGCTGTCATATGGAACCTAATTATCATCAGTTTGAGCTCGATACCCGTTTGTGGTTGCATTGGCGCGAACGCGAATCTGTCTTGATAAGATAAAAGCTAATAATAATGCTAGGCCAAGTTAATGGATAACAGTACTGTTGACTATGGATAAAGCCGCTGTTTTAAGAGTAAGGTAACCTATGAATGAGTCAGCGCAGCAAGGTATGGTAAATGGTAAAAAAGCGTGGCTCATTCCTGTGCTATGTCTTATCGCTGGCGGCGGGTTAATCGGTATTTCTACCAATTTAGCAAAGTTTGCCGGCGAGGTTGGGCTAACGCCGCTAGCCTTTCTCTTTTGGTCCATTACTGGCGCGGCGTTTATTTTATTTAGTTATGCATTTCTACGCCGCGAGCTACCACCTTTAAGCAAACCAACGCTAAGCTATTATTTGGTTGCTGCCTTAGTCAGTGTCGCTGGCTCAAATCTCATTTTTTTCTCCGCTATTCCACATGTCGGCGCAGGTTTTGTTGCCTTGATTATTTCTCTGCCGCCGCTACTGACTTATTTAGCAGCGATAGTCTTGAGAATAGAGCGTTTTACCAAACTGCGCGCGCTTGGCGTGGTCGCGGCACTGGCCGGAGCAGGGGTGCTGGCAGCGCGTAAATTTGCTGCGCCCGATGCCAGCGTATTTTGGATTGGTCTGGCGCTTTGTGGTCCGGTGTTATTAGCGATTGGCAATATTTATCGCACCCTATATTGGCCAGACAATCTGTCGCCAAGCGCGTTGGCACCGGGCATGCTAATAGCTGCTTCAATGCTGCTGGGTTTCGTCAGCATCCTGCCAAATTATTCACTGGCAGTTCCGCTAGCTGAAATGTTACCGCTGGGATTGATTGCGGTGCAGGCATTCGTTTTTGCCGGTCAGTTTTTGCTGCTATTTTTACTGCAAAAAACGGGTGGCCCCGTGCTGCTAAGTTTATTAGGTTCAGTTGGGGCGGTCGTTGGTGTACCGATTGCTATTTTTTTACAAGGAGAAAATCCACCAGAAGGGTTGTTTTTAGGAGCGTCATTAATAGCGCTCGGTGTCGTCTTAGTGACCTATGGCGGCGTAAAAATGGTGACATCAAACCAGCAGAACCGGTAAAGAGTGGACTTGCGGCTAAAAAAGGCAAAAAGCGGCTAAACCGTTGAGCTTTTTATGCTTTAAATATTCATTTTAGAACAGGAATGACGTCTTAGCGGCTTTTTACCATGCGGTTGAGCATAGCCGCTAAGCAAGTATTATTATCGGCGATATACTTATCACCAAGCGTTACTATCTCAGTAGGCGACTGCACGGTTTCAGGGCAATCGATAAGACCTGTTTGAATGGCATGGTTACCATTTGCTACCATTTTAACGATACTTTTCTTAGTGATCTCAAAATGACATTGCCAAGCCATGATCCAATTACCGAGCGCTTTATGCCGAGGCGTTTGATACAGGAATCCTTGATTGGGCCACGCTTCTGATGTTGCTAAAGGGATCGCTCCTTTTGGATATTCAAAACCATCGTCGTGCCAATGAAAGACAGTACAGGGCTGCTTTGGTAAATCTTGCAATAAAGGATGGGCTTGGGCTTCTTTGGTTAATTTAATAGGTAGCCAGCCAATTTCTTTAACATCCGCTGGCTCTACGCTCGCTCCCAAACAATGCGCAATTAGCTGCGCGCCCAAGCAAACGCCAATCATTGTTTTTCCGCTAGCAATACTCTGCCCAATCAGACGTTTTTCCTCAATCAACCAAGGATGGCTGTCTTCATCGTGGACACTCATCGGCCCGCCCATGACGATTAACCAATCAAAACTGTCGAGCGTAGGCAAGGCATCTTTATTATAAGAGCGCGTGTAGGTAATAGAATGCTGATGAGTATTTGCCCAATACTTAATAAAGCTGAGGTCTTCGTAATCTGTATGAAATAGAGCGTGAATGCGTAAGGTCATTTGATTGCCTTAATCTGGAAGTTATATTTTAATATAGTGAATCTTAAATAAAAAGAATACAATTTTTAGGACTGCTACTGGTATAAATTTTCCTTGCTTGCTGTGTGACTTCGTCACTCCAGAGGCTACACAAAATTTATCCCAGTAGCCCTGTGTTTATTTTATAGTGGATCGACTGTACTATTAAAAATCTATAAATTATGAGCTATCTTAGATAACTAGAGCTCTTTAGAATAACCTGATTTTCTTAAGTCCTTAATTATAAAGCTTAATAATAAGTATTCTAATAATAAGTCAATATTGTGATAGAAAAGGCTTGCAAAGTTTTAAAAACTTGCTAAAATGCATGTCCTAAATAGGCGTATAGCTCAGTTGGTTAGAGCGCTACCTTGACATGGTAGAGGTCGCTAGTTCGAATCTAGTTACGCCTACCAGATTCGAAAGCCCCAATCTTTATGATTGGGGCTTTTTTTATGCCCGTTTTATAAGGATGAAATGTACTAAAAATCTTTCAATCAAGGTGTTGAAAAACGAGTAGTATTTATATACTGACTGGTCGACATTTTCATTCAAACCTTCGCTCAATCGAACTGCCTTAACGTCTTCTTAACAGCTTAACTGTTATGGTAAGAAATTCCATTTCTTACTGCCCTGTTGAGAAGCCCGTCTATGTTAACTTCGCAAGCACTTAGCGCTGACATTACCAAAGCTAAAGCTAAAACCAAGCAAATCTATCTTAGCAATATTGCGCATCGTGAGATTAATCTACATTATTTGATGATAATTGTGGCGCTCTACTTAATCGCCACTGCCAATGTCAGTTTTTTTGCGCAAGTGCTAAGCATTTATCCTATTCGTAGTAATATTGGTTTTATGGTTTCTATCACAGGATTATTGTCAGGGTTGATGTGGCTAGTATTGCAGTTGTTATGTTATCGGCCTATTGCCAAACCCATGCTCATCGCTGTGCTAATGATAGCAGCAGTGTGCGGTTATTTCACAGACGCTTACGGTACAATATTTGATCGTAGTATGCTGATCAATGGCTTACAGACCGATCAACAAGAAGCGATGGGATTGATGTCGCTAAGTTTCTTTATTAGGGTGCTGGTATTAGGCGTTATACCTGCTGTTATTATCGCCAAAATTCGTATCAAGCGCACCCCTTTACGTCGCGCCTTATGGCAAAGGGCGGTTACTCTCAGTCTTTCTGCAGGCTTAATGGCCGTGTGTTTACTACCTTTTGGCGACCAATACGCTACTTTTTTTCGTCAACATAAAATGGTGCGCAGTTACGTCAATCCCATCACTTCTATCTACTCTGTCGCCAAATTAAGTAGCGACTATGTCGATGCATTGCGTCGTCCTGATACGCTATTGCTGCACGCGACAGATGCCAAACGCAGCGTCGCCAGTAGTAAAGCTACGAAACCTAAGCTTATGGTATTTGTAGTAGGAGAAACCGCACGTGCGGATCATTTTGGCTTAAACGGTTATGCGCGTAACACCACGCCGTTACTGGCTGAGCAGGACAATCTTTATAGCTTTAAACAGACAACTTCTTGTGGTACTTCAACCGCTTATTCAGTACCGTGTATGTTCAGTTATGCCAACCGAGATAACTTTGAAGTAGACCGTGCTGATTATAATGAAAACGTCCTTGATACCTTACACAAACAAGGTGTTAATGTCGTTTGGCGTGACAATAACTCTAGCTCTAAAGGCGTAGCAGACCGCGTCACTTTTGAGGACTTCAAAACCTCTAAAACCAATCCAAGTTGCGATAGCGAATGTCGAGATATTGGTATGCTGAAGGGCTTTGATAAGCTGGTAAAGTCAACCACAACTCCCAAAGACACGCTCATTTTTTTACATCAAATGGGTAATCATGGTCCCGCTTATTTCAAGCGTTATCCCCAAGCGTTTGAGGAATTCAAACCCGTCTGTATGACCAACGAGCTGTCTAAATGCGATAATCAATCCGTGATTAACGGTTATGATAATGCCATTCGCTATACTGATTATTTCTTGCATAATGTGATTGATACGCTAAAAAATTATGAGCAGGGTTATGATGTGGTCATGGTATATATCAGCGATCATGGTGAGAGTTTAGGCGAAAATAATATCTACTTGCATGGTTTGCCGTATGCTATTGCGCCTGATTCTCAAAAGCAGATACCAGTTATTATTTGGTCTCCGGCTAGCAACAGTATTGATAAAAACAGCCTTCTTAGGGTAATTAATCAGCCTGTATCACATGATTTTATTACCCCGACGTTACTTAACTTTTTTAATATTACGACTGATGAGGTAGCAGGCGCGCCAACCTTTTTTAAGTCCACCCATTCATCCGATTGACCTAAGTAGGGATAGATTTATGACTGAGACAGTCTATGTATAAGATACTTATTATTGAAGATAATCCTGATATCGTCGCCAATATTTACGCTTTTTTTGAGGCTAAAGGCTTTGAGCTAGATAACGCCCACAATGGCATTAGTGGTTTGACGCTGGCTGCGAATAATCATTATGACGTTATTTTATTAGATGTGATGCTACCAGGTATGGATGGCACAAAACTCTGTAAAACCCTTCGCGAAGAGTGGCATAATAAAACGCCAGTCCTTATGCTAACGGCTCGTGATACGATCTTGGATAAAGTCGCAGGTTTCGATAGTGGCGCTGACGATTATTTGGTCAAGCCTTTTTCACTTGTTGAATTAGAATTGCGTATCAGAGCGTTAATCCGCCGACAGCAAGACGATCATTTTGAGCATAGTATAACGGTTGGTGACGTCACGCTCAATGCAGGCGAACATAGAGTTATGCGTGAAGGTAACGTGCTGAAGCTGACACCTACTGGGTTTAAGATCTTGAATATACTCATGAGCGCGTCGCCGCGCGTCGTCAGTAAGAATGAACTAGAGGAGAAGGTATGGGGCGCGGATATCCCGAGTAGCGATGCCTTGCGTACTCACCTGCATAGTGTGCGTGCCCAAGTCGATAAACCATTTGCAACACCGATGATCGTCACGGTGCCGGGCGTTGGTTATCAGATTATTGATCCTGATAAGGTATAAAGTATTTTAGGATGAGTGAACGGCTTAACTGAATGATAAGCCGCCGGTATTAAACTTAGACTGAAACCTATATTTATTTTATCTAACGCCTTTTACAACGAAGTAACTGCTATGTTTAGTATCGATTCAATCACCAATAAATTCCGCCTATCTTATTTCGTGTTTGCGATATTGCTTTGCAGCGCTTTCGTCAGTATTTTTATGTATGCTGAAGTGAGGATGGAGCAAGAGCTGGTCAAAGCGCGTTTATTACAGCAGTTAGAGCTTAGCCAAGAAAAGGACGGCGAGCAGGGCATTTATCATGCAGAACCCGGTATCACCATCTATCGCTATGCTAATGCGCCCGACGATTTAAAAGCTTTAGCAACCGACACCCCGCAAGAAAAGTCGGTTACGGTTGATATGGCAACAGGGACAACCAACACCAACTTGCATTTCTTCTTTTATAATCAAGGCCAAGAAGATTATATTCTCACTTATCTAGAAAACGATGAGATGGTGATGGGAAATTTTCCCGTTCTTGCCATCTTTGAGCATGTAGAAGATATCTTTGCCAATGCGTTAAGAGTGGCGGTTATTCTAAGTTTACTTATCGCTGCTATATTCTCGCAGTTAACCTCCAAGCAAATCACCAAGCCGCTATTAGATTTAAAAAAAGCGGTAGAAACCGATCACCAAAATTTAACCGAGTTGACCCATCTGCCCTCTGAGGTCGGTATATTGGCACGAGCTATTGACGAGAAAAACAAAACACTGGAGCAATACCTAAAACGAGAGCAACTGTTTACCGGCGATGTCAGCCATGAGCTGCGTACACCGTTAACGATTATTATGGGGGCGTCAGAGGTGTTGGCTTCTCAATTAGAAAATGACAGGTATTTGAGAGAATTTGCCAATCGTATCAGTCACACGGCGAAAGAAACCTCCGAGATTATTAGTGCGTTATTGTTACTCTCTCGCGCTCCTGAAAAATTGGATACGCCGCAAACCTCTATAAATGATATCGCTTTCAGTGAAATTGAGCGGCTAAAATATTTGCTCCGTCATAAGACCGTCACTTGTAGTTTAGTGGCTGAACAAGAATATTTCGCCTATGTACGACCTGAGCTGCTAAAGATGGCATTGGGAAATTTAATAAAAAATGCATTTCAGTATACCGATGATGGCGAAGTAACTATCACTATAGACGCTCAAAAAATAACCGTTAGTGACACTGGTCTTGGTATCTCTGAGGAGATGATGCCGTTGCTGTACGAAAGGTTTGAGCGTTTTAAGCCGTACGAAAAAGATAAGGTATTGCACAAAGAAGCACTGTCGACAAGCTATTCTAGTTACAAAGTAGAAGGCAGCGGCTTAGGGCTTAGTATTGTCCAACGTATCGTGACTCATATGGACTGGCAGTTAACCCATCAGGCCAATGCGTTAGGCGGCTCAGGCGGTAGTATATTTAGTATTTATTATAAATAACATCTATTAACCATCTGCTTAAAAGCCCTTTTTACTTAACGCAGTCTTTGGTTTATATCCTCTTAACGCTTTCTTAACGTCTCATCCTTTATACTCAAACATTGCTGATTCTGCTAATGGTTGATTGTTTAAGCCCCTAACAATCAGTTCCGTAGCTACACGATAATGAGTATAAAGCCATCAATATGAGCACTATCAAATATACGCCTCCTGACAATGAACAGCTAAGCCATGGCGCTAACAGCCCAATAAACGCTTCTGAATTACTGCCGCCTGACAATTTTGCGAGTAAGGTGAAAGGTAAAAAAGGGCTGGCTCGTCTTTTAAAGGCGACGGGCTACTCTATAGAGGGGTTTAAAGCCGCTTATAAGTTTGAAGCCGCATTTAGACAAGTGGTATGGTTAAATCTTGCATTGCTGATCGTCATTACATTGATGCCCTTTGGCGTCGCTAGCAAAATGCTTCTTGTAACCGCTTCTTTTTTATCTCTTATCGTTGAGCTTATCAATACGGCTATTGAAGCGAGTGTCGATCATACCTCAACCGAGCAACATCCATTGGCTAAAATAGCCAAAGATACCGGCTCCGCTGCCCAGTCTTTAGCCTTGTTGCTGTTGGTGATTTTGTGGTTACTGGCGTTATCAAGCCTTTGATAATAAAAGATATTGATGCTTTTTTAGCTTCATCGGTTACGCGGGATGTCTTAAATGATTTTAGAAAACAATGCCTCTAAAAACAATGCCTCTAAAAATAATGCCTCTAATTGGATATGGCTGAAATTATTTTGCTTAACGATTATCGCGACTTTGGTGTTTGAGCATAGCCAGCTTGATATCCGTATTAGTGAGCTTTTTTATACAAATGGACAATGGCTTTTAGAAAAGGGTGCTCAGCCTTATGCCTTTATCTTTTATGATGGGCCGAAAGCGCTATTGATTTTGCTAGCCCTCTATTTGATTGCTGTATTAGCCATCAAGTCTACAAAGCTTTCAAACCATCCTGCTATCGCTAATAATAGTTGGCTCAATAAATTTATGGTTCCCTTTTCAATCCACGAAACCAGCTATTTGTTGACCGTTCTTATCCTCGTCCCTTCTACTATTGCCCTATTAAAAGATATCACGCATGTCAGTTGCCCCAATCATTTAACGCTATTTGGAGGAAGCTTAGATTATCTTAATCTTTGGCAAAATATAGTGGCGCAAACGCCTGCTAAATGTTTCCCTGCCGCGCATGCCAGCGCAGGATTTTCTTTATATGGCTTAGTATTTTTACCCACTCTGCATCAGTATCGCTACAGAATATTTGAAATAGTGACTGTCTTAAGCTGGGTAATGGGACTGTATAAAATGCTCTTTGGCGATCATTTTTTTAGTCATACTTTAGTCTCGATGTTACTTGCGTTGACGATTGCGTGTGCGCTTGCCCGTCTGTTTTTTAAAAGAGCTGCTATAGTCAGTTCAAAATAAACACTCTATCGTTAAAGTTTATGACTACTTTTTTCTAAAGAATCTTCCAAAAGCTTTGTTTGAGAAACAAACAAAGCTTAATGGCTAGGCAACATAGAAATGTTACTATAACTCCTAAAACTAAATGACGATGGCAACCATTTAATGCTGATTGTTTACTAGCAGTCGTTCTTGATATCCATTCATTTAAAACCAAAATAAATCGGAGCAAAATATGGGCTTATTGGTCGATGGTCAATGGCAAGATACATGGTATGACACCGCGGCAAGCGGAGGACGCTTCGAGCGTGAAGATGCGGGATTTAGAAACTGGGTGACAGCTGATGGTAGCGCAGGCCCAACCGGCGTGGGCGGCTTTAAAGCCGAAGCCAATCGCTATCATTTATATGTATCGCTTGCCTGTCCGTGGGCGCATCGCACCACAATTTATCGTAAATTAAAAGGCTTGGAAGACATGATTTCGCTGTCTGTCGTGCATCCCTTTATGGGCGATAAAGGTTGGACGTTTGCAGAAGGTGCTGGCGTGATTGCCGATCCGGTTGTCAATGCGAGCTATTTATATGAAGTATATGTGGCGGCTAAGCCTGATTATACCGGACGCGTGACCGTACCAATTTTATGGGATAAAAAAACCAATACCATCGTTAGCAATGAATCCTCTGAGATTATTCGGATGTTTAATTCAGCCTTTGATGAAGTAGGGGCGACGGACGTTAACTTTTTACCAAAAGAGTTGCTCACAGAAATCGATACGATTAATGAATTCGTTTATTTAACGGTGAATAATGGCGTGTATAAAGCAGGATTTGCAACAACCGAAGCTGCTTACAAAGAGGCGGTAGTGACGCTATTTGATGCGATTGATACGTTAGAGGCACGGTTAGCTGACCAACGTTACTTGCTTGGTGATACGATTACTGAGGCAGATTGGCGTTTATTCACTACGCTCGTGCGTTTTGATGCGGTTTATGTTGGACATTTTAAATGTAATATCCGCCGTATTATGGATTATCCCAACCTTTGGGGCTATTTGCGTGATCTATATCAGACGCCCGGTATTGCAGAAACGGTCAGTATTGAGCATATCAAGGCGCACTATTACACCAGTCATGCCAACATTAATCCTACACGTATTATTCCTGTAGGGCCGGAAATTGACTTTAACGAAGCGCATGACCGTGTGCGTTTATAGGTTTTATTGAGCTTTTAAAATAAGGCCAATAAAAAATCGCGTCAGCTAATACATAAGCTGGCGCGATTTTTTATATAAAACCATTTAATACATATTAAGCGTTATTTAACTGACGTGCCGCTTCTAGGGCAAAATAGGTCAAAATACCATCAGCGCCCGCACGGCGGAAACCAATCAAGGATTCTAAAATTACCGCATCGGTTAGCCAACCGTTTTGAATAGCAGCCATGTGCATGGCGTATTCACCAGAAACTTGATAGGCAAAGGTTGGTACGCCAAAGGTGTTTTTAACTTCACGAATTAGGTCTAAGTACGGCTGACCGGGTTTAATCATCACCATATCTGCGCCTTCATTGATATCCATGGCGACTTCGTGCAATGCTTCGGCGCGGTTGCCAAAGTCCATCTGATATTGCTTTTTATGGCCACCTTTTAAATTGCCAGCACTACCGACGGCATCGCGGAACGGACCATAATAAGCAGAAGCGTATTTGGCAGAATAGGCCATGATAGCAGTATTAACAAAGCCTTCGGCTTCAAAGGCATCACGCATGGCTTTGATTCGGCCATCCATCATATCACTTGGCGAGATGATATCAGCGCCCGCGCGGGCGTGGACGAGCGCTTGCTTGACCAAGACTTCAACGGTTTCGTCATTGACGACATAGCCGCTATCATCAAGCAGCCCGTCTTGACCGTGTGAGGTATAAGGATCTAGCGCCACATCGGTCATCACGACCATTTCTGGTACAGCATCTTTGACTGCTTTAACAGCGCGAGCACTGAGGCCATTTTCATCATAAGCCGATTTCCCATCAGGCGTTTTTAGTGAATTATCAATCACAGGGAAAATATCGATGGTAGTTACACCTTCCGCTAATAATTCCTTAGCATAGTTAATCAGCAGATCAATCGATAGTCGCTCAACACCTGGCATACTAGCAATTGCTTCGCGCTTATTTTTGCCTTCTAAAACAAAAACAGGAGCGATAAAGTGCTTAGGATGCAGTTCAACTTCACGAATCATCGCGCGGACGTTGTCGTTATAACGCAAGCGCCGTAGGCGAGTTTCAGGGAACTGACGGTTAAAAGTATAAGTCATGAGGTTTCCTTATTTAATTTTAATCATTGTTATTTATCAGCTTTATTAAGCAAGCTGTTTTAAAGACTATATTTTTATAAATTTAGCACAGCCAAGGTGATAAAGGGGTGGTGCATATAACGTTTTGCTATAACTAGCACTACTATAACGAATAGTCGCTATCGAAAGCAAAAAGCCCTACCAAGTCGGTAGGGCTTTTTGTACTTATCGACTATCAACGTGATAATAAAGTATCACGATATGATTGCTTCGTAACGGTTTAAGGTTCAACAATTTGTGTAACCGGTACTTTCTCAACATTGGCCTCTTTAAAAGTGGTTTCTTCAGTGACCACCCCTACAGCAGCATCTGTTGTGCCATCATTATTGACATCAACGACAGCAGTTGGCTTAAAAGTCGCTTTTTCTGTTGGCTGTGCTTGCTTGATCGCTTGCGCTTCTTGTACAGAAGCCACACGTGCTGAGCTCGCCGCATTGATGGCATCGACCGCTTTTGCTTTATTGCTATTGGCAGGTAAATTGACCAATTGCACCAAGTTTTTATGCGGCACAGGGATTACCGTTGGCACATCAAGATTGGCACCGCCGCCTAGTACTTGATAGAGCTCGATTTGGCTGATGAGTTTTTGTAGCTCTAAGTCCAAAATACCTTGCTGCGTTGAGAATAACGAACGCTGCGCATCGAGTACATCTAGGTAGTTAGCAATACCTGCTTTAAAGCGCGCATCGGCAATCTGATACGTTTGCTCAAAGTTATCTTGTAGACGGTACTGTGCAGCCAGCTGATCGCCTAAGGTCGCGCGTGTGGCTAAGACGTCTGATACTTCACGGAATGCCGTCTGGATAGAGCGCTCATAGCTTGCTAGCGTCTGTTCGCGCTCAATTTTAGCGACATCATAATTGGCATCTAGTCGGCCCGCATCAAAAATAGGGACGCTAATGCTTGGACCAAATGACCAACCGACCGAACCACTCTTAAATAAATCATCTAAACTGCTGCTGCTCACGCCCACGCTACTGGCTAGGCTGATAGATGGGAAGTAAGACGCACGCGCCACTTCGATATTGGCACCAGCAGCTTTTAAATTGTATTCTGCTTCCAATACGTCGGGACGATAGCGAAGCAATTCACTTGGTAAGCCGGCGCTAAATATCTGCTGGCTTGTGATATTGCTGACCGCAGGTGCGGGGATAAGATTGGTAGGAATTGGGCCACCAACCAAAAATTGCAGCGCATTACGCGATCTTAAAATACTGCTTTGTGCCTGTAGAACGGCAAGTCTGGCATTTTCTAATGACGCGCTGGCTTGTAAAGACGGCAATTTAGGATCAATGCCCGCTTCAAAGCGTTTATCTGCAATAAACAGGGATTTTTCACGACTCTCAACCGTAGCTTCTGCCAGTTTTAACTGCGCAAGGCTGTAGCTTAAATTGGCATAGCTTTGAGCGATATTACTAATCAGGCTGATTTGAGTGGTGTCTTTCGCCGCTGTAGTCGCTAAGAAGTTCTGCAACGCCTGTTCTTTTAAACTGGCAATTTTACCCCAAAAATCTAACTCGTAGTTGGCCAAGCCAAGGTTGACACTATAACTATCGCCAGTGTTTGAACCCGTTGGACCCGAGGTACGTCTACGAGAATAACCTGCTTCACCATTAATACTTGGTAAGTCATTGATATCGGTAATTTGATATTGTGCGCGTGCTCTTTCAATCGCCAGACGCGCACTTTCAAAGTCTTTATTGTTTTCTAACCCTAACGCAATCAGACCTTTTAAGCGCTCGTCGCTATAGAACTCCTGCCAGCGCTGCGCGGCAATACTGGATTGATTGGCGCTGCTGACGGTTTCTTTATCAAACGCGCCATAAGCTTGCTCGATAGGAACGTTTGGCTCAGCAAGAACAGGACGCATATCCGATTTTGGAATGGTATTACAAGCTGCCATGCTTAAGGCTAAAGCGGTTAGGCCAATGAGGCGGCCGCCATTTTTGCGTAGTACTGCTAGCGCTGGTTGGGCAGTGGTAGCCAAACTTGCTACCGCTGCTGAGCGTAAAGTAAAGTTTTTTTGAGCACTCATTGTGTATTATCTCCAAAGCTTGCAGGCTGATAATTTTCAGAAGGCATTGGGTCAGAAGGCGTTGGGTTTTGCGGTCCAGGTGTACCGTCGTTGCCATCATCTCTATCGTTTGGTTTATCATTCTCATATTTGTACGGGAATAAACTACGTACCCAAATGAAAAACATTGGAATAAAAAAGATACCTAATAATGTCGCGGTGACAACACCACCTACCACACTGGTACCGATGGCATTTTGACTGCCTGAACCAGGACCTGTGGCGATGAATAATGGCACAACACCAAGCCCAAACGCAAGCGAGGTCATTATAATCGGACGCAGACGTTGACGCGCCGCTATCATAACCGCTTCTTTTAGGGTATTACCTTCTTCTTGATGCTCTTTCGCAAACTCAATAATCAAGATGGCATTTTTGGCCGATAGACCAACCACCGTGAGTAGACCAACTTGCAAGTAGATATCGTTATTGAAGCCGCGTAGCCACGTAAATATCACCGCACCTAGCACCCCAAGTGGGATAACTAATAGTACAGAGAAAGGAATAGACCAGCTTTCATACAGAGCGGCGAGACATAAGAATACCACTAAGATTGATAGCGCATAAAGCATGGGCGCTTGGGCACCTGACTTTTGCTCTTCAAGTGACATACCCGTCCACTCGTAGCCCACACCCTCAGGTAGCTTTGCCATCATTGCTTCCATCGAGCTCATCGCTTCACCCGTACTAAGGCCAGGCGCGGCGCTACCTTGGATATTCATTGACGGTAAGCTGTTATAGCGAGTCAGACGCGGCGAGCCTGATTGCCATTCGCTGCTAGAGAAGGCATCAAATGGAATCATTTCACCTGCATCATTACGAACATACCATTTGCCGATATCCTCAGGGTTGGTACGGCTGCTTGGTTCGCCTTGAACAAACACACGCTTAATACGACCGCGATCAACGAAGTCATTGATATAACTTGAACCCCAAGCGGTTGAGATCACGCTATTAATATTGGCCAGAGATAAGCCATAAGCAGCGGCTTGTTCTTGATTGATATTAATTTTTAACTGCGGCGCATCTTCTTGGCCGTTTGGACGCACGCCCGTTACTTGATCGTTTTGGGCAGCCATACCGAGCAGCATATTACGTGCTTCAAGTAAGCCTTCATGGCCGACGTTACCCGTATCTTGAATCATTAAATCAAAACCACTGGCGTTACCAAGTTCGGTAATAGCTGGCGGGACAATCGCAAAGACTTGCGCTTCATTTAACTGGGTAAAGAAATAACCCATCGCTCGACCAGCGACCGCTTGTGCGGTATTTTCATCACCGCTCCGCTCCGCCCAGTCTGTCAAGCGCACGAAGGCCAGACCCATATTTTGACCCTGACCGGCGAAACTAAAACCTGCCACAGAGAACACGGAAGCCACGTTGTCTTTTTCTTGGGTTTCATAATAGTTGGTTACTTTGTCTAGGACATCTTGCGTTTCATCAAGCGTCGCCCCAGCGGGAAGCTGGACTAAGGTAAACATAATACCTTGGTCTTCCTCGGGTAAAAACGAGCCAGGAATACGTAAGAATATCACGGCCATTACGCCGATAATGGCGACGTAACCAATTAAGTATAACCACTTAAATTTAAAGCTTTTACCGACAGAATTTTCATACTTACGGCTAACTTTATAAAAAGAACGGTTAAACCAACCGAAGAAACCTTTTTGCTCTTCAGTAGTTCCTTTATCGTGGCTCTTACTACGCTTAAGCAAGGTTACGCATAGGGCAGGGGTAAAGATAAGGGCCACTAATGCTGACAGTACCATTGCGGTAATCAAAGTAATAGAAAACTGACGATAAATAACCCCAGTTGAGCCACCAAAGAAGGCCATCGGTACAAATACTGCCGATAGAATCAAGGCGATACCAACCACGATTTTACTGATTTCGCCCATCGATTGTATCGTTGCGTCTTTGACTGATATATGAGGGTTTTCTTCCATGATACGCTCAACGTTTTCAACAACAACGATGGCGTCATCGACCAGTAGACCGATGGACAGGACCAACGCAAACATGGTTAGGACGTTGATACTAAAACCAGCGATATATAGGACAGCGAAGGTACCAAGCAAAACCACAGGTACGGCAAGGGTTGGAATGATAGTCGCACGCCAGTTCTGTAAGAAAATGAACATGACGATAAATACTAAAACAATCGCTTCAATTAACGTTTTGACAACTTGCTCAATAGATAAGCGTACAAATGGTGTGGTGTCATAAGGCACAACGGTCGTTAGATTTTTCGGGAAGTTTTTTTCCAACTCCGCCATACGAGCGCCAACGGCTTCACGAGTTTCAAGCGCGTTTGCGCCACCTGCCAAAGAAATACCGAGACCAGCGGAAGTCTGACCATTATAAAGCGCAGTCACACTATAGTTTTCACTACCGATCTCAACTTTTGCAACATCACCTAAGCGCACTTTTGCACCAGAGGCATCAGTTTTTAATAAGATGTTTTTAAATTCTTCAGGGGTTTGTAAATAGCTTTGCACGGTAACCGTGGCATTAATAACTTGTCGATCCGTATCCGCAGGCGCTTGCCCTAACTGACCAGCAGACACCTGCGCGTTTTGTGCACGTACGGCATTGACCACATCAGCTGGCACTAGGTTATAACTACGTAGCAGCGAAGGGTCAAGCCAGATACGCATGGCATATGCTGAACCAAATACCTGCACTTCACCCACACCTTCAACACGGCTGAGCTGATCAACGACGTTTGAGTTGATATAGTCAGCGATATCGCTGTTATCCATACTGCCGTCTTCGGAGATAAACCCTTGTACCATTAAAAAGCTACTAGAGGATTTATTGACGTTGACGCCTTGACGCTGTACAGACTCAGGTAATGAGCTCATTGCAGCTTGTAGTTTGTTCTGTACCTGTACCTGCGCGGTGTCGGGATCCGTACCATTTTCAAAGGTAAGCGTCACTGACGCTCCGCCGTTTGACGAACTTGACGATGACATATACATCAAGCCATCAAGCCCTTTCATACGTTGTTCGATAATCTGAACCACTGAATCTTCAACGGTCTGCGCGTTCGCACCTGGATAGCTTGCGCTAACCGAAATGGTCGGCGGTGCAATACGTGGATACTGCTCAATCGGTAAATTAATAACCGATATTACCCCGATGAGCATGACCAAAATAGCCATCACCCAAGCAAAAATAGGGCGATCAATAAAAAAACGTGACATAGTATATTCCTAGTCTTCCTATCTTTGAATGGAATTAGTTAGCGGTAGATTCTGCTGGCTTTTTAGCAGCGGTATCTTTACTGGCTGGCTTATCCATCGTTGTTGCAGCTTGCTGCGGCGTTTGAGCAGTAGCAGCACCTGACTTAGCAGGGGCGGCATTTGGGTTTTCTAAAGGTTTCGCGACTACTTCTTGCTCAGGCTTCACTTTTGAGCCGCCGATAACCACTACTTTATCTCCTGCTTTTAAGCCGTCAGTAACGACCCACTGATCTTTATAGGTGCCGTTAATAGTGACAGGACGTACTTGAATTTTATTATTCTCATCAACGATATAAACTTGCGTTTCACTTTTTGGTGTTCGCATCACTGCGCTTTGTGGTACCAGTGCGGCATTAGTAATAACGCTTTGGGTTAAGCGGGCACTGACATACATACCAGGTAATAAGATATTGTTCTTATTAGGGAAGACTGCACGCAAAGTTACTGCTCCCGTTGACTCATCAACTTTTGCTTCTGATAGGGCAAGCTCGCCGCGAACCGGATAGGTTGAGCCATCTTCTAATACCAATTCAACCGAATTCATGCCTGCTTGCGCTTTACCGGCAGAAATTTGCTGGCGTAATTTAAGCAATTCAGAAGACGACTGGCTGATATCGACATAGATAGGATCTAAGCGCGAGATAGTCACTAGAGGATCAGGTTGACCGGCGCTGACCAAAGTACCAGCAGTCACGCTAGAGCGATCAGTACGACCTGCGAGAGGCGCCCGTACGATAGTACGGTTTAGATCTAATGTGCTTGCTTGTAAGTTTGCCTTCGCGGTTTGAATGCCGGCTTTCGCGCTCTCAATACCGGCTTCAGTCTGGCCGATAGCAGCACGAGCACTTTCGACTGCCGCTTGTGCGGTGCGAACTTGGGTGACAGCTTGGTCATATTGCTGCTTTGAGATAGCGTCAATTTCGATCAAGCCTTGCAACCGATTTAAGTCATTTTGCGCTTGTGATAATGAAGCTTGGCGACTGACCAGCTCAGCTTTGGCATTAGCATTATTTGCCAGTGCTGTCTGGTAATTGGCTTCAGCTTGTTGAATAGCTGCCTGCCCACTGGTGATAGACGTCGCATAATTATCGGTATTGATACGATATAAAGGCTGGCCTTTTTTGACGTTGCTGCCCTCACGGAACAACACCTCGTCAATAATTCCATTCACCTGTGGGCGAACGTCAGCGGTTTGGTATGCTGCAGTACGTCCAGCAAAGGTTTGAACTTGCGGTACGGTATCTAAAGTGACGGTCTGAACGTTGACAACGGCAGGTGGCATCTGCTGCTGGGCGGCTGCACCAGCTGCATCCTCGTTTTTGTCACAGCCGACCAGTACAGCGCCAGATAGTACAGATGCTATTACAAGCGCAAGAGTAGAGTGCTTCATCAATGTCCTCGGCAGTATAATTATCAAATAATTACAGTATAAAAATTTTATGAATAAATCTTAACAGGATAAATATGAAAAGTAATACGCCTTTACCTTTGCTAATTTATCAGTTACTAATCATGTAACAACCGGATAAGCAAATTTAAAGTAATAGATGATTATAAACTATAGGGTATACCCCACAGTCAAGAAGTAAAAAAACGTCTTTATTCTTTATAATTGTGCTTTAGCTCAATAAATGCTTAACAAATACTGATACTACAAGCATGACAACAAAAGTAAATTATAAAATTCGCAATGAATAGTGAGATAGATTATTGTTAAATTTTGTTTTTTTAACAAAGATTAAGAGATAGTAGCAAGAAAACCTTATAAAAATACAGTAAAAAATAGAATGGACAGAAAAACCCTATTTTAGCAACACTCAAGTGTGAACGCTAAGATATAAGAGCCAATACTAACTACTGATCGGAGTTTTACTCTTATTGAAGAGGAGGCTGCATTATCACAGCCATGATCGTCTCTTATATATGGAATACTATCAAGTAAGACCTAACTTAAAATTCAGTAGTAAGACATTTTTTACCAAAAATCTGAGAGTTAAATGTTTTAGGAATAAGAGTTGTTTAATTTCACCATCTTTATAATAAGCGCGCGCTGGCAAGTTCCGTCAATTGGTAAAGCCCTTGGCGATAACGGTTGTCAGGCAAACTGCTAAGCGCTTGCTGGGCAAGTTTGGTTTCTTCCAAAGCGCGCTGCTTACAGTATTCAAGCGAGCCTGAGCCACGCACTAAGTTGATAAGCTGCTCAGCGTTTGGAGTTTTGCCCGTTTGCACGGCAATACGTAATTGCTTATAGCCCGCTTTATCGCTGTCTTTTAACAACTCAAGCGCCTTGATGGTTGGCAGCGTTGGTTTTCCTTCAGCCAAATCATCACCAAGGTTTTTGCCCATCATCTCGCTATCGCCGCTATAATCGAGCACGTCATCGACGATTTGGAAGGCGTTACCGAAATGCTGACCAAAATCAGCCAATGCTTGCAAATGCTCCGTTTTATTTTGCAAAATAGCAGCGCCTTGGGTTGCCATCATAAATAAGCGCGACGTTTTGCCGTCGATGATATTTAAGTAGTCTTGTTCCGTAGCTTCAGGGTTGTGCTGATGTTGTAGCTGCAATACTTCACCTTCTGCAATATCACAGGTCCCATCAGAGAATACTTGCAATAACGGTAAGCTTTGGAAACCAACCAACAAGTTAAAGGCGCGGGCAATCAGATAATCCCCAACCAATACGGCGGTAGCATTGTCCCAAGTAGCATTGGCCGTTGGCTTACCACGGCGCTGTCCTGATTCATCAATCACATCGTCATGAACTAAGGTGGCAGTATGTAGCATCTCAGTAATTGCCGCTAAATGCATGGCTTGCTGTGACGGCTCATCATTAAACATGCGCGCACACAATAAGGTAATCAACGGACGCATACGTTTGCCGCCTGCGTTAATCACGTGTTGCGAGACGCTCATCACTAGCTGGACTTTTGAATTCAAGCTACCAAATACTTGCTTGTCCATGATGTCAAAATCATCTGCAACAATACTTTGAATATCGCTATAGTTAAGCGCCGAAGAGGCTAGAGAAGTGCTAGTCATAGTAAATAGTCGTATTAATAGGGTGGGTTTTAAGATTGCTTATAATAGCATAGCTATCATATTTAGGCGTGAATGTTAATATTTATACAGCGATGATGTCGACCTTCTCATTGAAGTTCTACTGTCAATTTGGCCGAGCCAATCTTTTGATAATCTAATCACTAATCTGATTCCAACCTGAATAGAGTATATATATTTTGGTCACTGTAAGGGAGTTTGTAATAGTTATTTATTTTAAAATTTTAAAGTGTTAAGCTTTTGAATTAAATAAGTATTTAATAATGCTTATAGGTTTGACACAAAGATACTAATTAAAGCTGTTGAATAGAAGGGAAGCTCATGAGTAAAGTAAAGCTAAGGTTAATTACTTGGACTGCTTTATTATTAACACTCTTCATCGGCGCAATAAGCTATGGGTGTACCGCAAATGAAGGCGTAAGCAGCTCCAGCATTACGTCTACAAAAAATAGCGACCAAACCATCAGCTTGTCTAAAGGCGATGCTGATTCTATGAACAACCGAACTGAATCGAACGATACGCAGTCGAGTAAGATCGCAACCGAAGCCGATATGGATAACGGGTTACCTACAAACAATAATCCTATAGCTCAGTTAGGCTCGATAAATAATGATCAAGATGGACTACGACCTGAAATCAGGCGTATTTTGCACGCTAAGTTTTCGAATGAAACAGAATTAAAAGCAGCGTTAAGAGGTGCCTCTATTTTGCAGGATTATCTTGACCAACCTAACCAAGATGCGGTTGCGATGATAAAACGTTACGACTGCAGTGTATTGCCGCTTACGCAAGCTGACCAAAACTTAATCCAGTCACTCACTTTTGATACCGATACGCGCAAAAATAAGATTAAAAACGGCTTAAAAGGTTACCAGCCAGCGGTTAGTATAGAAATTCAAATAGACAATCAAGGCAATGCGATTAGTCCTTGCTCTAATATGGATTAGATGGAATATTAAAAAATGTTCATGCAGACTGGTATTCTAAAATAAGTGTTTAAATGACTTTTTGAAACAGTGTCATTTTAAATAGAGCAAATTTTAAAATAGGATGATAAGGAGCGTAAATAGCATTATTCTGAGAGAGGTTGTTAAGTGTTATTTCAGCATATACTTTAAAAAAGGATTTTTCTATGTTTTATGCTCAAGATCATACCCGTAAAAACTGTCAAACTTTAATTGTCGCTGCTTTAGCTTTAACCGTATCGGTAATAGGACACGCTAACGCTACTACAGTTCAAGACTCCTCAAAACCAGTAACCGTTTATTATATGAACGGTATTAATAATTCAGAAGTACAGGCGCAAACTTCCACCATTGCTTTGTTTAACCGCTTAAGAGAGAGTCCGAAATTTGCAGGCTTGGTCAATAACCAGCAAGTCAGCTTACGTACCTTATATAACCCAAGCAGTCCTCTTTTAGGCGACGTGTATGAGTTAGATGCTCAGGCCTCTATCCAAGATACTGCGCTTATCGCAACTAAAGCCCGTTTAGATGCAGAGAGCCTAAATGCCAGCTATGATGCTCAAGACTATGAAACTCTTCGCCGCGCCATTTTTAATGAAGAGATATTCAAAGCCAATCAAACCTATAAAGCCAAGAAATTTAGTGTATTCAACTTTATTAGCAAAGCAGGAAAACGTTCTATAAGCGAATACGAGCAGTTGGGAGAAGAGATAAGAGGCGCTATACTGAATGGCGAAAAAGTCATTTTGGTCACGCATTCTCAAGGTAATTATCTGGCTCAAGGAATCTATGCTAATTTATACCAAGACGCTACTGTTGGTTCGAGTTTAGCCAACAACTTACATGTGGTCGGTGTCGCAAACGTCGCAGGGACAACCCCATCTGGAGACTATATTACCATTCCTAATGATAATGCAGTCTACTTTGCTCACGGATTTGTTCAGGGCGGTAAGCCAATGTCATCGAACTTTAATGCTCAATTTGCCAATGGTGAGCCATTAAGCGGCTTTTGGGAGTCCAAAGCACAGCGTCAAAATGATACGCTAAATCATGGGTTTATCGAAACTTACTTATCGGCAAGAATAAACGATAACGCTGAGTTAGTGCCGCATTCGCCCGCAATCGTTGAAGATGAAGTTGATACGGTAACAGGCGAATATAAAACGATTTATAGTTCGATTCTTGAAAAAGTGAATCGTGGTTTGACCATACTGTTTGCCTAAAGTCTTATTGGCTTAAATCGTTATGACGGTTGGTTAAAAAAATAGGGTAAGTAGAAAAATAGCCAAACGAATCACAGAGATGACTTGCTTTTTTGGCTAAAAAAACTTAAAATAACGCCTTTAATTTTTCCCTGTCGTGTTCGTCGCAAAAGCGCTGGTATGATATCAGCCACGGCACACGGGTTAAACGGAGTCAGGCAATGTACGCAGTAATCAAAACTGGTGGTAAACAGCACCGTGTGGTCGTCGATGAGCTTTTAAAAGTTGAATTACTAAAAGCAGAAAAAGGCGAAACAATCAAATTTGAAGATGTGTTGATGGTTGTTGACGGTGAAACTGTCAAAATCGGTCAGCCTGTCGTTGAAGGCGCTAGCGTAGAAGTTGAAGTGGTTGAGCATGGTCGCGGCGAAAAAATCCGTATCATCAAGCACAACCGTCGTAAACATTATCACAAAGAGCAAGGTCACCGCCAATGGTACACCTTGTTAAAAATCAAAGCCATTAATGCCTAATTACCCATTTAGCGATTATTGCTAAACTAGCGCACTAAATGCTTAAGAGTTGTCGCATCAGCGATAAGTCACATTAACAAGGAGATTTTCTCATGGCACATAAAAAAGCAGCCGGTTCGACTCGTAACGGTCGTGATTCAAACCCAAAAATGCTCGGCGTAAAAATCTTTGGTGGCCAAGCTATCACAGCTGGTAACATCATCGTTCGTCAACGCGGAACTGAATTCCACGCAGGCGAAGGCGTTGGCATGGGTCGTGACCATACTTTATTTGCACTAAATGATGGTGTGGTAAAGTTTGCGACTAAAGGTAAACTCAACCGTCGTTACGTTATGGTTGAAAGCGCATAATTGCCTATCTAAGTTATTTAGTTATTCACTACAATAATCTGATGACTAAAAAAGCCCTTATTACCCTTTGGTAGTAAGGGCTTTTTTATGTCGCTCATTTATACGAAAAGTAACGAATAAACAGCGTTATTGTGATTGACAATTAATATCGATACATCACGCACTGCTGATATCAATTTTTCTTGCTTGCTGTGCCTGCGCAGACAGAGGCTACAAAAAATTGATATCAGCAATACCGTAGCGTTTTTAGGATATTTTGACTATATATGCCGTGTAACGCTGTCGGTTACAAGCGTGTATGGCGTCGGTAGTAAAGATTGCAAATCACGACTAGGCGCGTAATAAAAAAACTGGCACACTGTCTGCATTGTTTAATCACGTCAACTCAATGACGTAAGATAAGCATTTGTTGAAAACAAAAATTTTAATTAAAACGTATTATTTTTAGGCTATTTTGCATTTGAGAGAGGACTTACAATGACTGTATTAGCGAAAAAGACACTAACGAAAAAAACGACTTTAAAACAGAAAGTGATGGGCGGCGCTTTAACTGGGATATTGATGACCTCACTTGGGGTTGCTGCTCCTATGATAGCGTTGACCCAATCAGCTACAGCGGCACCCGCGGATAATTTAACTGCCGCTAAACGTTTAAACACATTATTAAGCAATACCAAAAGCATGACGGCGAATTTTAGCCAAACCACTAAAGGCGCTAATAGCGGTACTTTTAGCGGAACGATGAGCGTCCAGCGTCCAAACAACTTCCGCTGGGAAACCAAATCACCGTCAGAGCAGCTGATTGTGGCGAATGGTAGCTCAATGTGGGTTTATGACAAAGATCTTGAGCAAGCAACCAAGCAAAATGTTGATAGCCAAGTAGGTAATACGCCAGCGTTACTCTTATCAGGCGATCCAAGCCAGATTGATAAGAATTTTAAAATAACCCAGCCGTACGCTAATAAAAACTACTACGTGCTATATCCAAAGTCAGATAGCGCAAGCTTTAAGAGCTTATCGATAAGCTTTAGTGGCGGTAAGCCTGTTATGATGGTACTAAATGATACGTTAGGACAAACCACGACGATTAAGTTTAGCGGTATTAAAATGAACCCAAGTATTAATAGCAGCCAGTTTAAATTTACTCCGCCAAAGGGTGTTGATATTATCAATCAATAATCAATACTGTTAAGACAGTTTCAAAAAAAGGACAAGCCTATTAGGTTTGTCCTTTTTAATGATGATAAGATTTTTATGATAACGAAAATAATATTCGGGTTTTATATTAAGTTACTTTTATTTCAATTTATTTAACATTTTACCGCAGAAATCCTCTCCCTCTAAGGTAGTGGGATGAATGCGTTTGACCTTGTATAATAGACCTCTTGCAAAAGTAGC
>NZ_DKGQ01000055.1:5754-23949 GCF_002453355.1 Psychrobacter sp. UBA6766 | reverse complement strand
CCAACTTATGGGGTTCAGTTCACAGAATATGTTTTGAGTCGCTTTTTTTATGAATGTTATTTGATTACACTGAGGCGTGTTCTCAGTTCAATCGATGGACATATAAATGGGCTAAAAACGGCTAAATTTTTCCAAACTTCGTTAAATAGCTGTCTAATATCACGATATTAACTGCGCTATTTTCCTTGTTTGGCTGCAATTTATCTCATTTTTAAAATGAGAACATGCTTGAACTTACTATTCTAAAATCTTCACCATCGCTCTTGGTAATCCTAATGTCGTTTGGGCATTCTCAGCATTTAACCAATTAATGTTAATCTCAGCTGCTTGTAATGCTTTGGTTAAATCAGCTACTTGCTCATTATCTAAAGTCAGTGATTGCGGTGTTAAATACCAATGGAAGTGCGTCAGTGAATGTTTAATAGGTGCATCGTCTAATAAAGCTTTACTCACGGATTCTGGGATTAATCCACTCTTATCCAACCACTCATGAATAATTTGCTCAGCCGTGGTAAATTCAGCTTCGTATACTTTTTCTTTGCTCGCAACTTTTATTGATTTATCATGAGCGATGGCGTGATTCTTAGTAGTTTTGCCATCAATTTTTTCTACAAACTCAAGCGGTAAACTCCATAGGCCACCCCAAATACCATTATCAGGACGCTGTAGCCAAAGTATTTTGCCGTCCGTATCTTTAATTAATAGCGCGTTACTAAACTTACTTGGTTTGGGCTGTTTTTTTGCTTTAACAGGATAATCGGTTTCGCAATCCCGCGCATGGGCGATACAATCATTTTGCAGTGGACATAAAAGACATGCAGGTTTGCTACGCGTGCATAAGGTTGCACCCATATCCATCATCGCTTGGGCAAATAATCCTGAGTTCTCTCTTGGCGTTAAACGCTCAGCCAATGCCCACAGCTCTTTAGTCGTAGCAGACTTGGTAATGTCACCATCGATTGCCGCCCAACGGGTGAGTACACGTTTGACATTGCCATCACAAATCACGCCATATTTATGCAATCCCATAGCCATAATTGCCCCAGCAGTCGACGGTCCCACGCCTGATACTGCCTCCCAACCTGCAAGCGTTTGCGGAAATTCGCCAGTTTCCTCGATTACTTCGACTAATTGCTTGGCGCCTTTATGCAAATTACGCGCTCGTGCATAGTAGCCAAGTCCTGCCCAATGCTCCGCCACGCTATCCCAATCTGCCGCTGCTAAATCTTGCACCGTTGGAAACGATGCCATAAAACGAGCAAAGTAGGGCAGCACCGTCGCTACTTGCGTTTGCTGGAGCATGACTTCTGATAGCCAAACAATATAAGGGCTGGGCGTGTCGGTTTGGTGCTGTTGCCAAGGCAGGTCATGGCGACCATTTTCACCAAACCAATCGAGAAGGCGTGGGGCGAAGGTGTTGAGAGAGCTTAGAGTATGGTTAAACGTAATGGTAGAAGCTTTACAATTAGCATTTAGCTGGGTCATAGGCAGTTATATCAAAATTAGTAGAAAAACGGACAAGCGGTAACGAATGTAATCAGAATCATTCAAAGGGTACGATTAGTATTACTCTTTCTGTTCTGATAACGCTTCAATAAAAAACCTAATTTGAGAGGCAGTCATTGAATAAGGATTAAATTCAGCGCTTGATGAAAATTTCAGTACATCTTCTTTATGCTGATTGCTCACCGTTAAGTATTTCATTGACCACTTACTCCAGCGACGCTGCTCAATTTCATGACATTCGACCACTCTTAAAGAAAAATGCCTGTCGTCGTTAATGAGTTTTTGTAACAACGAATTAATAGTAGCCCTTGATCCTTCGATAACTTGAAGAAAATAATTTTCGTTCATTACCAGTGCCCCTGTTACGCCATTAAGCTCATTATTGCGTCGTGATTGCTCTAGGATTCTGGCCAGTTCAATATTTGCATTATTTGGGTTGTGAGCGCTAATATAAGTTAAACGCAAAAGAATATGAGCAGTAGGTGGCATATTTAAATGATTGTCTGTCAGAAGATTGTCCTGTGTTGGTCCCATGGCGTTCTCCAGTTATTAATATAATTTTTTACTCTAACCAAAAACCTGTTATCAAACAAGTAAGTTAAATGAGGGGTCTTGTTAAATGCGTTACCTTATTAGTAGATTCATAAAAACCTTTTCTGACGCTGCAAAATGGTCTTAACCTACTGGTTAAATCGCTCTAGTATTTAAGCTTTGGGAATATAAAACAAAGATCAAGCCTAAGCTTCCGAGGTGAATTGAATTTCTGTATTTGTTTTACTTAAAACATTCAACCTACTTCCGGTTCTTCCGCGTTTTTAATCGACGTAAACGCTTTTCTTCTTCTTTAGCAATTCTTTTCTCTTCTGCGGCAATACGTTGTTCGGCGACGATGATTTCTTCCGCTTCCGTCATTGCAGGCGTCTCTAGCGTAATATCGCCAAGCTTGCCACTACGCAGCTCATTAATCAAAATTTCAGACATTCGGTAAGTATCGACTTGATTGCCCGCGCGCACACAGCCGCGATTGCGTCCCGCCACTTCAAAAAACTCCCAATCAGTCTTGGGTAATTCTTCAATTTTATAGCGGGTTTTTAGTAGCTCAGGATAGGCTTGCATTAGGTACTCAGCGGTATAACTGGCCACATCAGCGAAGTCAAAAGCCGTATCTCGAATACCGCCGGTCGCTGCCAAACGATAGCCCGAGTTCTCGTTTTCAACCTTTGGCCATAGCATTCCCGGTGTGTCATAAAGCATGATGTCATCGTCAAGCTTAATCAGCTGCTGCGATTTGGTAACCGCTGGCTCGTCGCCAGTTTTTGCTACCGCACGTCCTGCTAAGGTATTAATCAGCGTCGATTTACCGACGTTGGGAATGCCCATAATCATGGCCTTGATTTGGCGACCAGTACCAACTTTATTGGGCACGAGGGATTTGCATATCGCAATGATACGCTTGACGTCATCGGCTTTATTATTGTCGCAAGCAATGGCTTTGACGCCATCTTGTTGCTCAAGATATTCCATCCAGGCTTTGGTCAATTCAGGATCGGCGAGATCGGCTTTATTAAGGATTTTAATAACCGGTTTTTCGCCGCGTAATGCCGCGACCATTGGGTTTTCGCTGCTATAAGGAATTCGCGCGTCAATCACTTCGATGACGACATCCATTTGCGGCATGATTTCTTTGATTTCATTGCGGGCTTTGTTCATATGCCCCGGGAACCACTGAATATTTGCTCTCTTATCCATCTGCTGTTATAACCTTTTATAAAAAATGCTCAAAGTAAGACGATCGTCATTTACTTTTTATGGCGTTCAGTTTACTACACAACCAGCACTATCACCCAGTGTTATCAAATTGCCACGTCAAAATTCATTTAACCTTACCCTGTCATTTAGTCTCATCCGTAAAGTCGTTGCGTGTGGGCGGCAGCGGTGCCAAATAACCAATCACTAATATCAAGCTACCAGCGCCAAGGAATGAAATCACTCGCCAAATCGCCTCAGTTTGCGATAAATCGACCAAGACCAGTTTAAGCACGACAATTCCCAATAAGCCAATACCCATAAACCACAGCGCACGTTGCCAATATCGACTGGCAATAATAGTGGCAGCCAATGCCAATAGCGTCCATAAGATGGTTAGCCCTGTCTGAACTTGCTCGCTATTCCATGCACCGCCTGTCGTGTCGTATAATCCGCCAACCCAAAGCGGCGTGTCGATAAAGGCGTGTAGCGTCCTGACCAACATACTAGAGCATATCCAAAAGGCAATGAGTGCCAATATAATGAGTAGCGTATTGTTTTTAGGAATGGCGCTTAATAGTTTTTTCGAGTGCATACCTAATGGCTGACGTAGCAAATAAACACCCAAGCCGTAAAACACCACCAGCCATAACGTCACATCATATAAGTTAAATAAAGGAAAGTAGGGCAAGTCCCAAATCACGCCATCGTAAATAAAGTTGGTAAAAATAGCCCAACCTAATGTGATAGGGACAAATATTTTGGCACTGTCTAATAGTGACTGATGCCAATCGAACCAATAAGACGTAAGCGTTGAATTTGCTGCTTTTGATTGCTTATCATTGTATTGAGCCACGGTATGACGTTGTGTCCACCATAGTCCAGCCAGCATAAAGGCAACCGGAACCAAAATAGTTATCACGCCTTTTGAATCAGGCAAGCCATAATGCATGGCTTCTGCCAACAGGATAATTCCAGCGCCAAGCCAGCTCGCGCTATCAAAACTTTTTAACTCCAATTCTTTATGCCATGTTTTTAACCACAATTGCCCAACCACTAGCCAGCCTATTAATAAAATACTAAATATCGGCCAATGGAAGGTTGTCCATTGATAATCAAACTCATATTTTTGCAGCAGCTGTAGTATGACCATGGTATAAAATAGCAGCAATAGACCATGGCTAAACTGCCTAATCTCGCGCCACGCATGATAGTGATTGATTGCTTGATAAATAGCTAGGCTCGTTAACATGGCTAATCCTAGTAGCGCCGTCGTTGCTAAGCGCCAGCTTGCAAACCACTGGTCAAAATCGATAACCAATACATAAAGCAGCCAAGCCATCGCAGTAAAGGTCAAAAATCGACCCAAATTTGGACTGCGCCACATCAAGTTAAACGCCATACTTTGGCTATTGATACTGGTAAGCCATTGCTGAGCAGCTTGACTACTGATACCTAGCGACTGAGCGACGGTCGCTGTTGCGTCAAATGTGACAGAGATTGAATTTGTAGTCATACTTTGCTGTGCAGGAAAATTTTTACTATCGCCTAAAGTGGCAGGCGAGTTGCTGGCGCGTAAGATAAATATCGTAGCTAGATAGCTGAGCGCCGAAATCGTCAAGGCTAAGGTTGGATAATCTTTGATAGTAAAGACCACATTTATCATCAGCATCGCGATACTGAGCAGCTGCAATAACGACCCAAACAATACTGACCATGCTCGTAGTGAGCGCCGTCCAAACCATACTAAGGCCAGCCCTTGTACCGACCAGCCAAAGGCAATCCATTCTGCATCGAGTGCCAGCGGGATCACCAGCGCCAAAAAACCAAAACCTAACGTCAGCATACCTTCAGTGATTAAGGCATATCGCTGACTACGCTTGACAAACACCCAGCCAATACCCAAATAAATTGCCGCTAAAATAGCACTGGTGATGGTTAACCCATTAGGAATAGCGTCTAAAAGCCCTGCAAACAAACCAAAGGCTAGTATCGGTACAGAAAATAGTAAGCCAGTATCAATAGGAAATACGTAGCTGTGGTTTCCTAAATAAAATTTATCTAAATGACTTGGATTCTCTGCACTATCGACGTTAGCTGTATGAGCAAAATTTGCTTCATTAAGTGTGTTATAAGCAATGATTTGCTGCGCGTAGCGAATGACGACAAACAAATATAGTAATACGTGCAGCGCGACCAGCAATACCAACGTCCAGCGCTGCGCCTCAATAACAGCGCTTAAATTCTCCGTAATACCCCAATAATAAGCCAGTCCAAAGGTGACCATCACGCCGAGTAGATTGAGCATTTTCCAAGTACGGTAATAGGCGATGACAGCAATGGTGACGTTTAATAATAAATAATAGCTAAACAAGGTCACTAAATTACCAATATCGCTACTGGTCAATATCGGTGCAAAGAAACCGCCAGAAAGTGCCAACAATGCTAACGGTAAAGCGTTTTGGCGCACCGCTAAGCCGATGGTAATGGCCGATAAGATGCCAAGTCCAATAAAGCTCGGCACATTCGCCAGCACGTGATAGACGCTATAGGCAAAAAAGGTGGTTAAATAAGCAATCGCTAAACCGGCACCTTGCAAGGTGATGCCGTAAGCAAAGCGGTTCTTTGCTAATTTTAATCCGAGTCCTGACAATCCTAAGCCTATGACTCCTATGGCGACAAGCTTAACGGTAATCGAAATCTCAATATAATCACTTAGTAATCGTAGCAGTAATACCACGCCGACGAGCAACACCAATACCCCAACGCGCACTACTAAGTTGCCGCCAAAAAACCAGTTTTGCATAGAGTGAATGAGTGAGGTGACAATAGGCAAGGAGCGCTCGTCTGGCTCTATCGTTGTAACGGGAGGGTTCGAATTTGTCGATTCTGCCAGTTTTGGCTTTAAGCCGAGGTTTTCTATGGGTTCGGCAATAGGATCAGCGGATGTAACCGATTCTACTGCCGCTAACGGTATCGGTGGCGGCATTGATGAACGCGAGGTTGGAGAGGTATCGGGCGTTGATGCAAATTGACTTTCTTGATTGCTATTTATATCGGCGTGAGAAGATTCTGCTGTTATTAAGCCCTCTTTTTGCCGTTTAAGCTCAGCTTGCAGCGCTGTCATATCATGACGCAACTGTCTGATTTGTTGGCTTATCCTGACGTATAGTATGAGCACCACAATTAATAAAGCCATAAAAGCCAGCCAGCCCAGCTGATTTATCAATAGATATAACATCCTCGTCACTCAATCCCGCTTATAATAAGGTGATAATGACGTTATTTGCTCATAAGCACAAGATTGGTCATGGTAGTTATTGTGTATAGCGACAAAAAATAGGGGTCGCTTTCTGAGAAAGTGACCCCTATTTTTCATCTTATGCTTTGTATTAATACTCGTTATAGTGAGCGTTTATACAACTTGATTGATGATATTTTTAAAATTATTGACCGAGATTGGTTTTCATAAACTCAAGCATATTTTCCCAGCTTTGTTTGGCCGCGGCTTCGTTGTAACCAAGATCAACATCATTTTTTTCAGCACGCTCATCAGCATGCGGATTGGTAAAGCCATGTTTGGCGTTGTCATATACATCAATCGTATAATCCACATCCGCTGCGTCTAGCTCAGACTTAAGACCTTCGATTGCTTCCATTGACACCATTGAATCATCGCGACCGTGAGCGACCAAGACTTTAGCTGTAAAGTTTTTGTCCGCTGGCTGTTTTGGCGTTGGATTACCGTGGAAGGTTGCGACAGCTTTTAGTGGCATGCCTTCACGTGCCATATCCAGGACAACTTTACCGCCAAAGCAATAACCAATTGCCCCCAAATTGTCGCCATTAACCGCCAGTTGATCGCTAAAATCATTTAATATTAAGCGGCAGCGTGCCATCAGCATGTCTTGATCAGCAAGCACTTGTTCCATCCACATATTTGCCATCGCCGCATCGGTGGTTAGTTTGCCTTCACCGTAAACATCCATCGCCACTGCCGCATAGCCTGCTTCTGCCAAGCGCTCAACGACAGATTTTGGATGGTCAACCACGCCCCACCATTCAGGCGCAACCAAAATACCTGCTACTGGATTGTCCTCAGAAGCAGATTCTGGCAACGCCACATAGCTGATAAGCTCGACGTTATTTTCGGTAGTGCTGATTAATTCAAAGGTCTTAATTGACATATTATTGTCCTTTTTTATGTTATGAAGGTTGTTTTATAAATGGCTATTTTATAAATAACTACTTTATAAATGCTTGCCTTATAAGTATTAATTATCCGTATTTGGCTTAATCCTTTTATTTACTCCTCCTACCTTAACGCCCAAGTTCGCCAAAAACAGCTATAATACTGTAACGCTCTTTATCAAAATGCTACGGCGACTTTATGACACTCAATTTGCTTAATCAATCTGATCCTAAGTTAGTAACCGATTCAACTGCTCAGGCAAAAGCTGACTCAGACGTTGGGTCGAGCGTTGGTGCAGACGCAACTGTGCAATCAAATGTGAACCTATTTCCTGAAAATCAGAATCAATCTAATGAAGTGTTGCGAACGCAGTTTTGGTCGCGTTTTAGCCTAGCAGAATTGAATCATAGGGAATGGGAAGCGCTATGCGATGGCTGCGGCAGCTGTTGTCTCATTAAATACATGGACGATGAAAACGAAGAGGAAGTCGTCGAATATACCGATGTGACTTGCCAGCTAATGGATTGTGCGACAGGTTATTGCCAACATTACGACACGCGTCAAGAGCATGTGCCAGATTGTATTCAACTGACCATGGATAATCTACCAGACATGATGTGGCTACCATCACATTGTGCCTATAAACGTCTATATAAAGGTCAAGGCTTGCCAAATTGGCATTTATTATTAACTCAAGATGCGGTGGTCACGCAACAGCAAATGCGCGCCGCCAATGTTGGGGTAGCAGGTCGCTGTATTTCTGAAGTTGGCATGACTGATGAAGCGATGGAAATGCGCATAGTAACGTGGGTAACGCCTTAATTAACATTAACCCTTTATTGCCCAAATCTTTAACTTTCAATCATATAGTCAGTTTAAAATAAAAGCATTATGGATATTAATTTACGTGACTGGAATGAATTTTACTCGCTTGCTGTACCTGCGCCGACAGAGGCGTCGCAAAATTCATTCCAGTCACGCTATAACACTTTTAAATCGAATAAACTATATTGTTGTCAATAAGCTATGATATCAATGAGAAGCCTGAGCGGCAGATTTTGCTTTCACTTCAGCGTCAGCTTGCGAACCTGCCAGCGGCGGAATGGGAATACCTTGACGAATCTGTTTGGAGAACTCGCGACTGTTTTTACTGTCATTAATATCAGACGATAGGTTAGCTTGATTATCAAAGCCACGAACCTTTGGATTGATATGGGTGCGCTCGTACCACGTGTCCATTGACCAAGGCTGACCGTCTTTTTCAGGATTAGCGTCGAGCATACCGACATCGTATAGATAGTTTGGTAGCCAACCCGACACCCAAATCCGATAATCCCATGGCAGCCGGTCGCCACTGACGATACGCGCCATGTAAAAGATAATATTGGTACAGTTACTAATTAAGGTGTTGTACCATGCAGGCTTGGCGTTAAGCTCATCGGCGGCGGTCAAATAAGACTCGAACAATTCTCGAACCTCATGCTGCTGCAAATGGCTAATGGGGAATAAATACACCTGTTCACCGCGCGCATTACTGCGCGTGTAAATGATATCGCGCTCTTCTGCGGCGATTAAGCTCAGCTCAAACCGCCTAAAAAAGCCAGCCAATGCCGAAAATGACTCACCTTGTTCTTTACGAATTTCAAACGAGAAAGCAAGCGGGCTATCATCTTCAAAGCGAAAGCTCACCAAAGTATGAGCAATCAGCGGGCCCATCCAATAAGAATTGGTAACATCAACGCCAGACAATTTTGACATATCAATGGTGCGCGTGTCCCAATGCTCAGTTGCTTCCTTATCGGTATGCCAGTCAAAATTTCGCACATTGGTTAACGTGACTAAGTCAGGATTACTGGCATCGCGGTTATAAGTGACTCGCTCACTGACTTCAGCCATCCAGTCGCGGTCTTGCTTGGGCTCGATAGACATAAACCAACCCAAACCGATAAACCAAATCGCTCCGTATAAGCCTATTAACCATTTAACGGCTACTTTTTTATCAAGCGCTGGTGAGTGATCTAATTGTTTATTGCGCCAATTTTTGGCATTTTTTGACTCATAACTTTTTGTTCCATAAGCTGCTTTAACCAACGTCGCTAAAATGCCCACTATAACAAGGGTCGTAAGCCAGGTAATCGATGAGCGCATTCCAAACTGATACCAGATTGCCATTAACAGCCAAATAGCAGATAGGAGCAGCGTAGTAACGATGAAAAACTGTGCGAGGTAATAGCGCCAAGTCCGCTTTTGCTGGCGATCATGAGCTTGCCCTGAGCGATTGCTGTTTGAGAGCGGGGAGAGCAAGCGAGAAAAAAAGGCACGTAGCGACATAGATTTGGCTTTGACAGATGAAGGCTTTGACCATAGCAAAGTTTGCAACACACTGACAATACAATTTGAGTGAATTTGTCGTTGAATGTCGCTAGGCCTTGCGATAAAGTGAAACTTATTAGGCGGGTCTATTTATAGATATTATTTAAGCTATATGGATTATTAAACCGGGGTTTAGGTCGTGCGTTAATCATAATCGGCCTGTTTTATTTTATATTTTTATCCCCATCTACGATTAAGATTTTAATTATTGTTCACGCTATTTTAGTTGTTATTCCCGTTCATTATTTCTATTAACTATTTTTTTGACTATTGTTATTAACTAAAGAGGTTAAATCACATCATCATGTCTGAAGACGCTCCAAGCCCGAGTAGTTGGTCGATGCGCGGCTTAAAACGCTGGCTATCGACCGCCCCCGAAACCCGTGATGAACTGATACGTTTGGTGCAAGACTCGCGCCAGTTCTTAGAACCAGATACCGTGGACATGCTAGAAGGTGTGCTCGACCTGCCTGCAACGCAAGTCCGCGAAATTATGACCCCACGTCCGCAAGTGGTTGGGCTGCATGAGACCACCAGCCTGGCTGAAGTGATGGATATCATCCTTGAAACCACGCACTCGCGTTATCCGGTGTTTGATAGCCAAGATGATGACGCAGTGATCGGTATCTTGTTGGCAAAAGATTTGATTCCCATCCTCGTACACATGGTGCGTGACCAAGAAGACAAAATTGATAGTAAACGTTTACGAGACCTCGTCCGTCAGCCACTCTATATCAGCGAAACGGCGCGCTCAGATACCTTGCTACGCTCCTTGCAGCGCACTCAAGTGCACATGGCGATTGTCGTTGATGAGTTTGGTAATTTCGCTGGTGTCGTAACAATGGAAGACTTGCTCGAGGAAATCGTCGGCGATATCGTCGATGAGCATGATGACTTCGATGAAGACAGTGACATTAATAATATCATCGCTGACCCTGAAAGACCAAATACATGGCGTGTGCAAGCCTCGACGGTGATCGAAGACTGTAATGATGAGCTTGGTGCACATTTCGATGATACCGATGTTGATACGATGGGCGGTTTGGTGATGCAAGCGCTCGGTCATGTTGGCGATTTGGAAGGCGAAAGCGTGAGGATAGACGATTGGCAAATCACTATTACTGACGTTGAAGGACGCTTTATCCAGAATCTTGAGCTCACCAAAACCAATGCCGATCAGCAAATATTGATAGGAAGCCATTAATCGTTCATTGCTCTACCATTTAATTTGTAAATTGGCTATAAATGAATCTCAGAAAAAACACGATTGCGGTCGTGTTTTTTTTGTTTTTAAAATCGGTATTTTGCAACGCAAATTTACCCATTGAAGGGTGCAGACTGGTATCATGGGCAAGTTTTATTTTTGATACTTGATTTGTTGTAATTTGACTGGTTATGAATTAAGCACTAATGAATCAGTAAGTATTCATTTAAGTTTTAATATGATTGAATAATAAGGTTTTGGATAACTGCTATGCGTCTGTCTACTGTTGATTTGCAAAAACGTCTAAACCCCGATAAGCCAAAGGGCTTACCGATGGTGTTGACTATATTGATTGCGTGGTTGGCAGGCGCCGTGTTTATCTTTGCCCTCGCGCCTTATGGTTTTTGGCCGATGGCACTGGTATCACCTGCTATCTTATACGCTTTACTAATGCCTAATATGAGTGGCAAGCGTGCGTTTGTTATTGGTCAGGCTTACGGCACTGGGCTTTGGTGCGTCGGAGCGTTTTGGCTTTACACTTCTATCCATGTCTACGGTGATACGCCGGTATGGCTCGCGCTCATTATGATTGCGCTGATGGGGCTGGGCATGGGATTGTTCCACGGCTTTTTGGCGCTGGTTTTTAATCGAGTCGTCGGCAAGCAGCCTTTGTCGTTTGCTGCGCTTTGGGTGCTGCAAGAGTGGATGAAAACCTGGCTATTTACGGGTTTTCCATGGTTATTTGTGGGTTATGCCTTTACTGAACAATATTGGCTATCGTCATTAGCGCCTGTTGCTGGTGTGTTTGCCATTTCTTTCGTTGCGGTATTATTGGCGGCCAGCTTGGTTGAGCTTTTCCGTCGCCGCGGCGGTTATATGATTCCTACCGTCGCTTTACTGGTGGTAAGCTGTGCCTTATGGTTGATAAATCCGCAGTGGACAAAACCCAAAGGTACGCCTGATTTGTCAGTGTCATTAATCCAAGGCAATATTCCGCAAGATTTAAAATGGCTCACCGAGTATCAGGTAGAAACACTAAAAATCTATGCGACGTTGACCAGTACAGAATGGGGACGCGATATGGTTTTGTGGCCTGAATCATCGATTCCGATGTTTCAGACTGAGGCGATTGGTTTTATCAGTGAAATGGTGAAAATGGCCAAAGAGACTGATACCACGTGGGTCACTGGCATTCCTTATAAAGATGAAGCAGCGTTTGATGAGGCCCATGATAAATATCCACCGTTTTATAATAGTGTGATTGCTTTAGGAGCAGATGCAGAAGGTCTATATAAAAAGCAGCGCTTAGTTCCGTTTGGTGAATATATTCCGTTCGAAGGGCTGCTAGACATTTTACCCAATTTGGCCGGAAGCCAAGAAATCATGAGCTATAGTCGTGGTAGTGAAGATCAATCGCCGCTGCGTGTTCGCGGTCATAATTTGGGCGCTGCGGTCTGCTATGAAGTGGCCTACCCTGATACCACACGCAAAAATGCCATCAATACCGACTTTTTATTAACCATCTCCAACGACGCATGGTTTGGTACTTCAGCAGGTCCGCTCCAACACTTGCAGATGGTACAAATGCGAGCGCTTGAAAACGGTCGCTGGTTTATGCGCGCGACCAATACAGGTGTCACGGCTATCATTGATCACAAAGGTCGTATCGTGAAGCGGGCGCCGCAGTTTGAGCGAACGGTCTTACGCGGCGATGTTCAGGCACGGGTTGGCAGTACGCCTTATATGCGCGCTGGTAATTATCCTATTCTAATCATTATTGCGCTTCTGCTATTATTAAGCTATCTTGGCAAGCGTGCGACCCCGCGATCACGTTTGGTCAAATAAGAAAAAATGCTAATAGTGTTCGGTTTTAAATTTTTTCGCTAATAAACCCTTTAAATAGTTAAGGGTTTAACAAATTGATATAAATTGCGATATAATGGGCCAATATTTTAAATATTTTGTGCAAGGTGGATAAGGTATGTCAGAAGATATCGTTAAGAACAACCCCAAAAAAGAGACCCTATTTGCTTTAGGCGGTGTTGCCTTATTTTTAAGTATCGTCTTATTAATCGGCATTTCTGGCTATTTGCGTCCAGCAGGTGAGCATATTACGGCGGAGACTACCGAAGCGGCTGTCGAAACAGAAGAGGCGACTACTCCTACTACTACTGATGAGGCCGCGCCAGCTGAAACTGCTGACGCGCTAACAACGGGTACACCTGCAACCGCAACTACGGAAAATCCAGCAGATGCTACCGTAACGCCAACAGTCGATACCGACGGTGCTGTGGTTGCCGCTGAATCTGGAACAGCAACCGCTGAAGGTACGGTCAATCAGGCAGCAGTCGCCGATGATGCTGATTTAACAGCAGAACAAGCTGACGCTGATGCGGACGCTGGCAAGACTGAAAGAGCCACACCTGAGGCTGCAGAGTAATCTCGTCATTGAGAGATTTTGTTATTAAAACAGATGACCAGTTGTTGTGATGACGCTTGATGCTAGAGGTTAAAAAGACTCTAGAAGCTAGACAAAGACCTGCGCTTGGTTAACTAAGCGCAGGTTTTTTTGTAGGTATTTGTGTAATTATTGGATAACTTTTTCTTTACTTGACTATAACCAAGTGAAACAATAATGCCCCTATATGACCGCTTAGCAAAATAATTAGGAGTTTGGTCGTCATTACAGTGGTCTTTAAAGGAATAAAGTTATGAGCAGAGACTCAAAAACAAATGTTAGTGATGCCCAATTGGCAGCGCTAGATAATGGGTTTATGGGGCATCCAAAGCCACTACGCCCACTATTTTTTACTGAAATGTGGGAACGCTTTTCTTATTATAGTATTCGTCCGTTATTAGTACTTTTTATGGTTGCAACCGTTGGTAGCGGCGGCTTTGGCTTTGATGAAGTCACTGCATCTGCTATCTATGGTATTTTTGCTGGTTCATTATATTTGGCAGCGGTGCCGGGTGGTTGGCTGGCTGATAACTGGCTCGGCCAAGAGCGTGCGCTGTGGTGGGGCAGTGTTATTATTGCCCTCGGTCACTTATGTATTGCGCTATCAGCCATATTTGGCATGACGCTGTTTTTTATTGGTTTAATATGTATTGTTTTAGGGTCAGGGCTATTTAAAACCTGTATCTCTGTCATGGTAGGCGCTTTGTATAAAAAAGGCGATGTGCGCCGTGATGGTGGTTTTACCTTGTTCTATATGGGCATTAATATAGGCGCCCTATTGGCAGCGCTGATTGTTGGGGTGTTTAAAGAAAAAGGCATGTGGCATGCAGGCTTTGGTGTGGGTGGTATCGGTATGCTGATATCATTATTGATCTACCGCTTTTCTGCCCAAAAAACCTTAACGCACTATGCACGCGCCAAAAATATCAAACCAGAATGGGAACATGCCAGTGACCGCTATAAGAATATTGGTCGCTGGGTTATCGGATTTTTGGTTTTATTGGCAGTGATTGTGGTTTTGGTGGCGAGCGGCGCCATACCGTTCAATCCTGAAATGGTCGCCGAATATATGACCTATATCATTGCTGCGGTGGTGATAGGTTACTTCGCAGTTATGTTTGTCTCACCTAGACTTGATAAAACCGATAAACTGCGTCTGCTCACTTGTTTTATTTTAATCATTGGTTCGACGCTGTTTTGGTCAAGTTTTGAGCAGCAGCCAACGTCATTTAACCTATTTGCCGATCGCTATACGGATCTCAATGTTTTAGGATTTGAGATCCCTAGTATTTGGTTTCAGTCCTTAAATCCTTTGTTTATTTTACTGCTCGCACCCATCGTTAGTATTATCTGGGTCAAGCTTGGTAAACGTGGTCTTGAGCCTAACAGTATGACGAAGTTTGCGCTTGGTATGTTAATTACCGCTGCAGGCTTTTCATTGATGATTTTTGCTTCTAAGAGCATTTTGACCAGCGACGGTAGCTTAGCATCGCCATTATGGCTCGTGGGTAGTCTATTACTACTCACCTTAGGAGAGTTGGCGCTGAGTCCGGTAGGTTTATCATCGATGACCAAGCTTGCACCAAAAGGCATGCAAGGACAAATGATGGGATTATTCTTTGCTTCTGTCGCCATGGGTAACCTTGTTGCAGCGTTTTTCGGTGGCCACGTTTCAGCGGATAAAATCGAAAGCTTACCAACGTTATTTACAACCATGACCATCTTTTTGGTGGTAACAGCAATGGTATTATTAGTGTTAGCCAAACCTATCAGTAATATGTTGTTAAAGAGTGAGCAAGCCGACAAAATGAACTCATAAATAAAGCCTTAACAGTATGGTTAGGTTTAAATAATGAGGGTTTATCTAAGCCCATTTTGAATGAGTAACTATCCGCATAAACGGCAAAAGACAGGACGTGTTACCATAATCGGTAGCACGTTTTATCGCTTCAATAAGTAAGTTATTCTTCGAAGCCATTGAAAGCCAGCCATCTGCCCAAACATCTAGAGATGCTTTGCTTTAATCCTATGCTTCTTTAATACTATGCTGTTATTAATAGTCGTTCGCTTAAACTATCTTATTCACTCATATAAATATAATTCTTAAAATATTAAACCGTTCATTTGACTATAACGGTTCAATTAACACGCATACATTTACCCGCGCAAATAAGACGACTACTCATAGTCGCCTCACAATCGTAATTTTCCAAAATCAATAAGGAAACCCTAATGAATAAACAGCACATTCATGACCGTATCGCAAGCCTGCGTAAGACGTTAGCGGCACAAGATTTGACCGCAATTATCGTACCGTCAGCAGACCCGCATTTGTCTGAGTACTTGCCAGAATATTGGCAAGCACGATTATGGCTATCGGGCTTTACAGGATCGGTTGGAACATTGGTTGTTACCGCTGATTTTGCAGGTTTGTGGACGGACAGCCGTTATTGGGTTCACGCCGCGCATCAGCTAGAAGGTACAGGGATTAGCTTAGAAAAACTGGCTCCTAGTCAGCCAAATCACATCGATTGGCTAGCGCAGAACTTGGCGGAAGGCGATAGCGTGGCGGTTGATGGCAATGTATTGTCTATCGCTGAGCAAGACAAATTGCTCGATGCGTTTGATGCTAACGATATTACTTTAATTACTGAGCGCGATGTCTTGACAGAGATTTGGAACGACCGTCCAGCATTGCCATCAGCAAAATTATATCAACACGATGCGCAATTTATCGATCAGTCCGCTAGCTCAAAACTTGCCGCCGTGCGCGCAGGAATGGCGGACGCAGGCGCAAGCCATCACTTACTATCAAGCTTAGATGATATCGCTTGGTTGACCAACTTACGCGGTGCGGACGTTGATTATAATCCGGTATTTTTAGCGCACATGGTCATTAGCGAAGATAAAGCGACCTTGTTTGTTGATAATAATAAAGTCAGTAGCGAGATTGAAAAAGCGCTAAAAGACAGCGGTATTACGCTTGCAGATTATGATGCGGTACAAGAGGCATTAGCTACCTTAACGCCAGAAGACATATTATTGTTAGACCCAAGCAAAGTGGCTGTCGGTACGCTATCAAAAATGGCCGACGATGTGGGCTTTATCGAGCAGATGGCACCAAGTACTTTGCTAAAATCAGTGAAATCTGATGCGGATATCGAACATGTTCGTGAAGCCATGCGTCAAGATGGCGCAGCATTAAGTGAGTTTTTTGCGACATTTGAAAAACGCCTAGCAGATGGTGAGCGCTTAAGTGAGCTGGATGTTGATAGTATGCTGATAGATGTGCGTAGCCAACAGCCGCATTATGTTTCACCAAGTTTTCCGACCATCGCAGGATTTAATGAAAATGGCGCTTTGCCGCATTACCGTGCGACGCCAGAAAAATTCAGCTTCCTTGATGTCGCTGAGGGCGAAGGTGGCTTATTGTTAATTGATTCAGGGGCGCAGTATCAAAACGGCACCACCGATATCACCCGCGTGGTCGGGATTGGAAAAGTAAGCAGCGAGCATAAACGCGATTTCACCACTGTGCTAAAAGCTCATATCGCGTTAGCAAGAGCACATTTCCCTGATGGCATTGGCTCACCGCTCATCGATGCGATTTGCCGTGCGCCTTTGTGGCAAGCACAGATGGACTATGGTCATGGTACCGGTCATGGCGTTGGTTATTTCTTAAACGTCCATGAAGGCCCGCAGGTCATTGCTTATAGTGCCAGCACGCCAAAAGAGCGGGCGATGAAAGAAGGCATGATTTCCAGTAATGAGCCGGGTTTATACCGTGAAGGTAAATGGGGCATCCGTATTGAAAACTTAGTGGTCAATACACCGGTTGCGAATCCAACTGAAACTGAGTTTGGACAATTCCTACACTTTGAAACCATCACTTACTGCCCAATTGATACCCGTTTGATCGAGCCTTCATTATTAACCCAAATCGAGATTGATTGGCTTAACGATTATCATAGCCAAGTCTATGCCGAGCTAAAAGACCGCGTCGATGGCGCAGCGCTTGAGTGGTTAACTGAGCGAACTAAGGCTATTTAAAATAGCCATTTTTACTTTAATTAGCAAAAAAACTAGCAAAAAAAGCCCCGACAATGTGGTCGGGGCTTTTGAGTGTTTGATAAAATTTTGAATTTAACTTAGGACTTTTACCGAGCGCTTATTCCTTTTTATCACTAATGAATATTTTTCTTAGCGATATTCTTTTCATTGTCATTAGAAATGGCTTTATCAGGTTCGGTTAAATGCTGTGCCAACTCGGCACGTAACCAAGATTTTAAATTCTCAGAAATTTGCATCATTTGCTCACTTAAATAATCATCGATATGCATCTCAAGCTCACGGACTAATTCTGGCTGAGTCGCGCCAATCTTAGTATCCTTTAAAGATAAATGAATAGCAGCATCTGAAACAGCTTTATCGATAACGGTTTTGATATTGTTATCGTCTGCAGCATGGTTTGATTCGTGAGTTGCTTTATCATCAATGTCAGCTTTTGTAGTATCCGACATCACAGCGCCTTGACTTTCCTCAGCACTACTAGCAGTCCTTAGCTTTTCTGTTTCACCGGCATCGTTGTCTTTATTGGTATCTAACTGCTCATTTTGCTGTTGTTCTTTTTGCACCGCTTCTGCTTCTTTTAATTTTTCTTCTTCTTTACGTTTAGCGTCTTCTGCTGTTGCCTGTTTTTCTTTTTCTTTTTCTTTT
>NZ_DKGQ01000055.1:0-5654 GCF_002453355.1 Psychrobacter sp. UBA6766 | reverse complement strand
TTCTTTTTCTTTTTCTTTTTCTAGGCGCTCTTTTTCTAAACGCTGTTCTTCTTCCAAGCGCTGCTTTTCGGCAGCTGCTTGTTGTTGTGCTTGTTTGTCAGCAATGGCTTTGGCAATGGCCTGTTCGGCTTCATGATTTTCATAAAGATCATCAAGATGCGCATCCAAGTCATGGGTGCTAAAAACGAAGGTTTCAAATGGCGTGTCGTGTTGTAATAGGGTAGTGATATCGGTTAGTTCTTGGATGATAGAGGCGCGTACAGGGTCTGGCGCGCACGTCCAGCGCTGATAAAACTGATGGGAAAATGAGTAGCTTGACATGGTATCGTCCATAAATGTTGCATAAAATTACCCCTTATCATACGCAAGTAAGATAAGGGGCTGCAAGTGGTCAAACGTAGCAAATCTGACACCAAGGTTACAACGGCAAAAATAATAGTTTTTTAACATTTATTTAGCATTTTTAACGTTGTTTTAGGCATTTTAGTTTGATGGTTGCACCGGCCAACGGGCAAATATTAGAGAGCCGTTGGTGCCACCAAAGCCAAAGCTATTGGACACTGCATATTGCAGATTATCGACTTTGCGTGATTGATTGGCGACATAGTCAAGATTACAGTTGTCCTCGATATTATCTAAGTTAATGGTTGGTGGTACGTGCTGATGTTGTAGGGCAAGGATAGTAAATATCGCTTCAATACCGCCAGCAGCGCCAAGTAAGTGACCGGTCATCGATTTGGTTGAACTGACTAAAATACGGTCTTTTACGGGCGAAAATACCGTTTCAATGGCAATGGATTCGGCAACATCACCAGCAGGGGTGCTGGTACCATGAGCGTTGACGTAGCCAACGACGGCAGGCTCAATACCAGCATCGTTTAGGGCGTTGCGCATGGCACGAGCCGCTCCGCTGCCATCTTCCGGTGGTGCTGTAATATGGCTAGCATCATCACTCATCCCAAAGCCCACCAATTCAGCGAGTATCGTTGCCCCGCGCGCTTTGGCATGGGCAAGACTTTCAAGAACGACCACGCCTGCGCCATCACCAAGTACAAAACCATCACGGTCTTTATCAAAGGGACGCGACGCTTTAGTTGGTTCATCATTACGAGTAGATAAGGCGTGCATCGCTCCAAAACCTGATATGCCGAGCGGGCTTGAGCCTTTTTCACTGCCACCCGCCAGCATCACATCCGCATCACCATACGCAATTAAACGTGCGGCAAGTCCCATCGCATGGGTTGCGGTGGTACAAGCAGTCGATGTCGCAAGGTTTGGACCTTTTAAGGTATGTTTAATCGCCACTAGACCTGCTGCCATATTGACGATAGAGCCTGGAATAATAAAAGGAGAAACCCTGCTAGCGCCTTTTTCACGCAGCGTATCACGACTGTTTTCAATGGTTTGGATACCGCCGATGCCTGAGCCTAAAATCACCCCAAAGCGTTCTTGATCGACATCTTGTACAGGCGCATCAGCCGCGCTGACTTCATCGATAAAACCAGCATTTTTTAAAGCCATAGCGGACGCAGCAACCGCATAATGCATAAATTCATCATAGCGGCGTGCGTCTTTAGCATTCATATATTGTTTGGCATCGAAGTCTTTGACCACGCCCGCAATTTGCGCGCGATAGTCAGTAGCATCAAAGTGGGTAATCGGCGTAATACCGCTCTCACCGTTAAGTAGGCGTGCCCATGAGCTTTCGACATCCAATCCCAAAGGTGTCACCGCGCCCATACCCGTCACTACCACACGCATATCGTCAGGACGCTCATAGTGCGGTGGTTTTTGCCGTGGCTTATATGCTTGTTTCGCCGCAATATCCATGGTGCTATTATTCGACGATGGTTCGTTCAGTGAGTCGGTCGGTAAAATGCTGTGCTGGCTCATGCGTTATATCCTGTACTTACGGTCCTAAGAGGATGCTATTTCAAAAGCCATTATAAAACACATAAGTGCACGTGTGTAAACTAAAATTTGACCAATCAAGCAAAACAAACCTGCCCTAATACCACGCCTTTACTTGCGCCAGTGACGGCGGGCAGGTTACCCATTTCGCCCATCAGCGTTTGTCTGGCTAGCCAGGCAAAAGCAACCGCTTCCACCCAAGCGGGATTCAGTCCCAAGCTTGCCGTGGTTTCTACCGTACAATGGGGCAGGTGTGCTTGTAAGCGGGTCATTAAATATTCATTTAACGCACCGCCACCGCAGACGTATACCGAGCTTTTTTCATGAGCATTAATAAACATATTGATTTGCATACTGGCACTCATGGCGGTCAGCTCGGTGAGCGTTGCTTGCACATCCGCTGATGAGTAACGAATATGAGCAGAGGCCTGATCGAATTTTTGTAGCTGATTTTGTAACCACGCTAAGTTAAAGTCTTCACGACCTGTGCTTTTCGGATACGTTCGCGCAAAAAATGGATGCTCAATTAGCTGATTAAGTAGTGGCTCAATGACTTGACCAGATTGTGCCCAAGCGCCACCAGCATCGTAATCTTTATCCGTATGGAGTGTCGTCCAAGCATCTAACAATAAATTGGCAGGACCGGTGTCATAACCAACCACGTGACTGTTATTAACAAGAGCATCGTTAACAGGGGTATTATTATCAAGTGTATTATTAGCTGGTAAGACCGTTATATTGGCAATTCCACCCAAGTTTAATAATACTCGCGTGCTATCAGGCGTGGCAAATAAGGCTTGATGAAAGGCAGGAACCAATGGCGCACCCTGACCACCGACGGCCATATCGCGGCGACGAAAATCACTAACGACACTAATGCCAGTATGCTCGGCAATAATATTGGCATCGACCAATTGCAAGCTAAAGCCCATTTGCGGGCGATGACGGACCGTTTGACCGTGACAGCCTATCGCCAGCACCGACTCTGCATCTGTATTGGATTGCTGTAATAAATTATTGACCACCTCGCTGGCAAATTCAGCGTAGGCTTTACTTGCCCAACCGAACCAGTCTAGCTCGCTATTCGGTTCACCCAGTGTTGGTGTTAATTGATTGACGCCATTTGGCTGACATAAAGCCAATAACACCTCACGCAATCGTGGTGGGAAATCCTGACTACGAGTTGCTAATAATCGCATCGGTTGTTGAGTGTTTTCTTTACCACCGAATTGGCAAAGCACGGCGTCCATACCATCCAAGCTGGTGCCAGACATCATGCCGATGTATAAGCCATCATCGAAGTTTTCAAACACCGTTTGCTCAAGCGCATCGGTTAAGGAAGTGTAGTTTGTATCATCGTTATTATTTATTAAATTAGGTGAGTCAACTAAAAATTCGGTGTTTTCAGGATCATTCATAGTCTGGGTAGGCTTGGTCATGGCAATTTACCTCAAAAAACGCTAGTATATCCCTCAAATTCTAACATCTTTTACGGGCTACAAGATTCTAATTACCCCAAACGCTTTACCCTTTTAATAAAGACAATAAAGAGAGCATCATGACAGACCATTCATACACTCTAGAAGAACAACTTGCCCTGATTCAGCGCGGTACGCAAGAAATCTTATCGGAAGACGATTTGGTTAAGAAGTTGAAACTGAATCGCCCGCTACGTATTAAAGCAGGCTTTGATCCTACCGCACCTGACCTGCATTTGGGTCATACCGTATTGATTAATAAGCTAAAGCATTTTCAAGATTTGGGTCATGAGATTTATTTTCTAATCGGCGATTATACCGCCAAGATTGGTGACCCTTCTGGCAAAAACAGCACGCGTCCACCACTGACCGATGAGCAAATCAAAGTCAACGCGCAGACTTATGCGGAACAAGTCTTTAAAATTTTGGATAAAGAAAAAACTAAGATTGTCTTTAACTCTGAATGGTTCAAAGACATGTCAGCAGGCGATATGATTCAGCTTTCTAGCCAGTTGACCGTCTCACGCATGCTTGAGCGCGATGATTTCTCTAAACGCTACGCGGCGCAAACGCCCATTGCTATCCATGAATTTTTATACCCATTGGTGCAAGGTTATGACTCTATCGCGCTAAAAGCCGACGTCGAGCTGGGCGGTACCGATCAAACCTTTAACATCTTGATAGGACGTACTTTGCAAGGTCGTTATGGGCAAGAGCCACAAGTTTGTATCACTGTGCCAATTTTGGAAGGGCTAGACGGTGTTAATAAAATGTCTAAGTCACTTGGCAACTATGTCGGTATTTACGATGCGCCGGGCACCATGTACCAAAAACTGCTGTCGATGCCAGATACTTTAATCCGTCGCTACTTTGAGTTTTTAAGCTTTAAGCCGATGGAAGAAGTCGAAGCGTTAATGGCAGAGATGGAAAACGGTCGCAATCCACAAGAGATCAAACGCATTCTTGCCGAAGAATTAATCGAGCGCTTCCATGATGCCGAAGCTGCCGCTAATGCGCACAAATCAGCGGGTAACGTATTGGCTGATGGCGAATTGCCAGTTGATTTACCAGAAGTGACGTTAGAGTTAGAAGGGCAGGACGCATTATTTATCACGCAAATCCTAAACCAAGCAGAACTTGCCAAAAACAGCTCATCTGCTAAAGATATGATCAAGCGTGGCGCAGTAAAAGTAGATGGCAAAGTCGTCGACGCTGGCTTTAGCTTAACGTCTGGTCAGACAGTCGTTATCCAAGCAGGTAAAAAGGCGTATGCAAAAGTGACGGTTGCTTAGTTAAGAGGTTGAGCTAGGTAACGAGCGTTTCTACGTTCATTATGGCTTAAGGAGAGATAGATGTTAGACCTTCCTACTTTATTAAGTAACGGCATTATTCTTAAGCCATTAATGTTAACTCATGCCAATGATTTAACCCAAGCTTGCCAAGATGGTGAGTTATGGACAATAAACGTGACTTCAGTACCTGAGCCAGACAAGGTTATTGACTATATCAATACGGCCGCATCAATGCCTGATAGAAAAGCTTTTGTGGTTATCGATGAATTAAATGGTAAAGCGATTGGCTCAACGAGTTTTCATGATATTTTACCAAATAGCAAACGCTTAGAGATTGGCTATACCTGGTATGCCAAATCGTATTGGCGCACGCCTGCCAATACCACCTGTAAGCTTATGCTACTCACTTATATATTTGAAACACTAGAGTATCAGACAGTAGGTTGGCGCACAGATATTGGAAACGACCGCTCACAACAAGCTATTGAACGTTTAGGTGCTAAGAAAGATGGTGTGATTCGAGGTAATCGAGTGCGCCGTGATGGTGTTATTTCGGATACAGTGATGTATAGCATGTCAAAAGAAGAATGGCCTAAACATAAAACCAGGTTAATAGAGAGGCTAGCTAAGCATGGAAAATAATAATTTTAGTAGCGTCACCCAAGGCATTTACCGCCATTACAAAGGCAGTCTTTACCAAGTTTTGCATATCGCGCAGCATTCAGAGACCGAAGAAGCGTTAGTGGTTTATCGCTGCCTCTACGGTGAGTATGGCGTTTGGGTTCGACCATTAACCATGTTTACAGAAACCGTTGAAGTTGATGGTAAAGAAATACCGAGATTTGAGTTGGTTAAAACCTTAGCTGATTGATATCTCAAAACGTTTAAAGTTTATTATTCAAAGAAAAAGCGACCCGTTGAGGTCGCTTTTTTTATTTGAATAATACCAAACCCAACAATTAAAGTTGCGCCC
>NZ_DKGQ01000057.1:141839-152030 GCF_002453355.1 Psychrobacter sp. UBA6766 | reverse complement strand
CCAAGTTTCGGGGGTCAGTTCAGATATGCCACTGGCTTTTTTGTGCTCAATTTAATATTCAAACAAGTATTATTGATTAATCATCCCATTCTGGTGAATAATCTGGATGCTCAATTTTACGACCATCGCTACGTGCTAAACTACCGATTTTTTCAAGTTCATCGCTATTTAACTGTACATTAATAGCATCTAAATTACCTTGCAAGTGATCAGGATTGGATGTTTTTGGAATCGCAACGCGATGCTGGTCAGATAAAATCCACGCCAGCGATACTTGCGCTGGGGTAATTCCGTGCTTGTCAGCAATTTCTTTAATGACCTCATTATCAAACACGTCACCACGCGCGAGTGGCGAGTATGCTTCTAATAAAATGTGATGATTATTTAAAAAAGTCTGCAGAGTGTTTTGCTTAATAAAAGGATGAAACTCAACCTGATTAACCGCAATCGGCACATCAGCATATTTTTTAGCTTCGATAATATTGGCGATATTAAAGTTAGATACCCCAATATTACGAGTCAGCCCTTGTTTTTGTAGCTCACAAAGCGCCGGAATGGTTTCAGATAAAGGCACCCGATCATCAGGCCAATGCAGCAGCAGTAAATCAACGTAATCGGTATCTAAATTTTCTAATGAACGCTTAGCAGCCGCAATAAGTTTTTCTGGCTCAAACTTCATATCATCAGGGAATATTTTGGTCGTTAAAAAGAACTTATCGCGAGCAACGCCTGATTGTTTAATGCCTTTTCCGACCTCGACTTCATTGTCGTAAGCTTGAGCGGTATCAATGTGCTCGTAGCCCATCTGCAAACCTTGGCTGACCACATCGATACAATCTTGACCCGTTGATTGCCAAGTTCCCAATCCTAATACCGGAATGTTCGCTTGACCAGCAGTGCGAATATTATAAGTTTTAGCACGCATATTATTATCCTTGTTGTTTTGTTTGATCTATTAATACTGTGTTTTGTTAATACCTTGTTTTATTAATAGACGGTTAAATAATCAAAATAATTGATTGAAACTCTATTTATCCAATCTACTATAAAAAAAAGCGGCGACAAGTGAAAGGGCGGGTGACGCTTTCCTACAAACGACAAACAGGCTGTAACGCCATTTTGAGTTGGTGATTGTACTCAGGCAATAAGATTTAAAAGCAAAAAAGCCCATTATTTACTAATAATGGGCTTTTCTATTTAATTTATTGCTTTCTTAAAATACGTCGTCGAAACGAAGTGTTTTAAGCTATTAAATCTTTAGTTACTTAGAAGCAGCTTCTGCAACTGGTGCGGTATCGGTCGTAGGGGCAGTAGTGGTGGCAGGGGCAGTAGCATTGCTCTCACCCCAAATTTTTGGGTATTTATAGCCTGGGAAAGTATCATGAGCATACTTTTTAAAGGCATCTGAGTTATAAGCGTTAGTGACGTCTTTAACCCACTTTTTGTCTTTATCAGCCGTTTTGATCGCTGACCAGTTAACATACGCAAAGCTTGGCTCTTGGAATAGTGCTTCAGTCAGCTTGATACCTGCATCGGTTGCATAATTACCGTTGATGATAGCAAAATCAACTTCATCACGAGCGCGTGGTAGCTGAGCAGCTTCTAGCTCAACGATTTTAATGTCATATTTACTGTTATCAGCGATATCGGTTTTTGACGCCGTTAATGGGTCGATATTGTCTTTTAGCGTAATCCAGCCAAGGTCATCCATCATAACCAACGCACGAGCAAAGTTACTTGGATCATTAGGAGCAGAAACGCTCATGCCTTTATAGGCGTCATCTAGCGAGGTTTTCTTACCCGTATAGATACCAAGTGGCGCGGTTGGAACTTGGAAAACTTCGACCAAATCAAGATTGTTCTCTTTTTTAAAGGTATCAAGATAAGGCTTATGCTGGAAGATATTAATATCTAAATCGCCATCAGCCAAAGCGATATTTGGACGGACGTAATCGGTAAACGTCACTAGCTCAACTTCATAACCTTGCGCTTCTAATGAGCTTTTTACTTGATTTCGAACCATATCGGCAAAGTCGCCTTCGGTGGTACCGATGACAATTTTGCTGTGCTCAGGATCGATATCACCAGTCGCGGCCGTTTCTGTAGTCGTTTCAGTGCTGCCTTCAGTAACAGGCTCTTTGGTGGCTTCTGGTGCAGATGAGTTGTTACAACCGACCAATACAAGACCTGATACGCCAACCGTCGCCAGTGCGGTCGCGAGCTGACGGCTGATATCTGTTAATTTCATGAAGCTTCCTTAATAAGAAGGGATGGGGAATAGGGGAGTAAACGTCAACAGTAAAAATTCGCATTAAAAAAGCAACATTATGAATAGTAATGCTGCTAAGTTAAAGGCTGTTAAGATAGTAACAAAATTAAAGGGAATCAGTTTCAAAGTCAAGCATTTGCTTAGGATGAATCAGCATTAAACCTTAAGTATTATTCATATTAGATATTTCGCGCATTTAAACTTAACGTTTATCTAAACGCGTGGCTATCCAATTACCAGACGCCTGAATAGCGATAACCATAATTGATAACATAATGACGATAAAAACCATGACTTCAGTTTGATAGCGATAATAACCATAACGAATGGCCAAATCCCCCAAACCACCCCCGCCAATCATACCAGCTGCCGCTGAAAATGATAGCAGGCTGATACATAAGATGGTCACGGATAACACCAAACCAGAGCGCGCCTCATTAAGCAGTACTTTGATAATGGTAAAAGGACGCGCACCCATCGATTCCGTTGCTTCAATAATGCCGCGTGGTACTTCGCGTAGATTTTGCTCGACCAAGCGCGCAAAGTAAAAGGAACCAGCGATTGCTAGTACTAGCGACGCGGCAATCGGTCCAATACCAGTGCCAACGATGGCTTTGGTAAAAGGACTCATGGCAATCATCAAAATCACAAACGGAAAGGCGCGCATAAAGTTGGTAATGGCACCAAGGACGCCATACAAGGTTTTATTTTGCAAAAACTGCCGATCACTAGATAAAAATAAAAACACCCCAAACAGACCACCAATGACGATAGCGACCGTCGTTGAGATACCCAGCATAATAAAGGTATCTACAAATGCCTGCCAGATCTCTTTACGCAGCGCGAGCAGTTTGTCTAATGAGGCGGATAATTCAGCACCAGTTAACATGTCTATTCTCCTACCTCACTAGTCCTCAACGACTAAGCCTTTGCCAATTGGGGTGGTGGCCTGAATCAGACCGTCGCGAATATCGGCAACCTCGAGTAATTTACCCTGATGTAATAATGCTGCGCGATCACATAGACGGCGAATCACGCTCATCTCATGAGTCACAATGACGATGGTGACGCCAAGTTGTTCATTAATGTCGCGTAGGCAGGTCAATAAGCTACGCGTGGTCGAAGGGTCAAGTGCACTGGTCGGCTCATCAGCCAATAATACTTTTGGGCTAGGCGCGATAGCACGCGCGATACCGACACGCTGTTTTTGTCCGCCCGATAGCTGCGCAGGATAGTGCCCCGCACGGTCAGTCAAATCAACGATTTCTAGACAGTCCATCACGCGCTTATAGATATCGGCGCGTGGATAGCCTGCTACTGTTAAGTTAAAAGCAACATTGTCATAGACTGTACGGTTGGACATCAGGTTAAACTGCTGAAAAATCATACCGATATTATGACGAGCGATACGTAACTCACCGGCAGGTAAGGTCGTTAAATCCGTTCCATCTACGATGACCTGACCTGAATCTGGACGTTCAAGCAAATTAATCAAGCGTAAAAGGGTAGATTTACCTGCTCCCGAATAGCCCATCAAGCCAAAAATTTCGCCTTGTTTTACCGTTAAAGATGTCGGCTCAACAGCAGTAAACCAATGTGGCTTGCCGTCTTTATCTTTTATAGACCGGTCGCTTAAAAAGCTTTTGGTCACATCGTTTAAGACAATCATGTCACTCATGGAGGGCTCAAAATTCAATAAATATTTTAAAAGTTATAAAGCGGTTGTCGGCTCTTTTGCCTATTTGCACGCAAATTAAAACCAGCTTTCAATAACCCCATAATAAGGGGCGCTAATATAGCATATTATGCAGGGTTTTGGATATGGACATCCATGACTAAAGGATAATCTTGACTGTAGCGTTAACTGGTGAAGTTATTGACGGCTGTCATGTTGGTAATGCGGATCATGCTTGACAGGTAACACCACTAAAAATCGTGTATGGCCATTAATGGTATCTGTGATAATACGTCCTTGGTGAGCGGTGACAATCTGTGCAACCAACGACAATCCAAGCCCCGAGCCTTTATTCTTTTGCTGTAAGCGTACAAATGGGCTAAAGACTTCTTCTCGTTTGTTTTCAGGGATACCTTCGCCTTCATCGATGACGGCCATTACCGCATACTTTGGTAATGGACGTGTTGGCTCGGTTTTGGGTTTTTTTAGATGCTTACTAAATAGTCCCTCTTTACGGGTGGCGTTTGCTGTTTCGCCGTTCTCTTTATTGCCATTTTCTTTATTATTGTCTTGAGAAGCGCTTTTGGCGTCCTTCTTCTCATTACTAACGCCTTTATCAGCCCCTTCTATATTTTTATTGATAGTCTTGTCATTAGTGTCACCGATAGGAGTTTCTTGTTTTTCAGGAACCGCACGCCAAATAACTTTTTTAATTTTTTCTGTCAAATCAGTGGTAAAGCGCTGATAGTTAAATAGCAATGGTGGCTCAAGTGGCTCAAGTGGCTCAAGTGGCTCAACGGCGGCTTCGGTCTCAGCGACGCTACTTAGGTCATCGTTGAGATCATTAGATGAGTCAATGGTTTTTGTAGTCGCTAACTTATCAGTTTCTGAACAGTTGTCACTATCAATATTGCCCTCAATCTCAGCATCCGCAGTGATGCTTTCACCATTTTTATAAATCACTGGTGCAGATAGTAATGCTGCGGTCGAAGTTGCTTCTGTTGAGGTTGATATGACTTTGTCATTGCTAGCAGTAATAGGGTCATCATGCTGCTGTGCATTTTGAATAGCCTCAAGCGCATGGTCGCTATCAGGCGCTTCTTCATCATAAGAATCAAAGTCTGAGCTGTTATAATCGACAAAGCTGCTGCACAGTATGGTTTGCAAAAGATAGTCAGGAATATCGTTGGCTTTATCCAACGTTTGGACACCATACAGTAAGACGGTGATGGGCGGCTTACCATGCAGCATGGCGTTGGTTAATAGGTTGCGAATTAAATGGGTAAGCATCGACGGCTGACCATCGATGACGATATGCTCGCCAATCAAGGTTGCTTCAGGATAATGCTGCCGCTCTTGATTGACCAAGTCATATAGGTCTAACTGTTCAATCTGTTGTAGCGCGTGACCAGCGTCTAAACGGCTGACCAATAAAATACTCTCAACCAAATCGTTCAATCCTGATAGATCACGATTGATGGCTTGTGCCCGCTTATCAAATTTTTCTTTAGTATCGGAGGGTAGTGCACCCGCTAACATTCCCATCATCTCAATCTGTAAGCGAATACGCGTGATAGGCGTTCGCAGCTCATGCGAGGCGTGCGCCAATAGCAGATTATTGGCATTGATGAGGTGTTCAATTTTTTTTGCTGCTTGGTTAAATCCACGAGCAAGGGATGCAATTTCATCATTACCGCGTGCATTGACCCGCACCGTGAAGTCGCCATCACCCAACTGTGCCATCTGTTGGCTCATCTGGTTAATACGCCAGGTAATGGTACGAGCAATCCACCAAAGCACGCCTGCCATAATAAGCAGCAGCAATAACGTACCCGTAAATAAGTTTAGAGCAGCAGAGAGTACAGGTTTTTTTGGCGGTAAACGTGATTCGTATAATAGCGTATAGCCCGTACTACTATAGACTTGGGCTTGCTTGGTCGGAGAGGTTTCTGCAAAAGAAGGAAAAACGCGAGCCAATAAAGAAGGCGGCGCCGGCAATTCTAGTGGCAAATCGCTGTTATCACTCTGCATGAGCAAATGACCTTCGTTGTCATATAGACCCATTTTTGCCTGCAACGATTCATCAAAAATATCAAAGCTTTTTTTGACCACCGCTAGCATAAAGCGCGACTGTAAGCGGTTATCTTTGCTAACCGCGATATTTAGCTCACGCAAAAATGGGTCTATTTGACCCAAAATTTGCGTAGCTAATATCTCTGAGCGAATACCGGCATCTTTGTCATGAACCAACTGGGTTAATAATACCATCGCTACCGCAAATAAGATAAGTGCCAGCATGACACTGGCAAATAGCTTGGCAAATACGGAACGAAAACCCAGTTGTTGCATTAAATCATCTCTATTATCAAACGCGTATAACCATTTTATTGGTCTTTTATTTTTATTAAGACTATCTTAGGGGTAACGTCTAACTTAATGTTATTTGCTTTTATTTGCCATTTAAACTTGATCGGTTGCGAATTGGTATCCGACACCGCGGACGGTAATGATACGTTTTGGCTGGCGCGGATTGTCTTCGATAAGCGCACGCAAACGAGAAATATGAACGTCAATAGCACGATCGATATTATCCGAGCTGTCATCATTTGGCATCGCCTGCCACAGTTGTTCACGGTTTAAAACTTTACCAGAGTGGGTAGCAAAGTAATGTAGTAACTGGAACTGATGCGTCGTCAAGCGTACGGGTTGATCATCAATAGTAACTTCATGACTGTCAGGGAAGACGCTTAAACGCCCAAAGGTAAGGCTGTCTGACTGACTATCAGCTTGATTTGGCTGCTCATGACGACGAATAACGGCACGAATACGCGCCAATAATTCACGCGGCTCAAATGGTTTAGCAATGTAATCATCGGCGCCCATCTCTAGACCTAATACGCGGTCTGTGGTATCGCCTTTTGCCGTCAGCATGATAATTGGTACTTTATTGGTCATGTTGTTTTTATTGCCGCGTATTTTCTGGCAAACTTGCATTCCATCCATATCAGGCAGCATTAAATCTAATACAACCAGATCGATGTCACGCTCTTTAGCATCCAGTAAATCCAAGCCTTCTTGACCCAATCCGGCATGATGTACATCATAATAATTCATGGTCAGATAGTCGCTGATTAACTCGGCTAAATCTGGATCATCTTCGATTAATAAAATTTGCTTACTCATAATTTTTTCCTCTAATTGTTGTTATAGTTTATTTAAAATGCTTTTTTAAAAGTACGGCTATAAAGCTTCAATGCCCTTAAAATCTAACGCTCTTAATTTTCAATGGTTGCTCATAGTCATTACTAAATCTATTTTAAACGATGATATGTTTTTAGATATTTTAACTTAGCCTCTAAAGACCATTTAAATAAAGACGGCCGAAAACCTAAATAACTGCTCAGTTGTCAATGGCCTCGTCTATGCCATTTAGCATACGCTATATTGCCTAAACAGGATGTTATTAAACAAGACATGCTTTGTTAATGTTCCTACACAATGTAACTAACGGCTTCAACAGTTATGAAACCACTGCTTTTTTGCCTTCAGATTCGATAGGTAAGTTCGCCAAACAAATCAAACTGTCGTTGGTAATACCGGCGATTAAGTACTGCTTGGTCAGTGGGTCATACTCGATGACTTCGACAGGTTGGCGAGTCAAACGCTGGTTTTGCTTAATAATCCAGACATTAGCACTTAAAGGACGTAACGGCTTATAAGGCGGTCTATGTAGCACAGTTAGGTCAACATTGTGCAGCGCACGCTTAGGAACAATCGTGCCAACTTCTATTTGTCCGTAGTCGACGCGTCCAGTCACCTTCATACCGGGCTTTATTTGGTTACGACTGACTTCATTATCAACCACATTGACATAAACCAGTAGCTGTTTTGGTAGGTCAGTGACGGTCAATTTGCTGACCTGACCCGTAAATTTATCTATCAAACCGTCAGCGGTAAAGTTAACCGTTTGCCCAACAGAGATTTGCGATTTGGCTTCAATAGGTAAGCTTGCGATAAAATGCAGTTCGGTTCCATCACTGAGCGTTAACAATGGCTGGCGCGGCGCTACTTGTTGGCCTTTTTTAACATACAACTTTTCGATACGGCCTGAAAAACTCGCGCGCACCGTGAGCAAATTATTCGATTGCTCTGGGCTTGTAGAGCTTTGATTATTATCTAATCCTACATTGTCGTCACTGTTAGTCACGTTGCTTATTTCGTTATCTACAGTCACATCTGCATTGGTTTTTAGTGCGTTTGTACTATTTATGGCGATATCATTTGGCGACGCTTGAGTATTACTCGCGGCCGATGGTTCGGGCTTAATAGCAGCATTGTTATTACCTTCTGCCTCTGTTGAATTTACGGATGCTTCTTCATTGGTTGGCTGCGCCGCTGAGTCTATTGGTTTAGTTGGCGCTGCTCGACGTCGAACCGTAAATAATGGTGCGCCTTTTTCTACCCGTTGATTTTTATTCACTAGTACCTGCTCTACTGTCAGCGCTTGGGCAGCCATTAGATTCACTTGTCTGATAGGTTCAATGTCACCTTCTAAACCAAGACTCGGCTGATAACGGGTTGGCTTGATACTTAGGATATGATCAGGCGTCATCGTGATGCTATCAGCGCGTATAAGAAGCGGCGTATTAAACGCCTCACTATTTTCGGCAGTCATAGGTTCTGAGGTGGGAGGGGAGGGTTGGCAGGCAATAAGTAATGCAGTGCTCAAAAGACAAATGCTGTTTTTTAGAAGGCTAGAAGCTAAAAACACAGTACTTGAAGACACAGTATTTGAAGACATAGTACTTGAAAAGATAGCACTTAAGCGTTTTAAACCCATAAAATCTGACATGTCTATCACCCTCGCACCCTCGTCAACGAATTTTTATTATATAGTGAATTTTGTGGCGGTGAAATGATTACCCTTTATTTATAAATTAGATTTAATAATTTGAGTTTGTCTGTATAGAGAACACGCGAAACAAGTAGCCAACGATAGAGACAACTCATAAAATAAATTGCGTTAAAGTAATTTATTTATACTCATTCGTTTGAACATAAATTCATCAAATAACTGGAAATGCGGTCATAACTGTGCTAAAACGAACATAATAAAATATCTTGATACATTTTTATGACAAAAGAAAATTATTCGGTAAGATATTCGCTGTTTCTATATAATACCCAAAATATAGCAGGGCTTAAAAAAGTTTATATTCATAGCTTTAGTAGAAGCACCTCGTAGAGGTGTTTAGAAAGCTAACAGTTTTTTGACAATTGAGCAGTTGAATCGATGACTAAATAGCAGGTTTGCTCAATACTATATACCTATTATAAAACGTCAAAAAAATTTAAAATACCGCGCAATTTGCTAAGATAATTTACCTTAAAGTGCGTATAGTGACCGAAGGTCATGCTCTATTTAAAATACTTAGTGAATAGACAGGCATTGAGAGTACAAACTTAGCTATGAGGACACACCACAATACAAAACTGAAATGGTTATTTATCTTTTATATAACATAAGCCAACTGCTCAATTGAGATGAGCGCTTATTTATTTTTATGAATAGCTTAGGTTGGTTGTATCGTGTGATTAAATTGATAGTTTGTATTTATAGATAGCACCACGAATAAATAGTCGTTAATAGGACAGAGATAATGGAAAATAATTTTGATGGTTTAAAAGTGATGGTAATTGATGACTCAAAAACCATTCGCCGTACCGCAGAAACCTTATTGCAAAAAGCAGGCTGTGAAGTTGTCACCGCCATTGACGGTTTTGACGCCTTAGCCAAAATTGTCGATCATAATCCCGATATCATTTTTGTGGACATTATGATGCCACGCTTGGATGGTTATCAAACCTGCGCATTGATAAAAAATAATCCAGATTATGCCAGCAAGCCTGTGATCATGTTGTCATCTAAAGATGGTTTGTTTGATAAAGCCCGTGGTCGCATTGTTGGCTCTGATGAGTATTTGACTAAGCCTTTTAGCAAAGATGAACTTTTTGAGGCGATTAATCAGTATCGATAATCTCTATCGTTAACTAGTCAGTACGATTAATAGTAGCGCTTTAAAAACCTGCTATATAAAATCCTTATAAGGTGGGTCACGCAGGTTAATGATAAGGCCTTATTACTTAATTTTAGTCACGATGAAAAAATAATGCTTTTATTCAATCAAAGCCACTTATTTTCAATCGGTTTGTTTTAACACTATATCTTAATAGATATTATTAAAAA
>NZ_DKGQ01000057.1:95610-141670 GCF_002453355.1 Psychrobacter sp. UBA6766 | reverse complement strand
AAATAAAGGAAATACCTATGACTACTGTTTTAGTCATTGACGACTCGCCATCCGAGATGGCGAAATTTCGCGACATGCTTTCTAAAAATAACTTTCAAGTATTAGAGGCGACTAATGGAGAGCAAGGCTGTCAGATGGCCGCCGATCATCTACCAGACGTCATTCTAATGGATGTAGTGATGCCTGAGATGAATGGTTTTCAGGCAACCCGTAAGATTACACGCGGTAAAACGACGTCTCATATTCCTATCATTATTATTAGTACCAAAAATCAAGAAACCGATCGAGTATGGGGCAAGCGTCAAGGCGCTAAAGAGTATATTACTAAACCAATTGACGAAAGCGGTCTGGTCCAGATAATTCGCAAAGTAATGGGGTAGCTTGTGGCATCCAGAGGATTTATTGAGCTGCTGCGCATAGCAGACTTAGCACGCGCGCGCAAAAGTGATCGCCGCGGAGGAAAAGAGTTTGATTGGCAAGGAGTGGTATTTGAAATTGGCGGTCAGCGTTTAGTGGCGCCGATGGGCCAAGTATCAGAAGTACTCTCCATGCCAGAATATACCAGCTTACCTTTAGTAAAGCCTTGGATGCTCGGCATCGCCAACATTCGTGGGCGCTTGTTACCATTAACCGATTTGTCTCGGTTCTTACAAGTGCCCAGCCGATTATCGCAAATGAGCCAGCGTAAAGTCATTGTTATTGATTATCATAATATGTTTTCAGGACTGCTGGTCGATCAGGTGCTTGGTATTGAGCAATTTACTCAAGACCAATACCGTGCAGAAGCGCTTGAGCCTAGCTCACCGTTTGCGCCTTATAACCACGGCAAGTTTTTTAAAGATGAGCAAGATTGGTATGTATTCATGCCAAGCTTACTGGCACAGGATTTGCAATATATCGATGCCGCCATATAAACCTAAGCATAAAGTTCTTTAATAAATAACTGCTTCGGGTAAATTAACCGCTCTAACAAACAACTGTTTTTGTTAAAGCGACATTGGTTAAAACGATAGAAGAACAAAGGCTGACATGGTTCGATGATATGTCAGCATTCATACCGGCTTTGTGAATCACTGTTGTTTTGATAGCAATATGATTTCAGAGTCAGTCACGACACGACTTTGATGATTGTTTGAAAGGAATAGGCACGATGAGTGATGTTATAAGCAGCCCTGTAGCTGGTACGAATAAAACAACGACAGATGTTAATAGTAAATGGAAGCTATTATTAGGGCTTTGTGCTTTAGTGAGTGTGGCTTGCCTGTTTTGGCTGGTCAGTTCATTATCATCGGTCAGTCAGTATTTAACGGATTTTAATCAGTCAGTCATATTACCAATGATTGTCTTTGTTTTAGGGGTAGTTGGTGCATTATTTGCTTTATACCAGTTACTAAAACAACGTGGCGGCTCAGAACGTTTGCTTATTGAAAAAGAAACCTTACGCCGTCGTCAAGAAGCGGAAGCGGAATCTGAGCGCGCTCGTCAAATCCAAGAAGAGAATGAGCGAAACCAGATTGCAATTTTACGCTTACTTGATGAGCTGGGCGATTTAGCAGATGGTGACTTGACGGTAAATGCGACCGTATCAGAAGATTTTACTGGCGCGATTGCTGACTCTGTTAACTTTGCGATTGACCAATTACGTCAGTTGGTACTAGTCATCAACAGTACCGCGGAGCGCGTTTCGCAGTCGTCAGAGCAAACGCAGATGAACGCGGTTGAACTTGCTGAGGCATCTGAGCACCAAGCACAAGAAATCGCTGGGGTATCAGCGGCCATTAATGAGATGACGGTATCGATCGACCAAGTATCCAATAACGCTTCAGAATCAGCAACGGTTGCACAGCGTTCAGTTGCCATTGCCTACAATGGTGCAGAAGTGGTACAACGCTCAATTGAAGGTATGAACGTTATTCGAGATCAGATTCAAGAGACCTCAAAACGTATCAAACGCTTGGGTGAATCTTCGCAAGAGATTGGTGATATCGTTGGTCTGATTAACGATATTGCTGACCAAACCAACGTTTTGGCGTTGAATGCTGCGATTCAGGCGTCGATGGCAGGGGAAGCCGGTCGAGGCTTTGCGGTGGTTGCCGACGAAGTTCAACGTCTGGCTGAGCGTTCAGCAAACGCAACCAAACAGATTGAAACGCTAGTAAAAACCATTCAGGCCGATACCAGTGAAGCAGTAATGTCAATGGAATCAACGACCTCTGAAGTGGTTCGTGGTGCTCGTTTGGCAAAAGATGCAGGTGAGGCGCTAGAAGAGGTGCAAACCGTTTCTAATACTTTGGCTGATCTTATTCAAAACATCTCTAACGCGGCTATGCAACAGGCCGAGTCTGCCGGTCATATCTCGCATACGATGAATATCATTCAAGATATTACCTCACAAACCTCATCAGGTTCGATGGCAACAGCGCGTTCTATTGGTGAGCTGAGCGAAATGGCGGCGGCACTGCAGGAGTCGGTAACAGGCTTCAAGATTTCTAATAATGATGAGCAGTTGGATCAAGAGCTGATCGACGATGAATATTTAGAGATTGATGAAATAATTTCGGATAGTATGTAAAAACGATTGGTTATTAATAGCGGGTCACGTGAATAATCATACTCAAAAAGACAGCCTTATCATGAATAAAGCTGACGCTTTAGCGGCCGAAGCTTTAAAGCATGATGCTGCTTTTGATAGCGAGCAGTGGCAAAATTATATAGAGCAAGAGATTGGCTTTGTATTACCGCCTATTCAGCGTAAGTGGTTGGTCAACGCAATCAGTCAAACGGCGTTATTGTATGGTCTGACCATCACACAATTATGGAATCAGCTACCGATTAACTATGAGCTGCGTCAGCAATTATTGGATAAAGTGCTGATTCATGAAAGCCGCTTTTTTCGGCATCTGCCTTCGATAAAATTTGTCACTGCGTGTGCTTTGCAGCATCAACGAGCGCAGCTAATCAATGCCAGCTCTAGTAACCATACTGCTAGCTCTAGCGACCATACTAATAACAGTAAGGCTACTAAGCTTGATGAAACATTTCGTATTTGGAGCGTAGGCTGTGCTAGTGGGCAAGAGACTTGGTCGCTGGCCATGAGTTTGGCGACAAAGCAGCTGGCTAATTACACCATATTAGGGACTGACGTCAGTCAGCAAGCTTTAAAAAAAGCACGCCTAGGACGGTATGATAAAAATCAACAGGCTTTAATTCCGCAAGATTGTCAGCAGTTTATCCAGCCATTGCGCCCAGCAAGCATCATTGAAGAACTACGCTTTCTTCCTGTGGCTATTAAAGAAAATACGGAAAAAAGAGTTCGTGAGCACTGGCAGGTTATGCCGACGTTAAAACAGCATGTACACTTTGCTTTACACAACATTATCGATAAAAAACCGCCAACGCCGCATTTACAACAAGTAATTGTCTGCCAAAACATGCTGCTCTATTTTCGTAAGTTTGATCAGCGTGACATCTTAGCGCGGCTATCAGAGCAGTGTGCGTTGGGTGGTTATATTATATTGGCTCCAGGTGAGGCGTTATTTTGGCGTCCTTCAAACATGCGCCGTATTGCGCACCCACAGATTAACGCATGGCAAAAAATCAGTGCCTAAATTAGCGCCTAGACGAGTTAGGATAAATTTATGAAAAACCAGCCCAATAACATGGTGACGCTTGAGTGGTTATTACCAGTGTTTAGTCAGCAATTATCACAGATAGCTGATGGCTGGCAATTAGGTGAAAAAAGCGCTGATTATGAGCAGATGGTACAGAGCTATCATCAGATTAGTGGCGCCTTGACCATGATTAACTTGCCAACATTGGCTAGTTTGGCCACTAAACTTAGTTTACTAGCCGAAGTAGAAGCAAACAGCTTCTGTGCCGATGCGAGCCATGTTGGTCAAGTAGCGCATCGATTACTTACGCGTGAGCTGATTTACTATGCGCATACGGGTAATCAGCACAGGGCTTTGATAAATAAAACATCAGCTGAGCTGACGCAAGTCTTAGCACGTTATGATATAGCGACCGATCATCTTGATGCTTATTTAGACTCTGAAGATAACAGTTCTGCTAGCGTTGCTAATCATGACCCTATTGAAATTGTGATACCAGCCATTATAGATGTGGTCAGTTTGGATGATGAGCAGTATCAGCAGCTATTATTGGTTTGGCGTCAACAAGTGCAAGCGTTACTCGCAGCTGATACCAATAATCCTTCTATACTGGCGATCTTGGAAAAGGTCAGTCAATACTTATGGCAAACGACACAAGATGGCGATTTGCAGCGTCTTTGGTATTTGACTGAAATTTGGTTGCATGACCTTGCATATAATGAAACTCCGCTGCCTAAGTATTATGCGGCGCTATTAAGTCAGTTAGATGCGCTGATAGAGTCCGGCGCCCAACAAAGTAAGGTATCGCCGAGCCTTATCGACAACCTCGTAACAAGTATTTATATCGAAAGCAGCAGTCTTGCCAAACATAGCGAGAATACTCTGTCTATACTGCGCAGCGCATGGCAACCGGATATAGAAACGCGCTTTTTGCCGCGCATATTAAATGATATCGATACTCTTATTTTTAGTCTTGATAAACCGAAAACCCTAATTAAACCACTACAACAAATAAGCAATCAGCTAGAAAGTCGAGGTTGGACATTATTTGCCTCACAAGCGGCATCAATCCTAACGGATATAGAACGTGACTTAATTGCACACAATGAAGTGATAAAAGAGCAGTCAAAAGAGCAGTGGCAAATTGAGCAGCAACTCCAAGAATTACATAATGCTATCTACAATACTGAACAAATTATCTCAAGCAAGATAGGGGACGCTGCTTCTTTTATTCCTAAAGCTGAAGTTATTGCTAGTGATAACTTGGATAGCTTGCAAGTAGAAAATAGCCACCAAATTATCACAAACGATAAAGAGTTGCGCGAGCTACGTATTGCTGTCGAAGATGTTAAACAAGGCTTTAACGATTATATTCAGCGCCAACACATAGAACTATTGCCAGACACAGCGGACTTTACCAAAATTGGCGCTGCCTTCGATAGCATGGGTCTGCCATCCATTCGCCAAGCCACAAATAAAATAGCTGATATATTCGACCAACTAAACACCCATGAGATTGAAATACTTAGCTGGGATGTTACCCAAGCCTTAGCAGAAGGTTTGACCTCTATTGAGTTGCTACTTGACTATCTTGCTCAGCAAGTCTTTGATCAACCATTACTAACAAAGGCAAACGCATATATCGATAAGGCAGCAGCGCTGCTTGGTGGCTATATTGAGGCACCTGAAACGGTTAATGATACCTTTTTAACTCAAAAACAAGTGACAAATGATGTACTGCGCTATGATGACAGTGGTGAGATTGCGCCTATTAATAGTAAAAACATTGATTCAGCTAACGATAGCAGTACGAACAATAGTGATAAAACAGAGAGCGCCGCTTTATCAAATGCTCGCAGTGGGCTTAAGCCCGATAACTTTGATGTTGATGAAGATATTCGTGATATTTTTATCGAAGAGGTTGAAGAGGTTGTTGCTGACTTAGAGGATTTTTTACCAATTTGGCAACAAGATGCGCAAGACTTAACGCCATTAACTGAAGTACGTAGAGCGTTCCATACCCTAAAAGGGTCAGGACGAATGGTTGGGGCTTTTAGTATTAGTGAGATGGCCTGGTCAATTGAAAATCTGCTCAATCGTCTGTTGGACAAAACATTACCGGTGACAGATGAGGTCGTTGCGCTAGTAACCCAAACTACCGAATGTCTGCCAGCGATGTTGGGTGATTTTGAAGCGCAGGACCCGCCAAGTTTTGATCCTGCCATTATTATCTTGCAAAGCAACAATTTAATGAGCCAGCAACCTATGTATACTGGTTTAGAAGCGTTTGAAGGTAATTCTTCTACAGACAATATTGAAGAAAATAATGCGATATCAGAAGAAGAACTGTTGTCGGATGAGGCAATTTTAGACATTGAACAAATAGACAATTCAGATATAACGGTTAGTATTAGCACCTTTAACGAAGTTTTTGAAGCGGAAAAAGAGCTTTCCGCTTCATTAGTAGATTTAGAAATACCCGCTGTATTAGAACCATTTATGTTAGCTGCTCAGCCGCTACCGATGGATGCCAATGATGCAGATCCTGATATTAAAGAGATATTTATCGAAGAGGCCAATGAAGTCTTGGACGAAATTGGTCCTCTGTATGAGCATTGGCAGCTTACTCCTAATGACTTGAGCAAACTCACAGACATTCGCCGCGGCTTTCATACCTTAAAAGGTTCGGGTCGAATGGTTGGTGCTCATTATAGCGCTGAGTTAGCGTGGTCGATAGAAAACATGCTGAACCGTATTTTAGACAATACTATTGCAGCTTCTATAGATATACAGCAACTTATCGGTGATGTATTAGCAGCTTATCCAGCATTGTTAACTACCTTTGAAAGTGACAGCCAAGACTATCCTGCGATTGTGTCATTATGGGTGGCTTGTGCTCAGGCTTACAGCAAACAGTTGGGTGATGAATTCAGCTACCGTATGCTACATAGTCAACTATTTATGAGCTCTGAATCACAGTATGATACAAGCACTGCTCACAGTTCTGATGATAAAAATTTTAATGATAAGAACTCTGATAAGAAACGTGCTGGCGATAATGGTTATGATAATGTCGACAGTGACAACAATATTGACAGCATGTTACAAACGATTCATTCTATGAATGAGAAAATAGCAGAAGCGCCCATCGTTTTGACGCCTCGGAGCGAGGAAGAGCAAGCCTTTTTTGATATTTTTGTTGAAGAAGCGGAAGAGTTATTAGAAAGCGTAAATGACTTTGTCCATCACCATCAAGATGAGGCTTATATTACTGTGAGTGATGAGATTGTCCGCGCGTTTCATACCTTAAGGGCGGCTTCTGGCTCGAGCGCGTTGGCAGCAATTAGTGAGGTCGGCGCGACCATAGAGCAAAGTTTAGAGCTTCTACAGCAGCAAGATACACCAATGAATGCTCAACATCTAAAGGCGCTCGCTCAGTCTGTGACGCTTGTTGAGGGCTATCTAGACAATTATAAGCTAGACAATGACAAACAAAACGTTCAGGAGCAAGATGTTCCGTTAGAAGAGATGCAAAGTCAGCAAGACATTGCCTCTTTACAAGCCATGCTTGGTGAGCAGTATCATATTAGCGATAGCGAAAACCCAGTCGATGATAGGCCAACGATAAATCAATTGTTGGATGATCACATCAATGAATTACTGGATGCTGAATGGCAGCTAGAAGCCGTCTTTAACAATTCAGACGATGCACAAGCTCAGGCTTATATAGCGCAGCAAATTTCACAGATAAAATACCTAACCAGCAAGGCACAAGCGTTTCCAAAATTTACTACCGTTCTCAATGAGTTAGGCAATGCTTATGCTTATTTAAGTCAACATCCTAAAAAGTCTGCTGATACTGAGATTCAGGCAGCTTTACTTGCTGGGCACGCGCAATTGGTCGGTTTATTTGATGCTTTAGCAGCCAGCACCTCGTTAAAAATCGACAAGCAAATCCTTGAGCAGTTACAAAATATTTCTCAAAGCGACGACAGTAATGATGAGAGCGCTGATGGCAATATAGACATTAATATTAATGCGCGAGCTAGTGTTGACGCCGAAGATGAGGTGACAGTGCAAAGTATTGCGGCGCCTAAGCTTGCGCTTGAGACTATCGATACCGATATTGAGCTATTAGAAATTTTCTTAGAAGAGGCACAAGAGCTTGATGATGCGCTAAATGAAAGCTTTAGTAAATGGCGCTCTGATATTAAGAATATCAATACCTTAAAAGTCTTACAACGCCACCTGCATACCATCAAAGGTGGGGCGCGAATGGCGGGAATTCGTAGTATTGGCGATTTAACCCATGAGGCGGAGAGCATTTACGAGGCGTTTGTCGAAGAAAGACGTGTGCCAGATTCTCAGTGGCTTGAAATTATGCAAGTTGTGCAAGACACGTTGTCATTGCAAGTAGCGCATATTGTCCGTTATCAACAATCATTTTTTACCCCTGAACTGATTGAGCAATTACAGCAGTTCGAAAAAGCGGCAGCGTTACCAAAAACCGTCGAACTTATTGTACCGATGCCGAAACATCAGGCTACTTCTGATTCCCAAATCCTCGCAGATGAGTATACACATCGTATCGAAAAAACTGCTGATACTTTAAGTTTAGATAGAATCATTCAACAATCATGGGCGCACGGCTTGCCTGACCCTGATATTTTAGAGGTGTTTTTAGAAGAAGCCGAAGCGCTGACCAACCGCAATGAATATCTGCAAGCATTTTTAAGTGATGCAGGCGACACGGTCGCACTGCAGGCGTTACAGCGCGACTTACACACTCTAAAAGGTGGCGCGCGGATGGTCACCGCAAGCGGTATCGCCGATCTTGCGCATGAAATGGAATCCGTTTATACCGATTTTATTGATCGCCGCCGTCCTGCTACCAAAAAAGTCTTAGAGCTATTAGTAGCTTGCCATGACTGGCTGGCAGATGCCGTGTTTATTCTCGCGCAACAGGTGAATCCACCAACGCCGGACTTGCTAATTGAATCGCTGCAGCAATTTAGTAAAAATCCTGATAGCTTAAAGCACATTCCGAAAGAGTTATTGCAGCCGCAGCGTGACGCTATTTTAATGGCGAAAGAAAAGCAAGAATCAACCTATATCCAAAAGGATATTAGTGAGATGCCACTGATGGTAGTAGACACGGCTGAGCAAGAACACAACGCCAGCAACAGTGAGATGATTCGTATATCAAGTGGCCTGATTGAGCATATGATTAATTTATCGGGCGAGTCGGCGATTAACCGCGCTCGTATCGACATGGGCATGAGTAGTTTGACTACTAGTATTGAAGAGATGGGCACAACTGTACAGCGTTTGGCAGATCAGTTGCGCCGGATGGAGATTGAGCTCGAGGCGCAGATTTTATCGCAGATCGATGACGAATTAGTCAACCATGAAGGCTTTGACCCTCTCGAGATGGATCAATATTCGTCACTAAATCAGTTGTCAAAATCTTTGACAGAGTCGGCCTCAGATTTGGTCGATATCAATCATACTTTACTTGAAAAGATGCGCGATAGTGAAAGTCTATTACTGCAATTATCGCGGACGCAAACTGAGCTTCAAGATGGTTTGATGAATTCGCGAATGGTATCGTTTACGCGCCTGACGCCAAGGCTTGAGCGTATCGTGCGCCAAACGGCCAATGAGCTTAACAAATCGGTTGAGCTAAAGATTATCAATGCTGATGACGAGATGGATAGAACCATCCTAGAGCGCATTACCTCGCCGCTTGAGCACATGTTACGAAACGCTGTCGATCACGGGATTGAAACTGTTGCCACGCGCCTAGAAGCGGGCAAAGAGCGTAGTGGTCAGATTACTTTAGAAGTACTGCGTGAAGGTAGTGAAATCGTCATCCAGTTAACCGATGATGGACGCGGCATTGATGTAGAAGCGGTACGTAATAAAGCCATTTCTCAAGGTTTGATTGACGCAAAAGATACCAGTTTAAGCGACCTTGATATCATGCAGTATATCTTTAATGCCGGTTTAAGTACCAGTAAACAGGTAACGCAAATATCAGGTCGCGGTGTCGGTATGGATGTCGTGATCAGTGAAATTCGCCAATTAGGCGGGTCGGTATCGGTGGTCTCAGAGCTTGGTAAAGGCTCCCGCTTTACGATGCGCGTGCCGCTGACAGTTGCCGTCTCTGATGCTTTGGTGGTTCGCGCAGCAGACCGGTATTATGCGATACCATTGGTGCAGATTGAGCGTGTGGTACGTATCAATCCAGAAAAAATTTATGATTATTATCAATCAGGTGCGACCACACTTAACTTTGAAGGTACCGATTATCGCGTCCGTTATTTAAACGAGATTTTATCTGGTAATAAACTCAATGAGCTGGTCGTTAATACCAATACGAGCGTTCCGCTCATTATCATTAAAAACCGTAGTGGACAAAACATGGCGCTACAGGTTGATCAGATTGCAGGATCACGTATTGAAGTCGTAGTAAAACCTTTAGGGCAACAATTCTCAAACTTATCAGGTATCTCAGCTGCGACAATCATGGGTGACGGCTCAGTAATGCTTATTCTTGATTTAATCGCGTTGATGCGAAATACCGCTTTGATGAAGGAAATAACAAAACCTGTTATCGGTATCCGTAGCAGTTCAGAATCTAAAACCACTATTTTGGTCGTCGATGACTCAGTCACAGTCCGCAAAGTCACCTCACGTTTCTTGGAGCGTCAAGGTTTCAATGTGGTACTTGCCAAAGATGGTATCGATGCGCTTGAGATTCTACAAGAAGCGACACCAGATTTAATGCTACTTGATATTGAAATGCCGCGGATGGATGGTTTCGAAGTCGCAACACAAGTCCGCCATAATAGACGTCTGCAACATTTACCTATTGTTATGATTACCTCACGAACCGGTGAAAAGCATCGTGAACGAGCATTTGAGATTGGAGTCAATGACTACATGGGCAAACCCTTCCAAGAAAGCCAGCTTCTTAATAAAATCCAAGTGTTGTTGGGTATAGAGGCTAACTTAGTCCATGAAGGATAATGTTCATGCCTTGGCGCTAAAAGATAAGCATAAAAGTGATATCAAGGTATTGGTTGTCGCAGAGGACCATCATCAGCGCATGGCTTTTTCAGATACTGTGCGCAGTTGTGGTTTTCAGCTGATTGACTGCGTATCACGGGTACAGTTGCAAGATAAGCTGAATGGCTATGCAGCGGCTATCGATATTTGGCTCATAGACGGCGATTATGACGATCATATGGCAACAGCGACGACGACAGCCTCTAAAGCTGCCGCCGTGTTAGTAGGATTTAGTCAAGCCCCTTATCTTAATGAAGCCCAGCAATATGCCAAATGGCAGCGTAAACTCAAGCGTAAGCTTGCCCAAATGCTGGCGCTACCTCTATTAAATAGTGCAGTAGGTAGTCCTACTTATAAGAATACTACTTATAAAAATGGAACCGATGATTGGCGTTATGTGGTGTTTTTAGGCGCTTCAATGGGTGGTCCTAGCGCAGTCAAAGAATTTTTAGATCACCTATCGCCTGCGCTACCTGTGAGTATTTTATTGGCCCATCATTTTAACCAAACGATGATAGGTACTCTGCCACGCATACTTAATCGTCATAATGACTGGCGCTGTCGGTTAATTACCTCCTCACAGCGTTTGCGCGGTGGCCAATGCTTTATTGTGCCCATTGATAAACAAATTGTTTGCGATTCAACTGGTCGTATTATCTTAATAGATCAGGCGTGGGAGGGCGATTATAAGCCCGCTATCGGTCAAATCTTGAAAAATACCAGTGATGTTTATGGCAGTGAGCTTATCAATATTATCTTCTCAGGGATGGGAAATGATGGTTCGCAATATTTGGACTTAATCCAAGACAATGACAGTCAATTGTGGGCGCAAGACCCAAGTTCAAGCGCTTGTCCGAGTCAGCCGCAGGCGATTATTGATTCAGAATATTGTCAGTTCGTCGGTAGTCCCAAAGCGTTAGCAGAAAAACTTACCAATTATATTGCTGAAAGGGCGGCGGACGCCTCTTCGGATTCATTTATTGTGAGCGACTTATGAAACAGATTTTAAAGCATTCGTTTGAGGCCGTAAGCTTATTAACCACTAATAATGGTATGCTCGACGTAACGATTGTCCCAGCAGTTGACCAACCTGACTGGATTATTCCTAGTAGTCTGATTTTAAGTGTTGATGAGTATAGCGAACATACATGGAATTATGAATGGCAACAACAAGAAGTCGCCGTATTTCACCTATTGCCGCGCCATCAAACGCCGGAAAAAATGATTGTCTTGGAAGGGAATACGGCCGCCCATCGCATCGCGCTACAGACGGCAGGAGAGCTGCGCCAACTGCAGGTGCGTATCTCTGATGTCAAAGATATCGATCTGCCTGAGCATTTTATCAAAACAGACCGCAAAATCGATACTGATCAGCAGCGCGTTCAAGAAGATGTTGTGCTATCCTACCTCTTTCAAACGGTTATGATTGATAATACGCTTTACTTGGTGCCAGATTTAGATAAAATCGCCCACCAATTGGTTGACTTAGACAGTTAATTTGCTCATGGTTATGCTTCTTATAATGGACTTTATTGTTAGCTCTAAGATAAAATTATTAGCCATGATATAAACAGTCAAAACGCTTCTTTATCGGCCGATAGCTGTTTATCCAGGTTATTTCATGAACATCAGCCAGTACCGATGGGCACAATGAGCAATAAGGGTGATAAAATACACTATGAATAACGTCCATTCAAATCTAACAAGGTGGTCGGTTGCTAGTCGAATTTTTCACTGGGTTAGCGCCATTTTATTACTGATCACTTGGATTATGATACTTCTATATGACAATCTTGATGGCAAGGTCTATATCGGTTTGCACAAAGCATTTGGGATCAGTTTGTTATTTTGGATGATTGCCCGCGTGATCAGTCGCCTATTTACTAAAGTGCCACCAGCAGTTGTGATGCCAAGATGGCAAACACTCCTATCACATCTATCACACTTTGTTTTATATGTTTTATTAATTGCTATGCCCATTGCAGGGCTACTCATGACTGTTTACGGTGGCCGAGCGGTTGACGTTTTTGGCTTATTTCAAATCCCCGTTTTTGTTACCCCAGATAGAGGTTTGGCACGGCTTTTTAATGACTGGCATACCGATATTTTGTGGCCGATGATTATCGCTTTCACTGTGCTTCATATTGGCGCTGCTTTATACCATCAATTTATTAAAAAAGACAATATTATGGCGCGTATGAAATAGCGGCTTAAAGATAAGAAAAAATGCGCACAGAAAAAAGCCCTAAGTCTAATTCTTAGGGCTTTTTTGGGTAATCAGAACTGTATAAATATAAAGTTAGTCAGTCTACTTTTTATGTTCAGGTAAACTGATATTCATCTCAAGCACGTCTAGGCTATCTTCAGAGCGGTGATTGATATTGACATCATCAATCTGAACGCCGTTGACGTACTTATTAACCACTTCTAGTATTTCACGTTTCATTTTTTCAATACGGTCGGCAGTCAAACGATTATTCAAGCGATTTTCGCTTGCAACGATGACTTTTAGACGCTCAGTTGCCATATTGGCACTACCCGTATTACTGCTGTCATCAGTGCCGAATAGGCTACTCCAAAATCCTTTTTTCTTACTCATTATTGACCTCCAAACCAGCGCTGTAACAGGCTTTTCTTCTTCACATCAATGTGACGTAATGGACGCTCTTCCCCTAAGAAACGGGCAACGATATCGTCGTAACACTGTCCGGCGACAGAGTCGGTATAATGAATCACCGGCTCACCGTGATTAGACGCTTCAAGCACTGAATGGCTTTCAGGAACCACACCCAGTAACGGTACCTTTAGAATATCGTTAGAGATAGTATTAATATCCATCATCTCGTTAGCAGCTGCGCGATCTGCATTATAGCGAGTAATGATGAGATGCTCACGTACAGTCCCTTGATCTTCAGCCACTTTTTTGGTTTGGCTTTGCAAGATACCAATAATACGGTCCGAGTCACGTACTGAAGAGATTTCAGGATTGGTGACAATAATCGCTTCATCAGCATGATACATCGCAAGCTGTGCACCGCGCTCGATACCAGCAGGCGAGTCACAGATAATATAGTCAAACTGCTTGGATAGCTCATCCATGACTTCTGCCACGCCTTCGTCTGTTAACGCATCTTTATCTCGCGTTTGACTGGCAGGTAGAATATATAAATTTTCTAGTTGCTTGTCTTTTACCAGCGCTTGGGATAAGCGTGCATTACCATTGATAACATCGACAAAGTCATAAACAATTCGATTTTCGCAGCCCATAATCAAGTCCAGATTACGTAACCCTACATCAAAATCGATAACAACCGTCTTATAGCCACGTAATGCTAAACCGGCAGCAAAAGAAGCGCTGGTCGTGGTTTTGCCCACACCGCCTTTACCCGAAGTGATTACAACAATCTTCGCCACAATGGCACACTCCTATGAATTAATGGGATATTTATTAGATGAAACAGTATAGATATAAAGTAGCACAATTATTCGTCGTTTACCTAGCGTATATATGCTATCTGCGAGCGTAAGCCTAGCATACATATACAAAAACTTATAGCCAGTCTGTATTTAAGCATAAAAAACAGCCGCTATAAGAATTTATGCCAGCTCTGTAACCTGTTAAATAGCTATTCAATGTCAACGCTCACAGTAGCAAAAATAGGCTGGTAAATAGTGGCAGAGCTAAAAATTCATCATAGCGCAATTTTGTTAAATAAACTTACTATAATATTAACCATGATGTTTAGATGCCACTTAGTGTTTATCGCTGAATTCCTTGAATTCCTTTAAGTTAACCGTGATTGCATTGAGTCTCTGAGTCATAGAATTGCCAGATAAAACCTAAGCATCGTCCATGACGGTAAAGACCAAGCCTTGACCTTCTAAATAACGCACTTCAACGGATTTATCAATCACGTGCTCAGGTAGGTTATCGCGTAAGCAATACGTGCCAGCGACTGATACCAAAGAAGGATTAAATACTTGGCAGAAAATACGCGCGTCTTTGTCACCCGTTGCGCCTGCAACCAATCGTCCTTGGGCGCGGCCATAAACGTGCAAGTTGTTGTCAGTGATGGCTTCGGCGCCGCTATTGACGCTGTTGGTTAAAATTAAATCACCGCCGACATGATTGAGACTTTGCCCTGAGCGTAGCATTTGATCATAAATAAGACTGGTAATATGCTCAGCGCTAATGAGCGTTTCTGCCGTCAAGGTGGTTTCAGTCGTTGCATTTACCTCTGCAGTGGCAGCAGCTTGGCTATTTACAGCTGAGCCAATATTATCCGTAGTAGGACTGACAGAATCGTTTGCAGGTGTCGTTTGTGCGCTGTCCTTAGAAGCGGCGACTTGGCTTAGCTGAGCAGTGGCTTTTTTACTGGGTAAAATACGCTCGATACGTTTACCATCTGCTGGGAATATCGCCAAGCGCAGCTCATGTGCTTGATTGTCAAGTAATCCCGTGACCACGCCAATAGGTTGCAGACCCCACGACCAAAGCAGTTCTACCAATGCCGATAAATCTTGCTCAACCTCACTGTCAATCAATACAGGGATATTGCTATTTTTATGGCTCAGAGTGGTCTCAAGCTGGCTGGTAATCGCCACAAAATCATCGGTGCTAAACTGTAGCCGCGAAAAGGTCAACATCTTACCGTAAAATGCCAAAGCTGGCGTGTTAGGGGAGTCAAGCGCCTGCTGATTATTGTCTGAAATCGTCATAATATAAATCCTCAAAAATGGTCGTGTTGCGGTGTTCACGATGCCGTTTTTGCCTCGGCATATAGCATCAAAGTATGATTATCGAAAAATCTGGTTCTTATTAAAAACATTATAAATTGAGCATGTCCTGATGCTTCCATTGCTGGACCTTTATTTGAGCTTCAAATTCATCTAAACCATCAGCGATGATGCTTGCGATTAACGTATCAAGTGCGCTGTTATTAGTATCGATTTGAGAGACGCCGCTGGCGATAGCAACCATTAAAGCATCGATACGTTCGGCATCAAGGAGGCGCTCATTCAGCGCATATACCACGTTTTCGCCAATATTGTGCCCGACATGCTGGAGCTGAGACTCAATTAAAGTGCCGGCAATGGGAATCATACGCAGATAGCGGCGTAACTCAGGCGTATTGGCCAGCCCATCTTTAATCGCATTACCCATTTCCGTGGCAATCATAGCACCGCCGCCCGAGGATTCGGTTAATGCTTGCAGCTTTGGCGCGAGTTCAGTGCGCAGTAGCGATAGCAATGCTGCTTCAATCTCATCGCGATTGCGCGCGATAGTAGAATCGATAAACGACTTATGCATTTTAGGATCAGTTAGCTGCTGGCGAAAGCTCTGAACGGTCGTTAAGATGACGCGATCAGACAACTCTTCTAACAGTAAATTGATATAAAAATTAATGCGATTAATCCATGGCTGCGGCAATACCTGATAACCCAGCTGATATAAGCGGCGTCCGATAATCACGGCGCGAAATAAACGCAGCGCGCGCAGCTGCGGAAAACAGCCCAATACCTCATACCAATGCACAAAAGGGAAGAAAAACCAGCGGTAATAAATTTTTTGTTTAATGGCAATCGCCCAGCGCAACAGCAGCTCAGCAATCAAAAATAGGGTAAAAAAGCCGCCTGCGGTTCGTAACGTATCATGGACATGGTTGCGATACCAATTTAGTGTCTCGCTCATTGCTAAACGCGGCGCCGTATTGCTACTAAAATTACTCATCAAGATAGCATCGATACTGATGAGTAATAAATCAATACTGATGGCAATAATCATCACGATATCATAGGTCAGCTTCAAGCGATTGGGCTTGGGACGATTTGGTTTTGGCGGCGGGCTATGCGATAAATCTAAGGACTGATTGAGCGCGGGCGTTGGTTTTATAGGCGCGCTGGTAGTAGAAGAGGCGGGCACAGTCATACCTTATTAAATAGTAAATGGCTTAGTAGTGAAGCGCTTTGCGCCAACCACTACCAAATAAGCAACGAGTTTTAACGGTTATTCACATTATCAATGAATCATGCCAAAAAACAAGCCATCAACCATTATAATTTGGTATTTTATCTCTTATCTTTTTATATAAAATCCTTTTGCATAAAATCTTTTTGCATAAAAACTTTGATATACAATCAGTCGCCCAGTTCGCCGACTGAAAGAAGAGAGGGTTTTGAATATTATTCTAAGTGTTTGATGTTTGAGCGACCTTTCTTTCATCAAATTCAGCAAGCATTTTTGTAATGCGCTGGTCTTTTTGCTGCCAAATTTGCTCGACCCAATCAAACATTCGTGCTTTGATTGTGTCATCGTTTTCATAGCCGCCGTTTTGAATGCCAGCAAACAGGTCTTCGGGTATGTCGATATAACGGACATCAACGCCCAAGCGTTTGATATTGCCTTTCCATAAATCGCCATAGGTCGGCACGCCGTCGGGATAAACGATGGTCATATCTAGGATACCATCGATGTTAGCGCCCAAAGCGTTAATAGCTAGTGATAAACCGCCAGCGCGCGGTTTTAATAGATGCGTATAAGGGGAGTTTTGCTTATCGTGTTTTTCTTGGGTAAAGCGTGTGCCTTCCAAATAATTTAATAAGGTAAACGGCTTATCTTTTAATAATGCACAAGCGCGCTTGGCTTCTTCGATATCTTTACCTTTAAGGGCAGGGTTTTTGGCGATCTCCTCTTTAGAGTGCCGGCGCATCATTGGAAAGTCTAAAAAGTAAAATGCTTGCCCAACGATAGGAATGTAAATCAGCTCAAACTTGGTAAAGAAACGCGTCAGCGGTAAGCGCTTTTCACTGATGTACTGCACGATACTAGTATCTACCCAGGATTGATGGTTGCTGACGAGCAGATATTTACCATCCAAACGTACATCGTCCGGCAAATCAACACGCCAGTCTTTACGGGGCAAAATAGTATCGATCAGCGCATTATTGCTACTAATCCAATGGTCAGCAATCTTAATCACTGTTTTATCGGCGATAGGAGCACCCGTAATGATTTTACCCACGCCCATGAGCCATAACGGAATGCTGCCCCCAAAGCTATTGGCAGCGATGACGCCACTGGCTGTTACAAGCGACATTGCCTTGCCAAGTTTTGGAGCCCGTTCGTGAATTTTTTGCATAGCAGCGTTCAAGCGCATATCCAATCCCTTCCTATTTATTTCGTTAATCTCTCAAGCTTTTTTAATCGACTGTTTGCAAAACCTTCGAGTGGCTGTCACCTTTCTTATAAAAGCTCTTTTATTGGTTAAAACTTTTAGCGTTAATAGCAGATAAGCCCTTATTTAAGTTCAATCTTTATTTGGCTTTATACTTTTATAGTATCTTTGTCGCCAGCTGCTTTATTGGCCAATTTTAGCAGAAAAGAATTAGAGTGTACGATTGTAAACGTGACTTGCGGTAACAAATAAGGTGCTTTTATAAACAATGAGCTATAAACACCTATGCACTTTTCATACATAGATGTGACAAAATATTACACATAAATAGACGGTAATTGTCATAATGACAACAAGTGTGCGTAAACGAATAAAGGCGTTTATTAACATATCGTTGTGATAAGCAATTGCGATAAGTAATATTTATAAAAAACATAATTTATCTATTAATATTCAATTTTTTAACTTAAGAGGACTTATTATGCGTAATACATTAATGGTTGCAGCGTTGGCATCAGGTTTGGCTTTAAGTGGTTGTGCTACTGATCCAAATACTGGACAACAACGTTTAAATAAAGCAGCAATTGGTACACTAGCGGGTGCAGCAGGCGGCGCAGCTATTTCAAAAGCTACGGGCGGTAGCAAAACTGGTCGTGATGCGGCTATCGGTGCAGCATTGGGTGCAGGCGTAGGCTACTACATGGAGCGTCAAGCGAAGCAGCTAGAGCAGCAAATGGCTGGCACTGGCGTGACCGTTACGCCAAATGCAAATGGTAATATTGATCTAGTTATGCCAGGAAATATCACATTCTCGTTTGATGATGCGTCTTTGAACCCATCGTTCAGACCAACGCTTGATAAACTTGCGGCTACAATGAATGAATATAACCAGAACACTATTACTATTGCCGGTCATACCGATAGTAAAGGTTCTGATTCTTATAACATGAAATTATCACGTGATCGCGCTTATGCAGTAGCAAACTATCTAAGTGCTCGCGGTGTAGCATCTAGCCGTATTAATGTAGTTGCTTATGGCGAGTCTCGTCCAGTTGCTGATAATAGTTCTGAATACGGCCGTCAACAAAACCGCCGTGTTGAGTTGACCGTTAATGCGCCAAGTAGCGTTCGTTAATTGATGCCAGTGCATTAGTAATTTAGAATTATATAAAAGAGACCGACGTAAAGTTGGTCTTTTTTTTGCTTAAAATGTGTCTAATATTCAAAAAATTATATTTGATAATAGTTATCAATAACATTATAATTTGCAGGGATTGAATTTTGTCAGCATTTAATTAGGATTTAAATAAATACTAGATTTTACCTTGTTGAAATTATCATTCTTTAAACTCCCTTTTACTATTTTATCTTTTGCCATCTTATTTAATATATTTCATCGAGGACGTGTATGAATAACAGCCCAGCGACAAGCCGTAAAATTTTACCGACTACTTTAGCTGCTGCATTGGCAGGGATACTGCTCGTATCAGGATGTACCAAACAGTCTGATGAGACCGCAACGGCAGATACGCAAGCTGACGTCAAAGCGGCAGAAAACACGGATAGCAAAACCTCGTCAGCTGCTGATCAGGCGCATACCGATCGCTTATTGATTAGCTATGCGGACATGGCGCACGCTGCCTACAAGGATGCTTTAGAAACCGCCAAGACGTTACAAACGGCAGTCAATACTTATGTAGAAACGCCGACTCAAGCCAATCTGGATGCCGCAAAATTGGCGTATAAAGCCGCGCGTCAGCCATATTCACAGACTGAGGTGTTTCGCTTTGATGAAGGTTTTGTGACTGCTAATGATAAACGTGCGATTGGTAGTGTGGATGGTTGGGAAGGGCAGGTAAATGCTTGGCCGCTTGATGAGGCATTGATTGACTATGTCAGTGACAACTATGAAGGCGAATATAACAGTCAAGACAATATTATCAATAGCGACAGCATCACGGTTGGTAGCGTCAAGCAAGATACGAGTACTATTACACCTGAACTACTGGCTGAGATGAATGAGATTGGTGGTAGCGAGGCCAATGTCACCACGGGCTATCATGCGATTGAGTTTCTGCTGTGGGGTCAAGATACCAATGGTGTCGGTGAAGGCGCAGGTAATCGTCCGGTTAGCGACTATATGACTACCGATGGTGAATGCACCAGCGGAGAAACTAAAAACACCGATGCCAGTATTTGCGAGCGCCGTGGACAGTATTTAAAAGCGGTCACTCAGCTATTGGTCGATGATTTAACCGCGATGGAAGCTCAGTGGCAACCTGATAGCGAAAATACCCTACGTAGCGACATGATGGCACGTAAAGACAAAAACGGCCTACGTCAAATCATGTATCAAATGGGCAGCTTAGCACTTGGTGAGTTGGCCTCTGAACGTATTCAGGTAGCTTTCGTCACTGGCTCTACCGAAGATGAGCATGAATGCTTTAGTGATTTGACCCATTTGAGCTATGCTAATAATGCTCGTGGTATCCAAAATATTTTTAATGGCAGCTACAAAACTGTCGCTGGTAAAACAGTGGGTGGTTATGGACTAAAGAACTATCTTGTCGATACCGGCAATAAAGAAGCGGCTGATCAGTTAGTGGCTGACTTTGCTAAAGTAGAAGCGGCATTTAATGTGATTGTTGAAAAAGGCGAGAAAGAAGGCATCAAGGTAGATCAAATGATTGCCACGGTAGGTCAAGCCAGCAAGCATGGTATCTCTGCTGAGGAGCAAAATAAACGCCGCGGCTGGATTGAAAGCAGCATTACGAGTTTACAAGAGCTAACAGATGGGATCGAAAATGCGGCAAAAGCAGTTGGCATCGACAATCTAGATGCTGATGCAGGCTCACAGTTTTAAGATAGCGCTTACTGTTTAAGGCAATGCTTACTGTTTAAACTTAGAGTGCTATTCATTGCCTGTATTTATATGCCTGATGAGTCGTTATCAGTGAATGAGAATTATTTTCATGGAAAAATAATTTAGGTATAATATACACGCTGTCGATCGCTGTTGGCAGCGTGTTTTTTTTTAGCACAATAGAATAGACAAAGATGTTAGGCGCAGCGATTATTTATCGAAGTGACATAATGATCGACTAGAAATACTTATCGAATAGAAGTGAAAAAATTATAGCACGCGTTTTTAATGGTTCTATATCAGAACTAAGGTCCCCTATGAGCAGCAGTAAGGTGTTAACAACCAAACAATCTATCGCGTTCTATTCCTCTTTGATATTTAAGAATTCGCCATTCAAGCTATCATTAGGAATAGCATGTGCATTATCATTAAGCGCTTGCCAACCGAGTGATAATGCTGCTAATAATAATGATAGCAAAGCTCAAGAAAATAGCCATTCGCAAGCCATAACTTCTGAACGTGCTCAAACAATTGAAGCGCTAGCAGGCGTACCTATGCAGCAGCTCGCCAGCTTTGATCCGCAAGAAATTAAGCAAGGTGGCGATACTGGCATTAGCATTACCACTAGCGAGAGCTACTCTAAACCTTCCTCGAATATCACTGCCTCACGTAAAGGCGCATTCTTTATTGGTAATGCGTTTTTTAGGCAACCTTGGGTGGTCGCGCCGGCGAGTACCGATAGCCGTGATGGGCTTGGTGCCTTATTTAACGTTGCTGCTTGTCAATCGTGTCATATCAAAGACGGTCGCGGTCATGCGCCGATGAGCAGTGATGACGATGCTGACAGTTTACTCATCCGTCTTGCGATGCCTGCTACCACCGACGAACAACGCCAGAAATTAAAAAATTCATTGATTGAAAAAGTCGTCCATCCTATGTACGGCGGTCAATTGCAGGATCGCGGCGTTCAAGGTGTCCCTGCCGAAGCAAGAATTGCGGTACAGTGGACAGATAAACCGGTTACCTTTGCTGATGGTCATGTCGAGACGTTGCGCGCGCCAACCTTCAATTTGACCAAACCGGGTTATGGCCCATTTGATGATGAGCTGATGGTGTCGCCGCGTGTTGCTTTGCCGATGATTGGGCTGGGGCTGCTCGAACAAATCCCTGACGACGATATCAAAAAACAAGCGATAAAGGCAAATAATGCCGATAGCGACATTAGCGGCAAATTTAATATGGTGATGGATCCGCAAACGGGTAAAGTCGCCTTGGGACGTTTTGGCTGGAAAGCGGGCCAAACCAAACTGATTACCCAAAATCAAAGTGCGTTTAATGAAGATATGGGGCTGACTTCTAACATCCGTCCGCATGAATCGTGTATGCCAACGCAGACTGCTTGTGTCAATGCAGCGACTGGCGCTGATGAGCAAGGTAATGGCAAACCGCCCGTCGAAGTCAACGATGAAGTAGCAAAGTTCGTCGAATTTTATACCCGTAATCTGGCGGTGCCGCATCGCCGCAATGCCGAAGACGAGTTGGTGTTGGCAGGCAAAAAACGTTTTTATGATATGGGCTGTCAAAGCTGTCATACGCCAAGGTATCATTTGCTAAAAACCGATGATGACCATCTTGAGCAGCACGGACAAGTGATTTATCCTTATACGGATTTGTTGTTGCACGACATGGGCAATGATCTTGCCGATCGTACAATAGCGGGCAAACTGCCGTCAAAAGATTTACAGGTTGAATTTTTAGCCAATTCTTATGAATGGCGTACGCCTGCATTGTGGGGCATTGGCCTTGCGCAAACGGTCGATCCGCAAGCGACATTTTTACATGATGGCCGCGCGCGCACCTTAATGGAAGCGGTGCTCTGGCATGGCGGCGAAGCGGAAAAACAGAAACAAAAAGTATTAAAGTTAGACAAACAAGGTCGTGCTGAGTTAACAGCTTTCTTAAAATCATTATAAAAATTAAGCTATATATTTTAGCTATACTTCTTATATGTATCGATTTAAATAATTACGTATATCAACGCCCCTATAAATACTGAGAAATTTATGAAGATAAACCCTGCTTTAGCAATGGCACTATCCGCACTAAGTGCTGGTATTCTTATCAGCTGCGTCAAACCTGCGGAAGAAAATAAAGTGCCAGAGGTAGACAGCCAAGTTGCACAAGACAAAAAAGCAACCACTAGTGCCGATGACAATAGTGGCAGTGCAGTGAAAGTGACTGCGGTTGATATTAGCGCCGAGACCGGAAAAACCTATTTGTCCCATGTGGCAAAAGATATCGTCATCCCAGTCTATGCTGATGTGGCTAAGCAAAGCGATTTATTACAGGATTTGGCACAAAAGCATTGTCAACAAGCGCCAGTTAGCGGTGAAGAATTAAAAGAGTTACGCGATCAATGGCTTGTGTTGGCACAAGCATGGGCAGGCGCTGAGATGGTTAACTTTGGTCCAGCGACCGCTAGCATGAGTAATTTATATATCAATTATTATCCTGATGAGCGCGGTTTGGTTCACAGAGGCGTTGCTGACTTGATTGCCGCTAATCCTAACCTCACCGCTGAGCAGTTGGTTAACGAGAGCGCGATTGTTCAAGGTGTGCCAGGCCTAGAAGAAGTTCTCTACGCTAACGATAGCTTAAATGCTGGGCAATGCGCCTATGTGGTCAGTGCCAGTAGTGCGTTAAACACTCGACTCAAAAACATCGAAAAGGACTGGCAGCAAAACTCAACCGATTTATTAGCGATTGATACCACCACTGATAACGATCGAGGTCTGAACCAGTGGTTTAACTCGTTACTTTCATTGGTTGAAACCATGAAATCTAATGCTATCGATCAGCCACTGGGCCTAACGGGTAAAGCAAAAGGACATCTGCCAGCCGCTACCGCTGGACAAAGCCGCGCTATTATCAACGCTAAATTGGCTATACTAAATAAAGCCCTGACCGATCCCGTCTTAACTGCCATTCTTGGTAGTAACAATGAAAATGAAGTAGCGGATAGTCTATCGACCGCGCTTGCTGAAACCAGCACGCTATTGGCGCAAATGCCAGAAGACTTGTCCAATGCTGATAAAGCGGCTCAGCAAGAATTGTATGACCATCTGACGACTATTACACGCTTGATTAAGCGCCAATTGATTCCGATCCTTGGCCTGCGGGTTGGCTTTAACAGCACTGATGGCGATTAAATAATGCCTACTACCAACGCCAAGATGGCAGACAAACAACAAGATAAGCAGTCTCACTACGAGCTGGTTGCAACATCCGCATTGACAGCACTTTGCTCAGTCATAGGTTCAGCTGCGCTTGTCGGAATGCATCATCGTTATCGTAAGCAGTATCAGCCTAATGCAAGCTTACGGGATTATGTGACTGGAATTCGCTCGCAGTTACAGCCGTCAATGTCAGCACCTAAGCGTCAAGTATCACAACTTCGTTACGCCTGTCAGCAAGCCGCTTTTGCGTGGCAAGAAGCTTATCGCTCACCGACAGGTGCCGAGCATTTTACTCATAATAATAGCGTCACTGAATTTAGCGCACTACACACCACCACAGTGCTAGCGCGTCCTATTTGCTGGGTTAGCGGTGTGGCGTCTATGCCAAAAAATATCGCCTTAGCAAATGATGATGATAGTCATGAAAATGACTTTGGCGTGGTTGGTATCAACGCCGATAGACAAATCGTTTGGCAAACTACCATGCCTGAACGTGTGCATGATATTGTCGTCCAGCCTATTTCTAATGCGCAAAACTCATCTGCTAGAAATGACCAAACACGCGATGTTGTCGTTATGGGCCGTCGCCCAAGTGAGAAGTTCTGGGTATTAGATACAGCAAACGGACAAGTAAAGTTTGCTATTAAAGCATCAACGCACCGTCATTTTTACGGTCATGCTTGCTATAGCTTAGATGGTAAACTGCTCTACGTGACCGAGAATGACACGATAAGTTTAGACGGTAAAGTTGGCATTTATGATGCCTATGATGATTATAAAAAAATAGCGGAATTCGATTCTTATGGTATCGGACCGCACGAGCTTATCATGCATCCTGATGGCGAAACGTTGGTGATTGCAAATGGCGGTATTAAGACTGAGCAAGCCTCTCGTGAAGAGTTAAATTTAGACAGTATGCGCCCTTCATTGGTTTACCTTAATCGTCATGATGGCGCTTTACTTGAGCAAATTACGCCTGAGCACAATCAAATGAGCGTTCGTCATTTGGCAATGCACAATAATGGTACTGTGATGATAGGTATCCAGTTCCAAGGTGAAAAGCACATCAATGTACCACTGGTGTTGACGCACAAGCGCGGTGATGATGATTTTAAAGCACTTGTGATGCCCAATAATCAATGGCAACGCTTCCATCAATATATTGCTAGCGTGGCAGTCGATAGTGAGCGTGACCTATTATGCGTGACCACACCGATTGGTGGCTGCGCGGCGATTTACGATTTAAATACGCGAGCATTAATTGGTGATGTTAATTTACCAGATTGCGCAGGGGCAGCAGTATTTTTTAACCAGAGTACTAATGAAAAAGACAATAATATTGAGAAATCAGGTTTTATTGTTAGCGATGGTCAAGGTCAGTTAACCACGTTAGGGGTTAATCAATTAGGCGCAGAATTGGATACTGTCAATAAAAGTGAGCGTATTTTTACAGACAGCAAATGTCATATGATGTCGTTTGACAATCACTTGCAAGCGCTTTAAATATGAGCGTGCCGCCAGAATATTCCTCTTCATTAAACAGCGCTATTCAGAACTTAGCGCAAGCGGGAGTTGAGCTACGCATTACTAAAAAACGTGTTAAAAATATCAATTTTCGTCTAAAGCCACATAAATTACTGGTATCTGTGCCCATGCTTATTAGCACAGCGCAGGTGGCAAAGGCTGTCAATAAACGCGTGCCATGGGCGCTCGCCAATCACCCGCAAGTATTAGAACAGTACAAACGCAAGCAAAGCGCTTTATCTCAGTCAGCAAGCGCCAATCGTCCTACTCGGTTGTGGGGGGTAGAGCAAGCGTTTACGCTCAGTCATGATGAAAAAGTTGCCTATTATCGACAACATCTCTCTAAAGTAGCGCCTTCATTATTTGAAAAATGGCAACCCATCGTTGGCGCTTATGCTAATGAGATACGCCTAAAAAAAATGTACACGCGCTGGGGCACTTGCAACACGCGCGCGCGGCGAATTTGGTTGTCTGTATATCTGCCCGCTTATCCTATCGAATGTTGTGAGTACGTCATCGTCCATGAGCTGTGTCATTTGCATCATGCCAATCATAGCCGTGCGTTTTGGCAAACCGTAGCTGCGGCGATGCCTGATTATAAGCGTTGGCATAATATGCTAGCAGGAAAGAAGGGACAATTAGATTAAAGCCCTGTCTACTTCTAAATAGCCAGATATCTTATCGTAATCTGCTAAGATAGGTATTTTTATCAAGACAAGGATGCCATATGGAAAACGTCAATCAAGCCGATTTTTGGCAGCAGCGTTATGAGCAAGACAGTATCGGCTGGGATATGGGACAAGTATCGCCACCGCTGAAAGCCTACATCGATCAGCTACCTGAATCGGCTAAAAACCAAGCTATTTTGGTTCCTGGTGCGGGGAATGCCTATGAAGTTGGTTACTTACACGACCAGGGATTTACCAATGTTACTTTGGTTGACTTTGCTCCTGCGCCGATTAAGGCATTTGCGGAGCGCTATCCTGACTTCCCAACTGAGCAGCTAATCTGTGCCGACTTTTTTGAGTTATCGCCTGAGCAATCTCAGTTTGATTGGGTGCTTGAGCAGACGTTCTTTTGTGCGATAAATCCGGCGCGCCGCGATGAGTATGTCAAGCAGATGGCAGCCCTCCTTAAACCGAATGGTAAACTGATTGGTTTGCTGTTTGATAAGGATTTTGGACAAAACGAGCCACCGTTTGGCGGTACGAAAGCTGAATACCAACAGCGTTTTGCGTCTTATTTCGATATTGAAATTATGGAGCCGAGCTATAACTCGCATCCCGCGCGGCAGGGCAGTGAGTTGTTTATTAAGATGCGTGTAAAATCTTAATCTCACAATTGATATTATGCCGCGCTTGTTCCTCTAGTCGAGAATGATAGTAATCAGTCAGATAAAGCGTTGGATGCGCTAACAACCGTTCTAATACGGCTATGCGTCCAACGCGGTAATCGACGTCTGAGACGTGCGCATATTCTTGACGAACACCTCTTGCATATTGTTGATATTCTGACCAAGATGCGCCCAAAATACTTAAATCCATATCCAGTAAGTAGGCGGCATCGCTTTCTTTTTCTTTAGCGTTATCTTTATTTTTGCCTGAGCCTTCATCAGTTCTGATAATTTGATGGTTAGCCGTCATCATAATCAGCGAATAGGCATGTTGGCATTGTTTAGCAGTTAAATGAGTTAATGCCTCTACGGCGTATTCTGCACTTTTAAGCTCATTATCTGAGCGCGTTGGGTCGTATATCACATCATGAAAAAACAATGCCAATGCAATAATGTGCGGCTCATAGAGATGCTGTTTGATTTGTTCAAACTGCGCAAATAACTGCTGAACATGTGACAACGTATGATAAGCGCGTTGAGATTCATGATAACGCGTAGCGATATCTTGCCAAAGCACTTGCATTTTTTCTGGTTCGATGTCGTCATTTATAGCAGCTAAATGCCAATAAAAATGCTTACCCAGCTCGTTTTCTATTTGCGAAAAAGCATCCATCGTTTACCTTCATTTTATAGCTTACTTGCAAATCACAATGAGCCGTTTATTTTTTATTAGCAGCATCTTCAAAGGCTTGCTTAAATAGCTTGCCAAGTAAATTAACATCATCAACGCGGGCATAATTTAAGCGAGTGACAAAGGCTATATGACGGTGTGGGCCTTTTTCTGCTAATGGCACCGCGACTGCATTTTGGTTTTGTAGATGCAATTGATCTAACGCCATCTCTGGTACCAATGTCGTTCCCATATTGGCAAGCGCCATTTGTATAAGAGTATTTAAGCTGGCATCAGAAAAGCTTGATCTCATCTGCGCGCGGTCAAAATGACAAACCGTTAAGGTTTGATCGGTTAAGCAATGTCCTTCGCCAAGTAGCATCAGATTGGCCGTTGCTAGCTCATCGGCATTAATTTTTTCAAGCTTGGCATGGACATCGTCTTTTGGAAAGACCGCAAAGAAATCCTCTGCCCAGAACTCAAAGGTATGTAAGCCATCGACTGCATAAGGCAGCGCAATAATCGCGGTATCGATATGACCGTAGCGCACTTGCTCAAGTAAGCGCTCGGTTTGCTGCTCGATAATGGTCATTCGAAATTCTGGATAATGCTTTCGCAGCGCTGGCAGCACTTTTGGCAGCAGATAAGGGGCAATCGTTGGAATGATACCGACTGTCATGGGGTAAGCAAGCGGTGATTGATGGCTATGCGCCCGCGTGGTCAAATCGTTGACTTCAGAAAATACCCGCTGCGCTCGCCTCAAGATGTCCTCACCGATAGGGGTGATCAAAACCTGCTTATTATTACGTTCAAAAATCTGCGTATCCAATTGTTTTTCTAACTCAGCGATACCTAAGCTTAGCGCCGATTGCGAAATATTACAGTCTTCCGCCGCGCGTTTAAAATGACGGTGTTTGGCAACCGCTAAGGCGAACTCAAGTTGACGTAAGGTAATCATAAAACCTCTCTGTTAATGGGTTTCTAGCGCAATTTGTTTTAGACGTTTATCTTGTGTACTATAGCAATTTAATGCCAATGTTCGTATAAAAAAAGCCGTTAGAACAGTTTAACAAGTTTAATAAAACAAAACATCACATTAAAAACTTTTAACTGGATTAACCATAGAATTCGCGTATAGTTTATCAGGTAGCCCAGTTAATGAGTGGGTTAGTAAAAACCATCAGTAATAAACACCAATTCCATTAACAACAATCAATCAAAAAAGGAGCCAATCATGGCGTCGATTATCAATCAAGAAATCCCAGAATTTTCAGCAGAAGCGTTTGTAAATGGTGAGTTTAAAACCATCACTTCAGAAGATGTCAAAGGCAGCTGGGCCATCTTTATGTTCTACCCAGCAGACTTTACTTTTGTTTGCCCAACTGAACTTGAAGACATGGCGAACCAGTACGAAGAACTTAAAGGCTTAGGCGTAGAAGTGTACTCAGTATCAACCGATACACATTTCACTCACAAAGCATGGCATGATTCTTCGGACGCTATTGGTAAAGTCACTTTCCCAATGATCGGCGATCCAACTGGCCGTATCACTCGTGGCTTTAACGTCATGATTGAAGAAGCAGGTTTGGCTGAGCGCGGAACTTTCTTAGTGGATCCAGATGGTAAGATTCAAGTCGCTGAAATCCATGCTGGTGGTATCGGCCGAAGTGCAAAAGACATGCTACGTAAAGTAAAAGCGGCACAGTATGTTCGTGACAACGACGGCGAAGTTTGTCCAGCAGCTTGGGAAAAAGGTCAAGAAACTCTTAAACCAAGCCTAGATCTTGTAGGTAAAATCTAAATAAATATTTAGATAACTGACTTTTCAGACAAGTAAAAACCATAAGGATGAATGTTAATTATTAGCTTTTAATAGATAATAAAATGCTATTCAATTCTTACTTGAAAAAGCCCCTATCAACCATGGTTGATAGGGGCTTTTTTTGCACAATTTTCGTTTATACACAAAGTTACAGGCTGTCTACAGATTATCACCTAAGCGCATTCGATTTTTATATCTGAGGGTCTATGATAATTAAGTGTCTATGATAATAAAGAAGCCTATAACAAACTTAATTAATGCTCATCCGCTAAAACGTTTGTTATTTTGATGTCAATAACACCAACTGATAATAAAGAGAGAATATTATGAGTAACGATAAATCATCTGATAAAGAGTTTCCGAAACAAGAGCAGTCACTGCCAGGTTCGCAACAGGCGCAGCATCCAAGCCCTGAGGTGTTGCCAAAAGAGTATCCAAATGGCAAGCTTGCTGGAAAGGTTGCTATTATCACTGGCGCGGATAGCGGGATCGGGCAAGCAGTAGCGATATTATTTGCTAAAGAAGGCGCGGATGTGGTGGTCGGCTATTTGTGTGAAGATGACGATGCCAAGATGACCAAAAAGCATGTGCAGTCTTATAACCAGCGCTGTGTATTGGTTGCGGCAGATTTATCACAAGAGTCCAACTGCCAAAAGCTGGTCGATACTGCCATCTCTGAGTTCGGAAAAATCGACATTTTAGTGAATAACGCGGGGATGCAGATTGAGCAAGAATCGCTCACCGATATTAGTAGTGAGCAGTTCGATAAAACCATTCACACCAATTTTTATCCGCATTTTTGGCTGAGTAAATTTGCCTTACCGCACCTGTCAGCGGGAAGCGCCATTATCAATACGACCTCTATCACCGCTTATCGCGGCAGTGACCATTTGATTGATTATGCCGCGACTAAAGGCGCGATTTTATCTTTCACCCGCGCTTTAGCCAATAATTTAATGAGTCAGGATAAAGGTATCCGCGTCAATGGCGTCGCACCCGGTCCTATTTGGACGCCGCTTATTGTGGCGTCATTTACCCCTGATGAGATAGAAAAGTTCGGTCAAAGCACGCCGATGGGCCGCGCCGGTCAGCCAAACGAGGTCGCGCCTGCTTATCTATACTTGGCCAGTGACGACGCAAGCTATGTGACGGGACAGGTCATTCATGTGAATGGTGGTGAAATTGTTGGTGGATAGGGAGAATGTGCGCTTGCTTAACTAAGTAAATGGTTAATTCAGCAAAAGCTAATCGAACGTCAATTGACCTAAGCACAATAAAAATAGCGCTAAAAAATAACGGCTTTATTCGATGAGCAAGTAATCATCAAATCAAGCCGTTATTAAATCAGGTAAAGATATAGAATAAAGTGCTTAGACGGCAGAATTAATTTTATTTTTATCGATTATTTTATAAATCTCATCTTTTAAGTGCAGCTTGCGCTTTTTCATTTTTTCTATTTCTTCGTCACAGCTGGCGTGCGTCACCAAATCCTTATCGAGCTGATTGATTTGCTGATCAAGCTTGGTATGCTCATCAAAAATGCTCGCAAAGTAGCTGTCTTTTTGCTTAAGTTCGCAAATAATATCTCTGTTGTCTTGCCATGTATCAGTCTTTCTCATGTTGTCATCCTTGTTATGAAGCGCCGGCTTAGTAAAGCCATAGCGCATTTTAGTTAAGAGTGCTCTGATGAATTTATATGATTGTGAGACTTCATTCTTACCAAGCCAAATCGCAATTCAGCTCAGTTTTGAACAGGCTTATGCGCAGCAGAAAGGGCATTTGCTAACGACAACTAGCAGTCGATCTGCCGACCGGTAAATAAGAGTGTTTCTTATTCGCCTCACTTGATTGTAGCGAAAAAATTTACCCGATACCATGACTGTCATGGATTTTATTTTATCAGTAATTTTAAAATTAAATAATAATACCTATTTGTGATTTGTTTTATTAAACATAAGGTTTGAGTTTATCGGCTTGCGTGGCACGTCTAAAGCCTTGATAATAGACGTATCAAAGGGGGTAAGCCAAGTATTTATGGCTTTTTAAATCAGTTACTTAGCTTGTCACCAAGCCCTATTTAAATGTCTAGCGATTTAGCTGACGTTACATATTCGATAATAATGAGGAACAAACATGATAGATCAAGGTTTATTAGACGCAGTCAAAAGCTATAGTGAAAATATGACCCGCCCCATTACCTTTGTATTGGGTAGCGGCGAACACAGCAAACGTGCTGAGCTGATTGATTTTTTGACTAAAATTGCTGGTACGACGGATAAAATTAATTTTGATGCAACAGCAACTGATGACAGCTTACCAAGTCCGATTAGTTTTAAAGTCGTCAGTCATATTGATAATGCATTAACTGATACGGGTATCGTTTTTAGTGGTATTCCGGGAGGTCATGAATTTACCTCGCTGATTTTGGCGATTTTGCAAGCGGGTGGTCATACGCTAAAACTGGATGAAGGTATTCAAAAGCTGATTAAACGCTTTAACAAGCCGCTACAGTTTCAGACTTATGTATCGCTCTCATGTCATAGCTGTCCAGATGTCGTGCAAGCGCTGAACCAATTTGCGCTATTGAATGATGACATCAGTAACGAGATGATTGATGGGGCGTTATTTCAAGAGCAGGTCGAAGCCAATAATATCCAAGGTGTACCGGCGGTATTTCTAAATGGTAAACCTTTTGCCAATGGTAAAATTGATACGGCTAAATTGATTGAGAAGTTACAAGAGCAGTTCCCTGATTTATTGAGCGAAGTGGACGAGGACGCTGAGCAGTTAGAGCAGCAAGATGTAACGATTATCGGTGCGGGTCCGGCTGGCGTGGCGGCGGCGATTTATACTGCACGTAAAGGTTTAAAAGTCACTATGGTGGCTGACCGTATCGGCGGACAAGTCAAAGACACCCAGGATATCGAAAACTTAATCTCTGTGCCTTTAACGACGGGTAGTGAGCTGTCAGCAAACTTTGAAAAGCATTTGCACGAATATGACATCACGCTCAAAGAGCATGTCAGCGTCAAAGAAATCAGTGAAACTGAGGAAGAAAACTACCGTATTCATCTGAATACTGGTGAAACGTTTGAGACGCGAAGTATTATCTTAGCGACGGGTGCACAGTGGCGTAAACTTGGTGTGCCGGGTGAAGATGAAAACGTGGGTCAAGGCGTTGCCTACTGTGCTCACTGTGATGGCCCATTCTTTAAAGGTAAAGATATCGCAGTCGTGGGCGGTGGTAACTCAGGTATCGAGGCAGCGCTAGATTTGGCAGGAATCGTTAAACATGTGACCGTCCTTGAATTTGCCGATGACCTAAAGGCTGACCAAGTACTGATTAATAAAACCAAAGAAAGAAGTAATATTGATATCATTACCAGTGCTGCAACTCAAGAGATTAAAGCGAATGATGGTAAAGTGACTTCACTTGTTTATCAAGACCGTAATAGTAGTGAAACTAAAGAGCTCGATATTTCAGCCGTGTTTGTCCAAATTGGTTTGGTGCCAAATACTGAGTTTGTTAAAGGGTTTGTCGATTTAAACCGTTTCGGTGAAATTGAAATTGACGAGCGCTGCCGTACTGACCGCAAAGGTATCTTTGCTTGTGGTGACGTGACCACCGTCCCCTTTAAACAGATTAATATTGCGATGGGTGAGGGTAGTAAGGCTGCATTATCAGCGTTTGAATACTTGGTGATGCAGTAAAATGTTGTTTTAGCTTCTACTAGAGTTTTAAACCCCTAAAACCTACTAAGGTTTTAGGGGTTTTGTTTTTTGAGCAGTGGTTAAAGTTTAATTTGCCAATACACCAACTACCGAGAGTAATTCACCTGCTTCATCTTCTTTAATAATACGAACTTCATTGAGTGCCGCTTCTTGCCAAGCTTGTAGATGAGGATTGTTTAACATCGTCTCACAATACTGTTTAGTCGTTGATTTCAATGGTATGCCCGAGGCATCCGCATAAGTTTGCAAACGTAGTATTACTGGAGCAAAAAAAGCATCGGCAGCAGTAAATGGTCCAAATAGATAATTGTCTGTTGAGCGATTTTTTAAACAATCTTCAAAGATGTTTTCTATACGCGCGATATCCATTAAGCATTCGTCACTTGCTTGTATCTTTGCTTTAGCTCGAATATTCATCGGCATTTCACTACGAATGCCTTTCAGTCCTGAGTGCATTTCCGCAACGATGCTTTGACAATAAGCGCTGTTTATTCTGTTGTTAGTATTGCTCTTAGCATCAGATTTATTCAGACCTGTCCAAATATCTAAGTTCGTCAGATAATCATTAGCGTGAATGGCAATTGCTAAAGTATCCCAGACCGTGACTTTATCCTCATCTTTAACATAAACCAAAACAGGTACTTTGCCTGTTGGCGCATGCTCATTGAGAATGGGTGTCGCTGATGGATGAAAAAGCTCAATCAGTTGCTCATCAAAATCAATATTGAATGCTTTTAATAGTAGCCAAGCTCGTAATGACCATGATGAATAGTTTTTATTGCCGATGATGAGTAACGGTCTCTGCATCATAAAATCCTATTAGGTTGTACCAGTAGAATTTTATTATGTCTTTAATATTAAAAATTAACCAGTCTATAGTTGAGTAATATACAAAAAAACGCCTATCCAAAGTTTGGATGAGCGTTTTGAAATGGTATCAATTATATTTATATCACTATTAGTCGTCTAACAAATCCATACGCTTTGCTGCTTCATAGATACCTGTCGAGCGGTTACCCGTACGGCAAAAAATCAGCATCGGCTGCTCAGCTTGGTTAAAGAAATCTGCGAATTCTTCGACATGGTTTTGATTGAGCTCGCTACCGGCAAAGGACACTTCTTTATATGCAAGACCTGCTTTTTTAGCGGCGGCTTCAATCTCAGCACTGGTCGGTTGATTCGGCTCTTCGCCGTCTGGACGGTTGTTAATAATGGTTTTAAAGCCATTCTCCGCAATCATCGGAACTTGGTCAGGGGTGATTTGTCCAGTAATACTAACTTGATGGCTCATAGGAGCTCCTTTTTATTTTTAACGTAAAAATGAATTTTTATCATGAGCGTCTAGCGTTTATATAAAATATAGCAATCATTTATAACAGCCCTTGCATCAGCGCACTTTGATAGAGCAGTTTTGCACGTGCACCCGTGCCGCAAAACATCAAAATCGGTTTGGGCATGATACGATAAAAGGCGGCAAATTGCTCGACAGTCGCCATACTTAAACGTTCATCGTCAAAAGGCAAATGCTGATAGGTCAAGTTGGCTTTTGCAGTCGCACTGGTAAAGTCACAACTATTGGGCTGCGATTCAACCTCAGCGTCAGGACGGATATTAAGCACGGAGCGATAGCCAAGCTCTGATATCTTCATACATTGGCTTGGATAAATTTGCTTATAAATGGTTAAATCATCGGTCATAAGGGTTTCGGTCGCGTATATTAAAAGATGTTTGGAGATAGAGAGTTATAGTTAAGGGCTATTTTTTAAAGGCTTATAACAATTTAGCATAACACAGCTTTTATCATAGCTATATTTTGTCACAGACCATCACTGTTATGATTCATTTAACATGAAAATCAGGCGATTATAAGTTAAGTGTCTTTTAGGGCGTTCACTGCATCTATAGTGCTCAAATAAACCTTCCCTGACAGACCAGTAATAACGGGCGTATGCTCAATAATGTCCATCAAAGGCCCCTTAATAAAACTAAAGCTTAAGTGTTTGTTTTGATTTAACAACTCTTGATTGAGGCTAATCAGCATCTCTTGTCCGGTAAAGTCAATATGATTGACCGCGGACATAATGAGGATGACTTCCTGAGCGTTAGGATACTGCCGCGTGGCTTGAATGACGCTGCGATGCACGGATTCACTATTGCCAAAAAACAAGCTCTCATCGATACGCAGCATCAGTAAATTGCTAAATGTCACCACATCATGACGGTTGATATTACGAAAATGTCCCGTTCCCGCTAGCTGACCGACGACAGCGACGTGAGGTTTGCTCGATTGCCAAATTAGGCTGGCAAAGGACACCATCAAGCCGATCACCAAGCCTGTGTTTAACCCAAATATCAGCACTCCGACAAATGCAGCCATAAAGCTGGCTGCATCTAAGCGATCGCGTTGCCATGCTGATTTTAAGGTCGCTATATCAATAAGACCAATAATGGCGGACATAATGGTTGCACCCAAAATAGCATAGGGTAGGGGCACCAGTAGGCTGCCAAATGCGATCAAAGCAGCAACCATGACCAGTACTGTTACTAAGCTCGCCAGTGGCGTTTTTGCGCCCGATTCAACATTGATAGCGGTACGTGAAAAACCACCAGCGATCGGGAAACTCTGAAAGAAACCACCAGCGATATTGGCAAGGCCTAATCCTCGCAGCTCACGGTTAGCGTCGAATGTCTCATTACGCAGACGGGCATAGGTGCTGGCGACGGAGCTACTGGATACAAACGCGATAAGCGCCATTAATCCGGCTGTGGGTAATAGACTAAGAGCTTCATAAAAGTCTGGCAGATAAGGCAGCGTAAAAGTCGGCAGACCTCGTGGCACATTTCCAATGGTTGCTACGCCCTTAGTTGACCAATGTAGGCTGCTACTAAGCGCAATAGCAACACCAAGAAGTATGAGCGGGAATAGCCGCTCAGCCCATTTGACATAAGAGGAGGATAACCAAGATCTCCATAGCCATTTGCTTGCATAACGATTCAACATCATCAGTATAAAGGCGGTCACACCGATGAGTAATGTCAATGGATGCAGCTGGCTAAAATATATCTGCATGCTAGATAAGTAACCAATTAGGCCGTTACCGGTAATAGGTATGCCGGTCAAATATTTAAGCTGACTGGTAAAAATAAGGACGGCAGCTCCGCTAATAAAACCAGCAGATACGCCGCGGCTGATAAATTGCATAATCCAGCCCAATTTAAGCTGTCCTGCAAGCCACAAAATAGCGCCTAGCATTAAGGCCAACAATCCTGCCATCAATGCGTACTGCTCAATGCCTTTATCTGCATAAGGATGCAAAGCACTTGCTGTCATAATAGCCGTAACAGCTGCGGGGCCGACTGCCTGTACATTACTAGAGCCTAACCAAGCATAAACAGCGACTGGTACAATCGCCGCATAGAGTCCATAGACAGGCGGCAATCCTGCCAACACCGCATAACCCAAGCTTTGTGGAATGACAAGCACTCCAACCACCAGTCCTGCGATAACGTCAGTCGGCAGGGCAGACAGCTGGTATTGGCGTAACCAATCAGGAATCAGACGAGCAATAATGGAAGGCATAACAATGTGTCATCATTTATAAAAGGGTAATTATAGCCAAGTACTAAGTTCAAAAGGTTAAGCTAAAAATTAGGCCACCAAGCTACTTATCGGTCTTAGCACAAAAGCGTTCATACAATAGTTGTAGTACCGATAACGCATCGTCGCTTGCGATGCTATAGTAGATTTGTTTACCCTCGCGGCGGGTCGTGACTAGCTTGCCTTTGCGTAAGATACCAAGCTGCTGCGATAAGCTTGGCTGACCAACACCGACCAAACTCTCAAGTTCACTAACGCAGTACTCGCCCTGAGTTAGCTGACATAGAAGTAATAGGCGATCGGGATGCGAAAGTGATTTTAATAATTGGCTGGCTTGCGTAGATGCTTGTTGCATTTGCTCAGCAAGGTCTTTGGGAGCAAAGTCTGCGCTGGTCGATACATGCGCATCAGTATTGTGAGTAGATGTGCTCAATGCTGAATTTGAAGTAGTCAGAGCGAGCTCCTTATATAAAATAGAGATAAATAGACAGAAGTATAAAAAAATATGGTTATATATGATGAATTATCAATGATTTCAGCATTGATAGCAAGTTATCGTTAATTACATTATATAAATTGATGAAATGTTTAGTGGTTGCTATAGTGGTATATAGATACAAACAGTGTCTATAGATAAGCGCCTATTCTACGTAAGAATCTATTAAAAATTAGAACATTCCTATAAAAGTAAAGAGGTAGCTATGCAAGTTCATTCTTTCTTACACAGCGATACAGAAACTTATACCCACGTTCTCGCTGATGTACAGCGGCAAGTGTGTGCCATTATCGATCCTGTATTAGATTTTGATGTCAAATCAGGGTGTACGGCTACGGTTAGTATCGACGAAGTGATAGCGTTCGTGCGCGAGCAAGATTGGGAGCTGGTTTACATTATAGAAACCCATGCTCATGCCGATCATATATCGGCTGCTATCCATGTAAAAAATGAGCTTGGCGGCGAATTGGTCATCGGTCAACACATTACAGAAGTTCAAAAAATATTTAAGCAAATCTTTAACTTCGATAGCAGCTTTCACACCGATGCCAGTCAGTTCGATATCTTGACCGATGATGGCGAAACCTTAGAGCTTGGCGGTATTACGATCACTGCCATGTATGTGCCCGGCCACACGCAGGCAGATATGGCGTATCTTGCCGCCGACGATGAAAAAACTGTGGTTTTCGTGGGCGATACATTGTTTGCCCCAGATGTGGGCACGGCGCGTTGTGATTTCCCAGGTGGCGACGCTAGAACTCTGTATCAGTCAATTCAAAAGTTACTAGCCCTTCCTGATGAGACCATCATGTATCTGTGTCATGACTATCCAAGTCAAGGTCGCAAACATTGCCCAACCACAACGGTGGCAGCGCAAAAACTCGGTAATATCCATGTTAAAAATGGTATCAATGAAGCGGAGTTTGTCGAAATGCGCGAACGTCGCGATGCCACTCTTGATATGCCGCGACTGATTATCCCGTCGGTACAAGTCAATATCGATGCTGGTCACTTTCCAAAACCAGAAGACAATGGGACGCGTTATCTAAAGGTACCCATTAATGCACTTTGATCAGCCATAAGAGTGTTTTACCCATTCAACATCGATAAGTAATTAATAAGCAAAAAAATAAGCAAACCGTTACGCAAGCACAATACGAGTAACCGCTATCATAATGTTAGTCTTTACGATAAGTTGATATGATTTAATAAAAACCAAGTAAAAATAGCGATTAGACGTATTATTGGTCACTTAAAAAGTATTAACTGTTGGCGCGTTGCTCAGTCGTACGCCAACGTTAATCGTAAAGGAGTTCTATCATGAGTGAACAAATCTCTCATTTGGTCTGTCCTCATTGTCAGGCCACCAATCGTATTCCCGCCGCACGGTTTAATGCAGCGCCAAACTGTGGTAAATGTGGTCAGCCATTATTAACGGGCAGCCCGCATGAGTTGAATGCGCAGTCAGTCAATAAAGTCATTCAAAAGAATGAGGTATTGACGATCGTTGATTTTTGGGCGAGTTGGTGTCAGCCTTGCCTGATGATGGCGCCGCAGTTTAAAGCAGCTGCTAGTCAGTTGCCGCAAGTAATTTTTGCCAAAATACAAACAGATAAATACGATCAAGCCGCGGCACCTTATAATATTCGTAGCTTACCGACGATGGTTGCGTTTAAAAACGGCAAAGAAGTTGCACGTCAATCTGGTGCTTTACCGAGCGATCAAATTGTTCAGTGGGTGAGAAGCTTAAATTCTTAAGTTTTAAATAAGTCCTGATGATTGTTAAAAAAGCCAATATGCTTGTCGCGTATTGGCTTTTTTAACAATCAGCTTTTAAAGTCAGCATGAAATTAAACGATCAAATTTGGCAGATTAAACATTACTCACCATAAATCTTAATGCCATTGGCAAAGCTACAACGTTGGATACGGGCTGACTGGATAATGGCATCACGCTCACCATAAAGTCGCGATAATTTTGCATCGCGGGCTTTGGTATTGTTACTTTTACCCACGCCAAAGCTGATATTAGGAGAAATACCCCAACGTCCAGCGGACACCCCAACGCCAACACCTGAGGCGGACAAGGTGGATTGCTCATTGCGGGCCGCGTCTACATAACGATTGACACGGTTATATTCTTGGTTTAGCGCTTGGCAATCATAGCTTTGATAAGTGCTTGGTGGCACGTATTGCGGAGTGATATTCCCCGTTGAAGCGCAGCCTGAAAGAGCAAAAACGCCAGCTGTTGCCAGAAAGATTGCGGCAGTAAGAGTTTTCATAATGTCTCCATTAAGCTACGTCGATGTGATTGTGTTTATTTAAGATAGCAAAAAAAAAGCGATTAAGATATTGAAAGTTATATGATTTTACAATGATTAAAATAGATTTCCCGGTTTGGTAAAGGCAAGTATTAAAATACCAACATAGGCGATGCCTGTGATAAGAATACCGGTCTTTCTCTGACTAGGTGCCGCGCTAGGATTAAAGGCTTTAATACTGGCGCTGAGGGCGGCAACGAGCAAAATGACCTTTGCAAATACCCATTGGACTGGCGCATTGGCACTCATTAATTGCACCAGCAGGCCGGCTCCCGAAAGAATAATAACGGCATAGAGGATATGGGTTGAAATTTTGATGGCAAATGGTGGCTGCTTGTTTGAGCGTAGCACCACATAGCTTTGATATAAAAACAGCGCAATCAAAAGTACTGCCATCAGCATGTGAAGATGTTTCATCGGATACCGTTTCCTTTAAGAGTGCCAATTGTCAGGTGCTATTTAAAAAGTGGCATTTACCAGCGTGTTTATTATAGGTAATTATAGTTTATAGATGATTATTGTTGTTTTAGAATTGACTGTGTAAAAAAGCGATCTAAACAACAGTCATCTAGCCCTTATTCTGCCCAGCGCATAATGGGCTATCAGGGCTTTGGCCTTGCCACTCTGACGGCGTATAAGCATGGATAGCCAACGCATGAATTTGACCGCCTTGAGAAGTCAAAAGCGGATTTGCCAAACCATACACCAACTGATGACGTGCAACCAGACGTTTACCTTCAAACGCGTCGCTGACAATGGTCAGTTTAAAGTGACTTTCTTTGCCGTTAAAATAACCGGCATGGTTCATCGATTCATTCACCAGTTCAACATACTGTGCTTGCAGGGCTTGTAGTGCCTCATTAAGGGCGTCTGCAGTCGGCGTATTCGTTGTCATAGTCATCCTCGTTATTTTAATGCTTAGCCTTTTAAATGGCTGATGGCGTTCATTATAGCAGACACTGATAGTTATGCTGCAATACTCTACAAAGCCTTCTATACAAGTGAAGAAAGGATTAATTATGTGTATAAAAAAGCAGAGCTCAACCCTATTGAGCTCTGCTTTTGTCGTTTCATTTACTATGAATACAATTTGCCGTTAAATTTTAACGACGCGCTTTTTGATATAGTGGCATCACCTTAGGCAGTAGTGATTGTATTTGCGCAATACGGTTGCTACTGGTTGGGTGAGTACTCAAAAATTGTGGTGGCTCACCTTGGCTGGCGCGTTGCATTTTTTGCCATAAAGTAATGGCTGCTTGTGGGTTATAGCCAGCACGTGCCATTAGCTCAAGACCGATCTGATCGGCTTCGGCTTCTTGGGTGCGACTGTGTGGACGGCTCAGACCTAAATCACCGGCGACATTTGCAAGCTCAGCCTGACCTTGTGAGAGACCAAAGATACTCGCTGCAACGCCGATACCAGTTTGTGTCGCATATTCACGTGAGAGACGCTCGCGTGAGTGCTCACGAAGCGCATGCGCCATCTCATGGCCCATGATGGCGGCAATTTCGTCATCACTCAAGTTTAGGCGATCAATGATGCCAGTGTAAAACATAACCTTACCGCCGGGCATTACAAACGCATTTAACTCATTAGACTTGATGGTGTGAACTTCCCACTTCCATTTCGCGGCATCAGGACGATAAACCCCCACTTGGCCAATAAGGCGACTAGAGATTTTTTTTAGGCGATTAAGCTGCGCTGTGTTGGTGTCAAGTAACCCACGCGCTCGCGCTTCTTGGATATTTTTATTGTAACTTTGCGCTGATAATTGCTGTACTTGTTCGCTAGAAACCAAAAGCAGCTGTTGGCGATCAACACCGACGGCCCCAGTGCTAGTCGTGCTAGAACAACCCGTTAGGGTCAATGCTGACAGTGATGCAGCCATCACTGTGGTAGTAAGCATTTTTTTCATAATAAACATCCTCGCTGTAAATAAAAAGTAAAGTTGAACAAAGCTGAAATCCGAACCGTAGAGGAAAGGGTAGTTTATTATTAAAGTTCTACTACCGCCCGCCAAACTACCTAAACAGTAAAATTTTACGCCAACTGTCATTAGGCATAAGTATAATAATGTTAATAAGCTCAAACCAATACAAAAAAAGTAACAATAGGCGGTAGGATTGTAAATGCCCTTTATAGGTGTTTGACACAACGTCATATAGTCATAGTAAAATCAGTTGTTCTTCATACGTATTTAAAATAAAATGTTCTCATCGAAACTGATTTAAATAGTTCTTAAAATCAATAATATATAGGCATATTTGTTTTGAAAACAGATTGAGACGCAAGCTATTGGTTAAAAATTTGAAAAAAGCTATTGACATGAACAAAATATTTGCTAAAATAGCCAGCCTATCGAGACGTAGTCGTTGTTAACAACGTTACGGTTTGATATTTAGCGGGATTAGCTCAGTGGTAGAGCATAACCTTGCCAAGGTTGGGGTCGAGAGTTCGAATCTCTTATCCCGCTCCAAATATGGCTTGAAAAAGCACTAAGGTCTCACACTTTTTAAAGAAGGTGTGAGGCTTTTTTTATGGTCAAAATTTAGGGAAAGCAAGAATAGCGTTACAAAATGAAGATGATTCAACACACGTTTTTATATTCAAAAGTACATAATACAAAGAGCTGTAAAAATGACGGTAACCAATCCAATAACTATTATCACCAAAAACTATTATAAGGATTTATAATGCAAAAATTTGAATACAAAGCATTTGACGAATTGTTTAATTTATCAGGAAAGACGGCAATTGTCACGGGAGGGGCAAACGGTATTGGTAAAGCAACGGCACTACGTTTAGCACAAGCTGGCGCGAATATTGCGATTGCTGACTTAAAATTAGAAGATGCTAAGGCGGCCATTAAAGATATCGAAGAATATGGCGTCAGAGGATTTGCCGTTGAGTGCAACATTTTAAAAGACGATGACTTGGTAAATATGGTAGAAAAAGTAGTCGCTGAATTTGGTAGCATCAATATTTTGATCAACAACGCGGGCGGCGGCGGTGGCGGCCGTGAAAACCCGACTAAGATTTCTGTCGATGATATTCGCCGTGATTTTGAATTGAATGTCTTTAGCGGTTGGCGCTTATCACAACTGTGCGTGCCACATATGAAAAAATCTGGCTATGGCTCAATTGTGTTTACCACATCGATGTCCAGTATCAATAAAAGTCCAAATATGAGTGGTTATGCGGGTTCAAAAGCTGCTGTTAATCACATGGTGGCCAATTTAGCGCACGATTTTGGTCCTGAAGTGCGTGTTAATGCGGTCGGACCTGGCGCTACCCGCACTGATGCGTTGCAAACTGTATTGACACCAGAGATTGAGAAAAAAATGCTGGCTCATACGCCTATTCAGCGCTTGGGTGAAGCCGATGATATTGCTGGCGCCATGCTGTATTTTGCCTCTCCAGTATCAACGTGGGTGAGTGGTCAGACCATATTCGTCAATGGTGGCGGGGTACAAACTTTAGATTGAAACCAATACTCAAGGTTAGCATAAAGAAGCAACCATAAAAGAGCGTCGCCTTACTTGCTATTAGGTGACGTTTTTTTATGCGAGTTATTGCTCACTTCATGACTGAACATGAATCTTCTAAAAGTTCAATACAAATAAAGCTTTTTATTAATCGCTATTTTTTAAGCGACAATGCGACCGTCTTACTACCTATCCAATTGACCCAACTGACCGGCAACAGTCGCATTTGTAGGCGAAGCAGGTTTGCTATAACGCCCGGCACGACCAAGAACTGACGATTTTCTACACCTTTAAGCATCGTTTCCACAGCGTCCTCAATTTTTAACTTACCGGCAAATTTTTTCATCTTTAGGCCAGCCGCTGACATGACTCCGATTTCAGATTCGGTCATTGGCGTATCAATTGGCGGTGGAGCAAAGACAGTAACGTCGATACCTAAGGGCTGCCATTCGTAGTTTATGGATTGCATCATGCCCCAAATAGCAAATTTTGAGGCACTATATGAGCTATAACCATAGCTGCCCGTAAAAGAGGCCATTGATGAGGTTACCATGATTTGATTGCCGCGTGATAAAAACGGCCGCACGGCTGCCAACACATTGCGTGTTCCAAATACATTGATGTTGATAACGCGTTCAAATTGCTCCTGACTCATTTCATCAAATGTCCAAGGCCCGGTAATACCAACAAAGTGCATTAATATATCAGGCGATAACTTGCTTGCTGCCTCAGCGATTTGCTTGGTTGTCATAGCGGCGTCGGTAACGTCTAATTCATAGCTGATAATCGAAGCTTTGTTTTTGTTCAAGCCTTGCAGCGTGACAATGGCTTCATCGAGCGCTTGCCTGTCAAACAGTACTAAGTTGGCGTTTTGTTGAATCAGCTGCTTAGCCGTTTCAAATCCGATTCCGGATGCTGCCCCAGTGATATAAACGGTTTTATTGCTAAAGTAACTCATCAAGCGTCATCCTTTTGCAAAGAGCTATGTTCGTTTCGAATCTTATTTGAGCAATACCAATCTGCTTTGTAGACCAAAGATAAAAGATTTTATAGGTTTTTTGTAGGTAGAAGCTGCTGCGTGTGTACCATGTGACGTTAGGTACGCGCACCATGCTAAGCGGTATCAGATCCATATTGCATCTCCTTATGACCAATGGATATCTTGAGATAATACTAACAGCAATGTTTTAAAATTTGTAGCGACTCGAAAAAACTGTTCAGTTTACTCAGTTAGGTATATTAAAACTCATTCCAGTAAAGGTCATCATCAAAAAGCTCGACAATAAAATCAATTAAATAGCGCCAGCGCTGGGATAAAAAGCGGTTTGTGTGATAGACGGCATAAACGTTTAAAGTGGGTAATTGGTACTGTTGCATAACAGGCACAAGCTTACCACTGGCTAAAGTTTTATAAGTGAGGAACTTGGGTAAAAAAGCGATGCCATGTCTTCTAGTCTTCCCATCTGAGCCATCCCATTATTGTTCTGATAGATCGTGTTATCACCACGATATAAAAAATTTAAGGCTGAGTTAGAAACCCAGCCTTAAATCAATAACGTTAAATAATCGAGACTGTTTTTCTATCTAAAAAGACATGTTTATGCAGATGCAGCGGCCTTATTTAAGATCGGCTTTTTTACTGCCTTCGACCTGAACGACCAATTTGATGTCTTTCATCATACCGCCATCGGTAAAAGCATTGATACCCCACTTGGTTCTATCGATAGTGGTTTCAAAGTCTCCACCACAAGCTTCAGCTTTTAATAGAGGACTGTCGTAACAGTTAAATTTAGTGGCCGTTAAAGTCACTGGGTGCGTCTGACCTAACAGTGTTAAATCTCCTTTGACCGCTTTGACTTTATCACCTTCAAATTCCCACTTAGTCGATTTAAAATAAGCAGTTGGATACTCTTTTACATTAAAAAAATCCGCAGATTTTAGATGGCCGTCAAATGCTTTTATTCCCGTGCTTAAGCTACCCATAGGAATCTTAATACCCACAAAACCCTGTTTCTCTTTAGGCGCGTACTCAAGAGTGCCTGATAGATTGTAAAAACCGCCCGCGTTGGTTGTAGTACCAAAATGATCGACAAAGAAGCGAACCGCCGTATGTTTGGGGTCAAGCTCATAAGTTGCCGCGTGACCCAAAGTGCTAAACATACCAAGCGTGCTGACAGCTGCGATTGCTATCGCACGGTTTGCTTGTTTCATAGTTAGCATAGGTTTAATGGATTTTATGGTCATGATAAGTCATCCTTTTATTAAGTGGGTTTATGTGGTCAAGGAAGTACAAACAGGCAAGTATATTGTTAATTAACTATATCGCCTTTTTTAAATTATACTCAGAAACTAAGCTTGCTTAAAAAAGACTACGTTTAGTAAAATATCAATCGTTAAGTATAACTTATATAGCATTGAGATTGGTTTAGAAAATAATTGACTATTTAATACAACATATTTTCTACTTATGTATGTTGCTTAGCCCTTAGTGTTTATATTATTGATAATAGAAAAAACTGCTAGTAAAAAACGCCCTATCTCTTCTGATAAGGTATTTTTTTTACTACCGCTTAAACGCTTAGGCCTAATAATTTAGGGCGTAGCGTTATGAAATACCGAGTTGTCTTGGTATTCAGGATGTTTATCAATATAGGATTTTACATAAGAACAAGTCGGTTTCACGCGTAAGTGTTTAGCGGCTGCATCATCCAAAACATATTTGACCAAATATCCTGCTATACCTTGACCACCTAGCTCATCTGGTACTTTAGTGTGCTTATAATCGATACCTTTTTCACCTTGACTGGTGGTAAAGAACTCATAATCTTCAAAAGCAAGTTGATCACCAATATGAATCTCAAAACGCTCCTTGTCCGTATTATCAATGATTTCATAATTTAATGGGGCTTTGTTTGTCGTATCTGACATGGTTAAACTTCCTTATTCTGTAAGTAGGATGAGCGACTTATACACTCAATTATAACCTACTATTGTCCCATCTTATGCTAATAGCATTGTTATGAATATACTGAGATCTGTTATTAATATATTACGCTGTCTTTATGGCACTATTGTTCTAAAAAAGAGAACAGTAAATTGTAATTTTGGAGGTTTATTTGTTAA
>NZ_DKGQ01000057.1:0-95350 GCF_002453355.1 Psychrobacter sp. UBA6766 | reverse complement strand
GTTTAAAATGCTGATATATAAGGATAAATCGTGAAAACCATCTATCATGCAGCAGATTCTCGTGGTGACGCCAACCATGGCTGGCTTAAAAGCAAGCATACCTTCAGTTTTGCCAACTATCATAATCCAGAACGTATGGGCTTTGGCGCGTTACGCGTTATCAACGATGACTTCGTAATCGCTGGTCAAGGCTTTGGTAGTCACTCACATCGCGATATGGAAATTATCAGTATCCCTTTATCAGGCAAGCTCGGTCACGGCGATAATATCGGTAATAATGGCATCATCGAAACTGGTGAAATTCAAGTCATGTCGGCAGGAACGGGTATCACGCACAGTGAAATGAACGCTGACGATAACGAAGCGGTGAAGTTTTTACAGATTTGGGTCATACCAAACAAAATGAATGTTGAGCCTCGTTATCAGCAAATCCGTATGGACGATCTCCTAGAGCCGAATAAATTTAACCAAGTTTTGTCACCCAGTGCTGATGACGCTGGCGTGTGGATTCATCAGGATGCCTGGTTCAGTATGGGCAATTTTGATAAAGGCTTGACTGAGACGTATGAGCTCAAAAACGCTAACAATGGCGTCTATCTCTTTATCATCGGCGGTAAAGTCGTCGTAAATGACAACATTTTGGCTACCCGCGATGGTCTAGGTGTCTCGGATACTAAGAATTTTACGATGGATGTCATTGATGATGCCAAAGTATTGCTAATGGAAGTCCCAATGCCTCAATGCGCTTTTAATGCTCATTGGCATTAAACTTATAAAAGTATTTAAGTTAAAGTCATTTAAGTTAAAAATGCTTAAATTAAGAAGGGCTTAAGAAGGTATGGAGGTAAAAGTAGCGTAAGGCAAAACATTAGATCCAGTATCAGATAGTAAAAAGTGAGTCGTTAAATAACCAAATCTGACTATGATAGAATTTTGTCGCGGACAATGACTATAAAGAAGAGATTAATCAGTCTGTTATCGACTGAAACAACGGTTATGAGCAGTTTGGTAATGTTGAATCAAACATGGAGCGTCTATCAGAACCGGAACTACCAAAAGATTTTAGAGGTTGATTTGTTTAATTTACCTACTCTCTCGGCATTATTTGTGAAGATTAATTTACAAAAAGAAAATAGGTATTAACGCTGGTTTTCCTTACAATGAAACAAATTCGTTAAAAGTATGGTTATTTTTTATTGCCTATGAATCTTGCTTATCATTAACTTCAATTAATTCCAAATCAATAATACGGAGAAATTTATGTCAGACCTAAAAACACTAGAGCAAGCGGCAGAAAAGCGTCGTTCTATCTATGCATTGAGCGATCAATTGCCAGTATCAAATGATGATATCGTCAAGCTGGTTGAGCATGCACTATTACATACGCCATCGTCATTTAATTCGCAGTCGACACGTATCGTTGTCCTATTTGGCGATGCTCATAACAAGCTTTGGCAACTTACCGAAGATACGTTGCGTGCTCTCGTAGACAGTGAAGAGCAATTTGCTTCAACCAAGCAAAAAATTGCTGGCTTTAAAGCGGGCGCTGGTACCATTTTATTCTTTGAAGACCATAGCGTTGTAAGAGACATGCAGGCCGCTGCACCTTTATACGCGGATAAATTCCCAATTTGGGCGCATCAAACCAATGCCATGCACCAATATGCCATTTGGGTAGCATTGGCAAGTATTAATATCGGCGCCAATTTACAGCATTACAATCCTATCATTGATAAAAAAGTGGCTGACGAATGGAATATCGACGAGCATTGGGAATTGAATGCTCAACTGGTATTCGGTGCTATTGAGCAGCCAGCGGGTGACAAAGAGTTTAAGCCTATTGAAGAACGTATGAAAGTATTTGGTAAGTAAACTATTCTTGAAAGAAAACAGTGAGCAAATAAAAAAGTACCACCCCAGTAATTGCCGGGTGGTGCTTTTTTCTGTATTAGATGACAATGTTAAATGATGATGTAAAATAGAATGGCAGTATTAAATAGTCCTTATTCAGCCTTTTTACGGCCCATCAAGCTATTGGCCACCCAAGCTGGACCAATTAACAAAAACTGTAAATCTTCAAAGAAAGACGGTTTTTTGCCTTCAATTTTATGGCCAATAAACTGTCCAATCCAAGCAACTACGAAGATTGCTGCCCAAACCTTAAAGCCCCACGGTAATAACGCCATCACTGATAAGCAAATGAGAATAAACATGCCCATTGCTAAAAATAGCGGTGTCGATAAACGCATATAGAATAATAATACCAGAGCGCTTAGCACCAAGGTAAACCATACTGATAGCGACATACCCATGCCCAACAAGCTGACAAAAATGGTCGGGACACACAGCCAATGGATTTTTTTATTGACTAGGTTTTGATGACTAACAGAATACTCACTGAGCCATTGCTCAAGTGTGCGTTTAGACATACGGCCTTGACGAGTACGAGACATACTAACCTCCTTGTTAGCAAATAAATGGCTGATCGTAGATAAACAGCATTAAATACATGCCAAAATCTACTTATCAATACCAGTTGTAGCATTAATTGCCACCATCCGCCATTTTATCTAGTAAACCGTACAGTCAAATCACACCATCTCTTTCGCCCAATCTGACTGTTTTCTAACTTTTTATCGCTTACTAAGACTGGCCATTAATGAGCCGGCTTGGTTGATTCCACGGCGTCTTGTTCGCTGCGATACCACTCATATAGTCCGACAAATGAGTTGACTTGGTAGACCATGGTTTGAATAGCAAAGATATAATTGCCCGACATGAGATTGACGGTCAGCCAAACGAAGTTGGATAAAATCCATAACCACCAGTTAAATGAATATCGTAAAATCATTGCTGCTTGTGCGGTGATAGACAGTACAAAAGCGATAACGTTAATCCAAAAGAAAGAGATAAAACCTAAGAATTTACTGTTATCATCTTCAACAACAGCATAACCATAGCTGGCAAGTAAGTCATTTACCGTAGGAAACAGCGCTAAACCAATCACAATAAAGGCAATGGTTAGCAGCCAAATCCAGCGATTGGCAGATTTAGGTACCATGTCGCCATCCGCATCGGTGTGCTTTGACCAGTAAAAAATGCCATAAACATGACTAAAGAAATTAAATAACGGTGCGAGCATCAAGCCGACTGCGCCTGAAGTTGCTTGGACGACAAACTCCCCAGCAGTTGCCGCCATCCCAAAGCCATTGCCCAAGAGATTTTTGCGGAACGATAATGACACCACGCAAACTAAACCGATAAAAGAGACCACGAGGTAAAACCAATCGAGAGTATTGTGTTCGGTGGTCAGCCAAAAGCCTGCTGATAAAGCAATGACGCCGCAAATAAACCATAGGACAATCCATTGTAGCGCCCATTTTCCGGTAATATTATCTAGAAGTTTAATACGCATAAACTCTTTTTCCTCAAAGTATGAAAGCGATCATCAATTTTTCTTATTTTTTAATATACTACTTATCTTGTTTTTGTTATTTCTGGGCATAACGCTTATTTAGCACAGCTGTTACTTCCCATAAACGTATTTATCTATCAGTAGCAGGGCTTGCTGATAACGAGCATCATAATCAGGTTTGTCAATTGTATGGGGCTTAATATCATGACGAGCAAAAATATCCAATAAACGCTGCTCAAAGCGGCCTCTTGCTTCAGGCGTGCCCAGTGAGCGCATGCCATCATCGATCCATGGCGTGTTATTATCGAGCATAATAGTATGGTCTAAGCGAAACTCATCGATACATGCCGCTACAAATGGGTGAGTTTGACCTTCGTACTCTTCACAGAAAGCTTGGGTAGTGACAAAATCTGTATCAATAATTGTCACAGGCGCCGTTGCCATAGCAGTCGCTTTGCGGATGGCTTGAGCATGATTGAGGGCAATGGGACCATAATCGCTGTACTGTAGACCAATCTCACTACCGCCCAAATCCGTGCCAACGTACAGCCGTCCCATCTCAAGCGCAAAGCTGGCACCATAGTAGTTGGCAAGTTTATGCACCAACGTCGTTTTTCCAGAGCTTTCCCCGCCAACAATCGCCACCGTCTTGGTATAGTCACTGCGCACTTGTGGATGCAGCGCCGGCCAATGCGCAACTGGATCACGCGCAATCGCATAAGAATCAAATTCAGATTGCAATGGCGTCGTGACGACTGGCATGACTAACTGTCCAGAAATGTCCGACTGCGCTAATGGATGGTTTTCTGCGACGAACAATACCGTTTCTGCTGGCAGCGCTAACGCTTCTATTAAGCGTTGCAATTTGGCATTACTAGCCGCAATGTCAATAGTGACGTCAGCAAAATTCTCATGCAGCGGCAGCTCAATCTCATCAGTGGTATAAATATGGATAAAGGGCAAATCCGCACACGCCATCTGTAGCCAACGCGCTTTATCTTGTAAGGTAATGGTAAAGTTTGGATGCGGAGTAGGGTGCGCCGTAACCACAATATGAAGGGTTTTTGCTTGTCCTGCTGCGTCTAATATACTGCGCATTTGTCCTAAATGTAGCGGTTCAAAATATCCAATCATCAAGCCTGACTCGTACATAGTTATCCTTACCATTCTAAAATTGATTCATCGAAGTCGTTGTTTTCGTTGTTTATCAGCATGGTATAAAGGTTTAATCAAATTTACAGGTAGGTTATTGTAAATGCACGTTGGTTTAGCACGTTTTCTATGAGATTTAATATAATGCGGTTCACTTATTTATAATTAATCAAAATAACTTCTGGTTTTTAACATTAAATTTACAAGGATAATTAAACCAATATGAATTGATAGAAAGTGAAGTTGTAACAAAAGTTGTAAGGTAGGAGAAACAAAACTAATTCCGAAACATTTTGAAATAATTATTTAAAATCAGGAACTTACGAAGGTTTACGAGAGATTAGAGCAAGCTTGAGTAGCATAAACTCACAAAGCACGTCTATATCATCAACAGATAAAAAGTCAATAGTTGCTATACTTATTCGTAAGTCCAGAGAGCTTTGCTGTTTTAGGACAAGTATGTTTTTAAAACGACTCATAAAAATAATGTTAAATAATAAATTCAAAATAACTATAAATAAGAAAAGGGGTATTTGGTTTGGCTAAGTTAGCAAAATTACATCGCTCAAGAAATAATCGCATGATTGCAGGTGTGATGGGTGGTATCGCAGAATATGCGGGTTGGTCACCAACTTGGGTTAGATTGTTATTTGTTGTGGTTTCAACATTAAGTGCCGCAGTTCCCGGTATTTTAATTTACATTATTTTGTGGATTATTATGCCAAAAGCAACCGATCAGTCTTATCAATAACTGTATAAACCCAGTAATCATATAAGCAAAGCTTTTAAATAGAAGTCATAAAATTTTAACAAAAAAATTTTAACAACGAAAAAATAAGGCCAATAAAAAAATAAGAGCCCAAGTAAAAACAAAAAGCCTGACTCATCAGGATGCTCGCGACACACTTTTCCTCCTGCCCGAATGCTCACGCATTTGGGTATTTTTTTATCTGTGGCTTTAATAACAGTTATGCGTAGAATTTAATGTTAGATAAGGCGCATGGCTCTATATTTGACTGGCTGAACTAAAATTAGTTGCAGTAAATATAGATAAAACAGTCAATTTTTAGTAAGGTGAGCAAGCAAATAGAGTCGTTGCCAAATAGGCGGCACGAGCGCTATTAACTTTTATTCAGTAATACTCATTCCACAGTGGCTTTATGATGATGCCCCAAACGATGAAAATCCAAACTATGACCTCCCAAGCGACAACTTCGATGATACAAGAAAAAGACCGTCAGCCGATGACGTTTCAAGATTTAATCCTAACCTTACAAAATTACTGGGCTGATAAGGGCTGCGTTATCTTGCAGCCTTATGATATGGAAGTCGGCGCAGGAACGTTTCATACCGCGACATTTTTGCGCTCGTTAGGTCCTGAGCGCTGGAATGCCGCTTATGTTCAGCCATCACGCCGTCCGACTGATGGCCGCTATGGTGATAACCCAAACCGCTTGCAACACTATTATCAATTTCAAGTGGTTTTAAAGCCAAATCCACCGAATATTCAGGAACTATATTTGGACTCATTAAGAGCGATTGGAATCGATCCTTTGGTGCATGATGTTCGTTTTGTTGAGGACAACTGGGAGTCGCCAACGCTGGGTGCGTGGGGACTTGGTTGGGAGATTTGGCTCAACGGGATGGAAGTCACTCAGTTTACCTATTTCCAGCAAGTTGGCGGTATCGAGTGTTTCCCCGTGACGGGTGAGATTACTTACGGTCTTGAGCGCTTGGCGATGTATGTTCAAGGCGTCGATAGCGTTTATGATTTGGTCTGGGCAGATGGGGAATTTGGTCGCGTGACTTATGGCGATGTTTTCCATCAAAACGAAGTTGAGCAATCGACCTATAACTTTGAGCACGCAGATGTGCCAATGATGGGTCAGATGTTTGATTTTTATGAGCAGCAAGCGGATAAATTGGTGGCTGAAGGGTTGCCATTACCAGCCTACGAGATGGTACTAAAAGCGTCACATGCCTTTAACCTGCTTGATGCTCGCGGGGCGATTTCGGTGACTGAACGTCAACGTTTTATCTTACGCGTACGAACACTGGCTCGTAAAGTCGCTTTTGGTTACGTCGAAGCACGCGCCAAATTAGGATTCCCATTAGCCGATGAGGCGCATCGTCAGGCAGCGCTCGATAAGTATTTGCCAAAAGAAGAATTGGCAACTGAAAACACAGATGTCAATCAAACTACGAATAACAATAAATAGGAGCATCCCATGAGTACTATTTTATTTGAACTGGGGTGTGAAGAATTACCTCCAAAAAGTCTAAAACCTTTACGTGATTCACTTCAAACCAATGTCACCGAGCAGTTAAATGAAGCAGAGATCAGCTTCGATAGTATTAAAGCCTTTGCCGCGCCGCGTCGTTTAGCTATTCAAATTCAGGGTATTAGCGACAAGCAGCCTGACCGTAGCGAGCAAAAACGTGGCCCTGCTATTAAAGCGGCGTTTGATGCCGATGGCAATCCGACCCGCGCAGCGATGGGTTTTGCCAAGGGTTTGGGTATCGACGCCAGTGAGCTGATAACGATTAACACCGATAAAGGTGACTATGTTGGGTATGAGCAAGTCATTCATGGTCGAGCGACTACTGAGCTACTGCCAGCTATTTTCCAGACCGCGCTGGATAATTTACCAATAGCCAAACGGATGCGTTCTGGTGCATCAAGAGATGAGTTCGTACGTCCAGTTCAGTGGACAATATTAATGCAAGATGATGCCATTATTGATGCGACTATCCAAGGTCATCAAACTGGCAATCAAACGCGTGGTCATCGCTTCCATAGTCCTGATTATTATGAGATTGCGCACGCTAATAATTATGAGCAATTGCTTGATGGTTTAAAAGTCGTGGCAGATTTTGATAAGCGTCAAACGTTCATCAATAACCAAGTTAAAGCGCTTGCTGATGAGGTTAATGCTGATGCTATCGTTCCGCAAGATTTATTAGATGAAGTGACGGCGTTGGTTGATTTCCCGATTGCGCTGCGAGCAAACTTTGAGCCGCGCTTTTTACAAGTGCCGCAAGAAGCGCTTATCTCAACCATGCAAGCGGATCAAAAGTATTTTTGCTTGACTGATAAAGCAGGTAAACTGCAACCGTATTTTATTTTTATTACCAATATTGAATCTAAAGACCCGAACCAAATCATTGAGGGTAATGAGAAAGTCGTCCGTCCACGTTTGGCTGATGCGGAGTTTTTCTTCTTGCAAGACCAAAAGCAGCCGCTATTTGCTTTGACCGAAAGCCTAAAAACTCGCGTGTTCCAAGATAAACTCGGTACGATTTGGGAGAAGTCTGAACGTATTGCCAAGCTTGCTGCTTTTATTGCCACGTTAATGCAAGAGCAAGGGCACGATATTAATATTGACGAAACGGTTCGAGCGGCTATTTTATCGAAAGCAGATTTGGCGAGTTCACTCGTTGGCGAATTTCCTGAATTGCAAGGTATCGCAGGGACATATTATGCGCGCTTGAATGATGAGCCAGAAACAGTCGCCGCAAGTTTGGAAGAGCAGTATCTGCCCAAGTTCAGTGGCGATGTGTTACCAAAAACGCCGATTGGTATTTGCTTAGCATTGGCTGACCGCTTAGATACGCTGGTTGGTATTTTTGCCATTGATCAAGCACCGACAGGGTCAAAAGACCCATTTAGCTTACGTCGTTCAGCCATTGGTATTTTGCGTATTTTGATTGAAAAACAATTACCGATTAATTTGGTGGCTCTCATTGAGAGAGCGATTAAAGGTTATAGTACTAGCGATGGTAGCAAGATTGCCAAGATGGGGGATACCTTTACCCAAGTGATGGCGTTTTTAAACTCACGCTATCGGGCGATGTATACCGAGCAGGGCGTTAGCGTCGATACCATTCAGGCAGTGCAAGCAATTAATCCGCACATGCCGCTTGATTTTGATCAGCGTATTCGCGCAGTACAAACCTTTAGCGATCTGCCTCAAGCCGAGAAACTTGCTGACTCAAATAAACGCGTTGCCAATATTTTAGCCAAATCAGAAGTAGGCGTCGCGGACACTGTCGATGAAGCGTTATTATCTGAACCTGCTGAGCAAGCGTTATATCAAGCCGTGCAGCAAGCGCAAACAGCAGTAAAACCTTTGCTTGAAACGGCCGACTATACGCAAGTCTTGCAAACGCTGGTCAGTTTAGATGCGCCTTTGTCAGAATTTTTCGCTGATGTGATGGTAAATAGTGAAGATGCAGTGCTAAAGAACAATCGCTTAGCCCTTCTTAAACAAGTTCGCGCCTTATTCTTAACCGTGGCTGATATCAGCGAGCTACAGTTATAGTTCAATCATTCTGTTGTTTGCATCAGGTATTCTATATCATGAGAACTGGCTTCATATAGCCAGTTTTTTATGACTCATAGCGTTAACTTATATCAAAAGGAATGCTGCCATGGCTGCTGTTATCATTGTAATTCTTATTATTTGGGCGGTGATGTGGGGCTTTTATAAGTTTATGTACCCGCGAGCACCAAAAAGCATGATGCCAAAAAAAGGCGATGTGACCACACCGCGTCAGTGTGATTTTTGCGGTCATCACTTGGCTGAATATCGCGGCGTGTTAGAGACTCAGCCAGTTTCTGAAGAAGAAAGTTTAACAGCAGCGAATAAAGAACTATTTTTTTGTAATTATGAGCATCAAGCAGATTTTCATGCTGGTAAGACTTATCAAGCAGATGCCTAACTTATAAATTATAAGTCGATAAGCTGTTATTTACATTTAAAAAAGCGCTTGGCTTTAGAGAGTTAGGCGCTTATTTTTTCATGATAGCAGTATTAATTTAACATAGATGTCAGTCTATAAAATAGAATGCGCATCTTTCATAATTTTGTTTAGTAGGGCTTCAGATTGTTTGCTTTGTTGTAGACGATCTTCTTCGTTTCTTTTATGAGTTTGAATTTTTTCATATAAATTTAAGCAGGATAATACCAGTAAGTTTTCTTGGCTAAGACTTGGTGCATCTTTTCTTAACTTTAGAGCAAAGTCGTTGATATAGGAAACTGCTGCGTGGAGCTCTTCTTGCTCATGGACTGGGCAGAAAATAGGATATGTCACGCCTGCAATTGCCACATCGACCTTTTTGATTTGCGGTTCTGGAGCACTTTCAGATTTAGCAGTGAGTCTAGCGGCGCTGTTGTTTGCAGTAATGTTTGAGTTATTATTTGGCATAGATTTTTGTACTTGAGTGTTTTTTGATTGATTGCTTTGGAGTTCACTGTCTACAGGGTTGGTGCGGTCATCGGTCATGATAAATCCTACAATATGTGTCATTAAAGTGAATGATTAAATACAATTGCTATAAATATGGTAGTTATAAAATTGAGGGCGTAATGAGCAAGAATTAATCAAAAAAATAGTTAAGTTAAGCGCAGTTAACAATGGCTGCTTAACCTTCTGCTTGATCAATACGTGTCAAACGCTGTAAGACCACTTGCGTACGCTCAGCCGCCAGCTCGTTTTTCCTTCTCAAGTCACTGTTTTGCTGTTTAATCTCGCTATATTGCTGCTTTAATTCGTTATTACGCTGCTGCAGCGCATGGTTTTGGTGCTGTAATTGCTCAATTTGCTTGTTTAATTTGTCTTGTTCTTCACCAATCATATGATGTGCTTCGGCAAGGCTTTGATAGCGTTTATCGAGATCATTTAATTGTTTTTTGGCACCGTCGCGCTCTGAATAGCTACTATCGAGCTGAGTCTTGAGAGCGGTAAGCTCTTTTGGGTCAGTCACTGGTTGTTGTTTGAGGCTGCTAAGTTCAGCACTGACAAGCTGATACTGTTTTTTAATGTCGAGTACCATTTTTTCTAATATTCTAAGTTGGTCATACATAGTCAGTTATTATCCTTAACAAGTAAGCGTGAATGAATTTTGTTCTCTGCGTTTAATAATGCCATAGGTGACCGCATAATATCTATATCAACAAAGTAATTGTATGGCGCTTTGTTTCACCGCTTTTATCACTTGCCGTTCGATCGATGACAGCGAACGGCGTCTATTTTTATTTACTACTATTAATCAATCACTAGGACATCTATTATGAATGACAATATCTCTGGCTGGAATACGTGGCTGACGGCATTTGATGACTGGAATGACGTGTCTATCAGCGAGGTACACGGCTTGATGACGGGGCTGATGACTGCTTGTAATGCGCCCGATGAGCCAGTATGGGCAAAGGTGTTTGAAGAGTTGAGTTTTGCACCATTGCCTGATGAGGCATTAACTTTACTTGCAGAAGAGGCTGAAGATACTGTTTTTCAGCTAAAAGACAAAGACGATGCTTATTCGTATATGCCGCTTGTGCCAGATGACGAACATGACCTATACGAGCGCGTGATGGCGCTGAAACAGTGGGCAAATGGCTTTATGACTGGTTTTGGTATTACCGATTGTGGTCTAAGTGCTGAAGAAAACGAGATGCTGTCAGATTTGGCAAAAATTGGCGCGATTCGTTTAGAAGATGATGAAGATTTTGACGGTGGTGAAGAGTCTTATCTGCATATTTTTGAGTTTGCGCGCATGGTTCCAGTAAGCTTTGCTACCCGAAAACGCAAGCCTGTTAAAGATATCGCCTTGATTGCTGGACTGGCCATCGATGCTAAAACCACCAAAGAGCTACAGGCAGAAGGCAAATTGCCAAAACCGATGCCGCCAGTTGTTGATGTAATGAATCAAAACCGTCCGTCATAAATAAGTCCTCATAAGTAATATGGTAGGATAAGTAGGATCGATAGCTGGGCGTCATAAAAAGAGTGTCATAAAATAAGCGTCAGAAAAATTGCGCTTGGCTATTAGATAAAATAGAAAGGAGATTGTGATGACAACGGATAATGAGATGATCTATTTGCGCCGCTGCGTGGAGCTCGCTACTGAAGCTTTAGAAGCAGGTGATGAGCCGTTTGGTAGTGTGTTGGTTGATGCTGATGGACAAGTACTACGCGAAGATCGTAATCGTGCCAATTCGGTCGATGCGACTTACCATCCTGAAATTGCCGTCGCTAAATGGGCGGCAGAAAATATGACAGCAGATGCGCGGGCAAAAGCGGTGGTTTATACCTCAGGTGAGCATTGCGCCATGTGTTCAGCGGCCCATGCGTGGGCAGGACTTGGTCGTATTGTTTATATCAGCTCATCAAAACAGTTAGGCGAGTGGATGGATGAGATGGGCGTAACATCGACATCGCCCATCAATTCATTAAGTATTCGAGAAGTTGCTCCTAATGTACCAGTCGAAGGTCCGATTGCGGGTTTAGATGAAGAAATCAGAGCCCTACAGCAGCGTTCATTTCAAAAAAATAAGTAAAAAACTTAAATAAAAAATCTGCTTAAAAAGGCTAGGGCGTGTCTTCATTATTACGCTTATTAAAAAAGCTGTGCCTTTTTATCTTAGTACGATAAGGAAGTCTTATGACGCTAAAAAATTACGATAACGTTGCAGAACGAGAAACGCCCAATACTCATTATTCTATTGGCAATTATCCAAAAGACAGTATTGATTGGCTGACAAGATTAATTGCATTTGATACGGTCAGTCGCCATTCAAATTTGGCGTTGATTGAAGACGTACAAGCGTACTGTGAGCAATTAGGACTTACGGTAGATTTAACCTTTAATAAAGAGAGAAATAAAGCCAATTTATTTGTCACGGTACCAGCAGGGAAAAATGCTGATGAGGTAAATAAAGGTCTGGTGCTATCTGGTCATACCGATGTCGTGCCTGTCGATGGCCAAGACTGGACGTCTGAGCCGTTTACCGCGACCATTCGCGGCGATAAGCTTTACGGTCGCGGTGCTTGCGATATGAAAGGTTTTATTGCTTGTGCGTTGACACTATTGCCGCAAGCAGTAAAGCTATCTAACGCAGGTCAATTGCGTCGCCCATTACATTTGGCATTGTCGTTTGATGAAGAAGTGGGCTGCTTGGGCGCACCGCTACTATTAGCGGATTTAAAAGCGCGTAATATTACCCCTGATTACTGTATCGTTGGCGAGCCGACTAATATGGCGATGGTGGTGGCACATAAAGGCATCGCGGTTTATCGTTGCCGCGTCCATGGCAAGTCCGCGCATTCATCATTGACTGCTCAAGGTGTTAACGCTATTAGCTATGCCAGTCGTTTGATTGGTTATGTTGATACTTTAGCAGAAGAAATCAGCCAGCGCGACGATAACGACGCCATGTTTGATGTGCCTTATTCGACATTGTCTGTTGGCACCATACAAGGCGGCACCGCGACCAATATCGTCCCTAATCTGTGTGAATTTACCTTTGATTATCGTAATCTACCGCATATGACGCAAGACGATATCCTCGCACCAATTGCGGCAAAAGTTGCAGAGCTAAACGCACAAATGCAAGCACGCGCTGCCGATACCGGCATTGAGCTGCTACAAGAAGAAAGTGTACCAGCGATGACCGATAACGACAGCGCTGAGCTACAAGCGTTAATAGCGGCACTAACGGGCGACGATAAACGCCATAAAGTCGCTTATGCCACCGAAGGCGGGCAGTTTACCAATAGCGGCATCCCAACGATTATTTGCGGTCCTGGTAGTATTGAGCAGGCGCATAAAGCCGATGAATATGTCGCGCTAAGTGAAATGGCACGTTGTGATGAGTTTTTACAAAAGCTGCTAAACAGCTGTGCCATTAATTGATAAAATAGTCAACAAGCAATTCTATTGCAATATAGATGCGCATGACATACACCGTCTTTATGGCGGTGTTTATTTTTTCAACATGGCGTATGCTTTTCAACATGGTGCACGCATTATTTAAATTTTTATAAAAAAGTAGGGGTTCGTTGATGTCTTGGCATCTGTTTGCGGTATTTTTTGCAAGTACGTTTTTTATCTCAGCGACCCCTGGTCCAAACATGCTACTGGCCTTTCAGTACGGCCTTAATTACGGCGTCAAGCGTACCTTGTGGACGCTAGCAGGTTTAAGCCTTGGGTTGTTTATTTTGCTGCTGTCAACGCTACTTGGACTTGATGTTATCAGCCGTCAATCACCATGGTTATTGACAGTGATTAAAACCGTTGGTGCGATTTACCTTATTTATTTGGGTGTTGCATCGTGGCGCGATAGTGCCAGTAGCAGCTTGATGAGTGATGCCAGCGAGCTGAGTACAGAAGTTCATAAAGAGCTGACTGCGACTACAGAAATGGCAGATAAGCCTATGCCACGCTCGCTTTCGAGCGCTGCTGTCAAAACGCCGCCTAGCGATTGGTTATTGTTTCGAACGGGCATGTGGGTATCACTGTCCAACCCAAAAGCGATATTGTTTTTTGCCGCCTTTTTCCCCAAATTTATCAATTTTAGCGCGCCGTTATGGCCGCAGTATATTATGCTGACTTGTGGGCTGTTTTTGAGCGAGACGATTTGGCAACTGATTTATACCATTGGCGGTAAAAAGTTGGCGGGTTGGCTCGATGTTGGTGAGCGTTTGGCATGGCTTAATCGTAGCTGCGGGGTTATATTTATTTTAATTGCCGCGGCATTATTGGCTGAGGTGTTAAATGGTTTTTTGGCTTAGGAATTAATCAGGTTTATATTTAACGTGATTTTTTAATAAGCGATACGTTTTCTAGAAAATTTTTATATAATTAAATTAATTATTGACTTTATTTTTTAAATCGTTATTATTATCCCATTGATTTATAGCGCTTATCTTTCATAGGTGCTATATCATCCTAATTAATCTGCTATTGTCGCTCTGACATTGGCCACAACCTACGGAGGAATCATCGTGTCCTATTTAAACATTAAGACGTTTTCAAAGATTGAACGTATAAATTGCATGACAGCAATGACGACTTCGAAGAGGTTTGGCTGAATTTATATATAAGCTATGAGTGATATCTTGTTTATTGATATCAACGCATAGCCCTCTGTATCTACTCACTCTATCCCTCTTCTAAGTACGCTATGTCAATATAGCTCGTAATCGTGCTCGGCATTTTCGCGTTTGCTGTTAGCTGTTTATTCAAAATTTTACCTTACTATTATCATCAATATTCTCGCTAAGCTCACGCTATTATTTAGTAAATAACTATTTATATGTGGGCTATCTAAGCTGGCTATTTTTAAGCTGAATATTTTGGTAGCGTAAAACTTCTTTTTAAAACGTCCATCATAAATTAATCATACATTTTTATTGATTTTTTAATTAATAAAGAAACAGTATTTTATTGTCTATTTTTTATAAAAAATGACTTATTGAGTGTTTTACTTAATGGTAATCAATAAGTAAATTATAAAGTTAAAGAAATAGGTAGATTAAAATATATTTTGTATGGTAATTAAAATAATAAAATGGAAATAATACATTATGAGCATTCAATTAGTATTAAATGAAAATCGTAAATCTGGCGTACCGGTCAAGATTTATACATCAGATATTGAACAAGAGGCGATGCAGCAATTACGCAATTTGGCTCAGCTGGAGTTTGTACATTCGCATATCGCGGTGATGCCTGATGTACACGTTGGCAAAGGCGCTACCGTTGGGAGTGTGATTCCGACCAAATCCGCCATCATTCCGGCTGCGGTCGGTGTTGATATTGGCTGCGGTATGAACGCGGTGCGTCTATCTCTGACGGCAAGCGATTTACCTGATAGCTTAAGGGCATTGCGCTCAGTAGTCGAGCAGCAAGTGCCAGTTGGCTTTAATATGCACAAACAAATCCAAGCCAAAAACTCAACGCTTGATCCGTTAGGTAAACGCCTAAAACCGATTACTGATAAGCATCCAGGTTTACTCAAGATGCTCAAAGGCTTTGAGCGCGCGTGGGCAAAGCAACTTGGTACATTGGGGGGTGGCAATCATTTCATTGAGCTGTGCTTGGATGAAAACAATGATGTCTGGGTCATGCTGCATTCTGGCAGTCGCGGTATTGGCAACTGTATCGGTCAGTACTTTATTAATCTTGCCAAAAAAGAGCGTCAATCGCGCTTTGGTCATGTGCCAGATCGGGATTTGTCTTACTTTGCTGAAGGCTCTGATAGTTTTGCTGATTATGTTGAGGCGGTGGACTGGGCGCAGGATTATGCGCTAGAAAACCGCCGTGAGATGATGCGTTTGGTCATTAAAGCCATGCAGTCATCACAAGCGGGGTTGCCACGTTTTCAGCTTACCAAAGAAGCCATCAATTGCCATCATAACTACGTCAACGAAGAGATGCATTTTGGTGAGCAAGTCTATGTCACGCGTAAAGGCGCTATCAGTGCCTACCAAGGTGAGCTGGGGATTATTCCCGGTTCTATGGGCGCAAAATCCTTTATCGTCCGAGGTCTTGGCAATGATGAATCGTTTTGCTCGTGCTCGCATGGCGCAGGGCGACAAATGAGCCGAGGCAAAGCCATACGGGCATTTACCATTGATGAGCTAAAAGCGCAAACCGAAGGTGTTGAGTGCCGTAAGGACAAAGGCGTCATCGACGAGATACCTGGCGCTTATAAAGACATCGATGAAGTGATGGCCAACCAAACCGACTTAGTTGAAGTGGTGCATACGCTGAAACAGGTCATGTGCATTAAGGGTTAGTTGGTTTTGCAAAACAGATTTAGAGATATTAAAAATATAGGTAACAATATGAGCTTAAAACAAACCTTAAAAAAGGCCAAGCAGATTGAACAGCAGCTGGAACAGCGAGGTACCACAGCCAATCAAAACTTACTTGGTGCTATAAAACCGCGAAATTATCTGGCGCTAAATCCACTGCTCAAAAAAGGCGGTATTCATGAAAAAGAAGATATTGATATCGTGCGCAAAAAACGCCGACGCGAAACCAAGCAGCAATTGCGGAAGACCGATTGGTTATCGCAGTAAAGACAATAAATTTTAACATTCACGCACAAAAAAGCCGCTCCCTACTTAAATAAAGAGCGGCTTTTTTATTTATACAGTTTTTTCTAAAGGGTTAAGCCAATACTTCAACCAGCTCGCCTTTTACCATATGCGGACTGACAAAATCAGTCACACGTACGCTGACGATTTTACCGAGTAGCTCATCCATTTTATCAACGTCAAAAGGAAACATCACCGTACGAGTATTATCCGCAGTACCGATTAAGCAATCGGGATGACGATTGGCCATTTGCTCGACCAAGACGCGGGTGGTGGTGCCAACCATTTCATGGGTTTTGGCAAGGGTTGAGTCGATAATCACTTGTTGGAACTCTGCTAATCGTGCTTTTTTGGTTGCGAAGCTTACATCGTCAGGCAATTCTGCCGCCGGGGTGCCCGGACGCTTAGAGTAGATAAAGCTATAAGAGTGATCAAAGTTTAATTCTTTTGCCAAGTTTAAGGTATCTTGGAAGTCCTCATCAGTCTCGCCAGGGAAGCCAATGATAAAATCACTCGATAAATGAATATCAGGGCGAATGGCTTTGAGCTTATTAATCTGATTAATATAAACATCGATGGTATGGTTGCGTTTCATCGCCGCTAAGATAGCATTTGAGCCGCTTTGGACAGGCAAATGTAAGTGTGATACCAGCTCTGGCAACTTGGCATAAGCATCAATAATGTCATCGGTGAACTCTAGCGGATGACTGGTGGTATAGCGAATACGCTCGACGCCATCGACGTGTGACACATAATGCAAGAGCTCGGCGAAACGGCAAATACTGCCGTCGTCTTTTTCGCCACGATAGCCATTGACATTTTGACCGAGAAGGTTGATTTCGCGAACACCTTGGGCGGCGAGGCTATCAATCTCTGCCAAGACATCATCGAGCGGGCGCGATAATTCTTCCCCGCGAGTATAGGGCACGACGCAAAACGAGCAATATTTTGAGCAGCCTTCCATGATGGAGACAAAGGCTTTATAGCCTTCAACACGTGGTTCTGGTAAAAAATCAAACTTTTCGATACTGGGGAAGGAAACATCCACCGTACCAATACGGTTTTTAGGCGAGATAGAGCGCTGCTCATGCGACTGGTCATAAAGCTCTGGCAGGCGATGCAAGGTTTGTGGACCAAAAACCATATCGACATAAGGCGCACGTTTTTGGATATTATCGCCTTCTTGCGAGGCCACGCAGCCGCCAACACCGATAACCAAGTCAGGGCGCTTTTCTTTGAGTTTGCGCCAGCGACCCAATTCTGAAAACACCTTTTCCTGCGCTTTTTCGCGAATCGAGCAGGTATTCATTAATAGCACATCGGCTTCGTCGATATTGTGAGTGACTTCCATACCGTGTGAATCACCCAATACATCAAGCATTTTGCCAGAATCATAGACGTTCATCTGACAGCCCTGAGTGGTAACAAAGACTTTTTTTGGCGTGTTATTGCCATTGACACTGACTGGCGTTTGAGCGGTAGATGCTTGAACAGAGTTTGACGCTTCGAGTGCCGTAACGGCAGGCGCAGTAACCCTTGTCTCAACAGCAGCGTCATCGATGCGGGGATTAAATACAGTAACACTCATAAGCGAAGTCCATGATTGACTAAAAATATAGCGAGGTAGGCGATTAACCGGTGGCGTATTTTATCATAATCTGACACCAATGTGAAAAGTTAGCGTGGGCTTACGCTGTTGACGCCATTTGATTATTTATAATAGTATCAATTGCTTATCTATTTCTATTATTCAAATAAGAGCCTTTAGCACAATTAAGTCTAGTAAAAGCGCCATATCACCTTTGTGTTACGCATGGCTATCCAATTTATTAACGAAAAGTAAAGCTGATGGTTGAATGTGCAACGAGTATAGTATGATGCAGATGACCATATCCGTACTATTGTTTAAGTGAGCGTTTTAAGCAGGATGAAAAATACCATTTCAAACTTAAACTTAAACTGTTTATTTAGCCAAATATTTAGACCTATTAGAAAGAGAGTCCGTATGACAAAGCCGCAAGTTGCTCAGGGTATCAAGGATAAAGATGCCAATTTTCAAAATAATATGCCTAATCCTTTTAAAAGAACCTCGCTAAAAAGCAGTGTGTTGAGTGTAGCCGCAGCAATGGGAGCGCTAGGGTTGTCACAAGTAGCTTATGCCGAGCTCACTTGGGGAAATGAGAGTAGTTATCCGTCGGAAGGGAACTATCAACCAAAGAGTTATCAACCCGATAACTATCAACCACAAAGCCACCAACCCCAGAGCTATCAGCCTGACAGCTATCAACCGCCAAGCTCACAGCCAAATAATAGTTATCAGTCAAATACGGGCTTTCAAGCAGATAGTGGCGCAAGCTCATTTACGGCGGCGGCAATTGCGGCAGATCGCGGTGATGTCAATGCGCTTTATAACTATGAGCAGGCGATGAGTGGCGGTCTGTTTGCCATGTATCCGACTTATTGGCGCATGAATTTAGAGCTAAATTCACAAAGCCCAGCGGCGGTATCGCAGTTTGTTCGTCAATACCCAGATACGGTAATGGCAGAAAAACTGGCGGCTGATTTTGCAGAAACCAAAGCTGGCTCAAATGATTATGCCGCCGTTCGGCAAGTGGCGAATTTGATTACCAATGCGGATGACAGTGAGAAGTGTGCCGTTGCGCTTGGCTTTAATAACGGCGGCGATAGCATGCGTGCGATGGCAGCCAAGTCTGATGTGTGGCTGACCACCAAAAAGCAGCCAGCGCTGTGCGATCAATTGGCGCTAGAGATGAATAATAATGCCCTGATTAGCAATCAAGATAGGGTATCGCGCCTCAAACGTATGCTGCGTAAAGGTAAGACAGGCGATATTATGGCCTTGTCCTCAAAGTTGGGAACGCCGATTCCTTACTCGTCGTTAAGTGAAATTCAGCTCAATCCCTCAGCATTTTTTAGCCGTTTTGCTCGCGAACCAAACAGCCAGATGAATCAATATCTGTATTTGTATGCCATGGGACGTTTAGCAGAAAAATCCTACCGTGAAGCAGCGCTACAACTAGATTTTGATGTAAAACAAGACAATCAGCGCGCAGCGAAGTTATTAAATGATGACACCCGCCGCTATGCTTATCGCATTCTTGGCGTGCAGCGTATGAACCACAATACCGATGATGGCTTTAATGTTGAAGCGGTCGATTGGTTCCGTAATAGCTTGGATAATGATTTTAGCTTTGAAGAAGCCGAATATTATGCCATCGCTGCGATTCGCTTTAGTCGTTGGGACGATGTGATCGAAGCCATCTCAAAAATGGATGCTGAAACGCAGAAAACCAATCAGTGGCAATATTGGCTGGCTCGAGCTTATGAGCAATCAAACGATGCCAACAAACGCAATACTGCTAAAAAGATGTATCAAAACTTAGCGAAGAGTAATGACTATTATGGATTGATGGCAAAGGATAAAGTCGGCCAACGTTTCGATGCCAGCCGTTTGGGTGGTAGTAATTTGCCAAATGTCAGTAGCGCTGACCGTGCGCGCGTGATGCAAAACCCGCACTTTGCACGGGCGTTTGCTCTATATAACGCTGATGCCAGCCGCGCCTATGCCAACCGTGAGTGGAATTGGGCGGTAAAAAAAGCACGTGACAATCGCGATAATAGTTTGATTATTGCGGCGGCGCGTCAAGCGTATGACATCGGTTGGCTCGATCGAGCAATTTATGCCATTGATAATACTGATACGGTAAATAACTTGGCTCTATCACATCCGATGCCACACCAATCGGCGGTCGTGCGCCATAGTCAGTCGGCGGGTATCGATCCTGCGTGGGCCTACGGCATTATGCGTCAGGAAAGTCGTTTTGTGGCGTCAGCGCGCTCAAATGTTGGGGCCAGTGGGCTTATGCAAGTCATGCCTGATACGGCAAAATATATTGCGCGGAACTTAGGCGAGACGTATAGCGCCAGCCGCGCCAATACTGGTGATACCAATATTCGTTATGGTACGTGGTATATGGGCGATATCTTTGGTAAATTAAACAGCCAACCCGTTTTGGCAACGGCGGGTTACAACGCTGGTCCCAACAATGCTAAGCGCTGGCAACCTGTTTATGGCTCACTTCCAGCGGACCAGTATGTCGAGTCGATTGCCTTTCCTGAAACGCGCAATTACGTCAAGCACGTGATGGAAAACGCCACGATTTATAGCAGTCTTTTGGGCCGTGGTCAGCCTATTAGTCAACGCATGGGAACCATTCCTACCGCGTTCTAATTGCTTCGTTTTGTCTTAGAAAACCATTAGGAGCAATGAGCTGTTAATGGTTTTTTATACCGCTCATTTGACATCATTATTTTAAAACTAGCATAGGCTTCTCATGCTCTGTTTACGTTTTTGCTATAGATTAAAAAAAGCAATTTGCTACCATTGTTTTAGTTTCCGTCTGTATTTCCTGTTGGCTTACTCTCAGAAGGCTAAATACTTTCAAGCGACCTAATTTGATAAGTGTCTTAGTTTGGATTATGGAAATTAATGAATCCTAATTGCTAAACGCTCTGACTTCTTATGATTAAAAAATATTTTAATTTGCCCATATCGTCGCAAGCTAGGCGTCAATTATCTATTCAGACAAAGGTGGGCTCGATGTCAAAGACAACGTTATCAGAGCATTTTAATAAATACTGGTTACGGACAAAGTATGATAATAATAAAGGTAATGCTGCATTTGGTATAACAGCGTTACTATTGCTGCAGGGTGCAATAATGTTGCCAGCCCAAGCGGCTAATGCCAGTAAATCAGGTCAGCGGGTATTGATGATTGAGATGACGCCCGCTCTATGTAGCTTACAACCAACGCGCGCCCGTATGCGTCAATGTCTGGAAGGTTATTCGCTAACCGTTTCAGGATTAGACATGGGTTATGGCGAGCGCTGCGGTCGCGGTAGTGAGCCGCGTCTGACGCCACTACAATTAAAAGTCGTCAATCGTGTTATGCCGGACACCACAGTGCGAACCCAAGTATGGCAGCGCTATGGTGCTTGTAGTCCGCTCAGCGCTAGCAGTTATTTTCGCCAGATTACTAACTATGCAGCCGACTTAAAACTGCCAAATGAATTGAATACAGGCAACAGTTACACGGTATTAAAATCTCGATTTGTTGGGCAAATGACCCGCTTAAATAATGGTATGACGCCAGCTAGTATTGACTTGATTTGTCAGGTAGGCACACGTCGACAAATGGTATTGACTGATGTGCATGTGTGTTATGAAGGCAGCTCATTCGGTACTTGTAGCAATGTCGTCGACAACTGTGGTAGTAAGTTTATTATTTCAGGTGGCAAATAATCCTTTTTTTGGGATTGAGTTATTGTCCATTAATAACGCCTCTTTCTACCTTTAATAATTAAAGACAGTAAAGTGCGAATAATAATGATACTGGCAAATTTCCCTATAAATGCTTTAAATTTTAACCGTTATTCTGGCTAAAACGCTTTTTCGCCGTCTTTTAATGCTTCTTTTAAACCTTTCTTGACATCTACCTATCCCTTTATTCTTTTACCTTTGCGCTGAAAATCTCACGCTCTGCCCGTATAAAATGTAACAATATAATCCGTATTGTCCGCAAACGCGTTCGCGCTTTCTCTAGACGGTTAATAGGCTGAGGTGCTACACTAGTGAACGGTTTATGACTGCTATATTCAGCGAGCAAGTCGCTATCTCAAACGATATTCATCAATCAAAACCATCTATTAGAACCATCCATTAGAATTGTGAATTATCTAATCTATAATTAGGGAGTATTCAATGTCAATGAAACAGCCTTTACGTGTTGCCGTCACTGGTGCCGCTGGTAATATCAGCTATGCTATGCTATTTCGTATTGCATCTGGTGAGATGCTAGGTAAAGATCAGCCAGTTATTTTGCAATTGCTTGAAATCGCCCCAGCACTTGACGCCCTAAAGGGTGTGGTCATGGAGTTAGAAGACTGTGCATTCCCATTATTGGCCGGTATCGTACAAACTGATGATGCGACTGTTGCATTCAAAGATGTAGACTATGCTTTGCTAGTCGGTTCACGTCCTCGTGGTCCAGGCATGGAACGTAAAGATTTGCTAGAAGCCAATGCGGCAATTTTCTCAGCGCAAGGTAAAGCATTGAACGATGTTGCCAGCCGTGATGTAAAAGTATTGGTGGTCGGTAACCCTGCCAACACTAATGCCCTTATCGCTCAGCGTAATGCACCAGATCTAGATCCACGCAACTTCACTGCTATGACGCGCCTAGACCACAACCGTGCGATCGCGCAGCTGGCTGGTAAAACAGACAGCACTGTCAATGATGTGAAAAAAATGATCATCTGGGGCAACCATTCATCAACTCAGTACCCAGATTTAACAGCTGCGACAGTCAATGGCAAACCAGCATTAGATTTGGTTGACCGTGACTGGTATGAAAACACTTATATCCCAGAAGTACAACAACGCGGTGCTGCAATTATTAAAGCGCGCGGTGCATCATCTGCCGCTTCTGCTGCCAACGCTGCCATCGCGCATATGCGTACGTGGGCACTAGGAACTGATGAGAACGATTGGGTCTCTATGGGCGTTTACTCAAACGGAGAATACGGTATTGCTGAAGGTTTAATCTACTCATTCCCAGTAACTTGCGCGAATGGCGACTGGTCTATCGTAGACGGCGTTGATGTGTCATCAAATTTCTCAAAAGAGAAAATGGCAGCGACTGAGCAAGAGCTTAGCGAAGAGCGTGATGCCGTAGCACACCTGCTTCCATAAGTATTTAATTTACTGATACTGCTACCTAATAATTGATCTAGAAAACGCCCTCTTAGTTAGAGGGCTTTTTTTGTGTTTCAAACGCTGCACAATACAATTGATAACGTTAGCTAAACGTTGAATTACAGCTATTCAAATAAAGCTTGCTACAATAAAGTGGTAAGTTTAAATAATAAGCACGAATAAATCTGTATCATTTAAGGAGAAGTTATATGTTGGGTGAACCGGAATACAGTATGAATGAGCTATTTGCTCAGTTAGGGCTAGATAGTTCAGATGAAGCGATCGAGCAATTTATCGAAAAGAATAAATTGGCCAAAGAAGAGGAGCTTACCGATGCGCATATTTGGAACGACAATCAACGCGCTTTTTTAAGAGAAGAGTGGTTTAAGGATGCAGCTTGGGTAGAGACTATTGATGAATTAAACGTACGTTTGCACCCTGAAGCCTAAAAATAATAATAGAGTAGCATCATAAATAAAACCCACAACCGTTATAAAGGTTGTGGGTTTTTTACTATCAGTCTGATAATGATAGCTATCTATTTAATCAGGCTGCTGAGCACGCCATTCAAGTAAATCGATAACATCATTGTGAATGCCTGCTTTTAATGCCTGCAAACTCTCATAATGACGCTCGCCATGTAAATAATGCAAAAAGCGAACTTGTAAGGTCAACCCATATAAGTCTGCTTGTAGCTTTGGAAAGTGTACTTCTAAGCGCCAATCATGTTCTTTATCTACCGACGGTCTGATACCAAGATTGGCAGTACCAAATAAGCTATGCGGACGTAGACCTTTCACCCCTGGATTTTCATTATCGGTGAGTGCGGTTAGACCATCTGGTATGATATTGCCATTATCATCGAGGCTAACAACATCGACAGCAAAAATACCATGTAATGCAGGTTTGATGCGCTTTAAATCAACGTTTGCAGTAGGGAAGTCCATGGTACGACCGATTTTATCACCGCCAATCACAACTCCTGTAAGTGTATAATCGCGACCCAATAAGGCATTGGCCGCATCAATGTCACCTGCCAATAATAAATCACGAATGCGAGTAGAGCTAATGCGCGCGCCTTTACCTTTATCGTCGATGACAGTATGTAAATTGGTCACATCTAAGCCATAATCACGTAAAAACTGACTGTCGCCCGTTCGGTCATGGCCAAATTTAAAGTCATCGCCCAATACCAAAGCTTGGACGTTTAAGCGCTGCGCTAAAATATCGGCAAATGCCTGCGCCGATAGCGAGCGAAAATCACTATCAAAGCTGGCGACTATCAACGTTTCAATACCATATTCTGAGAGCAAAGCTTGCTTTTCGGTAAGATTGGTCAAGCGAGCAGGTGCGGCAGTGGGAGCAAAAAACTCACGGGGCTGGGGCTCAAATATCATGACTGCCGAGCTAAGATTCTGCGCGTGGGCAAGCTCACGAACTTGTGCAAGCATCGCTTGATGACCTAAATGCACGCCATCGAAGTTGCCAATAGTCAGAACGCAGGGCGCTAAAACTACTGGACTAGTATTGGCCGGCAAAGCGCTTGTCGACGCCATCAGTTGCTCAAGAAAATAGGTGTTCATAAATGTCAGCTATGATAGATAAGACCAAATGAAAAACGAAAACACATTGCTACTTAAAAACCTTCTTTCTAAAAAAGCGTCTCTAAAAGAAGTGTCTAAAACCAGCCATTATAAAGTAAAATAGTCATACTAACATCCTATAGTCTGATGTTCATCAAACATCAAGGCCATTATTTATCACTCACTATTACTTTTATTATGACTCATTATGAAAATGCTATGACTGACGCTGCCTATCCTGCTTCTGGTGATGACAACTGTAATTCTATGACATCTACATTGACAGTTGATAAACTCAACGAGCGCTTTATTGTTCAGCGCGCTAATCAAAAAGATTTGCCAGCTATTTTGGCGATTTATAACCAGAGTATCGCGGGCAAACGAGCTACTGCCAATCTAGCACCAGTAACTTGCGAAGAGCGTCAAGTTTGGTTTGATGAGCATTTAAATAAGGCAGCGCGACCTATTTATGTGGTCAAAATTGTTTCTAACGCCGAAGACGCAACATTTAAAAGCACAGCGCAAGCTGAGTCGGTAATCGTTGCTTGGGGCAGCTTTAGTGACTTGTATGCGCGCCCCGCTTATCATATCAGTACTGAGATCAGTATCTATTTGCATAAGAATTATCATAATCAAGGAGTAGGAAGCTTATTAACGCGTTGGATGCTAAAGCAAGCGCCAAGTCTAGGCATTCATAACGTGATTGCGCTTATCTTTGCTCACAATCAACCAAGCTTAGGATTGTTCCGTAAGCTTGGGTTTGAGCAATGGGGTTATATGCCAAAGGTTTGCGACATGGAAGGTTTTATCGCCGATGTCGTGATGCTTGGTAAAGCGGTAATTGCCGATAGTAATGGTCAATGAAGATAACGATGACCAATAATAATGCCAGATGAAGCAAGTTTAGAGAATGGCAGTTAGACGCCTTATCCTAAAATCTTCCATTTTCCGCTGATTTTCCGCAGCTCATAAGTCAATGGCGCAGGTTCGCTTTGACCTTTTAGCCTCAGTTCACCAGTGATGGTAGCGCGGGTCTTATCATCGTTATATTTGGTATCGGTAAAGGTGACGCCATCAACCGTTTGCTGAAAAGCGGATTGCGTTTTGGAAAGCTCTTCCTCAAAGTTTGCCATGTCTACTTTATAATAGGTTGCCGCTTGCTTAGCGTCACCGTAATACAAGCTATCTAAGGCTTTTTTAACCGTATCTTCCGGCGTGCCGTCTTTAGTCGGATTGGTCACTAAGCTTTTGTGCTTAGCAGAGGCAGTGACTGGATTGATGTTATCGCTAGTAATCACTGTTTTATCTTTAACGTTATCTGCTGCTTCCTCAGCTTTAACTGCGGTATTAGCATCACTACCCAGGTCTTGTACTTGATTAGCGTCAGTGTCTTCAACAGTTTCAGCAACCGCTGGTGCCGATTTAGTACTATTAGAAGCAGTATCAGCAGTTGTATTTACACTGTCTGCCTCATCATTACTTCCTTTATCATTGCTGCTACAACCGCTTAAAAGCAGTCCTGTGCTCAATAAACCCGTGGCAAGTAACAGTGGTAGGCGTTGGAAGGTTCGCTGTTTAGTTGTTGTATCAATCGTTGTCATATTACACCTCTAAAACTGTTTATTTATCGGTAATTATGGCAACTATCAGCGTTATTCACTGTCAATTCTCATACGAAGCTTGTCTTGGTTTGGTAAGTTACAGCCTTGCTGGGTGTTTAATAATCAATACTTAACCATGTTTTAGCTGGCGCGGACGAAAACCTGTTGCTAATAAGACGACGCCGTAAACGGCCGCACCAACGCCGCACATAATCAGTAGCGCAACGATACGTTTCCACTGCGCATCATTGGTTGGGAAATAGGGCAGCATGACATAAAGCACAGCAAGCATCGAGGCAGTAGCAATCGCAAACTGGCCGAACAGCTTTTTCCAGTGGCTACCAAAGCGAAAAATTTCACGCTTGTGCAAGAAATAATATAACAAGCCTGCGTTCACAAACGCCGCACCCGTCGTTGCCAACGCCAAACCGCCATGCAGCGGCATATCTAGGGAATAAAAGATACCGATAAAAATGACACTGAAAATCATATTGGCAAAGACGGAGACAATACCGATTCTGACGGGCGTTCTGGTGTCTTGACGGGCAAAAAAGGCTGGCGCAAAGATTTTAATCAACATAAAGCCTAAAATACCGCCTGCCATACTTTTTAGCGCAAGAGAGCTCATTTGGGCATCGCGTAAGGTAAATTCGCCACGTAAAAACAGTGCCTGCATAAGTACGTCAGAGAGTATAAACAGTGCTGCCGACGCAGGAACGCCGACCAAAATAATTAAGCGCGCTGCCCAATCAATGGTCTTTTTAAAGCTGACATCATCCTTTTGTGCTTCACTTTTCGATAGGCTTGGCAAAATGACCGTGCCGATTGCCACACCAATTAATCCTAACGGTAGCTCACTCATGCGCTCGGCAGCATAAAGCCAAGACACTGAGCCGCCAATCATTAATGAAGCAAATACAGTATTAAGCAGTAAATTAATTTGAGTAACAGAGACGCCGAAAATAGCAGGCAACATCAATTTTAAAATGCGGCGAACGCCTTCATGCTGAAAATCAATTTTTGGTGCGACCAGTAGTTTTTGTTGCGAGAGCTGCGGCAGTTGTATCAACAACTGGAGCAAACCTGCGATAGCAACAGAGTAACCAAGCGCCATGATAGGGACATCAAACATCGGTGCAAAAACCAGCGCGCCGCCAATCATACATAAATTTAGCAAAACAGGTGCAAAGGCTGGCGCGGCAAAACGCCCGTAACTTTGTAAAATGCCGCTGGCAAAAGCGGTCATAGAAATAAACAATAAATAAGGGAAAGTTAAGCGTAGCAGTTCAGCAGTGATAGCAAATTTATCGGGCTGATCAGCAAAGCCTGGGGCAAATAAAGTCACTACCCATGGAGCGATCAAAATAACCACGACCGTCAGCATCGATAGCACTAGCAGCAGTGCGCCTGAGGTACGGCTGACTAAAATCTGAACCTGCTCTAGGCTGTATTTTTCTTTATATTCAGACAATACAGGGACAAATGCTTGGCTAAAAGCTCCTTCGGCAAACAGGCGGCGCAAAAAGTTGGGAATCTTAAAGGCAACCAAAAAGGCATCCATCAGACCGCCTGCGCCAAAGACGCCTAACAAGACGACATCACGCACCAAACCTAAAATACGCGACAACATGGTCATGCTACTGACCACCATGGTTGAACGAAATAACCGACTTTTTGCCATGAGAACCTATTCTGCTAATTTGTTTGCTGATGGTTGTTTGCTGATGCAGTGTTATTAAAAAACTGACGGATTATAGCACTTTCATCACACTGATAAATGCATTGGATGTGGAATACTATTTGTCGTTTACAGAAATTTTAATGAAATTCTTCACCTAATACTGCTTATAGATTTATGACTGGCTCGCGGAATAGTGAGTAATCATTTCACGCAACTTTGTCCATTCAAAATAATCACCGGGGTCAGTTTTACGACCGGGCGCGATATCGCTATGACCAGTGAGATGGCGACGAGTCTTTGGATAGGCCTCATAGATAGCAGCGATGACTTTGGCAAGTGTTTCATACTGGGCGGCGGTAAAGGACACAAAATCTGACCCTTCAAGCTCAATGCCAATGCTATAATCATTACATTCAGGACGGCCCAAGTAGCTAGAGCGTCCAGCATGCCAAGCGCGTTCGTTAAAGTTGACAAACTGGGTAATCGTGCCATCACGTTCGATAAATAAATGCGCTGAAACTTCTGCGCCTTTAATCGTTTGAAAATAAGGATGTGCTTCCCAGTCTAATTGATTGGTAAATAAGGCTTTGACGTAATGTATGCCATCTTTACCATAAGTCCCAAACTTATTAGGCGGCAAGCTGATATTGTGAATCACAATGGCATCAATCGCGGTATTTTCGGGCCGTTTATTATAATTTGGTGACGCAAGCCACGTCGCAGCTGATAATCGTCCGTCTCTAATAGTCATTGACGATGCTATGGACATAATACTCTCTTTTATAATGGAATTAATAAGCGCGATACGTACTTTCACCGTCAGCCTTCGATAAATAACAAGCCAGCAGCTCTACAAAAAATAGCTTTATTCACAACAGATACTCTGAAGTACTAGCAGAGTGAATCGCGCGATTAGCGTATGACTTCTACAGGGCGAGATATTACTCATGTCTATATATTCAAACCTGTTGGCGATAGATTGTTCGTCAACAAACATTGGCAGAAGAGCGCAATTGCCGCTCACCATAGCTGGATTGCTGCTGACCGTACAGGCACAGGCATTTTTGCCAACACCCGCATCACTTGTGACGACAGGTGAATTGGCACTGGGAACTGAGGTTAATTCTACCTCTAGTGCCGAATCGGCTTCAGATGCTAAATTGGCTTCTAAATCTCAAAGCGCTGAGCCAAAATTGACGGCTTATTCTGAGCCAGATAATACCATCATGCCAAATGACGATTCAAATAAAGAAGACGCTTCTCATCTCCTTGATAATCAAAATATTAACAACGCCAATACTGAGCAGCTACTAGCCTCATGGCGCAAACAAGCTAAAACAAAAAATCTCGGTCAGCATACGACATGGCGACGATTGTTATATTTCTTTGATGATCAAAAGAATTTAATTGGCAAGAAAAAAGACAGCAGTATCGTTGATGATGCTGCATTTTACTTAAGTAAAAATGGTCAGCAGGATTCAGCGGCTGAGCTTGATGCGTTGCTTGTTGCCCTTGCTGATGAAATGGCTACGACTCCAGATAACAGGATTACTAATAGCAAGCTGTCTAATCGTACGGCTCAAAACCCAGTACAAAACTCAGTATTATGCCGTTTTCCCGCGCGCGTCCAATGGCTAACCGATACCTTGAATATCGATAAGAGCGGCTTGCAAGTCGACTGCCCAGAGCTTCATGACTGGATGCAAAAGCTGGCACCTGAGCAGCTGTCTATCATGTTTGCACAAGAATATTTAGACAATCCTATCTCAGCCTTTGCTCATACATTATTGCGGATTGATTCCAAAGCCAGCGTTGCTGATCCAAGCCAAATTCATCATGCAGTTGCGTTAAATTATACGGTAGGCGGTGACTCAGAAGATAATTTTTTGGTATATGCTCTCAAATCAATGACGGGAGGTTATGACAATCTGATTGAAATTGATCCTTATTCAGAAAAGCTGGCGAAATACCTGCAAGAAGATGAGCGCGACGCGTGGACATATCAATTAGATTTGACCCCAGCGGAAGTGCAGCAAATTATGTTGCATGTTTGGGAAACCAAAGATTTAGAGCTACCGTATTACTTCACCACTGATAACTGTGCTTCTGAGATTTTACGCTTAATCGACGTGGTACGCCCGCAGCAGCATTTATTAAGCCGCCTGCCTTATGCGGTGATTCCGTCAGATGTGGTGCAATTGCTCGATGGCGAAAACCTACTTGCCAGCACCAATTATACGCCCGCCGATAGCACTTTGCGTCAAGCGCAGTTAAACAAGATTAAAGAGCAGCGTGCGCAATTGGGCTATCATAATAGTGCTAAGCAGACGCTGAATGAGATTAAATCTGCTCAGTTAAATCTGATTTCTAGCATTTCAGACAACGGACAAACATTATTACCACGCCGTATTGCAGTAGCGGATAACAATCCAATGGATAGACATCCGTTACAACTGGCTCATGTTGGAGTAGGGCAGCGCGGAGATAATAACTATATCGATTTGGGCGTGCGCGCAGGCTATCACGATACTCTTGACCGTCCTTCAGGATTCCCGCAGTTCTTTGATTTAGAAGGCGCGGCTGCGACCATACGCCTTTATGACACCGATAATGATAAAGCCAATCAGCCAAGCAGTGTGGTCTTACAAAATCTTACCTTGGTTCGTGGACGCTCATTTAATCCAGTGAATTCTGCCAAAAAAGGTAAAACATGGGGCGCAAGTATTGAAGCAACCCGCGTAAATGATGGCTCACAGCAAGATGGCAGCGATCATTTAGTCGGTAGTCTAGGCTATGAAACGGGCTGGTCATGGGCGTTTGGCACGCCTACAGCAAATACAGGTGAGATGCCGCCGCAGCTATGCTATACGTTTTTGGCAGGTACCGCGCAAGTAGGGCGCGGTATCAATAAAGGCTATCGTGTTGGCACAGGCGTCAATGCAGGATGTCGTTATCAGATTAACAATCAGTTACGCGCGCAGGCTGAATTGCAACTGCCATATTGGTATCATGGCAGCAGCGATGAGTCTAACGCCCGTGGTCATTACTGGCAACCAGTATCAACGTTAGGGCTGCAATACGATATCGATAAAAAACAAGCATTACGTATCAATGCCAACTACGAATGGCAAGATCGTATTGATGCCAGAGAAGACATAAAACTGTCGTATAGACGCTATTTCTAGAGCTTGTTATTAAATTATTAAAGATCGTGTTAGAAAGTTATTAGAAACAGCATTTGAACAAAGGATATATAATGAGAACGCAAAATTTATTGATTATTGGTCAAGGAGGTATTGGTTTACCAGTCACCAATAAGCTAGCCAAAGACGGTGTAAATGTCACGGGGCTAGCGCGCCGCGAGCGTCATCATTATGTCCTACATGACAATGCTAAATTTTTGCAAGCCGATGCATTAATGCTAAGTGCTGAGCAGTTGCAAGGATTTACGGCGATAGCAATTATCGTAACGCCCAATGAATATTCAATCAGCGGTTACAACAACAGTTACTTAGCCATCAGCCAGCATTTGGCGACATTGGCAAATAAACTATCAAACCTTGTACGAATCGTCTTTATTTCATCAACGGGTGTTTATGGACAAGACAATGGCGAATGGATTGATGAAAATACGGCGCCTGTGACACCTGAGCGTGAAGCCTCACAGGTTATATTACAAGCGGAACAAGTATTGCAACAAGGTTTTGGCGATAAAGCCATTATCATTCGTCCAAGCGGTATTTATGGCCGCGAACGCCTCATGCGTTTGCGTAAAGCCAAGGAAAAACAAAAAGAACCAGTCGCTGCCGAGCATTGGAGCAATCGCATTATGGATCGCGATTTGGTAACTGTTATTGCTAAAGTTATGACCATAGATAGGCCAAGATCCATCTATATAGCTACTGATTATTTACCTGTGACGACTTTTGAGCTAGGTACGTGGTTAAGTAAGCAAATAGGTGAAGTTCCGCCTGTTATTGATGACAATAAAGCCGCGGTCACGGGAAAGCGCCTGCATAGCAATATTCCGTTAGCTTGGCTGGACTACCCTGATTGGCAAGCAGGATACCGAGATATTTTGCATCATCAACAGCAGCATCAAAATCAACATTCAAAGTAAAATATCAGTTTGATTTGACTGGTTTTATTTTTACAGCTTTTAAATTTGCAAGCCTAGAGACAATCCATGACCCAGCATTCTGCTTCTGATGACCGTTTATTCAATGCTAGCGCTAGAGCAGAAGAGAAGCCGCCTGCAGAGGGCATTGCTGAAAAAACTGCTTTATTCGCAAATAGTCAGCAGCCTGCGATTGTTCACCCTAATTTTGATCCAAAGCGTTTACCGCTTGATCCTGCTCGGCCATTGAGTGATATACCAGAGCCTGCGCGCCGTTTAAATGGTCAGCTGCGCCGTTTATATGGCAGCTCCACGCGTTTTTATCAGCCTAATAGAGATAGCTTATCGAAGTGGACGCTGATAGCGTCAGAAGCATTGGCTGAGCATTTGGCATTACTGAGTGCGGCAAAGTTGGTTGCGCTGCCAGAAAGTTTTTATCACAATCATAGCGATCAGTCGATATTATCGCCACTAACTGATATGACTTTGCTTGATATGGCAGATATTCAGCGTGCGCTACAAGTATATCCAAAGCTGACGCGTTATGGGTTTTTGGCGGCTGATACTATAAATACTGAAAATAATATTCAGAAACCGTTAGCGGCAGAATCTCTGCGAGCATTGACCAGACGTTATAATCCTGATGAGCTGCTTAATAGTGTGTACGCCGATGACTGGCAAGTGGTGTTGCAACCACAACAGTTTGATAATGGCGAAGGTAGTTTAGCGACTGATATTATGGCCTGTAGCGTTGCGGTCCATGCTTTACAGCAATGTAGTACGCGCAAAACCATTAATCACAGCTATAGTGCGGCGCAAATTTGTCAGTATATTCGTAGCTATTTGCTCAGTCAGATTGTTTTTGATCCCGCTCAGCGCCAAGCTTACCGTCAAGTGCGCTTATTTACGGGGCACATTATTGTGGCGGCGTATCATTTGGGTTGGGACATACAAGTCAGTCACGATGGGCAATGCTACTTTACTATCTCATCGCGCTGCGGATTATTAACGCGTTACGCAAATATGCAAGATTATGATATCAACGGTTGGTCAAGTTAAGCCGACGCGACTATAATGCCTTGCATAACTTTTTGATTATTCAATTTTCATTTTTCTTTGCTGATAGGAAGACCCTATGCTGAATGCCGCCACGCCTAAAAACGCCCAACATACTCAAAACGCTTCATTTTCATCGCATCAATTTATCCAATTGGCTTTAGACAACCAGGTATTAAAATTTGGCGAATTTGTGCTTAAGTCTGGGCGTATTAGTCCGTATTTTTTTAACGCAGGCTTACTGGCGTCGGGTGAGATGTTATCGCTATTAGCGCGTGGTTACGCGGATTCTTTAGCTGAAACAGTCGCTAAACAGGAAGCCGTGGTCAACAATGGCGCAGATGAGCAAGAACTGGTTATTTTTGGTGCGGCTTATAAAGGTATTCCCTTTGTCGCCGCAACGGCCCAAGCGTTATGGCTGCATCATGGCATCAATGCTAAATGGGGCTATAACCGCAAAGAAGCCAAAATCCATGGTGAAGGTGGCAATTTAGTCGGCGCTGACGTCAATGGTAAAGCAGTCTGGGTGCTTGATGATGTGATTACTGCTGGCACGGCGATGCGCGAAGTGATTGAGATTTTAGAGCAAGCGGGCGCAAGTGTGGCTGGTATTATTGTCGCCCTTGACCGTAAAGAAAAAGGCCTAGCGGAGCGCTCTGCCATTCAAGAGCTGGCGTCGACCTTAGACGTTCCGGTGCGCGCGCTGGTTGATATCGATGATTTAATCAGTTATTTAGCAGAAAGTGACCCAGAAAAAGATGCGACTCAGCTTGCAAAAATGCAGCATTACCGCGCCCAGTACGGCATATAATTTATTGCAGTTATTGCTGTGTTTCAATTATTTTTGAGTAAAGTTTGAGTCGTTTTGGCATGTCGGTTATGTCCGTTGAAGCATTTTAAACCATTAAAACCATAACGTAAGTGAGCCTTATTATGAGCCAAGAACAACAAAAAAAATCGTTAAAAATACTGATCATTATGGATCCGATCGAGCAGGTCAATTATAAAAAAGACACCACTCTGGCAATGATGTGGTCAGCGCAAGACCGTGGGCACAGTCTTGGCTATTGCCAGATTCATGATTTATGGTTAGATCGTGGGCAACTGATGGTAGATTACCAGCCAGTGACGGTGAAGCGTGACCCCAATAATTTTTATACCTTAGGGGACAAAGCGACAGTGCCGGTCGGCGATTTTGATGTAATTTTGATGCGTAAAGATCCGCCGTTTGATATGCGCTTTATTTATGCTACGTACCTGCTTGACCATGCCAAGGCTGCAGGCGTGCTGGTGGTCAATGACCCACAAGCGATTCGTGACTGTAATGAAAAGCTATTTGCTACTTGGTTTAGCGATTATATGAGCCCAACGATTGTGACCAGCAAACAGGCGCATATTCGCAAATTTATCACTGAGCAGCAAGACGTCATTGTCAAACCCTTAGATGGTATGGGTGGTACGGGTATTTTTCGTCTGACCACTGATAGCCCAAATATTGGCGTGACGCTTGAGATGTTAACCGAGCTTGAGACGCTACCAATTATGGCACAGCGTTATTTACCGGAAATCGTCGATGGTGATAAGCGCGTGCTCATCGTCGATGGTGAAGTGGTCGATTATAGCTTGGCGCGTATTCCGGTAAAAGGCGAAACGCGCGGAAATCTCGCTGCTGGTGGTAGTGGGGTGGCGATGCCGCTCACCGATGTCGAGCGCCAAGTGGCAGAAGTAGTCGCACCGATTGTCAAAGAAAAAGGGCTGATGTTCGTTGGTTTAGACTTAATCGGTGGCCGTATCACTGAAATTAACGTCACTAGTCCAACCTGTGTGCGCGAGATTAATGATCAATGCGGTACTGATATTGCGACTGACTTTATCATTGCCATTGAAAAAAAGCTGGCCGTTTAAGCAGTGTGGTCTACACCATTTAATCTAAATAAAGCATTTTAATTAAAACAGATTAGATAAAGCCGTAAGGATAGAGTGATTTATCACTAAGCTATGTGCACAATACTTAAAAAACAGTGTGCTAAGATGTGTTTTCCATCAATTATGAAAGCTGAGGCTTTTATGAGTGTTTAACTCTATTTATCAAAGCCAAGCCGCGATTGTTCACGGCTTGGGTTTTTATTATTGGCGCTGCATAAAGTGCTGTCTATCAGGCAGTGAATTACACTATACTATGCGGGCTTTTAGAGGGCCATTTTGGTTCGCTAAAAAATAAAATTAAAAGATAATAAGTCTTTCATATAAATAAAGAAAAGATAGGCAGACGTTCATGAAAAAACCGCATATATTAATGATGGCTGCTGGTACAGGCGGGCACGTATTTCCAGCGCTTGCGGTTAGCGAAGAATTGACCAAGCGCGGTGCTGTTATTCACTGGTTGGGAACGCCGAGTGGCATGGAAAATGGCTTGGTTGCACCTACGGGTTATCCTTTTCATGCGATTGATATGCAAGGATTACGTGGTAAAGGATTGGGTCGCATGCTTAAGCTACCTGTTACTTTATTGTCAGCGACGATGGCGGCGATTAAAGTCATTCGTGGCAACCAAATAGACGTGGTCGTCGGCTTTGGTGGTTATGTCACCGCGCCCGGCGGTATTGCGGCGCGCTTGACCAAGACGCCGCTGATTATTCATGAACAAAATGCCATTGCAGGGATGAGCAATCGCTATTTGGCAAAGTTAGCGACCAAGGTGTTGCAAGCGTTTGAAAATACCTTTGCCAGTGGCGAACTTGCTTCAAAGATTGAAACGGTGGGAAATCCCATACGTAATGCTATTAGCGGGGTTGCTGAACCAAGTGTCCGTTACGACGTTAACGACAGCTCGCCACTAAAATTGCTGGTAGTTGGCGGCTCGCTTGGTGCGCAAGTATTAAATGAGACGTTGCCAAAAGCGTTGGCGTTGATTGATCGACCTTTTGAGGTGCGCCATCAATGTGGTCGTAATAACGAGGCCACCACGCAAGCGGCTTACGACAGTGAAGCGTTAAGCACTCATCAATTCACGGTTCAGCCATTTATCGATGATATGGCAGCGGCGTACAATTGGGCCGATATTGTGGTTTGTCGGGCAGGGGCGTTGACGGTGACAGAAATTCAAAATGTTGGCATTGCGGCAATATTTGTACCGCTACCAAGTGCCGTTGATGACCATCAAACGGCAAACGCGCGCACTTTGACCCAACACCAAGCTGGGATTCTGTTGCCGCAAAGCGAGCTGACCCCGAAACGCTTGGGAGATGAGCTTAATACGCTAGATAGACGAGCATGTTTAGAGATGGCAGAAAAAGGCCATGCGCTTGCTAACCGTCAAGCCTGTCAGCGAGTTGCTGATATTATCTGGCAAGCCTTATAAAGCTAATTTTACTACTTATTATTTATTCTAATTAAACTTGTTCGTCTTCAATAAAGAGAAAACCCTATGCCAACCTCTGCTAGATCTTTAACTAAGCGTTTAATTGAAATACCAGAAATGCGCCGTATTCAGCATTTGCATTTTATCGGCATTGGTGGTTCGGGAATGTGTGGTATCGCTGAGGTTATGCACAATCAAGGCTATAAAGTCAGTGGATCTGATATTGCTGAAAGCTTAGTGACGAAACGCTTAGCACAGATTGGTATCGATATTGCGATCGGTCACGATTCCAAAAATATCGCCAATGCCGACGTTATCGTCGTATCATCTGCTATCGACCGTAGTAACCCCGAGGTAAAAGCAGCGCTTGAAGCGCGTCTGCCCGTGGTACGCCGTGCGGATATGCTCGGCGAGTTGATGCGTTATCGTCATGGTATTGCGGTTGCTGGCGCGCATGGTAAAACCACGACCACCAGTCTGCTGACGACCATGATGGCAGAAGGTAAGCTTGATCCGACGTATGTGATTGGCGGTAAATTAAACGCCTCGGGTAAAAATGCTGCGCTTGGCAGCAGTCGTTATTTAATTGCCGAAGCGGACGAATCTGACGCCTCATTTTTGACTTTGCATCCGATGGCAGCGATTGTCACCAATATCGATCAAGATCACATGGAAACTTATGGTAATAGTTTTGATAAATTAAAAGCCGCCTATATTCAGTTTTTACAAAATATGCCATTTTATGGTTTAGCCGTGGTTTGCGGTGACGACCCTGAGCTGTACGCCATGATTGATGACATTGGGCGTCCAGTATTAACCTTTGGTCTTGAGCCCTTTAACGATGTTCAAGCCGTTGATTTGGTCAGTGAAGGAACAAAAACCCACTTTACCGTTTTGCGCCGTGACCGTGATCCACTGCGACTGACCTTGAATATTCCAGGTGTGCACAACGTTTATAATGCGTTGGCTGCTATTACCATGGCAACCGACGAAGGCGTCGACGATGAAGCCATTACCCGCGCCCTGCAAAAATTCGCCGGCGTCGGTCGCCGCTTTGAGCAGCAGGCATCGGTAGAGATAGATGATGGCGACGTCTTACTAATCGATGATTATGGTCACCATCCAAGAGAAGTTGATGCCACGATTAAAGCGGCTCGTCAAAGCTTCCCTGAGCGCCGTCTAGTCATGATGTTTCAACCGCACCGCTATAGCCGTACGCGCGATTGTTTTGATGATTTTGTTGAAGTGCTCTCAAGCGTCGATGAATTATTATTATTAGAGGTTTATCCCGCTGGAGAAAGCCCGATTGCTGGCGCTGATACCAAGGCATTGGCACGTAGTATTCGTATGCGCGGCACCGTTGAGCCTACGATTATCGATAAAAGCAGTATTGCCCCCGTAATGCAGCGCTTACTTAAAGCGAATGACATGTTAATTACCCAAGGCGCGGGCAATGTTGGACAAATCGCAACCGAGTTAGCCGCCAATAATCTATATATCAAACAAGCCGAAAAAGCATTTTAGGAACAAAACTGATGACTACCAATAATCAAGAACACAATAACCAAGAAAACAATCATCAAAAAAATGAAAGCAACCCTACTAAAGGTATGAATGCTGAGGCTAATACCGCTATCACCAATCCGGAACCTGCACTAGCAGCCGCGGCACAAGCAGAACAGAACAAGATTGCAGGTAACCAGCCAAACCATAAAACTGTTCCTAGCATCGCAAACAGTGCCGTCAAAGACGCCAGTCAGTTTGGTAAAGTTGCGGTGATATATGGCGGTAGTAGCAACGAGCGCAGCGTATCGTTAGACAGTGGCGCTGCCGTATTGCAAGCACTACAAAATCAAGGTGTTGATGCCACTCATTTTGACCCTAAGTATCAGGACATCACTGAACTTCGAACATACGACCGGGTGTTTAACGTTTTGCATGGTCGCGGCGGCGAAGATGGCTTGTTACAAGGTGTGCTGCAGTGGTTTAATATTCCGCAGACTGGTTCTGGTATTTTGGCATCGGCACTTGGTATGGACAAAGTACGCACCAAACAGCTATGGCAAGGATGCGGTTTATCGACCGCACCATTTTCATTGCTAACCGCTGATACTGACTGGCAGCAAGTGGTTAACATGCTAGGACTACCGCTAATTATTAAGCCTGTCCATGAAGGCTCAAGTATCGGTATGACTAAAGTTAATAACCTCGATGAGCTGCCTGCCGCTTATGCAACGGCGGTGCAGTGTGGTGATGCCGTGATGGCTGAACGCTGGATTACGGGCCGCGAATTTACTATTGTCATTATCGACGACGAAGCCTATCCGGTGATTCGTCTTGAGCCTGCTGATATCACCAATTTCTATGATTTTGAAGCCAAATATAATCGTAACGATACCAGTTATTATATTCCTTGTGGATTAAGTACGGCTGACGAAAAGCATCTGCAAGAGTTAAGCTTGGCGGCATTTCGCGCTGTTGATGCAAAAGGTTGGGGACGTATTGATGCGATGCAGGATGAAGCTGGTAATTTTTGGCTACTTGAGATTAATACCGTCCCAGGCATGACCAGTCATAGTTTGGTACCAATGGCGGCTAAAGCACGCGGTATGGATTTTGATACCTTATGTTGGCATATTCTGGCGCAAACCTTATAAGTATCTGTTGATAAAATAAGGTCTTGCCTAATAGGTTTTGAAGTAGACTTCCTAAAACTTAGCTTTAATATCTATCCATTAAAGCTAAGTAGCTTTCCTAAATTCATTTAAATGTATCGCTAGCCCTGCTATAACACAACTTAATGTAAACTTGTGTAATTTCGTCATTGGTAATGGGTGATGTGCTATTGTTTAAATGTAAAATACGTTAATATTGTAATTATTGGTCTATATTAGTGATATTTATGGTTATTTATGCAATTTCTTCTTAAGTTATTCATTAAATGAGAAAAATGTTAACTTTTAAAGCGCATAACCAAGCTTTATAGATCGCTTTAGACAGATAAATTAATAATATATCGATTTATAGAGTACTGCGAATAGAAAGCAGATTTACCTTTAATACAAGCACCATTGGCGTTATGTAAATGGTTTTAAGAGAAAATAGGGACGACGTGTATTATGACTCAAACTGTCAATGACATCGCTGACTTGATGAGTGATAAAACCTCTCACCCTAGCTCTAACTTTCAAATACCGAAAATGGTCAGATATTTTTTTACAGTACTGGTACTCGGTTTGCTCGTACTGATATTGGTCATGGGTGGTAAAGCATTGCGTGATGCTCCACCTGCGGCTATCCATGTCGATGAACGTGGGTTGACCGTGGCGCAATATCGAGCGTTACAGCAAGTCATGAGCCAACAGAGTGTGAGCAGTTTCTTTACCTCCGACTTGCAAGCACTTAGAGATATATCCACCAGTCTCGCGTGGGTTGACCAAGTCAGTATCAGCCGTGATTGGCAACAAGGTATTGTGATTAAAGCGTTGCCAAAGCAGGCAGTGGCAAATTTCGGTACTGAGCGTTTGGTAGATGCAAAAGGCGCGGTTTTTGTTCCTGCTGATAGTAGAGAGTTAACGCAAGAGCGTTTTGCGACTCTACAAGGTGATACAGCGCAAGCGCCCGTTATTATGCAACAAATGCAGCAAGTGAACGACTGGTTTGCGCCGCTTGATATGCAAGTTGCCGATATCATTCTTTCACCAAGAATGACTTGGCTGATTCGCTTTGATAATGGGTTACGTGTCATTGTTGATAATGAAAACACTGCGCAAAAACTATTGAATTTAAGTCAGCTGCTTGGCAATCAATTAAGCAGCCGCCGAGAAGAAATACAGTCAGTCGATCTTCGTTACAAAAATGGATTTACCATCGCATGGAATCTGGCGCCGCCAAAAAATGCTGAAACACCACCATAAAAAAGCATCTCGAGACAGTACCCAGCAAAGATACTAAGCAAAAATGTCAAGAAAGAAACCAAGAAATAAAAAATAAGAAAGCAATTAAGGTTCTATGTCCGTCTGCTTTTTAATGTAGAGAGTTTACTTATAACATGACCGCGTGATAAAGCGCATTTTTAATGATTTAATGGAGACGTCATTTGCTCTCCTGTTTAGCGATAATTTGTCTGGTACCATGAAAAATACTGAAAATCTGGTTGTTGTCCATCTAAGTGCCACGGCAGTGTATGTCGTCATTGGCAGTGTTGTCTCTGCAAAAGACATTCGTATTATGGGTGTGGGACAAGTTAAAAATAGCGATTTTTATCAAGGTCAGATAAAGCATCGTGAACGTTTGCAAGGCGCGATCAAACAAGCCATTCAAGAAGCAGAAGATACCGCCAATTGCCGCGTGCATAGTGTTTGGTTGACCTTAGCAACACCTGAGCTATTAAGTAAAAATAGTGCAGGTAATGTCAGGGTTGAGGATGAATTTGTTCGTGCCAAAGATATGGTGCAAGCACTATCTAATGCCAAATCACAAGATTTGTCGCCTGACTACTATCTGATGCATTGTTGTCAGCAAGGTATTTATATCGACAATCAAGAGTTTATGGTTGATGACGCCATCGACATGGTCGCGCACAATATCACCGTTATGTATCATATGATGATGATGCCAGTAGCTGGCCGTCAGAATATCCAAAAACTCTTGCAAAGCTGTGACGTAGGCATCGATCATATTGTTTTTGATGCCGTTACCAGTGCCGAATATAGTTTGATGAGTGACGAGCGCCAACAAGGGGTTTGCTTAGTTGATATCGGCGCGAGTACCACCAGTATCTGTGTGTATAAAGAAAATAAACTGATTTTTACCCACTGTATCGCCACAGGTAGCCATGAAGTGACGATGGATATTTCAGCTGATGTTGGCATTTCCATGATAGAAGCTGAGCGGCTTAAAAAAACGCACGGTACTGTCGATGTTAATAGCGTCGACCCTAGCTCATTCTTTCTATTTAAGCCGCAAGGAACAGGCGATGAGATTAATATTGGGACGTATAATCTAGCGCGCATTATTGAAGCGCGTTATGTGCAGATTTTTACTGAAGTGGTTCGTCAACTTCATGACGCTGATTTGTTAGGCTATATTGATAAAGGTATTGTACTCACAGGCGGCGGAAGTGCCATTAAAGGTATGATACCTTTCGCTAAAAAACTACTGAAAATGCCAGTGGTATTGACCAATACCCATCCTGCTATTAGTGCTTATAATCATTTTGGCAATGACGAATCATTTAAGCAGCTGAATATGCAGGTCAATGATCGCGCTTATCAAACGGCATTTGGTACCTTACTATATAGTCAAAGCGAGCAGTTTCGCCACAGTGAAAAAAGTGAGCCAGAAGCGATTCAAAAAAATCGCGTCACGGGTGTTTTTCAAAGTGCGGGACAACGTTTTGCTAGTGTCCTCAAAAAGATACTATAATTCTGCTGGCAAATTTACGCCTACTAAGTATTGAAGAGTATGCCGCAGCATGATAGGTAAGCATATTAATAGCAGCACCCTGTACAATAATGGCATATATTGGCTGAGCACAACTATTTAAGCCATTGCCCTGTTTTATTTAAATACATTTATATATAGTAAGTCGATAGCGCGCCATATGAGTGTGTTACTACGTATCGACCATCACGCTATCTGCAACTGGAGAAACCTTTTTATGTCAAAATACACCATGCCAGATGATAACCAGCTCCAAAGTAACGGCCAGGCAAGCTTCACTGTATTCGGTGTGGGCGGCGGCGGCGGTAATGCGGTTGAGCACATGGTTCAACAAGGGATTAGAGGGGTAACGTTTGTCTGTGCTAATACGGATAAGCAAGCGCTCGATCGTCTGACAGCGCCCCATAAATTGCAACTTGGTGCAAAAACCAACCGTGGACTGGGTGCTGGAGCAAACCCAGAGGTTGGTCGTGAAGCGGCAGAAACTGAGGAAGAGGCCATCCGTGCCTTGCTTGAGCACTCAGACATGGTCTTTATTACGGCTGGAATGGGCGGCGGTACAGGTACAGGCGCAGCTCCAGTGGTTGCTCGTATTGCCAAAGAGATGGAAGTGTTGACAGTGGCGGTTGTGACCACGCCATTTAAGTTTGAAGGTGGCAAACGTATCAAGGCAGCTAAAGCGGGTATTGAGCAGCTAACCAACTTTGTCGACTCAATCATTACTATTCCAAATGATAAGCTGATGAGTGTTTACGGCAATATCTCTATGCAAGACGCCTTTAAAAAAGCGGATGACGTCCTATTGCATGCGGTTCAAGGTATTGCGGAAACCATCGCTAGCGAAGGTATGATTAATATTGACTTTAACGATATTCGCACCGCGATGACCGCTAAAGGTCATGCGATGATGGGAATTGGCCGTGCTAGTGGCGATGATCGTGCGCGTCAGGCAACCGAAAAAGCCATCAGATCGCCGTTATTAGATGATTTACGTCTAGAAAATGCCAAAGGTCTACTGGTTAACGTCATCTCTTCTGAGTCTTTATCACTAGATGAGATGAGCAAAATCAGTGTCATTGTCGAAGAAATTACTGATATCGACGACGCGCATATTTTCTACGGTTCTGTTATCGATGAAAAGATGGGTGATGATTTGCATGTTACCGTTATTGCAACGGGATTGACCTTAGATGAAAATGCTGGCGAAGAGCCAGAAGCGGTCGAGCAGCCAGTACCTTCTGTCAATAGCACCCAGCCGGTTGACCCAAACTTACATACCAGTGCGCTAAACAGTCAAAAACAGTCGCAAGCTCAGTATCAAGAAAACCCGATACGCTCAAATGTGACGCAAGAGCAGCCTAAGACCAAAACCAACAGCATCCAAGACTATCTTAAGCGCCAACAGAATAAATAGTCATTAAAGTAAATGATCGCTTTAGACAGTTTTAGTAAAAAAGGCCAGTATTTCAATACTGGCTTTTTTTTGTTTTATAGAGAAGTCACTATAAAAGGTTGAACATTCATAGTCTGTCGTAAACTGCCAATTATTAAAGTTTGAGCATTTGTTACGTTATAAAAATAAACGTTAAAATAATGACGATAAGTGTTATCAATCAAAAGGATAAGCAAATTAACGCTTTTTAGCGCTAGCGAACTGGGGGCGGGTAATGCTACACTATATCAATTGTAACAAAATATGTGAGAAGACAGCCATGAACCAACGAACCATAAAAACAGCAATAGCCGTTACAGGTACTGGTCTTCATAGTGGTCAACCTGTTGACTTAGAGTTTCATCCGCAACCCATTAATACTGGGATTATTTTTGAGCGTTCTGATATAGCAGGTAGCGAACCCATTCCTGCTAGTGCCTTTTTGGTACAAGATACTATGATGTCATCAAATCTGGTATTTGGTGGTACACGCGTGGGCACGGTCGAGCATTTGCTTAGTGCTATAGCGGGACTTGGGGTTGATAATCTCTTAATCCGCGTGTCAGCGTCAGAAATACCGATTATGGACGGTAGCGCAGCGCCGTTTGTTGGTTTGCTACTGCAAGCAGGATTTTGTGAACAAGAAGCTTTAAAGCGCTTTATTAAAATTGTGCGCCCCGTACGCGTCAAAGTTGACGATAAATGGGCAGAGCTGCGTCCTTATGACGGCTTTGAATTAAACTTTGAGATAGATTTTGACCATCCTGCTATTAATAAAGATTTCCAGCATGCACAGTTGCAGTTTTCAACACAAAATTTTATCGAACAGTTAAGCTCAGCGCGAACTTTTGGCTTTTTGCGTGATATTGAAGCTTTGCGTCAAAATAATTTAGCGCTAGGCGGCAGTATGGACAATGCCATCGTCATTGATGATGTTAGTATTCTTAATGAAGAAGGACTGCGCTTTCATGATGAATTTGTTCGTCATAAAATCTTAGACGCTTTGGGTGATTTATATCTGATTGGCTATCCGATTTTAGGTCGTTTCAATGCTTATAAATCTGGTCATGCATTAAACAATATGTTGGTACGTGAGATATTATCCGACCCTAATAACTTTGAAATTGTAACTTTTGATGACAATGTAAGCTGTCCTATCGAATATTTACCTTTGAATCCTATAACAGTTGAAGGATGAATACAGGAATATACACGAAGTATCGAAACATTTACGTAATATTACATAAGTTGATTATAAGCAGTACTAAATAATATTCGTGTAAATGGATATTATCTTTACTATTTTAGCAAAACTATCTTCTAGCATCGATAAAACAAAAGATGCAGGAAATAATAAAATCATCTGTCAGTGAGGTTCACTATGTGAATGGCACCGACAGATGATTTTTTTTGTTTATGGAATTACAAAAACGCAGCTTGAAGAGGGTAAATCATGGGTCTGAGTTACATAACTTTACAACCCAAACCGATGGTTTTTATTGATTGAGCAGGCGCAGAAGTGCGTTTTTGAGATTTTTATCAGTGGTGACATGCTCTGCAGCCTGTGATATAGTCCGCTTTGTGTTTTGGCTAAGGGCCTGATTTTCATTGGCTTTGTGAGCCTTTGATAAGGTCGCTGACAACGCTTTTGATGATTTAGAATAATTATTATGAGCGAGAGTATTGGCCACTACGACGCGAATTTGCTTGAGTTGTTTAAATGTAATCGACTGCTCCGTTAATACCTGCAAATAGGCGTTCTGTAAATAGCGAATATGATTGGCAGCGGTCATCGAGCCCACACTGAGTATAAGTTGCTCAGGGGTTAAGCCCACGACCCAGCAGTTATTGAGGATTTCCTCAGGTAGACAATCTACCAAAAGCTCTTTTACCTCGGTCGTTGCTTGTAGATATAAACGCATATTGTCAGCAAGAGTTTGGGGTAGTGCGCTACCGGCAAAAGCTTGATGATCAATCAGTTTAGCAAGGCGGTTAGGTTGTTTTTTTGACATCGTAAACACTCATCTTATAGGTGACAAAATCGATATTCATCATAAACAGCGAGCTTTTGTACTACGGATTTTATCATGTTTATTTCATGATCATCTTCCCTAAATTAATTCATGCTTTGTCACGGACGGCAAGCAATCCTGTATTTACAATAGGTAGTAAATTTATGAAACAAGCTTTATTAATTTTGTCAGTATTGGGAATGGGTATAGCACAAACGAGTGGTGCTGTCGAAACAACCTTTCAACCGAATAATACCTTGAGTCATACCATCACAAATATTTCTACTTCTGCGAACTACGGTTCGAGTCGCAATATCTATAGTACCAATAGCGGTGCCTATGTCTCTAGCAATGATGAAATCAGTCAAGCAATTGATAGCCTTAGTGCTCATGCGAAACAAAAAGAATACCAGCTTGCCTCGCTAACCAGCCGCTTATCTTATGAGCAGCGTCAGCAGCAAGCAAACTCAGTACCAGATCGTTATTCTGCTCCTGCGATTGCCGCGGCCAATGCCTCACGCGTCGCGCGCTCAAGCAGCACGGGTTACTGTGCTCGTTACGTCCGTAAAGCATTACAATCAGCAGGTTACGAATTTACGCCTAACCCTTCAGCCTATCAGTATGCCTCTCGTGGTACGCTAGCCCAAGCTGGCTTTGCTAAGATTAGTAATAATACGCAGCCACAAGTAGGCGATGTTGTGGTTTATGATCGCAGCTCGAAGCACCCACATGGCCATATTCAAATATTTGATGGTAATAATTGGGTTTCAGATTTCCGTCAGAGCAGCATTAGCCCATACAGTGGCGTATACAATTATACAACCTGGCGTGATTCTAAATATGTTGACGATGCGTCAAATCGTGGCATCTACCTTGCAATGGCTGAATAATAGCTAACTATTAGGCAGTTCTTTCAATAAGCAATTATCGCCATTTTTCAAATTAAGTGTTTTCTCCGAACCCAGTAATGCTCTTTATGAGATTACTGGTTTTTTTATGCTTTAAAGCAAGGGTTTTAGGAGTAAATGAGATTAAGGACTACATCAGATTAGGAGCTATAAAAGGGTTTAATCATGGCGGCTTGTTTATCAAACAAGGACCAGTAATGCTGATTATGAAAGTCGGGCGGAGAGGCGTGTTTGGGCGCGAAATATAACGCCGTTGTACCAAACGTCGTAGTAAAGCTTAAAATCACGCAAGGGTGAATGTAGTCAATGACATTATTATCGATATCAGTCTTTGTGTGAGACAGTTGGCTTAACGATAAATTAAAGCGGCGCTCGTAATGATAAGTGTTAGCAGCAGCGGTTCTAGGTGCGAAGAAGTTCTTGAAAGGCCCAACCAGCATTAACGAGGACTTTTGCTCTGTACTGGCATTCTCTCTATTAGCAATCCAATTAATCGACGCGCGCGTTTGTCCATTAGTTTGTAAAAGCGGCGTTGGTGGCAGTGTGGCAGGACTACGATAATTGGCAAACTGATAAAGTGCATAACGACCATCAGGACTGGCGTTAATTTCAATATAAGGCGCTGTTTTATCAACATCAGCGCTATGTATCGAAACGGCGCTAGTGATCAAACTGCCTGCTAAAAAGCACTCAAGGCAAGTCTGCTCCCATAAATAATCTACAAAGCCTACATTGCTCGTTTGCCATGTTAGCCAATTTAATTGCGCTGCTAGTGTTTTAATCGGCAGCATTATTCGATAACTGAGCTGTAATTGCCACTCTGACTGCTGCGCTGTTTGGGTTATTTGGGCTGTTTGTAGCAGAGTGGTGGTTACCTCTACTTGAATGCTTTGTAAGGTATCTATGGTGACGCCAAGCTTCTGGGCATCAGCGGCTAACGTATCAGCTGCTAAGCATAAATTAAAAATTTGACTCATAATTTGGTAGCGCTCTATTTATCAAGGCTTTATTTATCAGGAATCTATTTATCAAAACTCTCAAGATATCCACTTATTTTAGGGTAGGTTGTAGAACAAAAAAGTTATAAAACAAAAGCCGCGAGCAAAGTGTAGCGCGGCTTTTATCAGATAGGGTAAAAACAGAAACTAAGCTGAAAAGAATGACTTACTGCGCATGACGAGCAAGATTTGACAGTTTAGGATTGGCATTTGGGTTTTGACGCAATAACAGCGCCATACGACCAATTGAGTGTACCAAAGACGCGTTAGCCGCTGCTGCCAGCTCAGCGCCGATAATATCGCGTTCTTCTTTCGTACCTGCTGGTAGTTTTACTTTGATGAGTTCATGATCCGTCAAAGCGCGATCAATCTCTTCAGTGATGCTTGGGGTAATACCTTTATTGCCAATCATAACAATCGGTTTAAGGTCGTGACCAATGCCTTTTAGGCGTTTAATGGTAGCGTTATCGAGTTGCATACAATTCCTAGAGGTTGATAAAAATAAAAGAGAGTGCTATTAAGAGCAGATAATGACCATTATAGATAATCTGTGGTCACCTTGCATGAGATCAGCAGGATTTTGCACGATTTTACGTGATGAAAATGTTAAACTGAAAGTATGCGAACATTATAAACGCTACAGATTTATAAAGCAGTGTTTTCACCAAGAGAATTTAACTGTTCGAAGTTAAAGCGTGCATTAAGGACTTTATTGCTAAGCGATTTAAAGAATTTGAGCGCTTAGACTTTGAGCGCCCTGACATAATCATGTTATAGACAATCACTTTATAAGCCGTTAACTATATTTAGCAAAGTGTGTTTTACAAAGCGATAGGAGCAGTATATTGGTCACGCGTATTGAAAATAAAAAATTGTCAAAAAGCAGCAGTGCTTGGATGCAGGAGCATATTGACGATCCTTATGTGAAAAAAGCCCAAAAAGACGGCTACCGTGCGCGTGCTGCTTACAAATTACTTGAGATTAATGAAAAGACCAATCTGATTAAAAAAGGCATGACTGTCGTTGATTTAGGTAGCGCGCCTGGTAGTTGGTCGCAAGTTGCTAGCAAATTGGTTGGTGAAAAAGGCGTTTTAATTGCCTCTGATATTTTGCCAATGGATACCTTGCCTGATGTTACTTTTATTCAGGGCGATTTTCGTGAGGCAGAAGTGTTTGATCAAATCATGACGGAAGTTGGCGACAAACAGGTCGATGTGGTGTTATCTGATATGGCCCCCAATACTGCCGGCAACAGTGCCATCGATCAGCCGCGCATGATGTACTTATGCGAGTTGGCGGTCGATTTCGCGCTGGCAACCTTACCAGAAGGTGGCGCGCTTATTATGAAAGTGTTTCAGGGTGAGGGCACGCAAGAATTACGCAAGCAGATGCAGGCGGATTTTAGTAAAATTCGTAGTATTAAACCTGGCGCTTCACGACCACGCTCAAAAGAGATGTTTTGGATTGCTATTAAATAACAGGTATTTAAACTATTTAATAAAAAGGGTTTAACGTCAATCAGTTGCGCTAATATTTTATGTGACAATAAATGATAAAAAGTCACAATAAAGGGCCTGATGAATTAGCGTAAAATCACTACAATCAGTTAACTGAATAAATGTGATTGCTGCTTGAATTATTCAGGTGAGCACCACATATCATGATATATTAACTTTGTTTTAAATCTATATTTTTACATCTATGTATCAAGCCTATGTTTTAAGCAAAGTCGTCTGAAAGTAAACGCCTTAACAGCTCAGTTATTTATGTTGGTCTGCCTATTTATGATTTTACTTATTTTTTTAGAGTCACTAAATCTAAGTAAATATAATAATTTGCAACCAGACATTGAATAGTGAGCCATACGTTTATATATAGACGTCACGTGTTTAATAAACACACCAATAAGTAAGGGATGGGAATAACTAGTGAGCGACATGGTAAAAAATACCTTATTGTGGCTGGTGGTGATCGGTGTTTTAGTGCTGGTGTTTAGCGGCTTTGACAAATCATCTGAGCCAGATAGCCTTAACTACTCGGAGTTTGTGACCGCCGTGTCAGAAAACCAAGTAGCCAGTGTTGAAATCGACGGCGAGCAAATCACCGGCGAAAAGAAAAATGGTTCATCATTTGAGACCATTCGACCAGCTGTGGCTGATGAGCAGCTGATGCCACTCTTGCGCGAAAACCAAGTTGAAGTACAAGGCACCGCGCCTAAGCGTCAAAGTGTTTTGATGCAGCTACTAATAGCCAGTTTCCCAATTTTATTGATTATTGGTCTGTTTTTATTCTTTATGCGTAATATGCAGGGCGGAGCTGGCGGCAAAGGCGGCGGACCGATGAGCTTTGGTAAATCAAAAGCCAAAATGCTGACCGAAGACCAAATTAAGGTTAACTTTGATGACGTTGCGGGGTGTGAAGAAGCCAAAGAAGAGGTCGTCGAAGTCGTAGAATTCTTACGTGATCCTGATAAATTTACCAAGCTTGGGGCAACTATTCCACGCGGTATCTTGATGGTGGGTCCTCCAGGTACGGGTAAAACGCTATTGGCAAGAGCCATTGCTGGTGAAGCTAAAGTACCGTTCTTTTCGATTTCAGGTTCTGACTTTGTTGAGATGTTTGTTGGTGTTGGTGCATCACGTGTGCGTGACATGTTCGAGCAAGCAAAGAAAAGTGCGCCTTGTATCATCTTTATCGATGAGATTGATGCGGTCGGTCGTCATCGTGGCTCTGGTATGGGCGGCGGTAATGATGAGCGTGAACAAACGCTGAACCAACTATTGGTCGAGATGGATGGTTTTGAAGGCAACGAAGGCGTCATTGTCATTGCGGCGACTAACCGCGCAGATGTCCTTGATAAAGCGTTATTGCGTCCGGGCCGTTTTGACCGTCAGGTACAAGTTGGCTTGCCAGATATCAAAGGCCGCGAACAAATTCTCAAAGTGCATTTGCGTAAATTACCCAATACTATCGGTGTCGATGCTCATGCGTTGGCACGTGGTACACCCGGTTTCAGTGGTGCACAGCTAGCAAACCTTGTGAACGAAGCCGCATTATTTGCTGCCCGCCGTAACAAGCGCAGCGTTGATATGAATGACTTTGAAGACGCTAAAGACAAGCTATATATGGGTCCTGAGCGGAAATCTATGGTCATCCGTGAAGAAGAACGCCGTGCCACTGCTTATCATGAGTCAGGACATGCGCTGGTCGCTGAATTGCTACCGGGAACAGATCCTGTTCATAAAGTGACGATTATGCCACGTGGGTTTGCGCTTGGGGTTACTTGGCAGTTGCCAGAACACGATCAGACAAGCATGTATAAATCAAAAATGCTCAATGATATTGCAATACTATTTGGTGGCCGTATTGCTGAAGAAGTCTTTATCAATCAGATGTCAACGGGTGCCTCTAATGACTTTGAACGTGCAACCAAAATGGCTCGAGCAATGGTCACTAAGTACGGTATGTCAGATGCGCTAGGTATTATGGTCTATGAAGATGACGATAGCTCGCAGGGTTACTTTGGCGGTGGTGGTCGGACGATTTCGGAAGCGACGCAACAAAAAGTCGATGAAGAAGTGCGCCGCATGCTAGAGGAGCAGTATGATATCGCTCGCGAGTTGATTGAAGGCAATCAAGAGAAAATCCATGCGATGGTAGATGCATTGATGAAGTGGGAAACCATTGACCGTGATCAATTGCAAGATATCTTGGCAGGTGAAGAACCACGTCCGCCAAGAGTTTATCAGCATAATGAAGTAAACTTATCGAAAAATGATATTAAACCGACGAATTCAACCCCGCCGCCATTACCAGCGATGTAGTTCCTCGTCTGTTACAGTCTAATTAATAGTTGATAAAAAAAGCCCTTTTCCATAAAGGGCTTTTTTGTGATTATCATTTGCTCAAGGTTTTAGGACAGGGTAAGGTTTGCTGCTATTATAGGTAGTTGTATCTTAAACAGTAGCAACACAATTAAAACGATTTTTTAGAAATTAATTTATAATGGATAAGTTATGTCATTATTCCAACCTTTACCTAATCATGAAGTGACGAGCCGCGATAAAATATTGGATTTATCGCAGCCGCACATTATGGGTATTTTAAATGTCACACCAGATTCATTTTCTGATGGCGGGCAGTTTAATGCAATTGCCAGCGCTCTTGCTCATGCTGAAGACATGATAGCCGCTGGCGCAACCATTATCGATATTGGCGGTGAATCTACTAGACCCAATGCCGCTGCTGTGTCAACCGACGAAGAAGTGCAGCGTGTTATCCCCGTTGTAAAAGCGATTCGTCAGCAATTAGGTAAGATAGGCAGTGATATTTGGTTGTCCATTGATACCAGTAATCCTATTGTTATGCAGGCAGCTTTTGAAGCAGGGGCTGATATTTGGAATGATGTTCGTGCGCTTAAGCGTGAGGGCGCGGCAGCAATGGCAGCCAAGCTTGATATTCCTGTCATGCTGATGCACATGCGCGGTGAGCCGACAACGATGAGTAGCCTTGCTCAGTATGATGATGTGATTAAAGACGTCTGTGCCGAGCTGACCGCTCGTATCGATGAGGTAACCAGTCTTGGGGTCAAACGTGAAAAAATTATTATCGATCCAGGGTTTGGTTTTGCAAAAAACTATGAGCATCATTGCGCGTTATTAAGTCAGCTTGAACGCTTGCAAACTCTAGGGTTGCCAATAATGTTTGGCATTTCACGTAAGCGTTTTTTGGCTGAAGTACTGAATAAAAGTGGCGTGGAAGCTGTTGCCACTACTCAGGCTATAGAGCGTGATGCGGTAGGAACGGCGGCGGGCCTTTTTGCGCTACAGCAGGGTGCTAGTATTATCCGTACCCACAATGTTGCTATGATGGAGCAAGCCGTGGCGTTATGGCAGCAATTATCAGCGTATAATCAAAGCTAATTCTTGTTTCAAACCGTTGTATAAATGGGATGAAATTTGTAACCGATTTACCTTTATTTATCTAAATGCTTATTTAAATAGCGTTTAAACCTATGAGAATACTTTTATGACAACTAGCAATCAGTTAGAGCCAAACAGTCAGCCAGAGCCAAGCTATCAACCAGAGCCAACTAACGAGCAGCGCCGCATCATTTATCAAGCACGTCGTGGCTTAAAAGAATTAGATTTTTATATTGACCCCTATATTAAAGAGCTATATTTAACCGCTGATCCTATTGAACAAGCGACTTTCGCCGAAATGCTCACCCATGAAGATCCTGATTTGTTGGATTATTTTACTAATCAAAGTCGTCCAGAAAATGAAGCGATTTGGAATTTGGTCAATAAAATTAAGTCATGGCGTCATAGTAAAAGCTCAATGTAACCCTCTAAGCTTTTTTAAAAATATAAGCCTTTGACGTATAAGTTCCGAATGTAGAAATAAATTCCTGCTTGAGACCCGATTATGACATCGCCAACCTCGTTACGTATCGACACACCTATCAATCCTGAAAGCCGAATACGTTTGATATTTTATATGGCTTTAGCAACGGCGATGCTGGTATTGGCAGGGCTTGCCTCATTGGCGTTATGGCAGTATGTATTAGTACTTATTATTAGCGTCGCCGTCGTTAGCTACTTAGCGCTGTCGCGACCGATTCTACTGCATATAAGCCAACCGCCGTTGGATAAGAGCGTCTATCAACGTTGGCAACTCCTGATGCGGACCAGTCGCGGCGATACACTTTGGCAGTCTGAGCTTGAGGCGGTCAGCAACTATCATTGGGTGATATGTTTTAAGTTTATTATCATAGAGCCTTATCAGCGCCATTTATCCGTTACGGTGTTTCGTGATCAAGTTAGTGCGGAACAATGGCGAAAATTTACGATTTTAGCCCATACAATCTCTCCCAAAACTGCCTAAATAAAGACCGCACAAATAAAGACTGAATTGATAAAAAACAGTTCCTTTCATCATACACAATTCCTTATATGCGTTTATCCATCCTTTTTAATCACTAACGAGCAGCTACATGCCATAACAAAACGTCTATCTTGGCCAATAAGAGATTTGTTATATTAACGATAAGAGTCAAAAACTTATTTGTCTTATCAAATGCTGATTTACCATATCGGTAATAGATGGTTATTTAGGTAAGTGATGCAAATGAGGTATTTGACAATAAATTTTTATAATAAAAAGGAAAGTATCATGAGCTTATTAGGGAATTTAGTCAGTCAAGTAGCGCGTAGTGCAATGGACCCAGAGGACGCAAATCGCAATCCGGTCAACCAGCGAATAAATCCACGCCGTACAGGCGGGTTAGGGGATATATTGGGCAGTGTGTTAGGCGGCGGCAACCAACCGAGTGGCTATAATCCACAGCAGTATGAGCGCCGCTCAGCAGATAATAGTTTTGGTTTAGATGACATCATAGGCGGGCTTACGGGGGCAAACCAGCGCGGTGGCATGAGTTCAGGCGCGGGCGGACTTGGCGATATTTTAGGTAGCGTATTGAGCGGGCAGGCGATGGGCGGTCGGACTTCGCGCGCGGGATTTGGCGGTAAAGGAATGCTTATCGCTGCCCTTGTGCCGATGGTGCTGAACTGGATTAAACGTAATGGCGGCTTAAGTGGTGCTTTGTCAAAAATCACTGGAATGGGCTATGAAAACCAAGTGCGTTCTTGGATGAGCAATCAAGAAGTCAATGATAACTTGGACCCCAATGAAATTGCCCGTTTATTCGATGAAAATGAGATTCAGCAGGTAGCGTCGCATACGGGTGCAAATGAGAGAGAGGTACGCCAAGGTCTCGCTGAGCTACTCCCTGAAGTGATGAATCAATTGACGCCGAATGGCAATTTAGAGAATGAACCTGAAGCCAATGCAGAGATTGATCAAATCATCAGTCAGTTATCAAGTCGTTTAGGAGCGTTAAAGTAGGATAGCTAGCTTTTTTAACTTTTTAATAAAAAAAGAGGGCATATAATTGTGCTCTTTTTTTATTTGGTTTATTAAAAGTATTGCCGTTCGAATTGAGAGTATAAGCTAGGTTCATCACTCTTTATTTTATTTAAGCTATAAGAATATAGATATGTTAAAAACCGTGAATAAAGGCATCAATGAGATTTAAATAAATTATGATAACTGTATAATTTATTTAGGACGGCTTCATAGCTTTGATTTATTTGAGTCAGTTTTTCTCAAAAGACAGCGTCATAAAAAGTGATCAGCGATATAAAGGTATAAATATTTTATAAGGATATATCACTCATGCCATTTAAGCCTATCCAAGCAGCGATTGCCATTCTCATGGGTTTGATCATTTGGTTTATCATTCCTGTACCGACTGGAGTGACACCAGAAGCATGGCACATGCTGGCGTTATTTATCGCCACGATTGTGGCCATTATCGGTAAAGTCTTACCCATCGGCGCGATTGCTATTATCGCCGTCACCTTGGTAGCGCTGACTGGTGTGACTAGTGAGAGTCCCAAACAAGCCATTGCTGATGCGTTATCAAGCTATTCGAGTCCTCTTATTTGGCTGATTGGTGTTGCGGTGATGATATCGCGAGGCCTCATAAAAACCGGTTTGGGTCGACGTATCGCTTATTACTTTATCTCAGTTTTTGGTAAAAAAACCGTCGGTGTTGCGTATTCGTTGACCGCAGCGGAGCTGATGATAGCGCCTATTACTCCCTCTAATACCGCTCGTGGTGGCGGGATTATTCACCCAATCATGAAGTCGATTGCGCAAAGTTTCCATTCGACACCAGAAGAAGGCACGCAAAACAAAATCGGCCGTTATTTAGCGATGGTTAATTATCACGCCAATCCAATTACATCCGGTATGTTTGTTACCGCTACGGCTCCAAACCCTTTAGTGGTAGATTTGGTCAATAAAGCAACGGGAAGTGAGATTCAACTGTCATGGACGACTTGGGCAGTTGCAATGTTTGTACCGGGGATGCTCTGTTTATTATTGATGCCATTGGTAATTTATCTGATTTATCCGCCTGATGTCAAAGTCACACCTGATGCGAAAAAGTTTGCCAAAGACAATCTAACCGAGATGGGTCAGGTGAGCACACAAGAAAAAATCATGTTGGGCGTCTTTGCCTTGATGCTACTATTGTGGGCTAATATTCCTGCTCTGATTTTTGGTGAGCAGCTAAGTGTGGATGCGACAACCACTGCTTTTATTGGTTTGACGACACTCATACTAACTGGCGTATTGACTTGGGATGATGTGCTTAAAGAAAAATCAGCATGGGACACCATTGTATGGTTTGGTGCCCTGATTATGATGGCTGCTTACCTTAATAAATTGGGTTTAGTTAGTTGGTTCTCAAGCAATATCGAATCGATGATTGGAGCGGTAGGCGTTGGCTGGATTGGGGCTGTGGTGATTTTAACATTGGTTTATTTGTATATTCATTACTTTTTTGCCAGTACCACCGCTCATATTACCGCCCTGTTTGCCGCGTTTTATGCAGTAGGGTTAAGCTTAGGCGCGCCGCCGATGTTATACGCGCTTATTCTAGCAGCAGCAGGCAATATCATGATGACGCTAACCCATTATGCCACTGGCACCGCACCCGTAATTTTTAACTCAGGGTATGTGACGCTAGGAGAATGGTGGAGTATTGGAGCCGTCATGAGTGTGGTCAATCTGGTGGTATGGATAGGCGCCGGTCTGATTTGGTGGAAGCTGCTCGGTTACTATTAACTGCTTGGTTATTATTAATAAAGCGATTGGCGATACGATATGGTTAATAATTGACGCAATTGTTCAGATTGATTAAAAGCGCTCATCCAAGGTATCTAAAGTATAATTTAATGCCGCAAAGCAGACATCGGTATTAAAGCCGCGATATTGTAAAAAACGCAGCTGCTTCGCTTTGTCTTTTTGCTCAGTCGGGATGTCATCGCCGTATTTTTTGGTACGGGCGGTGACGGCCAATTTTAACCAATCGACGCCATCAACCAAATTATCCGCGCTCTCATCGACAAACTCACTAAACTCCTCAGATTCTGTATTGGCCATGTCAATCAGCTCATCAATATTAGTGGGTATGGTGAGCTTTTTATGATAAAACTCCTGCTTAATACGAGCACGACCGCGACCTTTGCGGATGTTTTCTCTTATCAGCATAAGTGTGGTGCGGTAGTCGCTTTGATAGCCTTTTTCGGCAAACTCATCGAGTAGGGCGTCGATTTTGTCTAGGTCTTGTTCTTTGTCGATAAGTTTCTGTTTGAGCTCAGCTTTGCCATATTCACGGCGTGATAAATAATAAAATGCCAACCAGCGCAGCCGGCTTTCTACTTTAACAGCATCAATATCCGCTTGTCGTTGTTCAGGCGTGCGCAGATAGGCTTTAAGAGCGGCGGGTAGGTTATCGGTCTGGCGGTCGGCTTGATTGTTTAATTCACTATCAACGTTATCATTATTGGAACCAATCGAAGATATATTTTCTATATTTTCCGAGCTTTTAGAATATTGCTCAGCGCTAACATCATTAGCATTATTATTCTCATCACCATGGATATGATGCTTAACCTCGGCAAGCAGCTGTTTGATGCCATGTGCTTCTGGGGGCTGGTAAGCAGGCACGTCGTTAGGCTCAGGGCTAAAGTTAGCCGCTGGGTGAAAACGTTTTTGACGTTTTTTGCTTTCAGAAGGTTTTTTGGTATAAAAAGCGGATGACTCAATCGATTCTGTATCTGTTATCGCATCGTCGTGTAAAAGAGGGGATTCTTTCTTTGCATAAGTCGCGCGTTTACGCGTTTTACTGGGTTTTTTGGACTCATCTTTATAGGAATGTTGAGTAGATTTTGAATGATAAGAAGGCTTAGAGGTTTTTTTGGATTTGGCATTAATAGTACTCGCTGAATCGGCTTCCGATTCAGCGAGTATTTCAGCTAAGGTTTTAATTTTCATAATAAATCATATTCTACAAAAAGACTACTATTGCATAGGCTCAGGAGCAAAGTCTTGATCAGGCTCTTCCTCATCTGAGGTTTTGTTAGGATCGACTACTCCGAGCTTTTCAACACGGATTTTGGCTTCGATTTCTTCTGCAATTGCAGGGTTCTCTTTTAAGAACAATACCGAATTGGCTTTACCTTGACCGATTTTTTCATCGCCATAGCTGTACCAAGAACCTGCTTTACCGACTGCGCCAATTTCAACGCCTAAATCAATCACTTCCGCTAGATGATTGGTACCTTCGCCATAAGTGATTTCAAACTCCGCTTGACGGAATGGAGGCGCCATTTTGTTTTTGATGACTTTAACACGGGTTTGGTTACCGATAATATCATCGCCATTTTTCACCGCGCCGATACGGCGAATATCCATACGTACGGAAGCATAAAATTTTAGCGCATTACCACCCGTCGTGGTCTCAGGGCTACCAAACATAACGCCAATTTTCATACGAATCTGGTTAATAAAGACCACCATACAGTTCGAGCGTTTGGCGTTACCCGTGATTTTACGAAGCGCCTGACTCATCAAACGTGCTTGCAGACCCATGTGCGAGTCGCCCATTTCACCTTCGATTTCTGCACGCGGAGTCAGCGCCGCTACTGAGTCAATAACAATCATATCGACCGCTCCTGATCGCACCAGCATATCGGTAATCTCAAGCGCTTGCTCACCATTATCTGGTTGTGAGACGAGCAAATCGTCTGTATTGACCCCAAGTTTGCGAGCATAAACAGGATCGAGCGCGTGCTCTGCATCGATAAAGGCGCAGACGCCGCCTTGTTTTTGGCATTCGGCAATGGCTTGCAAGGTCATGGTGGTTTTACCAGAGCTTTCAGGACCGTAAATCTCAATGATACGACCTTTTGGCAGACCACCGATACCAAGCGCAATATCTAAACCTAATGAGCCTGTGGATACCACATCAGCGTCAAGAGTGGCTGAATCATCACCGAGATGCATAATGGTGTTTTTACCAAACTGTTTCTCAATTTGACCTAGGGCCGCTTGAAGGGCTTTGGCTTTATTGTCGTCCATATAGGACTCCTTGTCATAAATAATAAATGTAAAATGATAAGAGTGTTGATCATTTAAAACCATATGCTTAGAGCTGGATTTCTAAAACGATATGTTTAAAACTGTTTGCAAATAACGACTTGCTCAGTGGCACGACTCACGACTTTCATCATCAGTAATCGACACTTTCGGCAAGTTTAAGATGGATGGTTATATTAGGTTTAAGACAGTGATATCGAACATATCACCTTACTATACAGTAAAATCAAATCATGATAAAAGCGAAATAAAGTTCACAAGTGCTTATGAGCATTTGTCGTAATATGGCTGTGGTTTATTTGTCGCTCACTTGTTGAGGTATCCTACTTTATATCACTGTTGATTAGATAAGGCTATTATAACAAAAACCAAGCTTAAAACTTAGCGGGCTCAGAGGCTAAACGACAGTGAATGTCGCCTGCTTTTTACTCATATTTTCATAAAATAGGCTTAATCTGGTCTTTGGTTTTGAACGTCACAACAGAGTCATTTGTCAATAGTTTTACAAGTTGTCCACAATAAAAAAATATTTTTATTTTGGGCTCGTGAAACATCCGCAGGGATTAAATTAATTTTAGAAAAATTAAAAATATATTATTTTACTTTTAAATAGTACCTAAGTAATTGATTATTAAATAATTTTTAATTGTACAAAAAATGAACGATTTTACCTAACCCTTTAAGCTATCTAGGAAAATACTTGTCAAGTAGCGACTTATACACAGGGTTATCCACAGCTTATGGGGAGAACTCACGAAACCCTTATACTATCAATGTTTGCGCAGACGAGAAAGATAAGATAAATGCTAGATAGGGGTTATTTCTATTTTTGCAACTTTAAATTTAACGAAAAAATTTCTTTGTAACGCCTACGTTTCACACATGCTTTTGGCCATAGATAAAGTACAAAAAGGGATAGGTTTTTTAAAGTAGCAGATGCAACATGCAAAGGCTTGTATGTCAAGAGATAAGCCAAGATTGGAAATATGAATGGCAAAAAAAACAGCTAAGAACCTTATAAGTATCTTAGCCGTTGTCTTGCAGAAATGCTAGGGTAAAGCTGTCGGGCTTAGTCTTTGATATAGATTAAATCCCAAACACCATGACCACGCTCTAAACCGCGGCGCTCGAATTTCGTCATTGGACGAAAGTCAGGACGGTCCATGAAGTTTCCGGCGCCAGCTTGATTGGTAAGACCGGCAAAACTATCTAACACTTCAACCATCCAAAAAGCATAATGCTCCCAGTCAGTCGCTGTGTGGAACCAGCCGCCTTGTTTTAAGCTGCGCGTGACAATTGCCATTCGTTCAGGGCTAACAAAACGGCGCTTGTAATGGCGCTTTTTTTGCCATGGGTCAGGGAAATAAAGCTGGATGCGGTTGATATGATTTTCCGGAAGCTGTTTTAGCAATTGAATGGCATCACCGTTGATAATTTTAACGTTGGTTAGCGCCTGCGTCCCTGCCATATAAGCGCATTTGCCAATACCTGGCTCATGGACTTCGACGCCAACAAAGTTTCGCGTAGGCTCAGCAGCTGCCATCTCGATAAAAGAATCACCCAGTCCAAAACCAATCTCTAAGGTAAGTGGCGCTTCACTGCCATTAGGGCTATCTGCGAATAAGGCGCGTAAATCATTAATGCCGTCGAGATTGCCATCCCCGAAACTGTTATTAACCAAGTAGTGTGCAAACTCTGGCGCAGTCAGTGCCAGCTCGGCATTTTTATTCATGTGCGTTCGGCGTTTCATAAAGGTGTTAACAATACGAATATGTTTGCTGTCGTCGGCGGTTGTTTGATCATCGCGACGTTGCTCAACGTCACTTTGGGTAGCATCGATGTTGGGATTAATATCAGAATGTTGACTCATAGGATTAACAAGGCTTAATTAGGTAGGTAAAGTTGTTTTATTATAAGTGAAATCGTGACGCCTGTGAACGCACAATCCAATTTTAGCCAGTTTGCGGTTTATTTCACGTATTTCATGTATTCCTATGGTTTTTTCATAAAATACAAGATTATCCATCTATTTTTTCGATATACAGATGTCATATATATTTGGGTTTTCTACAGGTGGCTTTTGGCGTTATCATATAATAAGCATTATTTAAAAAGAATCATTTAATAAGAAACGTTTCCTAAGAATCATTGCGTTACCTTTATGCTTAACATTTATGCTTAATAATAAGTAAGGCTTATCATCATGTTATTTATCGAGACGGATTCGCCGCCCCCTTTTTATCAAGACCAACTGACTGCTGCCAAACGTGAACAATTGGATAAATGGTTTATTAGTCAGCGTAGCCAGCGCTATTATCTTAAACGCTTTAAGGAGTTTGATGAGCAAGGCTTCCTGTCACCAAAATGGCACTGGGCGGCGTTTTTTATGACCTTTCCTTGGCTGTTGTATCGTAAGCGCTACATGGATGCGATTGTATATAGTGTCGCAGGCTGGTCCTTTATCCAGCTGAATGTAGCGCTGGTATTGGTAGCGTTTGAGTTTATAGGGATGCCTTATATTGCCGATGCTTATCAAATGGGCATTCGTATCACGATCGCAGTGCTGATTTGGCTGTTTTGGTCGTTTATGGTTGCACGCTGGACGGACGCTTATTATTACCGAATGGCACGGCGCGAGATAGCTGATGCTGTCAATGATTATCCACGCGATGAGGCCGCGCAAAAAGCACATTTGAAAAAGGAAGGTGGGGTCAGTTTATTTGGTTTGGCTTTAGGCTTTGGGTTTTTCGCCTTTGCCTTAATGGTGATAAAGGTGCAATTTTTACCAATTGTCGCCAAGCCAAAAGAAAATGAAGTCTTATTTGATGCCTACGATACGGCTAAAACGGCGCAAAATCGTGTGGCACTGACCTATCGGCAAACAGGGCAATGCCCCATCAATCTTCCTTTAAACATGGGAACAGAGCAAGTAAATATCGACATCGACACCGAAGCCGCTGGCGTGACAGACACCGATTGCGCGGTGATTGCTACCATTCAAAACGTTAAATTTCCATTGCGTTATTTAAATGAGCAAACGCTGGTTTTTTATCATGTTCCTGACAGCGATGATTGGAGTTGTATGACCTCGCTAAATAAAAGGCAAGCCCCCAAAAGCTGTAGTGATGACTAAGTGACGATTCATTAGCAATAAAAGAATGATCGCAGTTAATTTTTAGAATCGGCAGTCAAATCGTCTTTTTCATCGATGGGAAGCGCTTGGCTCTTTAGCGCGTCGTAAAAATCGGTCAAATCCATTTTACGCGCTTTATCGATGTCTTCGTCAAATAAACTCTCAAGCTCCGCAATGGCTGATTGTGCCGACTCAATCATACTGGCTTCATCGTCATAAATCGCTTGCTGGCGTTCAATTAAATCATCGTCGTAATCACGAAAAGTTTGAACGGTTTCGCGTGCTTTTTCTGGTGAGATTCCGAGTAGCTGTAGCGATTCTCGCGACATATCTAAAGATGATAAATAGGTCTCACGCCAAATATGGCGTACGCCCACTTCACGTAAACGGTAATAATGCTGGCGGTCACGCGCGCGCGCCAAGACAATCATATCAGGATAATTTTTGCGCAAATATTGAGCGGTGGTAATGGAACGCTCAACATCATCAATGGCGAGAATAAAGACGCGTGCTTTTTTGATACCAGCGGCGCGTAATATCTCAGGATTTTTTGGATCGCCATAATAGACTTGGTTACCGAACTTACGCACAAAATCGACACGATTTGCCGAGCGCTCAATCGCCGTGAATTCGATGTTATGCATACGAAGCACCCGGCCAATAATTTGACCAACGCGTCCAAAACCAGCAATAATCACCCGATGCTCATCGTCCGGAATCGCATCATACTCGCGGCTCGGTTTGCTTTTAGCAAAGAGTGGCTCACCGATTTTTTCTAACAATAAAAAGGCTAACGGCGTCAGGGCCATAGAAATGGTGACGATAAGGTTTAGAGTATTAGCAAGCTCAGGGCGTAAGACGTTCTGCGCTGTTGCCACACTGAATAACACAAAGGCAAATTCACCGCCTTGGGCGAGAGTAACGCCCAAGCGAATACTGGTCGGCCAGCGATTGCCTGTTACTTTTGCAATGGCGGTAATGACGGCAAATTTAATAAACATTAACGCCATGGCGCAGCCGATAATAAAGACGGGTTTTGCCAAAATGAGTTTGACATCGGTTAGCATACCGACCGACATAAAAAACAGCCCCAACAGTAGCCCTTTAAAAGGCTCGATACTTGCTTCTAGTTCATGGCGATATTCAGAATCTGCTAATAAGACCCCGGTTAAAAACGCGCCTAATGCCATCGATAGACCAATTTGCCCCATCAAAATAGAGACGCCCATGACGATAAATAGGGCGACGGCGGTTAGTAATTCTGACGCCCCACTCGACGCCACAAATTTAAAGAAAGGTCGAATGATATAACGGCTAGCAAAAATAAGTCCGGCAAAAACCGCAAAAACCTTACCAAAATAAATCAAATCGTAGCTCTGTTCGCGCACCCCTGATAAGAATGGAATGACCGCTAACAAAGGAATAACAGCGATATCTTGGAATAATAAAATCGTAAAGGCTTCGCGGCCATGGGTACTAGAAAGCTGCTGTTTTTCCGTTAGGACTTGCAGCACAAACGCAGTTGATGACAGCGCAAGACCAAAACCAACGATAAAAGCAGTATCAAGCGGCAAAACAAAAAACTGATGTAACAGCCACATTAATAGCGTGCCGGTCAGACCGACTTGTAAACCACCGAGGACAAATATCGAACGCCGTAGCGCCCATAGGCGCGAGGGCTGCAGCTCAAGCCCGATGATAAACAGCAGCATGACCACACCAAACTCGGAGAAATGTAATAAGCTCTCCGCGTCACCTGCAACATCTAAACCACTGGGACCCAAAATCAGACCAGTAATCAAATACCCTAACACCGTCGCAATACCCAAGCGCTTACCAAGTGGTACGAACAGCAGCGCTGCTCCCAAGAAAATTGTAGCTTGTAACATTAAGTTTGGTGAGCCGATGGCGGCAGCGAGCATCTGGAATCCTTAGCAGTAACGATAAAATAAGCAGTACAACATCTGCGGCAACAATTAAAAATCTAGCACAATTTATTTTTTACGATAAATTTTCCAAATGCCATTATCTGCTAGGGGATTACTATAAGCATCGTTACGGCGTTTCCGAGGGGTCTGACGACTGTCGACGATTTTAAAATCAGGTAGAGCATGAACGATAAGCCCCGTTCGATAAAAGCGTACGCGCTCAGGCTCTAGCATCTCGCCCTTGCTATCACGGCAAAATACATACGCACGCAAATCAATAAATTCACGATGCGCCACCAATCGCGCCTCATCGTCGTTGTCAAATACGGCGCTCATACGCGTGATTTCATCGGCACTATAATCACCACATTTATCGGTAAGCGCCCCGACCGAACCGAAACTTTTGGATTCTTTTGCCCGAGTCTTAGTCAGATGTAACCTTTGCACATGATAAATAAATTGCGGTATTTCAAGGCTAGCGGGTAATGGCAGATAGTCGGGCGGCAAATCGGCAGCGGGATAAAATGCCATCGCGCGCTCAATCAGATTGTGCCAACGCTGCTGATAAGCTTGGACTTCGGCTAAATTGCCTTCATAAATCGGCATATCACGAATTTGACGCAAAATATCAGGCGGAAACTGCTCATCTCGAAAGCTGGCAATATCTTCTTGCAGCGTCGATAGCAATGCTTTGGCATGCTTTTTACCCTCGCTGGAAATAGGGTCATCAATGTAGCTTGGGGCAACGAAAGGGGCTGAGCGTCTCGACATGGCAAAAGGTCATCAATTGGTTATGAATGAGAGGTTTAAGCCTTAAGTATACAGAATTTAAAAGAAAAATATGGAGACGAAGCCAAATTCCCCATCATTTTTAACATGCTATTACAATGCTAAAAGTCAGCGTGATATAAGATTATCCAAAATAAAGCCTACTTATGTCGGCGTATAAGGAGACACACTCATACACGATGATTCGCCTGCTGATAGTAAACTTCGCGGTTTATTGAAGAATTTAATTAGAATAACGCTAAGGATTATTGGCGCAGGAGTAGGGCTGATATTTGGCTTATGGTTCATCATGGCATCAAATATGGGACCCGCTTATCTGCCCCACATTATGGACGGTGCGCTAGATTTTTGGATCAGAATAAGTCTATTGGGAGTGGGGATTGGCATTTGGATAAGTATTGCCGTTTGGTTAGCTTGGCTTATCTTGTGTTATTTTTATGAGTTAGTTCATCCCAATCTATGATTGGCAATGTCTAGATTTATTATTACCTCATGGTTTTAATGATTATGCCCAATATGACTGTTGTTATCAGTTACTTGCTGTGAGATATCACAAACTAAGGCATCACTATGGGTTTTGGTTTGCGGATGCGCTAAGCTTTCAACCTGAATGGTCGCGTGGTGAATGTTCAGTTTAAGTAGGCTCTGCTCTAAACTGGCAATTAAGATACTTGACTCATAAATACTCATTTCACCATCGACAACCACATGACAAGATAGGGCATTTAGTCCGCTAGTGATACTCCAAACATGTAGGTCATGGACTTTTTGAACTTGCGGATGGGAAAGTAGTTTATCTTCGACTTCTACCAGCGAGATGCCTTCTGGCGTGCCTTCCATCAAGATGTGTACCGAATCACGGACGACGCGGTAACCACTAAACAAAATTAATATGGCGACGATTACGGATGCCACCGCATCTGCCCAAACCCAGCCGAAACTCATCATTAAGAGGGCGGCAACAATAGCGGCAACTGAACCCATTAAGTCGCTCAATACATGCAAGTAGGCACTTTGCATATTTAGATTGACTGATTCTTTACCTTCATTTTCCCCTCGGCTATTTTTATGTTGATGTTCCTGGCTGTCACTGTGATTACTACCATGACTGTGACCATGCGTATCTCCGCCGCGACTGCCGCGATGCATCAACCAAGCGACTAAAATGTTGATCAACATACCAATGGTGGCGACGATAAGCATGCCCTGGGTAGCGATTTCCGGCGGTGCATTGAAGCGTTTAATCGCCTCATAAAAAATCATAATAGCAATAATAACTAGTGTGGCACCATTAACCGTCGCCACCAAGATCTCAAAGCGTTTATAGCCAAAGGTTTTTTGATGCGTGGCTGCTTTTTCACCAATTCGAAAGGCCATTAATGTCGCACCAAGTGCCACAGCGTCACTGAGCATATGGCCAGCATCGGACAATAGCGCTAAACTGCCAGTGAGCCAACCGCCGATGGCTTCAATAAACATATAGCTTGTGATAATAATAAAGCTAAACAGCAAAGTACGCTGGTAACCCTTGGTATCTCGTGCGGCAACCGTTTGCTCTAGGTGTTCATCATGATCGTGATGGTCTTGATTCGCCTCGGAATATCTGTCTTGGATATTATTATTTTCCCTATTTTTTTGACCACGTTTATGAGCCTCTACCGCCGCATTCTGATGAGAATGATCATTTTTTTCAGATTTTGGATGCTTTTGACTCATAACAACACTCAAGATGATAAAAGGTGAAATGGATGGTTTATAACGCTGCGTTTGCTGTGCATATACTAGACAGATATAAAGAATTTAGCATATTTAATAACGGCTTGCTGTATCTAGGCGGTAAACGATGAATAGTCTATTTCGCATGGCTTTGCATAACTTGGATTTAAAAAAGGACAGCTATAGAGGGTGATAGCTAGCATTGAAGCGTAATAGATAGGGATTAATGTTACCAACCGACAGGGTCAATATCTAACGTTAGCTTAAGATACTTAGCGCTTGGCAAAGCAAGTACAGGTTGCCACCAGTCATTTAACACCTGATGTAATTGCTGTCTGTCTTTAGCTAAGAGGAGCAATTGCGCATGGTAGCGGCTGTTCTTTTTACTCATGGGCGCATCAATAGGGCCTAAAACAGCAAGGTTGTGACCACTTGGTAGAATGGCAACGGCCTCTTTCAGCGCTTGCGTAGTAGCGGTAAGGGTTTTTCCCTCACAGCGTATTAGGGCAGCATAACTATGCGGCGGCAAGCCCATCATTTTGCGCTCTTGTAGTAGCTCGCGCGCAAAGGATAAATAGCCATCTTTTACCAGTTTTAATAACAGCTCATTATCAGGTTGCAAGGTTTGAATCAATACGCGACCAGACTTATCACCGCGACCAGCACGTCCAGCTACTTGAATCATTAATTGGGCGGTATGTTCTGGCGAGCGAAAGTCAGCGGATAAAAAACCGCGATCGGCGTTCGGTAAACAAACCAAGGTAACATTAGGGAAATGATGGCCTTTGGCGACCATTTGCGTCCCAACCAAGATGGCAGGCTTGCCTTCATTGATACGCTGGTAGATATTTTCCCAGCTGTCCTTGCGTCTGGTGGTATCGCGATCGATTTGGATGATAGGGTACAGCGTTTTGCTGGTTTGCGGGTTGGCAAAAATCGCGTGCAGACTTTCGCTTAGTCTAGTCGTTCCGATACCTTTGGCGTCTAAATTTTGACTGCCGCAATCAGGGCAAACCGTCGGAATATAGGCCTGCCAGTCGCAGTGATGACACTTTAAATAGGAGCTGCTCGAATAGGAATTAGATTGTGATCGGCTATTATAATGAACGGTTAAATGTGCGTCACAGCGCGGGCAATCTGCTTGCCAACCGCAAGCTTCGCATAGCAACACTGGTGCATAACCGCGACGATTTAAGAATACCAATACTTGATCGCCCGCTTCTAACGTTTGCCGTATCGCGCCGATAAGCGCATCAGTCAGCCCCGTATCATAACGCGCGCCGTCATCCGTTGTTTGTTGATAGGTACTTTGCAGGCGCGCATCAATCAGCTGCATGGTTGCAGGTTTGGCATTACCGGGGCGAGTTTGCAGTTGGTATTCAGTGAGCTTGCCATCATCGACCAGTTTGAGATGCTCAAGAGACGGGGTAGCCGTACCAAGAACGACGGGAATATTGGCCTGTAGTCCGCGATAGAGCGCAACGTCAGCGGCATGATAGCGTAACGTATCTTGCTGTTTATACGAGCCATCGTGCGCTTCGTCAACGACGATTAAGCCTAAATCTGCAAACGGATAGAGCACCGCTGAACGCGTCCCGATAATGATTTGCGCGTGACCCATGCGGCAATCTTGCCAGCCTTGCAGGCGATGGGTATTGTTCATACCTGAATGCAGCAAGACAATGTGAGCGGCAAAGCGACTGGCAAAGCGCGCGCGCGTCTGTGGCGTCAATCCAATCTCTGGCACCAATATCAATACCTGTTTACCCGCTTCTAATACCGCTTGCATCGCTTGCAAATAGACTTCGGTTTTACCGCTTCCAGTAATACCGTTTAATAAAAAACCTGTATAGTGTTCATCTTTATGCGCGGCAATAATTGCAGTAACGGCAAGCTGTTGTTCTTTATTTAGGTCAAGCGGCATTTTTGCTAAGGTAACGGGCGCAGGCGCAGACTTTGCTTCAGTATAGCGCTCGATAAGACCTTTTTCTTCCAGCGTCTTTAAAAAAGGTCGCTCCATACCTTCTAACAACAAGACGTCCTCACTAGCGCCGTGCTCGCCGTGAAGTTTAAGCATGTCAAACTGCTGCTTTTGTTTTTTTGCATTGGCATGAAAGTTGTCGTCAGTTACATGCGGAAAAATCCGCCAATGGGTAATCAGCAAATCTAGCGGCTTACCTTGACGCACAAGACTTGGCAACATAACGGCCAAAACGTCACCGAGCGGGTAATGATAATAACGCGCCAGCCAATGCGCCAGCTTTAACATGTTGGCATCTAAAATAGGCTCAGCATCTAAGCATTTATGAATAGGTTTAAGCTTATTAAGCGGTACGTCGCTAGCCGCTGCAGAAATATGCGCAATCACGATGCCGATTAAGGTTTGACCACCAAATGGCACCTCAACGCGGCTACCAACTGGCGGTAGCGGTATTGAAACGCCGTTTGGCAACATCATTTTATCTGTCGGCAAGCGATAGTCAAATACCCGATAAAGGGGCACGGGTAGGGCAACTTGTAGCAACATAATAGGCTTCGCAGTTTTTTATCAGATTAATAGAAAATAGGGATAAAAACGGAAATATAAACAGACAGAGACGAATAAGCTTAGCATGATGCTAAGCTTATGATCATTTAACGTAAAGTAGTAGCGCTTAATGGCGCTCAGTAATCGGTTTACTCGATATACATAATCGACTCAATTTCAACCACGCCACCTTTAGGAAGTGCGGCCACTTGGACGGCTGCGCGGGCCGGATATGGCTCGCTTAAATTGGCAACGAACACTTCGTTTAACGCCGCAAAGTCATTCAAGTCAGTTAAAGAGACGTTAAATTTGACCACATCATTTAAACTGCCGCCAGCCGCTTCACAGATTGCTTTGATGTTTTCAAATACTTGCTTCGCCTGCGCTTCAAAGCCTTCTTTAAGCGCCATCGTCTCAGGGTCAAAACCTAACTGACCTGAGATATAGACAGTATTGCCCACTTTTACCGCTTGTGAATAGGTACCAACGGCGGCAGGCGCTTTATCGGTTTGAATGGTTTGACGAGTCATATTATATCCTTATGGTATTTTTTGCTGTTTGTTTCGCTAACAGTTAGCAAGAGAGCTTAAACTGAGTTAAAGGCTTAAAATGAGGCATTGAAGCGTATACATGACCTTCAAAAGGTATATATTTTAACATTTATTTTAACAGATTTTATAGCTGATATAGGCGGATGATGTTTGGAAAACCAAGTAAAGAGCGCAGCTCACGGATACCTTGCGCTAAATGATTGCGGCTACGAACGACAATATGAATAATGGTATCGCTACTACGCACGTCGACCTTTTCAACCCCAATATTTAACTGGCGTAGATGGTAAATCACTTCACTAATTTGCTCGTCGCTCAGGGCGATGGATAGTTTTAAGTAAGCAGGGAAGCGGATTTTGCTGTTATGCTCTCCTGATGAGTCGCCTTGTTTAATGGCTTTATCATTGCGCCAGCGCAGTTGGATAACCTGATAAGGATTGTCTTTACGAATATCGTCCAGCGAAAAGCACTTATGACGATGAACAACTAAGCCGTGACGCGATAAATGTCCAACGATAGGGTCGCCATAAATCGGGTGACAGCAATTGGCAAAATCAAGCTCAACCCCTGAAGCATTGACAATCAGCTGCTGCGGTTGAGTCATATCATCAACGCTCTCCTGCGATTGCATATCACTGACTTCATCGCTAAATAAACGCGTGACCACCAATTGCGGTAGTAGCGTACCCGAGCTTATTTGCTCAAACAAGGCATTTTTTTCTGTCAGACCGCGCCATTCGGTGAGGTTTTTCCAATCATTCTCGGTTAAATCATCGAGACTTTTTTGATAGGTTTTTAGCGCTCGATCCAAGGCTTCTCTACCGTGGTGCTGCTTATCCGCAGGAGATAAGTCTTTAAACCAACGCAAAATCTCGACGCGGGCTTTATTGGTAACCACAAAGCCCAGCCATTCGGCTTTTGGTTCAGAATGACTGCTTACTTCAATCTCGACCAACTGTCCGTTTTTAAGCACCGTACCAAGTTTTGCATGCTTGTTATCGACATTGGCACCGACGGCGACATTGCCGACCATAGGGCCGACGGCATAAGCAAAGTCTAGCGCCGTTGCTCCTTGTGGTAGCTCATAGGCGCGGCCTTGCGGACTGTAGCAGATGATTTTACTCGAATGTAGGTAATCCATCAGCTCATTAATGGTAGAGACCGCCGCTGAAAAATCAGGGCTGTCCGCGTCTAAAGTATCTTCGTCGACCAAGTCTTTCATATTGCGTAGTGACGCTTGAATCACCGACTGGCTAACATCGGAGGCGTGTTCAGCGCCGATGACGCCAAGCCTTGCTGCGTTTTGCATTTGCTTGGTTAAAATCGTCACTTTAACAAAGTCATTATCACGCTCATAGATAAGTGTCAGCGACTGATTACCGCCCGGTAGAGGACGGCGAATATTATCAGCGATATGACTGTCATCAATTTGATATTTTTTAATCAAATAATAAGCCAGTTTGTCGCAGGCTTCGATATTATCAAGGACAATCTCAAACGCATAATGGCGCAGTAGCGCATTGATTTCACCGCGATTTCGGAAAAACTGGCGGAAAATAACCACACGATTGTCTAAGACTTTGACCATGCCATCAAGGCCAAGATTGTTCAGAACAATGCTTAAATAACGATGAATGGCTTCTCTTTGAAAATTACGTCCAAGTCCATGCTGTAGCAATTTATCAGACAGCTTGTTATACATATCAGAGTCAAGATTTCGATAACAAAGAACTTCAATATAGTCAGCAATGTCATTAAGGCCCATCAAGCGGGCAAACGGGACATAAAAATCTAAGGTTTCTTGCGCCGTGGTACGTTGTTTCTCAGGGCGCACGGCGTCAAGCGTTGACATATTATGTAAGCGGTCAGCCAGTTTGATGATCAACACCCGCGGATCGGCAAGGGTAGCGGTCAAGATTTTATGAAAGGTGGCGGCTTTGTTTTCTTGCTTATTATGCGTTGATGATTTTAATTTGGTCACCCCGTCGACCAATCTTGCGACTATTTTGCCATAGCGCTGTTCGATCTGCTCATCGCTAACCTCGGTGTCTTCGACTGTGTCGTGAAGAATTGCTGCGATAATAGTATCTCGATCCAAGCGAAAACCGGCCAATATTTCAGCAACGGCAATCGGATGGGTAATATAAGGCTCCCCTGATTTACGCTTGTCTTTGATATGCGCAATATCACCGAACTCACAAGCATCAACAATATCACGGCGTTCCGCAGCAGTGAGATAACCCACCGAACGCAGCAGATTATATTGAGCATCATCGACTAAAGGATGACTGAGTTTTGGTAAGGTTTGACTCATAAAGCGGCGATCCTATTTTCCAATGCCTATTTGCCAGTTTAAGACTGTTCGTCGGTTCAGGACTGTTGAGTAAATGGCAACTGAATGAATGCTGAGCTGCAAAAGCTTAAAGGAGTAAAGCTAAAAGACGGGCAGACCACCCTCTAATTAATCGTAAATCGTCTCCAATGTCAACTATTAAGCGATTAGACGACGCAAAAATTAAGAAATTCCAACCCAGCGGTAGGATTTTCACTACAAGTAGTCATTAAAAATGGCAACTGTTCAGAACTTTCTTAGCGGTATGACGTAGCGTGACAAACTGTGCTGTAAAGAATTTTATAATCAAAAAACCACAGCCAATGCTGTGGTTCTTATCGTTCAGAAATGTCAGCACTAATAAAGTGGTCGTACCTATTGCTAAAAGCTATGATCACCTGACAAAGCTAAATCTAAAGAGCTTGTGGCAAAATTATGCTCTGGCTGATTTAAAATATCGCGGGTGATTTTGCCCGCGGCAATTTCACGCAACGCCAAAACGGTCGGCTTGTCGTTATCAACATCAACCATCGGCTCAGCGATACCTTTGGCCAATTGACGGGCACGCTTACTTGCCACCAAAATCAGCTCAAAGCGATTATCAACATTATCCAAACAATCTTCAATCGTCACTCGTGCCATAAACAGCTACCTCGGTTGTTTTTATCAGTCACGGCGCCTGTCCGCGACTCAATAAAAATAATATCAAAAATGTAAAAGGGGATAGCTAGACATTATAGCATTTTTTGCTTAGGCGCGTAGTTGCTTTTTATGTCTACTGGCACTTAAGGCTATTTTGGTCAGCGCTTATTCATCGACTTGGCTATTTAGCAAATTAGTGATAGTACGGTGATAGCGCTGCTGCTGGCGTTTAAGCGTCTGTCTGTCAGCAACGATGATGGATTTTAGCTCAGTCAATGCCACTTCAAAATTGTCATTAATCACCACAAAATCAAAATGTACGTATTGCGCCATTTCAGTGACTGCACCTGCCAAACGCTGCTCAATCACTTCCATTGTATCCTGCGCACGCGTTGACAAGCGTTGTCGTAAGGTTGCAAGGCTCGGCGGCAAAATAAAAATCATAATCGCATCGGTAAATATTTTTTTGACTTGGAGCGCGCCTTGCCAATCAATCTCTAAGATGACATCGACGCCTGCTTCTAACTGTGCGCGCACGCTTTGCTCTGAGGTACCATAATAATTGCCAAATACTTCGGCATGCTCTAAAAATTTATTTTCACCGATGGCAGCTACAAATTTATCAACGTCGGTAAAATGATAATGATGACCGTCAATTTCGCCTGGACGCGGAGCGCGCGTGGTGTGCGAAACGCTAACGGTTAGGTCATTAGTGGTGGCAAGTAACTGCTTTACCAGTGAGGTTTTGCCTGTGCCCGAGGCAGCGGTAATAATAAATAATGAACCTGTCATAGGGTATTTCCTAATGGAGTGTATGCTAATGAAATCTGCTCTAATACCATGTATTCTAATAAAGTACGTCTTGAGAAAATATGAGCTAGTAAAATACGTGCTGTTAAAAGACCGAAAAATTTCCTCGTAAATCGCTAAAAACTGGTAAAAAGAAAAAACGCCATCAAGTATGGCGCTATAGATTTTTATTGATTTCTCATCGATACGTCATTATAAACTGCTTCGAGTGCTTTTATTTTAATTAGAAAAGGCTTTTTGTGACTTAGCCTTATTTATTCTCTATTTTCATGACAATGTGCTTTGTCAATGCGCTCTATCAATGGACGGTTAATTTGAAACAGCGCTATTTTAAAAGGCAATAAAAGGGAATTATGCTAAAGTAGAGCATTGATTTTATCTCAAATTTTGATACGCAGCAGTTTGACGTTAAGCTTTAACTATAAATTATCTAATGATAGGCCCTCTTATGCAAATTTATCTTGCCAATCCACGTGGATTTTGTGCTGGTGTGGATCGCGCGATTGCGATAGTGAACGAAGCATTGACACGATTTGAGCCACCCATTTATGTGCGTCATGAAGTCGTCCATAATAAATTTGTGGTGTCTGATTTGGCCAATCGTGGCGCGGTCTTCGTCGAGGAGCTGCATGAAGTGCCTGATGGCTCAATCGTGATATTTTCTGCCCACGGCGTCTCAAAAGCTGTCGAAGACGAGGCAGAGCGCCGTGATTTAACGGTATTTGATGCCACTTGTCCGCTCGTCACTAAGGTACATATCGAAGTGGCGCGATTTGCCCAGGACGGTATGGATGCGGTATTGATTGGTCATGCAGGACACCCTGAGGTCGAAGGCACCATGGGGCGTTTTAATCGTCGTCATGGTGGTCAGATTCATCTCGTCGAAAATGAAAGCGATGTTGAAGCGCTCAGCGTTCAAAATGCTGAGCATCTGGCTTTTGTCACTCAGACGACTTTGTCAATGGATGATACCGCGCGCGTTATTGATGCACTGCGTGAAAAATTCCCCAGTATTCAAGGTCCGCGCAAAGACGATATCTGCTACGCCACCCAAAACCGCCAAGATGCGGTCAAAGATTTAGCGGGTCGCTGTGAGGTGGTTTTAGTGGTTGGCTCGCCAAACTCGTCAAACTCTAATCGTTTGCGTGAGTTGGCAGAGCGTATGGATTGCCGTGCGTACTTGATTGATAATGCCACTGAAATGGATAGAAGCTGGTTTGATGGCATTCAAAGCGTCGGCGTTACTGCTGGCGCGTCTGCCCCCGAGGTATTAATCCAAGAGGTGCTACAGCAGCTGCAAGATTGGGGTGGGGATTTCCCAAGCGAGCTGTCAGGTATTGAGGAAAATGTCACCTTTAGTTTACCAAAGGCGCTGCGTATTCCAGTCACGCAAGTAGGTAAATAGCATGAGCAAGCAGAAAAAAGGGTTTGTATTAGCAGAAGCGACGCTTGATGACATTAACAAGCAGTTAAAAATTAACCTGTTTACTATTGTCATATTGATAGTGATGCTGGTGCTTAATGGCGCGCAATTTATGAAAGATTATAGTGTTTTATATGGCGCGCTTATCGCTATTATGGCTTTTTTTCTATTTGTGATGGCGAAAAGCCGTACGTTGCTTACCTTAAAAAAACAAGAGCTTACTAAGCGAACAAATTAAGCAGAATCTAATTGAGTGAAATAAAAACTGTATGAAGGTGTGTCTGATACACTTTTAGCCCATTTAGATGTCCATCGATTGAATTGAGGACACGCCCTAATCACTTATATCTCACTAACGATAGTTCACGTCTCACCGCAGTCACCGTACTGAATGAGCGAATAAGAGAGAATTGATAAAAATTAAGGATAGTCATGTCAGCTTATTACCGCTTTATCAAACGCGAACAACAAGAAGATGGTATCAGCGTTGCCCATTATCAGCCAACTAAGCATGCGCAAGGCGCTTGGAATGAACACGAGCAGCATATGGCGCCAGCGACTGGTTTGCTGACCGCCGAGCTTGAAGGCTATGCGCCGCAAGCAAATATGCGTATTGCGCGCATTAGTCTCGATATTTTAGGGTTGATACCGCTCGATGATTTTACGGTGACTACTCGTTGTATCCGTCCGGGCAAAACGATTGAGCTGATTGAAGCGGTGATGAGTAGTCGTGGCCGTGATGCGATTATTGCACGTGCGTGGCGATTGATGACGCAAGATACCAGCGAGATTGCAGGACTTGAAGACCAAAAAGCCCTGCATCAACCTGAAGATTTGTCGGCCTGGGAAGATATGAAAGGCTGGCCAGGCGGTTTTATTGAAAGCGTACGCTTCGTTACCGAACCAGATCGCCGCGCTGGCCGTGGTATGGTTTGGGTTACCAATGATCTCGATATGGTAGAGGGCGAAACGACTGACGACTTGGTACATCTATTGGGTATGGTTGATACGGCAAATGGTATCGTGCCGCGCCTTGGTCTTGGTTTGTCAAACTTGGAATGGATGTTCCCCAATACGGATTTGCAAATCCATATGCATCGCGCTCCCAAAGGACGCTGGCTTGGTATCGAAGCGGTGCAGCAATATGGCAACGACGGCATTGGGCTGACCAGTGCCGTATTGCATGACGTGCATGGACCGTTTGGCCGTAGTGAGCAGATTTTGACCATTCGCCCGATGCCGCGTTAATCTAAATTGACGGCAGAATTATGCGCAAAAGCAGCTATTATTTGATAATACCGTCATCGCAATGAGTAACGCGCTCGATTTTATTAAATATTGTCATATCCGCAACTGCAACTGGAGCGACCCTGCTTATGGTGCTGGCGTTGCCAAAGCACTTGGTAAGAGTGTTGAAGACGCTATGGCAGCACGTGATAGCGATCCTGCTCGTCATCTACCTAGCTGTTTATAATGTCTGTAGAAAATGAAAACGATAGAATTTGACTGCTCTATATTTATCTAAAAATACCACCTTAGGAAACTAGGGCGGTTTTTTATGACTTATGGACTATTTTTGCCATCTTTGATCTTGAAATTTTTACCTGTGCCCTTATCTGATTAAGCAGCCTAGCAGTGTTTAAAGCGTATTCTTATGAGTCAGATTCGCTAATCTGCTGGTATTTGAAAATTTGCGATTTATGCGTGCTGGTAACAGCATTTTTGATATCAATAATAGGAGTTTTTATGAGTGAACAGGCCCAAGCGGAAAATAAAAACGCTAATGACATCAACGTTGATAAAGACAGCCCGGAATTAAAAAAACACAGCTTTGAAGCAGAAGTCGCGCAGCTTCTGCATTTGGTGACGCATTCTTTATATTCTAATGCCGATATTTTTGTGCGTGAGTTGGTTTCTAATGCCTCTGATGCTTGTGACAAATTACGTTTTGAAGCAACCAATGATGATAGCCTTTATGAGGATGACGGCGAGTTAAAAATTCGTATCGCTGTCGATAAGGACGCTAAAACCATTACCTTTATCGACAACGGTATCGGGATGAATGAGACTGACGCTATCGAAAACCTAGGAACGATTGCCAAATCTGGTACCAAAGCTTTCCTCGATAAACTGTCTGAATCACAAAAGCAAGACGGTCAATTGATCGGTCAGTTTGGGGTTGGTTTTTATTCAGGCTTTATCGTTGCCGATACCATTAGCGTTGAGTCACGAAAAGCTGGCGAGCCTGCCGATAAAGGCGTTCGCTGGGTTTCAGACGGCACGGGTAGCTTTACCGTTGAGCCAATCACTAAAGCTGAACGCGGCACTGCGATCACTTTGCATCTCAAAGAAGAGTATAGCGAGGGTGAAGACAATTATTTAGACCGCGGTAAAATTAAGCGTTTGGTCAATAAGTATTCCGACCATATTAGTCTGCCGATTCAGATGCGAAAAGAAGTTTGGCAAGAAGATGTGAAAGAAGACGAAAATGATGAGACGCCAGCAGGCGGTCAAATGGTTCTCACTGATGAGTGGGAAACCATCAATAAAGCCAGTGCGCTTTGGACGCGCTCAGCATCTGAAATTGAAGATGATGAATATATCGATTTTTATAAAAACATCACTTATGACATGGATGCGCCGCTGACATGGACGCACAACCGTGTTGAAGGCCGCGTTCAATATACCCAGCTTTTATATATTCCTAAAAAAGCGCCGATGGATTTATACACGCGTGAGCAGCAGCACGGCTTAAAGCTTTATGTGAAGCGTGTGTTTATTATGGACGACGCTGAGCAATTGCTGCCAATGTATCTGCGATTTGTGAAAGGCGTCATTGATTCAGCCGATTTGCCATTAAACGTCAGCCGCGAAATCCTGCAAGAATCACGCGATGTAAAATCTATCCGTGATGGTAACGCGCGTCGTATTTTGACCTTGCTAGCAAGCCTTGCTAATAGCGAAGATAGCGATAAACAAGAAAAATTTGCCCAGTTCTATAGCGAATTTGGTGATGTGATTAAAGAAGGTCTTGGCGAAGACATGGGTAATCAAGAGCGCATTGCTAAATTGCTGCGTTATGCCACCAGTACCAATGACAAAGTAGAGACCAGCTTTGAAGACTATAAAGGTCGCATGAAAGACGGTCAAAAAGCGATTTATTATCTAACGGCTGACAATCTAGCGGCAGCAAAGAATAGTCCACAACTTGAGCTATTTAAGAAAAAAGGCATCGAAGTTATCTTGATGACCAGCCGTGTCGATGAATGGGCGATGAACTTCTTAACCCAATTTGATGGCACACCGCTGCAAAATATTGCTAAAGGTGCGGTAGATTTGGGTGACTTGCAAGATGAAGCAGAAAAGGCTGAAGCGGAAAAAGCGGTGGAAGCCATGAAGCCAGTCGTTGATAAATTAAAAACGGCACTTGGTGAGCGCGCAAAAGATGTCAAAGTCTCAACGCGTTTGGTTGATAGCCCAGCCTGCTTGGTCGTTGGTGAAGGTGAGCTGAGCCCGCAGATGATTCAGATGCTCAAGCAAATGGGTCAAGATGTGCCAGAAAGCAAACCAACGCTTGAGGTCAACCCTGACCACCCACTGATTAAGAAGCTTGAAAGTAGTGAGCAGTTTGATGAGCTCGCTCAGGTCATTTTTGATCAAGCATTATTAGCAGATGGTGGTCAATTAGAAGACCCCGCCGCGTATCTAAAACGTGTCAATGAGCTATTGATGAAATAATATTTGCTGTTTAATAAAAAGGAGGTCTTTATTCTGAGGCCTCCTTTTTTTAATGAAATTTTGATAAGCGTTTAGAGAGATTTTTGAGTATATTTTACAAATCAGCCTTATCCTCTTGACCGACAATCCGTTACAATTGTGATAGATTAGCGAGTTAAGCTATTAAGCTAGGTTTCTTGCTTTTCAATCCTATTTTATCGCCCGTTAATGATAGAATTGCTGCCGAAGAACCCCATAAAAATGCAGACTGAGCTATATTCAGGGGCAGGCATAAAAATATGCGCAGCAAAATTCCTTATCATTGATTGGCGTTATTTCTCTCGACTGGCTAGAGGTCTAAGTCTTTGTCACTTGCGTCATTAAAAACCGTATCGCTTCAGCGCTTTTCGCTCAATTTCGCTGCTAATATCATTGCGACCCTATGGATGCTAGTCGGGTCGACGCGGGCATTTTCTTGGGTAAAACCTACCTTTATCCAGTTTGCCGTATTCGCGCTACTAGCGCTGGGTAGTAATGTTCTATTTTCATGGTTGGCCGCGGCAAACGGTAGCGTCTTTAATGAGCAAGGATTGGTCAGCTATTTAATTTGGCCGATGATTATTCTATTGAGCGGTATTATTTTGGCACGCCGCGCTGGCAATCAAGCGCTGGTTTTTGTGCCTGTCATTCTATGGCTAGTCGCCGATACACTATCGGCGTTACTGCAAAGCCTTGTGCAGTTTTTTGGTAGTTATGGTTGGCTGCCCAGTTGGAGCTACTCTTTTTTACCCATTTTATTTTTAGTGCTGTTTTTATGGCAAACCCTGGCTTTATTATGGATATTTTTTCGTCGCCTGCGCATCTCTTGGTGGGAGCGAATTATCGTCTTAATAGGGGCAGTGGCATTATTGACCATTTGGCAACGCAATGTTGCGGACCAGCCCATATTTAAGCAAATCCCTATTGAGCCAATATTAGAAGAAGCGGCTCTATATGAGCAGCCGCGATTATTGCAGGAAGCTTTAGACCGTATTGATCCTAGTATACCGGGCAAAAGTGACTGGTATTTTATGGGTGTGGCAGGATTTTCTGGTCAAGACGTCTTTCGTTCTGAGATTAACAAAGTACGTGAATTGTTTGATGTGCGCTTTGGTACCAGTGGTCACTCGCTGGCATTGATAAATAATAACTATACGTGGTTAGATGAGCCAATTGCGACGAAGACCAGTATTTTGCGCGGCCTGAAAACTATTGGTCAGCAGATGAATGCCGATGAAGATGTATTATTTCTTACACTATCGTCACACGGTAATGAAAATATCGTCCAACTGGCAAATCCGCCGTTGGCAATGGATAATTTAGATGCCACATGGTTGCGTGAAGCGTTGGATACCTCGGGAATCCGCTGGCGCGTGATTGTGGTATCCGCCTGTTATTCAGGTTCATTTATCGATGAATTAGCGTCGCCAACGACGGTCATTATTACTGCCTCCGCCGCTGACAAGATGTCGTTTGGGTGTACCAATAGTGCTGAGATGACATATTTTGGTCAGGCTTTCTTTGCCGAAAGTTTGCGTGAAAACACCAGTTTCTCTGATGCTTTTAAGGACGCTGCATATCGCGTTCATGAGCGTGAGCTTTATATGGGATTTGAACCATCGGAGCCACAAATGGTCATCGGTAGTTTAATGGAAACCGCTTTGCCCGCATTTGAGCAAGTGTTGTTTGATAAAACACGGCCGTCACTCGCTAATATGACTAATCGGCCGAATTCTGTTAAGGTTGCCCAATATCCTGATACCTCAAGCGCAATCGATAACGTGCCTGAAAATGATTGATGTAGGCTGGTCAATATAGCTTGCGTTACCACTGATGAAGCGCTTTTTGAATTTTTAAAATGCTACGATTGAGTGTCTGACTGTCTTTAAACAAGCGTCTTTAACTGATTGTCTCTACCTTATTGCTTTAGTGGTAATACTAAATGGTAATGACTAATAGTTAGCACTCGTCGCTTATTTTATCTTGAATAAAAAGGATATCACTTATGAATAATTCTTATAAACACAGTTTGTCTACCAACTCAAAGATTGAGCAAGTCAGCGTCAATCGCTGCTTCGATGGCGAGCAGCATTACTATCGTCATGAGTCAACCTCGACCAAAACGCCGATGACGTTTAGTATCTATTTACCAGATGAAGCGTTGGCTGGCCGCCGTTGTCCCGCAGTTTTATATCTCTCAGGATTGACCTGCAATGCGGATAATGTCACTCATAAAGCGCATTTTCAACAAAAATGCAGCGAGCTTGGCATGATTTTTATCGCGCCCGATACTTCTCCGAGAAGTAGTGACGGCAATGAAGTGGCAAACGATGAGCGTTATTTTGTTGGGCAGGGCGCAAGCTATTATGTCGATGCGACGCAAGCGCCTTGGTCAGAACACTTTAATATGCAAAGCTATATCGTTGACGAATTATACGATTTACTGCGCTCAGAATTCCCAATTGATAGTATCGGCATCACTGGTCATTCGATGGGCGGTCATGGCGCGTTACTATTGGGCTTTAAATTCCCCAGTAAGTTTGTTAGTGTTTCTGCCTTATCGCCTGTTTGTGCGGCCAGCGAGTCAGCGTGGAGCCAAGCCGCTTATTCAGAGTACTTTGGCGATGATAAGTCGCTATGGGCAAAAGCAGATGCTTCACAGATGATTGCAGACGTTGGGCAACAGTATCCGAGTATTTTGGTCGATCAAGGCGCTGCTGATAACTTCTTAGCAGAAGGACAACTGCAAACCCCTCAACTACAAAAAGCGTGTGAAAAGGCACAGCAGCCACTGACGTTACGTTATCACGCCAGTCATGACCACAGCTATTATTTTATTCAGACGGTCATTAATGATCATATTGAACACCACTGGCGTATGGCGCAGATGGGATAGGTTAGATATATACCCTGACACCTCACGAGACAAACCAACCATTAAACCTTTTTACAAAACCCAATTAGGTAGCTTCATTATGACTAGTCCTTCTAAACCTTATCTTATCGCGCCTTCTATTTTATCAGCTGACTTTGCCAGACTGGGCGAGGAGGTTGAGCGGGTGTTGGAAGCAGGTGCCGATGTTATTCATTTTGATGTGATGGATAACCATTATGTTCCCAATCTAACTTTTGGTAGCATGATATGTCAAGCACTGCGTGATTATGGTGTTGAGGCACCAATCGATGTTCACCTTATGGTGTCGCCAGTTGATAGTATGATTGAGCAGTTTTTGGAAGCAGGTGCCAGTATTATTACTTTTCATCCAGAAGCAAGCTCGCATGTTGATCGATCCTTGCAGCTGATCAAAGATGGTGGGGCTGAATGTGGTTTGGTATTAAATCCTGCCACGCCGCTACATTATTTAGATTATGTCATGGATAAGGTTGATCAAATTTTACTCATGAGCGTCAATCCAGGTTATGGCGGTCAGTCGTTTATTGACAGTACTTTGGATAAGGTGCGCCAAGTGCGTCAGCGTATCATTACCAGTGGTCGTGATATTAGATTAGAAGTGGATGGCGGTATCAAGGCCAATAATATTCGTGCTATTGCTGAAGCGGGCGCTGATATGTTTGTTGCTGGTTCCGCTATCTTTAACCAAAAAGATTATAAGTCTGCTATCGGTGCCATGCGTGCAGAGTTAGCCTTGGCAAATGGCTATTAATCCCCATCTATAGCTAGTAGAGTGAAAGATCAAGTTATCATGATCGTCGATGATAAGTCATGCAAAGGTGAAATATGAACACGCAAAAATCCGTTAAATCGTCAGCGCCGCCTGAACCTGTAAACGATAATCAGCCACACTCATCTGGCTCGCAAACACGCAGCTTGGTTCCCAAGGGCATTACCATTGGAATGGCTGTTTTTGCGCTGTTATTAAGTCTTGCAGGATATGGTTTTCGTCTGATGGTAGGTGATGATGTCAACGATGTATTGCGCCATGCTGCGATGATAGTACCGGCATTTCTGCTTGGTATTCCTCTGCTTTTTTGGGTAGGCTCACGCATACTTAACAAGGTTAAAGGTTTGCATATAGAAAGTTGGAATGCCATTAGTTTAGGTTATTTGACCTCTTGTGTTTCAATGCTGTGGTTAATGGGAACTTACAGCTAATCCTAAAAAGATTGTTTTCTATTTTTAAATACTATCAGGACGGTTAGCAAAAGTATCAATCGTTAGAAAGTTATCACTCATCAATAAGTGACGCTTCTATGGCGTGACTGGAATTTCACATGCGAATTGTACCGACCAAAATTGCCAATATTATTTACCCAAAAGATCTCCCAAATAGTTTATTTACCAGCTTAATTATCGCTTGTCTATTATTAGGACTTGCCTCGCTACGTCACGGCACTGACTTCCAAAGCTGGCTCAATGTCATAGAAAATTGGCTATTGATGCTACTCATCCTGCCTACCGCCACTGCCACCGTGGCCCTGCCTTTTAAATATCGTGACCCATCGCTTGAGCTAAAGCAAATGTATTATCTGGGGATGTTTGTCGCTTTCTTATTTACCTTAGCGAAATTACGCTATTGGCGTTAATTGTTATTTAGCTCATTCACTAGGGTTGATAAGTAGCATTTAGGCAAAAGACTTACGCGTCAGCTCTTGAATTGTCGGTGCAAAGCGTCCATTGTATAAATAAGATAGTTTTGCCCGGAAATCTGTAAAACAAGGACTTTATAAACGAAGTTAGCGCCTTTTTGCAGCGATAAAACGGGATAATAAGGAAAAAATAGATGCCATACGATATTGATAATGAAATAGAAGTAGATAACGATAGTCGCGATCAATTCGCTGGATTTGCTAAAGAAACCACGCTTGAGTTGGTTGAAGCAGCAGATGGTAGATTACTGTTACGTGATGCCGAGGGAGAAGAAGCGCCGCTGATGACCATCGATTTTTCTGATAAGCTGAAAGAAATACTAGGTAGCGATACCCAAGCGATTGGTCAGCATATGATTCATGCTGCAATTCAGGTCATTATGCAAAAACAAATGAGTCAGTGGCATGCCCATGTCTATGATAAAGAGCCCACTCACTATAGCTAAAACTAATCAGGGTTATAGCTTTTAAATTTATAATAGTGGAATACAGTGGCTGGCTAAGATGATGTATGGTTAAAATGATTGGTGGGTCAAAAACTGGCAATAAAAAAAGGGTTTATCTATTGATAAACCCTTTTTTGTCGAAATAATTTAATGATAAATTATTTGATTTTTGCTTCTTTAAAGATCACATGCTGACGTACTTTTGGATCAAATTTTTTGATTTCCATTTTGCCAGGCATAGTGCGCTTATTTTTGGTAGTGGTATAGTAATACCCAGTACCAGCGGTCGATACTAATTTAATTTTATCTCTCATGATAGCTTTCCTGTAAATGAGGGGTCTTCAAACGATAGGTACGGATCTAAAATAGTAAGTTGCTGTCATTAATACAGCAGAAAAGCAGCTTACACGACGAAAATTATCGCCAGTCTATGCCACTTCTTTTAACTTATACTTTTTGACCTTGTGCGCGTAGATCCGCTAACACTTTGTCGATACCAAGCTTGTCAATGATGCGCATACCTTTGGTAGACACACGAAGACGTACAAAACGGTTTTCAGACTCTACCCAAAAACGATGGTTATGAAGGTTTGGTAGAAAGCGACGACGGGTTTTGTTGTTTGCGTGCGAAACATTATTACCCACCATAGGGCGCTTTCCAGTCACTTGGCAAACTCTAGACATGGCGAACTCCTAATCTATGAGGTATGAGGGATTCTCATACCAGTCTGGGCAAGTTGCACGTTTTTGCGGCATGGACACAGCAAGCGGCAGCTTTGCACCAAACAAAACTATATGAAGGTTGAGCTGATATTACTGTCATCTAAAGGCAAATAACAAGCAAACCAATTCAGAAAATTTTAAAGCCGACATTTATACCATAAAACTAATGAATACTCAAATATTTTTATAATAATCGCTGCTTTAAACGATAGCTATTATACCCTGAATTGCGCGTGCTATGTGATTGATTATTTAATAGTAAAGATCCATTTTTTAGTTGTAAGTTATAACAAAAGTCAGTAAAGTTGCGGTTATATATTTAATACAATCTGTTAATACACCTGCCATTATTGTAAGTATGTGTATCATTGGTATTCTAATATGAAACCATGTAATGATTGTGTATGTCTACTCAAATGAATTGCATCCGCAGCGGAGTTCAAAAATGTCATATAGCTCACTACCACTGACTTCTAAATTATTTCAGCTTACCTCTTTGACTTGCGCATTAGCATTAGCAGGCTGTGGTGGTGGCGATGGTACTGACGTAATCGCTCCTACACCTGATCTAGGCGTACAACCGGGTACTGGCGGGGGAAATAACAACGGTGGAGGCAACAATAATGGCGGCGGTGAACAGATACCTGTAGAAGATTTTAGTCTACAGAAATTATATACCGACCCAGTCAATATCAAGCTAAAAGATGAGCCTATTACATTTAATGTAACTGTTAAAGCTGTGGCGAAATCTGGCGGGGCGGCTATTAATAGATCAGTTAGTTTAAGTGTTGATGACTCTACCAATACTGGTGTAACCATTCAGGGTGCTAGTGTTCAGAATACTAATGAGCAAGGTGAAGCTACTTATGAGCTTAAGCTTAATCCCTTAGTGCTTAATGATGAACAAAAGGTAGAATTGCTATCTAATGGGTTTGGATTAAAAGCAACGGCTAAACAGTCTTCAAGTGGAGCAGAAATCACTCAAGTCTTAACGGTTCGTGTCAGTAAGGAAGGCAGTGGAGATGGTGGACAAACGCCAATAGTCAGTAAACTTAATATAGAAAATAATTTGGTGACTACTTCGGTTTCTAATAATAAGCTAAATCCATACGGTGATACAGCTAATTTTGATGTTATTATTAAAGGTACTGACGGCGCCCGTGCAGAAGGTGTGACTGTTGGTATGGGTATTGCCGATATAAAAGGAATTTCTATTATCGGTGGTAATAATAAAACTACTGATGCAAGTGGTATCTCAGCTTTTAATATTAAAGTAGACGAGAACTTAACTGCAGCTGAGCGTGATAGGCTGCTACAAGGTGTTGCTTACGCTATCAATATCGTAGAAAAAAATGGTGCTACTAAAAAAGCTACAGGTACATTGGAAGTAGCGCTACCTATATCAGATTACAAGCTTGCTATCTCAGGCAACGACAATAAGATCAATGCTTATGGCGATAAGCAAACGCTCACTATTAACGCTAACGCTATCAATAATAAAGTACCAACAAATATTGCAAATACAAAAGTAACCATCAAACTTAACGATACCATCAAAGGGGTCAGTTTAAGCAAAGAGGCACTTACCCTCGATGCTAAAGGCCAAGCGCTCGTCGATATCGTAATTGCCCCGACATTGAGCATTGTAGATCGTAGCAAAATTGCCAAAGACGGTATCAGCTATACAGTCACTTTATTTGAGCCAAACAAAGCGATTACTGTAGCGAATAACAAAAGTCAGGTTGAGATACCTGCTGCGCAATATCAGATCAAAGCGGGCAGCGTCAGCAAGCCTAGAATTTCAAGCTTTGGCAGTAGCGTAGACATCAGCTTTCGCGTAAGCGACAAAGACGGCGGCGCAGTCGCAGGCGAGACTGTCACTGCGCGCTTGCCTTCATCATTGACCCAAAACGGGCTATTACGCTTAGACAGTACTACCACGCAAACCACTAATAACAAAGGGGTGGTTAGCTATACTGTCAGTATTCCAAAGGGCTTGTCTGAAAGTAATCGAGAATTACTAGAAACCGCAGGTGGCTTTGTACTGAGTGCAAAAGCCATTGAGTCATCAGGTGCAAGCAGCAACATTGATAGTAAGCGCGTACAAATCACCGCTGAGAGTGAAACTATCTTAAGCTCTGCGAGCGCTCCAAGCGCGGTCAATGTGCTCAAAGACAGCTTCAGTATCCAGGTTGCTGCCAAGCGCCCAGACGGTAGCACCGCAAGTGACAAAGCGGTCAAACTGACTATTAATAACATCCCAGGCGTGAGCATCGAAGGCAGTGAGCAGGTCACTAATAGCGCCGGCAAAGCTACTTTCAAAGTTAATATTCAAAACTTGACTGACACGCAGCGTAACAACCTAGTTAAAAACGGCATCCCTTATACCGTCACCTTAACCGACGACGATGGTATCACCAGTGAGTCGGATACCGTATCCGTCATCATGCCAGTTGCTGAGTATCAAATTAATAAAGGCACGGCAAGCAAGAAAAAACTGCTCAGTACCGGCGGCGAGACTACCATCAGCTTCCGGGTTAATGATAAAAACGGCGGTGTGATTACAGGCAAAGAAGTCACAGTCAGCTTGCCACAAGATTTGGCGCAAAAAGGACTGCTCACGCTCAGGAGCGCTGCAGCGCAAGTTACTAATGATCAAGGGGTGGTCAGCTATACTGTCGCTATTCCTAATGATTTATCTGCCCTTGACCGGAAAACGCTCGAAAAAAATGGCTTTAAGCTAACCGCAAGCTTAACAGAAGACTCAGGCGTTAGTATCGAGCAGGTCAGTGAATATATCACTGTCAGTGCCGACCCAACCAGAAGTAACATTGTCGTCAGCGCCAGCACCATGCCAAGCGTGGTCAATGTGTTAAAAGACAGCTTTAGTATTCGCGTGGCCGCCAAGCAGCCTAATGGCAATGCAGCAATCAATAAACCCGTTGAGCTTAATATTTCAAGGATCAACGGCATCAGCATTGCAGGCAACAAGCAAACGACAGACGGGTCGGGTAATGCCACATTTACAGTCAATATTGATCCGAGCCTAGGCTTAGCTGAGCGCCGCGCCATCGCTGCCAGTAACATCGATTATCAAATTATCTTAACCGATAATGACAGCAGTGCGATCGAAAACTTTACCGCCCAAGCTGCTGTACCTGTCGCTCAGTACCAAATCAAACTTGGGCAAATAACAAGTAAAGAGCTATCAAGTGCTGGCGGCACAACTACAGTCAGCTTTCGGGTCAATGACAAGAATGGCGGCGTGATCGCTAATCAATCCGTGACTGCCCAGCTGCCATCGACATTGGTCAAAGCAGGCGTCGTTACTCTAGATGGTAATGCCAAGCAAGCCACTGATAATAAAGGGGTGGTTAGTTTTAGCGTACGTGTGCCGACAGGATTGACTACTGAGCAAAAAACATTGCTCGAAAATAACAGCGGCTTTCCACTAAACGTCAAAGCTATTGAGGCGTCAGGAGCTAGCAGCCCAGCTAGTGTGGCGATTGGTGTGACTGATAAGGTACAACAAAGTCAGACCGTATTAACCGCACAAAGCTCGCCAAAAATTGTCAATGTCTTAAAAGACAGCTTTACCATTCAAGTCTCAGGCAAGCGTGCTGATGGTAGCGCGTCGACAGATAAAGTTGCGAAGCTCACGATCAATACTACTGGTATCAGCGTTCAAGATAATGAGCAAGCCATTGACAATGCCGGTAATGCTACATTTGCTGTCAATATCGATCCAAGCTTAACCAAAGAGCAGCGAGACATCATTGCTAAATCCGGTATTAGCTATACAGCCGTCTTAACTGATGATGATGGTGTGACCACACAAAGCTTTAAGTCGGCTGCGGTTGTGCCTGATGCACAATATAAAGTCAGCTTCGGTCAAATCAGCAGTGCACAACTATCAAGCGCGGGCGGCACAACCACCGTCAGCTTCCGCGTCAATGACAAAAATGGCGGCGTGATTACTAATCAACCTGTGACTGCCGCGCTGCCATCGGCGTTGGTCAAAGCAGGTCTGCTGACACTAGATGGCAGCGCCACTCAAACGACTGATGCCAATGGTATGGTCACCTTTAGTGTGCGCGTACCAACAGAGTTGAGCGCTAGCCAAAAAACCACACTTGAAGCGACCGAACCGTTTGCTCTTACTGCTACAACCACTGAAACGTCAGGCGCTAGCACGTCAGCGACAAGTGCTACGATTGGCATCACTGATAAAGCCCAAGTCAGCAAAACCATCCTACGCACTCAAGTAAAGCCAAAAACCGTTAATATCTTAAAAGATAGCTTTACCATTCAAGTCTCAGGTAAGCGTCCTGATAGTAGTGTAGCGGCATATAAATTTGCGAAGCTAACGATAAATGCCACTGGTATTAGCATCAAAGACAATGAGCGAGCGACAGATGGGTCGGGCAATGCCACATTTACTGTCAATATCGATTCAAGTCTTAGTGAATCACAGCGCAAGGCACTCGTAGCCTCAGGTATTGATTATACAGTAAGCCTAACTGACGATGATGGTGTGACCACTAGCAAGTCCAACGCTGCTGTGGAAATTCCGGCTGCAGAGTATCAGATTAACTTCGGTACGCTTAGCAACACCCAGCTATCAAGCTCAGGCGGTAGCACAGTCGTCAGCTTCCGTGTTAATGATAAAGATGGCGGCGTGATAGCCGGTAAAGCAGTGACTGCCGCATTGCCTGAGAAGCTGGTCGGACTTCTTATCCTAGACGGTCAATCGACACAAACTACCAATGAGCGAGGCGAAGTCCGCTACACTGTCCGTGTTCCTGCTGGATTAAGCGCGGCACAGAAAAAGACATTGAACGACAAAGGTAAGTTTGCTCTAACTGCAAGTATAGTCGAAGCCTCAGGTGTTCGCAGTGAACAACTAAGCGCTCAGATTGCTATCAGCTCACAACTTCAACAAAGCAAAAGCAGTCTCAAGTCGCAAACCAGTCCAGAGATAGTGAACGTCCTAAAAAATACGTTCACTATTCAAGTGAAAGCGAACAAGCAAAATGGTGATGTTGTCTCAGACAAAGTTATCAAAGTGATGCTAAACACGGCTGGTCTTAGCGTCAAAGAGAGTGAAGCCCGTACCAATGCCTCAGGTACAGCCATCTTTACTGTCAACATTGACCCAAGTTTCACTCAAGATCAACGCGAACAAATGGCAAAAGATGATATTAAATATACTGCCATCCTAACCGATGACGATGGTATTAAAGAAGAAGACTTTACCGCTCGTGCCGAAGTCCCTGATGCGCAGTACAATATTAATGTCAGCCCAAGCAGTAGTACTCAGTTGCCAAGTTCAGGCGGCTCAATTGTCGTCAGCTTCCGCGTAACGGACAAATTAGGCGGCGTTATTACTGACCAAAACGTCACTGCAAGTTTACCAAAGGCATTGACAGATGCAGGGTTACTCACCTTTAGTGGTAATTCGTCACAAACGACCAACGCTCAAGGTGTGGTCAACTATACGGTAAATGCACCAAATAATTTAAATGCCATACAAAAAAAGCAGCTAGAAGATGCGACAGGCTTCAAATTAAAAGCCGTTTTAATAGAAACTTCAGGTGCACGCACTCCAGTTGAGAGTCAGCCGATCAGTATTAGCGCTTCTAGTAAAACTACCTTGACGTCAAACAGTAAACCAAGTGTCATTAACGTCCTAAAAGACAGCTTTATTCTAAGCGTACTCGGTAAACGCCCAGACGGTAGCGCCGCTGCTGGCAAAGATATCAAACTTGTTATAAAGGATATCGCAGGTCTTAGTATCGTAGGCAGTCAACAAGTGACCAACGCCTCAGGTATGGCAAGCTTCACTGTCAACATCGACCCAAGCCTAACCACAGCTCAGCGTCAAGCTATTGCAGCAAATGGCATTAATTACACTGCTATTTTGACTGATGACGATGGCATTAAAGAGCAAGACTTTACTGCAAATGCTGAAGCGCCTGAAGCACAGTACCAGCTGAACTTTGGTACAGTGAGCAGTACTCAGTTGTCAAGCTCAGGCGGCAGCACTACCATTAGCTTCCGCGTTAATGACGAAAATGGCGGCGTGGTTGCTGATCGAGAGGTTAAAGCAGTATTAAATAAAGCTTTGATTGACGCAGGACTGCTAACCCTAGAGAGCGCCGCTACGCAAACAACAGATAGTACTGGCATGGTCCGTTATACTGTTCGTGTCCCTGAGGGGCTGAGCCAAGCACAAAAAGATAGTCTTGAGACTATAGGTAAGTTTGTCTTAACCGCTGAGGTTACAGATGATCTTGAACGCAGTTCACAGGCCACAAGTAATAATATCTTGATCACTGACAAAGACGCTATCAGTGACATACTACTGACTTCAAACAGTACTCCCAATGGCGTGAGTATCTATGATGACAAGCTGACTATCAGTCTTACTGGTAAATACCCTGATAGTAGTGCTGCGTTTGGTAAGCAGGTCAAACTCAGTATCCAAAACGCACCAGGTGTGGTCATCGAAGACAGTGAGCAGACGACTGATAAGGCGGGCCGAGTCAACTTTACGGTCAATATAACGCAGCCCCTAACCGATGCTCAAAAAAGTGCGCTGCTTAAAAATGGCATCAACTACGTTGCCACAATTACTGACGACAATAACCTTAAAAAGTCTATCAGCGATACTATAACGGTCAAAGAGCCTGCAACCAGCTTATATTTTGCCTCCATTGTCACGCCAACCATCAGTGAGCTTGGTGGTGAAGGTGTCATCAAAGTACAGCTGTTGAATAATAAAACTAATAGTGCTGCAAAAGATCAAGAGGTCAGCATTCTTCTTGGCAAAAAAGCGCAAGACTATGGGGTTACAGTCAGTACGGACAGTAGTATTATCGACTTCAATGGTGAAACGACCTTTATTGTGACTATCCCTGAAGGTTTGGGCTATGAAGAGCGTGAAGAACTAAAAAATGTCGGCATCAATTACCAGCTGTCTTACGTTGAAAAAGGCGGTAAATATACCTCTAATATTGAACAAATTAACATTGTCAGACCAGCAGTTGATCTGACCGTCCTAAACAACCCAACCCTTATCAACAACCGTCCGTACTATACCTTGAATGGTGAAGGCGATACGGTCGTTGTGGGTGCAGGTATCAGCACACAAACCACCAATATTCCAATCAGTGGTCAACCGGTGACCATTGATTTTAAGGACAGATCATTAGCAAAACTATTGACCGTCAATGGCAAAGCAGGCGACAGCATCACCTCAGTGACCACGGATGCTAGTGGTAATGTCAGCTTTACCGTCACTGTGCCTAATAACTTAACTAAAGAGCAAAAAGCGGCGCTAAAAAACAAAAAACTTGAAGCCATACTGCGTGAAACCTTGACAGGTAAAACGCAAGCGATTGAGTTCAATGTACAGTCCACCAAAGCGGCGATTGATCTGATTGATTTAACGCCTGAGCCACTCAACCTAAACGGTGGTCAAACACAGGTAGAAGTCATTGCTAAAGACAGTCAAGACAATGTAATTGCGGGACAAAAAGTTTTCCTAGCACTCCCTGCTGCGATTGCAGAGCAAGGCGTGCGTCTGGTCAGTGGTAAAGAGCAGGTCACTAATAATTCAGGGGTGGCCAGTTATACCCTTGCGGTGCCAGCAGGGTTGACAGAGGAACAGAAAAAAGCCATCGGCTCAAGCTTTTTTGTCGCCTTCTCAGCTGCGGATGCTAACGGTAATATTGCGACTAAAACCAGTACAGTACAGACTACTAACCCAGCAAGCGGTACTCAAGAAAACCTTTCTATTGGCGCAAATAAAGTAGTCAATATCAAAGGCGATACCTTTAAAGTCTTTGTGCGTCTAAAGGATGATAAAAACAATATTGCTGGCCGTGATGTGCGCTTAAGTATTGATAAGTCAATTCAAAAAAGTGTAACCATTATCAACAAGACTGCTACTACTAACAGCGAAGGTATAGCAATCTTTAATGTGGCTGTTGAATCTGGGCCTGGTAATAGTACTCAAGCTGAGATTGAAGCTGGCATCAGAGTTACCGCCAGCACTACTACCTCTGAAGGTTTTAACTTGAACCAAGACTATATCGTCGCTGTAAATACATCGTCAATTGATAGTTATCAAATATTGGCCAGTTCTGATAAGTCCACGCTAACTACTGGTGGAGATCAAACCAATGCCACCTTCCGCGTGACTGACAGCAAAGGCGGCATCTTAGCCGGCGTTCCTGTACAGCTGGCTATTACCAACCTAGCGGCAAGTGGAGCGACACTTACGACACCAAGCATGGTGACTACTGATGCGAATGGTCAAATTGATGTCGGCGTACTTTTAGCCGCAGGCAGCATCAATGCGCGCATAAATCACACCATTGATATTGAAGCCAAGATAGTTACCCCTGAATATGATGCTAATGGTGATGTCACACTGACTACCCGCGAAAGTAAAACACTAAGCCTCTCAGCCGTGGGTACGAAAATTGGTATTGAAGCGAGCAACACTAAGCTGCAAGATAGTGAGGCGATTACCATCACTACCACCCTCATTGATGGTGCAGGGCAGACGATTGGTAATGCAGCAATGCAGCTGATTGACGCTAATGGCGAGTTGATTGCACCAACGGCAATAGCGACTACTAATAGCGATGGTCAAGCGACGTTTGAAGTCAAAGAGGATCAGCTTACCTTTGACAATAATGGTAACTTAAAAGTACTTGCCCGCGCCGTTGGCGAGGACAGTGTCAACACCCAGCGTAGTATCAATAGCATTGATTTGGTCAAAGTGTCCCAAGCGGGTATCAGCTTTATTAACATTGAAAAGCTGTATGATGTCAATGAGCCAAAAGAGATTCAAATTCAAATCCGTGCTGATAACGCCAATCAGGCGAAGGGGTTAGAAGGGAAACAAGTAGAGTTACAGACTTCTCTTGGAAGTCTCATTACCAGTTATATCGGTAAGTTTGAAGATAATGTCATCGTCTCCAAGCCTATTGAAGCGAGTGATATTAACGACAACGTCATTACTGTTAAGTTTTGGCTAAAGTCTGAGCTTGCCGGCACAGCGGTACTACAAGCCAAAGTATTAGGCGAAACTCTACAAAACGGCGAGCCCCGTTATCAGACCACCGTCGATACACGCTTCCGTGCTACAACACCTGATAAACTGCTATTTCAAGCCGTGAAATCTGTTATTAGTCCTGGTGGTAGCACTGAAGTTGTTGCTACGGTCAAAGGTAAAAATGATGTGCCGGTAGAAGGGCAAACAGTGGTGTTTAGTCGTGCCTCAGACTCATCGGCAGGTCGCTTATCTGCTGCCACAGCAGTAACAAATAGTAGAGGTGAGGCACGAGTTATTTATCAGGCTAATGCTAGCTCTCCTATTGGTGGCGTGATTATTAACGCGCGTTTATTAGAGGACAATGCAGGCATAGGTATTAAGACCACTAATATTACAGTATCCGAAGAAGCGGTATATACTACTTTAGCATTCTCTAATAAGTTATCTTCTGATGATATATATTACACGGTACGTGGTTCGATATCTGTCATGGATGGTTCAGGTCGTGCTGTAGCGGAGCAAGAAGTGTCAATTAAGTCTTATGCTACTGAATACGCACAAGGAAAATATTGTTTATTAGACAGTACCGTAACTTATCAAGCGGCTGATATTAAGGAGTTTGATGAGAATGGTAAGCTCATTAGTGTGACAACACCTGAACCAAGATCTTTCTCTGGAAAAACGCCAGTACCGTTAAAGTCTGGATGGTACCCTACAGAAGATGCAAACTATAATTATACTCTAGATAAAGATACTGACATTGTCGTAAATGAAGACAAAAACGCTAATGGTACGCTGGAAGCGATTAACCCAGTAGCTATCATTGGTGGAACAGTATCGGATGACAGTTATACCTTTGTTACTAATAATGAAGGTCGTGCTGATTTTGAGATTCGCTATCCATTGCGCTATTCGAACTGGGTAAAAGTGCGCTTTGACGCTTCTACTTTCTTAAATGGTAGCGAGAACACCCAAAGTATGAATTATCAGTTACCAACTTCAGTAGATGATTTATCAGTAAATGGGTCAACTCTTATAACTCCTTGGATTAATAATACTAGCCCATTTGGTGATGGTGGAGCGACTTGTACCAATAGTATGAGTGTAACTATTAATGAGAATACATCGCGTACTAAGGTTGCTTTATCACCTTATTCACCAAATTACAGTGTTTCTATCAATGGTGAGAATTCAGCCAATGCACCAACTGCAGGCTTTAATTCTTATATTATAGATTTTGGTAAAGCATTTGAACTAGGTTCAACTGTTGATGTAAGTAACAATGGATTCGGTTTTTCTAAAACCCTAAAAGTTGAATAAAAGCGCAGTGATTTTTTAATTAGCATTTTACAAAACCCCCAAATTGGGGGTTTTTGTATTCATAATCTCAATAACCAAATACAAGCAACTCAATCAGCAAAATATTGCAAAAGCGATTAGAATAGTCGGTTTCCTATGCTGCTATGCATATTCAAAGTAAGAAGCACGTTTCATTTTTAATTGGGCGCATTATGTCAGACAATACCACGACTGCTACAGCAAGCATAAAGTCGAGCAAAAATTCTCAAAACTCACCAGTTGTGGCGGCTATTGATACCGCGACGCTACTCATAAAATGTCGCGATCAAGCGGGTATCGTACAAGCCGTATCTGAGTTTATTTATCGTTATGGCGGCAATATTATCACTCTCGATCAGTATTCAACCGCTCACGAAGGTGGTCAATATTTTATGCGCTTAGAGTTTGCGTTAGCAGGCTTGAGCGAAATTATGGATAACTTTGAAGCCAGCTTTGGGCATACGGTGGCTAAGCGCCATAATATGGCGTGGCGCTTACATAACAATGCGATTAAAACCAAGGTTGGCATCTTAGTGTCAAAGTTCGATCATGCCTTATTAGATTTGTTATGGCGGTATCAGCGCGGATTACTCGATTGCGAGATTACCTCTGTTGTCAGTAATCACGAAGATTTGCGCCAAGCAGTAGAAAACTTTGGCATTACTTTCCATTATGTGCCAGTCATCAAGGATAACAAGGCTGAAGCAGAAGAGCAGATTCATACGTTGATGGCAGGCAATGACTTGCTGGTATTAGCGCGTTATATGCAGATTTTATCATCTGATTTTGTCAAGCGTTGGCCGATGCAAGTCATCAATATTCACCATTCATTTTTGCCCGCCTTTGTCGGTGCTGACCCTTATCGTCAGGCTTATGAGAAAGGCGTCAAGCTTATCGGAGCGACCGCACATTATGTCACCGCTGAGCTTGATCAAGGTCCTATCATTGAGCAAGACGTTCATCGCGTCACTCACCGTCAAGGAGTAGCAGAATTACGTGCGATTGGCCGTGATATCGAGCGCAATGTCTTGGCGCGCGCGGTGAATTGGCATGTGCAAAATCGCGTGATTGTCGCCGGCCATAAAACCGTGGTTTTTAATTAGCTTTGGGGCTGTCCTAGATAACTAGT
>NZ_DKGQ01000033.1:33223-99413 GCF_002453355.1 Psychrobacter sp. UBA6766 | reverse complement strand
CATCGTCAGCTCTCTATTCTAGGTTCGCCCCCAACGTTAATTCGTTGGGGGCTTTTCTTTGGCTGAGGGTTTATATACAGTCAGTAGATTTGTAATGTAGTTTTCACTCTATATTTGAATGGTTGATTTTCAATGTTAGTGATAAGTTTGTTAAATATAAAGTATGTTCTTTATCTCTTAAAACAACTTACCCGTCTCTACCGCTTCCTCAAAATCAAACCCTAACTGCTCACCCTTACGCTGCCGCATTTGGTCAATACGTTGCTTACGTCCTACAATCAGCCTCAATACCTCTCTGCGCTGTTCGGTGCTCATGCTTAGCCACAGCTGACGTTCGGGGCGACTTCGTAGACAACCAAAGCAATAACCTTTTTTATTGCTGGTACAAACGCCAATGCAAGGGTTATCGATGTCAAACAGTTCAATCTGCTCACTCATGACATCTCCTTATCTTGTTATTTAATTAAAATAGGTGTTTTGATATGGCATTCACGTTAATCTAAATTGACTATGGATCGGCGTTTTTAGCACTATTAACCTCATATTACTGGTGTTATGCTCATTATCTACTAATTTTCTGATTATCAATTTTATAGTATACCGAATGTCAAAGATGAGATTGCATATGAATGTTGTGTACGTCCATGGATTAGATAGTGATGCCAACTCTACTAAAGGTTTGTTATTAGAAGAATATTGTGAGAAATACTATTCTAATATTAAAATATATCGTCCAGATTTAAACCAGAATCCTGAGCAAGTGTTTAGCTGTTTGACTGATCTGGTTGCTGAATTGAATCAAGATGCTAAAACCGTATTGATAGGTAGCTCACTGGGCGGCTATTTTTCTACTTTGGTTAGCAACCATACCGGTTGTCCAGCTTTATTATTAAATCCAAGCACTCAGCCACATATTACTCTCAAGCGATTTACTAAAGATTTTGCTATAGAGAATGATATCGAAGAACAGAATATAAGTAATCGGATTATTCATTCAACCGTGGGCGGCTGGGATATCACCCATTCAGATCTGCAATGGTTTGCAGCGTACCAATTATCGAGCGTGAATTATCCTAATAAAGTTGTTGCACTCATCAAAGAAAGTGACGAGTTGCTAAATCCTAAGCTTTCTAAAAAATTTTATAAAGAGCAAGGAGCGATAGTAGTCATGCAAAAAGGCGGCGATCATCGTTTTAGTGATTTTGCTGAGCAATTACCCATGATTATTGAAAGATTGCAACAGTTAGTATCAGCGTGAGTTAAATTTTAAATAGACGACATTATCTGACGCGAGCGACTGAGTATTAACCTTAACGTCACTATTTTTCGTTATAATGGTTTCATAGAATTAATCGCACATGAATAATTAAGGATGCATTTGTGAGTCAGTATAATGCGCAATCGTTAGAAGTTTTAGAAGGTCTTGAGCCCGTCCGTCGTCGTCCAGGAATGTATACGGATACCACACGTCCCAACCACCTGGCCCAAGAAGTCATTGATAACTCAGTCGATGAGGCGTTGGCTGGCTATGCGAAGACAATCAAAGTCCAGCTGCATAGTGATGGCTCGCTATCGGTAGAAGATGATGGTCGCGGTATGCCAACCGATATCCATCCTGAGTTTGGTCAGTCAGGAATTGAGCTGATTTTAACTCGTTTGCATGCAGGCGGTAAGTTTTCGACCTCTAATTATGAAGTGTCAGGCGGTTTGCACGGTGTTGGTATTTCTGTGGTCAATGCTTTATCGACGCGCGTTGAGGTGACGGTATGGCGCGACAGTAACCAGTTTGATATGGCATTTGAAAACGGTGCGCCAGTCACGTTATTAACGGAGTCGGTTAGTTCAAACAAACGTAAACGTGGCACGCGAGTTAAGTTTTGGGCAGATGGGAATTTTTTTGATACGCCAAAATTTAACATTAAACAGCTTAAGCACAATTTAAAGGCCAAAGCCGTGCTTGCCGCTGGATTGACGATTGAATTTATCGATGATATCAATAATGAAAAAGTCGTTTGGCAGTTTACCGACGGGGTGGTTGAATATTTAAATGAGCAGTTAGATGGTTTAGAGACGCTACCTGAGGCACCATTTTATTATAATCACGATGCTAAAGCTGGCGAACGCGCTGCTATTACCTTTGTCTTGTCTTGGTTACCTGATGGTGGCACGCCAATTCAAGAAAGTTATGTGAATTTGATTCCGACGGCGCAGGGCGGAACGCATGTTAATGGTTTACGAACTGGTATTTTAGAGGCGCTGCGCGAGTTTTGTGATATCCATAATTTATTGCCGCGCAATGTTAAATTAACGGCTGAAGATGTTTGGGATGGCGTCAATTATATCTTGTCGCTGAAGTTTTCTGAACCGCAGTTTTCTGGCCAAACTAAAGAACGTTTATCGAGCCGTGAGGCGGCAGGTGCGGTTCAGACCTTAGCCAAAGATGCCTTTAGCTTATGGTTAAATCAGCATGCCGATATGGGGACACAAATCGCAGAATTGGCGATTAATAAAGCAGGGCGCCGTCTAAAATCTGCCAAAAAAGTTGCGCGTAAAAAGATTACTCAAGGTCCTGCTCTGCCCGGTAAGCTCGCTGACTGCCGCGGAAATTTACGCGATGGCGCAGAGTTGTTTTTGGTCGAAGGGGATTCTGCAGGTGGTTCAGCCAAGCAAGCGCGCGACCGTCATTATCAAGCGATATTGCCGCTGCGTGGTAAGATTTTGAACACGTGGGAAGTATCGTCAGATACGGTTCTTTCAAGCCAAGAGATTCACGATATTGCTATTGCCATTGGCGTTGATCCTGCCTCGGATGATTTGTCTGAGCTGCGTTATGACAAGATATGTATTTTGGCAGATGCTGACTCTGATGGTTTGCATATCGCCACGCTTATCTGTGCGTTGTTTGTTAAGCATTTTCCCGCTTTAGTCGATGCAGGTCATTTATTCGTAGCCATGCCGCCGCTTTACCGCGTTGATGTGGGAAAAGAGGTGCATTATGCGTTAGACGAGTCTGAGCTTGAGCACATATTAGCCAATGTTCCGGGCAATAAAAAAGCCCAAATCACGCGCTTTAAGGGGCTTGGTGAGATGAGTGCCGAGCAGCTTCGCGAAACGACCATGAATCGTGACACCCGCCGCTTGGTGCAGTTAGATATGGATGACATGTTACTGACCAACAACGTCATGGATATGCTGTTGGCCAAAAAACGTGCGTCTGACCGTAAGTCGTGGCTTGAGCATAAAGGCAATTTAGCGGAGATTTCGTAGCTTTACATTGTAGGGTGTTTATAGACATCATATTCAATCTAACAGTCTACTTATATTTATGATTGAATAAGATACTATGCAATAAAACCGTGTAAAATTCAGTTTAATATCACAAGCTTAGTGTTATTATGTGAGCATCTTTTATTGGATGGTGCCGTCATGACATCAAAGTTTTTTAAGCGTTCCAAAGCGGCTGTTTCTACTCCTATGCGGTCAAAAGTGTTACCAAGTTTGAGTAAAAACCAACTGGGTCATTTGGTGCCAAAACGTGGTAATGAATTTGCGCCAAGGATTGGAGCCGCACTTTTAAAAGCCGCGGGCTGGCGTACCGTTGGCGAGATTCCAAATATCCCTCAGGCCGTGGTCTTGGCTTTGCCACATACCTCTAACGTCGATGGTATTTACGCGATTCCCAGTTTATTTGCCCTAGATTTAAAAATCAGCATCATGGGCAAACACACGTTATTTAGAGTGCCTGTATTTGCGCAGCTGTTAAAGTGGATTGGGGTTATTCCTATTGACCGCGCTAATAAAGGCTCGGTGCTGCAAGCCAGTATTGATAAATTCAAAACTGGCAAACCACTGTTTTTGGGCTTAGCGCCAGAAGGTACGCGCCAATATACCAAAGACTGGAAAACGGGATTTTATTATTTAGCGATGGGTGCTGGTGTCCCCATTTTGCCTATCGCCATGGATTATAAAACCAAGGAAATTCGTTTTATGTCGCCCATTTATCCAACGGGAGACATTGACGTCGATTTGCCAAAAATTTATGCGCAGTATCGAGGGGTAGTACCAAGGCACCCTGAGCGTTTATCGCAGCCGCTACAGGATATCAATAATTTAGTTGAGTAAATTTTCTTTTTTTTCACTAAGTATTATAACTAAGAAGCCTCTGATATTGAGATATCAGAGGCTTCTTTTTTAATTTTAAATAATGAATATTCCTACCTCGTGGTTTTTTTAGGTTACTGGCTGTTAAAAATGCGGCTGACCATTAGATGCACTGACTCCACCATCAACGGGTAAATTAACGCCAGTAATCATAGAGGCATCATCGCTTGCTAAAAAAGTAATGGCGGCAGCGATATCTTCTGGCTTAGCCATACGTCCAAGGGGGCAACGGTCTAAAAACTTATTCGTTTTGCTGTCGTTATCTTGAATGGCGCTGGTCATCTCAGTTGCCGTCACACTTGGGTTAACAGCGTTGACGCGCACGCCATCTGCGCCGTGATCTAGCGCTAGCGTACGAGTTAAATTACTGATACCGGCTTTGGCAGCATTATAGGCCGCCATATTCCAGTCACCACCGACACCAGACAGTGACGAGACATTGATAATGTTGCCTTTGGAGGCAATTAGATGCGGCATGGCAGCCTGACAAACATAAAAAGTGCCATTTAAATTCACGTCGATGGCTAATTTCCAATCTTCAGAAGACAGCTCGGTGATTTTGCCTTGCATAGCTTTGCCAGCGTTGTTTACCAAGACGTCAATGGTCTCAAACTTATCAATGACTCTTTTCATCATTTCTTGAACTTGGCCCTCTACACTGATATCGCAGACGACAGTCAAAAAATTGTCAGTATGAATCCAAGTTCGATCTTGCGGAAACGCTTTTGCCGTTTCTTCTAGTGTTTGCACCGTGCGGCCAACTAAAACCACGTTGGCGCCTTCCTGAGCAAAACGAATGGCAGTTGCGCGGCCGATACCTGAACCTGCGCCCGTGACGATGACAGTTTTTTCTTTAAAGCGTTTCATGATGTTCCGTCCTTGTTATCATACGAGTGCGATTATATAAATAAAAATATTAAGCAAGCGCTATGGCAATTGATAGCCCATTAAATGCGGCGCGAATCTGCTGGCTTTTGTGTCATCATAACAACTCACTGCTATAAATGCGACTATGTATAATTGCTATAATCACGCTTATATCGTTTAATTTTATGTCAAAACTTTGCCAATAATTATGACAATAGCATAATCTGTCTCAGCGGCAAGATATTGACTGCCATATATATTTGATACGAAAAGGTTGCGGCAGTGCCCAATTTGACTACAGTGATATCTGATAAAAACTATCTTGGCGATGAGTTAGCTTGCTACCTGCAATCTGAGACATCAGGAATTATTTTGCCTAATTTTCAAGCGTTTGTGACTGACGATAAAGCACAATATAATGCGCAAAAATTTACTTATCAACTGCCATTAGGTCGATTACAACTATTAAAACTGATCATCTATTTGCCTGAAGATACGGCCTTGGCTGATATCGAAAGTGTGCGTAAAACTGCTATTAAATCAGGATTGGCATGGCAAAAAGAGTATTTGTTTACGCATAAAGACACTCTAGAACCTACGATTGAGATTCTAGTGTTTGATATTCAATTTAAAAATGAGAGTCATCATTCAAACAGATTTACTTATAAAAATACTCATAATCGCGCAGGAAAGCGTCTAAAGCATGAATTTACTGCTCAGTATTTTACGGAAGAGATAAGACAGAGCAAGCAATCACTACAGATATTTGGCTGGCACGACTGGCAGTTGATACTAAAGGCGCTACACACGCCAAGCGAGTTATGGCGATTTTTACAGTATCATTTAGAGCAGAGGCAACATAGTGATAGTAGCCATATAAACAGGCTTAAATCTGAAGAAGCGATAGTGAGTGATTTTCTAAATAGCCCTGATATATTTGCGCAAGCCATCGCTATAGACAATGAACTGATTAAATACAGGATGCAAGATAAGCCTAATTCTGCTCTGATTGCGATGGTACTGGCCCAAAAAAGTCATAATACGACCATCCAGATGTATCAGCAGCACATGGCACAGGCGGCTGTACTATGGTCGCAGATGAGTAGTGAAATGCTAAAAATATATAGTGATAATTTACAAAAAAATGATGACCAAGCGTCTTCAGCAATAGATCTTTCTTATTGGCAACAGCAAATACTCAATGAATCTTTATTTTCACGGCATGAGCTGATTCGTACATTGTATCGCCATCCGAAGCAAGAACAGAAATTACAACAACAAGGTTATATCATCCATCAACACTCCTATGAGTCTTTAGGTCGGCATTATGTGCTGATATTTTACGGCCAAGATGCAGAAGGGCAAAATAGTAAAAAGGTTATTCAACCAAATTTAGCGAAAATCGCTTTGGATGTTGCCACGCGCTTACCGCTAGCGGAGTTGCATCACGTTATTGTACTGGGAATAGATTTTGTTCATGAGGCTAATGATACTTTTATTGACATCGATTTGTGGGTTCAACCAGTTGCGGCCATGAGTCAGCGAGAGCGTCAGCTAACCAAGCAAATACAGCAATTGCAACAGCAAAACCTAAAGCCATAGATAAGCCAAAATTAATTATAAAGTATGCTCTGCTACGGCTATATATTTGAGATATTTATTCAAACTCATAAAAGAAGACAGCCTAGGCTGTCTTCTTTTTAAATTCAAATATAATCAATACTTACTTGTTATTGATGTCGTCGTTTAGACCGCTATCAGTACCAGGCAGTAAATTATTGTTGTTAATACCCTCATCAGTGATACTACCGCCAGTAACGTTGTTGTTTACACGCTTGTTAGCCGTGTTTTCAATATCAGAGGTATTGATAGTATCGGTATTAACGCGAGTCGTATCAACAACATCCGTATGGATATCGGTGGTTGACGTTGATGTTGAAGGTGACGCTGGCGTAGCGGTTGGCGTGTTCTCACGAACTGCCGCCGCAACTTTATCCTGAGTTGACGAGTTAGGTGTCAAAGCAGATTTTGCTTTTGCTTCGTCATGCTCTCTGTCCATCTTGTCCTGCATTTTACGCAAGAAACGCGCAGCTGCTTCTTGACCACCAAGACCGAATGATAGAGCAAATGCTACCGCAACGGCACCCAGAGTTAGACCAAATGCAAGGTTAACAATAGAGTCGGCAATACCCATCGCTTTTAGACCCATGGCTAATACTAAGCCCATGATTAAGACACGGACGATATTTGCTAAGAACTGCGAACCCTGTTCAGAGCGTTCAACGACACCAGCGATAATGTTGGCAAGCCAAAAACCAATAAACAGGATGACCGCGCCTAAGATAATATTGGCACCAAAAGCAATGAACATCGTGACGATGGCTGAAATCGCTTCAAAACCTAGTAAATCAGCGGCAGCGATAGCGGCAAACAACATTGCAAAGAAGATAATCGCATAACCGACTAGGTCAGAGATTTTCTTATCCCCCATCGTTTGCTGTAAACCTACTTTTGCAGGCAACTGATTAACTTGGGTGTTTTCAAGTAGACCTTTGATGATGTTGGCAACCATACGAACAACATAGAAGGTGACGATTAAAATCGCAGCTGCCATAAAGATATTTGGCAAGGCTTCCATAATTTTGTTCAGCATATTGGTTGCAGGGCGTGCAATCACATCAATTTTCAAAGCATTTAAAGCGGCAATAATCGTTGGAATGATCACTACCAAAAACGCCAGTGAACCTGCAATATTCGGTAAGCTGTTCTGTTCGCTTAAACCTGCTCTTGATGCCAGTTTTTGCACATCAAACGTAGACACTAGGTTGGTCACAATGCCGCGTACGACTTTGGCGATGATATAACCCACCACGAAGACCACACCAGCAATAAGAATGTTAGGAATAAAGCTAAAGATTTTATCAACCATATTGGTCAATGGTGCAAATAAACCATCAAGCTCTAACTGACCAAGTACCATGGTCAATACAACTAATAGGATGAACCAGTAAACCATATCAGCAATGGTGCTGCTCATCGGTTTTACGCCCGCTTTGGCGCTTAAACGCTCATCCATCGAGGTTTTTGCTAAGGCAGCATTGATTGCTGTTCGTGCAACGGTAGCAATCACCCAACCAATCACACCCACTGCAATTGCAGCGATAAGATTCGGGATAAAGGTCAAGACTTGGTTGACCATGTTAGCAAATGGCGCTGAAATGGAATTTAGATTTAGCTGACTTAGCGCGCCAGAGATAGCGATGATAAAAATAAACCAAAAGACGATTTTTGAGATAATACCTTCTAAATCGTAGCTTTTACCGGTTGAAGAATTCATACGCTGGTTGAGATTTATTTTTGACAACACACCGCGTACGAGGGCAGCGATACCCAGTGCCACGAGCCAGCCAATGATAAAAATCAAAATAGCGCCAATGATGGAACCAATAGGGCCACCAAGATAACCATTGAACGATGTATACATTGGATTCATCCTGTCCTCCTTTAATGATTATGTATTAGCCAATAAACAATTTATGCTTTTTACTTTATCAGTAGATATAAGCATCATTGTTTGTCGCCAACACATACCTGATTATTAGTATTTTTAATTGAAATTATTTTGGAATGGGATTGAAAAGATATAGGTCAACATCCTGTACGATTGATAACAAAATCTACGTTCTGTTACTTCTTACCTTAACCAATTTAGCTTAGCGGAAGTAATGAGGGATTTAAAGATAGAAAGCTTAACCTCTTACTATAGTTGTGTGATAAGTTGTTATTTTTGTAGCGGAAATTAACATAGACTGTACATTTGACCGATAATTTCAAGGGAATCGTAGCTCCTAAAACTAAGATTTGCTATGATAGAAGAATGTGACATCTCGCCACTATCCTTACAATTTGAGAGTATTCTATGAAAAAAATTACTACCTTAAGCATTAGTGCACTTGCTAGTGCGATGTTATTAGTTACCGGCTGTAATGCTAGTAATGGCAATAAAGAAAGCGCCAGCAAAAGCGTTTCAGTAACTGAAAAAAGCCCAGCCAATGAAAAAGTGGGTTACAGCTTGGGTTATATGATGGCAGAAGGTAATAAAGAAGCGGTCGGCGATCTGAACCTTGATACCTTTGAAAAAGGCTTCCGTGACGGCTACGAAGGTAAAGACTCAGCATTGACGCAAGAACAAATGCAGGAAGTGTTGATGACCTATCAAAAAGAACAAGAAGAGAAGTTCGTCAAGGAGATGGAAGGCAAAGCTGAAGATAACAAAACCAAAGGTGCGGCGTTCTTAGCAGAAAACGGTAAAAAAGAAGGCGTCAAAACTACTGCTTCTGGCTTACAGTATAAAGTATTGACCCCAGGTACTGGCAAATCACCAAAAGCAACCGACGTGGTTGAAGTCAACTACGAAGGTAAATTGATTGACGGTACGGTGTTTGACAGCTCTTATGAGCGCGGTGAGCCAATTGAATTCCCACTAAACCAAGTTATCGCTGGCTGGACAGAAGGTCTACAGTTGATGAAAGAGGGCGGCAAATACGAATTTTACATCCCATCAGATATTGCTTATGGCGAAGCGGGCAACGCAGGTATCGAGCCAAACAGCACGCTTATCTTTACCGTTGAGCTATTAAAGGTAAAATAAGGCGTTATTGGACTTTTGACCTTTTTAAGCCACAGTGGTTATAAAAGAACGGTTATGAAGTATAAAAAAGCCCTCATGTATTATGAGGGCTTTTTAGTGGGAGAGAATTAAGTCAGTCGTTTATAAATCCGTGAATAATTAACTCGATGTTTACAGCGTTTTTTGGAACACTTTAGAATTACGACCGTTATTGTATTTCTCACGGCGCGCTTCTGGTAGAGCGCTGGCTTCAACTTCAGCAAAACCTTGCTCGACAAACCAATGCGCGGTACGAGTGGTTAAGACAAATAATTTATGTAGGCCATGGCTTCGTGCTTGTTGCTCCAAAAATGCCAGCAAGTCAGCACCGCGGTTGCCACTACGGTATTCAGGGTGAACTGCCACGCAAGCAACTTCAGCCGAATTGTCGTCTAATGGATAAAGCGCTGCACAACCTAAAACCATTCCGTCGCGCTCAATGACGCTATAGTGGTCAATTTCTTGTTCTAAGCGCTCGCGTGAGCGGCTGACTAAGATGCCTTGTTCTTCTAGCGGAGATAATAGCTCAAGCAGCCCGACTACATCGTCGATATTGGCACGGCGAATTTCTTCGTAAGGGTCATGACTAATCAAAGTTCCAGAACCATCACGGGTGAACAGCTCTTCGAGTAGCGCGCCATCTTTGGCGTAAGAAATAATATGGGTACGATGAACGCCTTGACGGCAAGCATTACTGGCGCAGCTTAAAAAGTAATTAATCTCACAATTTAAGTCACGGTCACGTAAGAAGCGATCGACTTCATTTGGAATCATCTCACGTAGCAGGCGGTCATCATGGTTGATGCCAGCTTCTTCGCCTAAAAATATTAGCTTATCCGCGCCAAGCGCTACGGCAGCGCTAAGCGCGACGTCTTCAGCCAATAAGTTAAACACTTCACCAGTCGCTGAATAACCCATCGAGCCTAAAATCACAATATGATCGTGTAATAGGTTGTTTTTAATGGCCTCAACATCGATAGAGCGAACTTCTCCGGTCATCTGATAATCGACACCATCACGAATACCGTAAGGACGGGCGGTGACAAAGTTACCCGAAACCGCGTCAATGCGCGAGCCATACATCGGTGAGTTTGCTAGGCCCATCGATAACTGGGCTTCGATTTGCAAACGAATGGCGCCAACGGCTTGTAAGATAGCGGGCATGGCAACGCGCGGGGTGACGCGAATATCTTGATGCAATGGCGAGGTAATCTGAGCGTCTTTTAAGTTTTTTTCGATTTGCGGTCGTGCCCCGTGCACTAATACCAATTTGATCCCAAGACTGTGCAATAAAGCAAAGTCATGAATCAGCGTGCTAAAATTGGGATGATTGACCGCCTCACCACCAAACATAATCACGAAAGTCTTACCGCGATGGGTGTTAATGTAAGGGGCGGAGTTACGGAACCAATGGACGTATTCAGGATTGATCTGTGGCATGGCGCTAGTAGTCATAATGGGAGCAATAGTCGTTAGAATAAGAAAAAGAGCGTGACAGAGCAAGCCTGTCGCTAATGAATTACCATAGCAAAAAACGCTGTTATGAGCTATCTTTTATTTCAGGCACGTTAAGAAGTCTTGGTAGTCAATAGATGATATACACAACCTCAACACGGGGTTAGTGTGCCAAGAAATGCTTTTTGATATGCTAAGCGCTATTGCTTTAGCGATAGCTTACGCAGATAATTGATAAAAATAACAATCGCCAAAAATGGTGACGGTAAAAAGTTAACATTAACCGTGATAGCAATATATGATGATGTTTAAGTAATCAGTTAACTGTTTGAGCAATCGGACAGTTGCTTGCTTAGCATCCAATGTTTTAAAAACTGGCCAGTTTTACTAGCTTCGTTTTACCGACATGCGCTTTATAAAGAAATCGTTTTATCGATATACTGTTTTACCGATACATTAACTAGGGATAATGAATGTCATGAAGAAAAGTAACCATTTTGCAAACCCATTCAGTGCATGGAGCGGACACCGCTTATTTCATGTTGTTGCTGGTACGCTTGTTGGCGTGATGGCCGTGACACAGGCGTCAGCGATGTTGCCAACGCCAGAACAAGCCGTTGACAATTCAGTGGCAGTTCAGTCAAACGCTAATCCGGCCAGTAGCTCAAACGCCCAAGCAGTTAATAGCAAAATCACCGCGTCACTGGTTAGTGTCGATGCCAATGGTCAGGAGCTATTGGTGCCTGTTAATGCCAATACGCGCTTACAGTCGGGAAATGTTTTGGAATATCATGGCTATTTTACCAATACCAATGCTGATCGCGTACGCAAAATGACGGTTACCATGAGCATTCCAGAGCAAGTAGAGTTGCTACGTGCGGTATCGCCTGATTTCCCCTATGGCAGTGCCGATGGCGATACGTTTGCTCGAATGCCATTACGCGGTAAGGTTGACAACCAATTGCAAGAAATCCCGTTAAAATACTATAAAGCGGTGCGCTGGGATTTAGAAGGCGTTGGTCTAAATGATACGGTCGTGGTCAAATATCGTGCGCGCGTTAAATAAGTTGTTTGGCTAATATTTGCATTAACAAAAAAGCACCTCAGTCTATGCTGCGGTGCTTTTTTGTTTTCAATTTTGAAGAGTTGGATTGAGTAAAATAACTATTTATAGGGGAGGTAACTTCTACATTAGAGCGTTGCCAATTTACTTTGTGCTTTGTCTTTCAATGACTGCTCTTTAATAAGTTGTTTAATGGCATTCATTTGCGCGGCAGTCGCTTGCGTGCCCGCCGTCATTAACGCGCGACGCTGGCTAGTATCTAGCGAGCTAATATGACCGACATTTGGGACAATGACAATGTCAGCACGATCGCGTTCGCGGCGCATTGCCGTAGAACGATTAATTCCCGCTTGGCTAACAGTTGAGGCATTAGCAAGATTTGTGACGACAGTACTCTCAAGAAAGCTCCAAAAACTGGTTAATGGATTAATAGTCGTCGGCATTTTGCTATTAGCGGAAGTATTAACGTTAGCAGCCGTCACATCAACAGCAATAATAATATCGGCCCCTAAATCACGGGCGGTATCGACTGGTACTAAACTGACCACTCCGCCATCGATATACTTTTTACCACCTTTTTCGGGAATGCGCGGCGCAATAAAGATATTGGGAACACTGCACGATGCTTGAACCGCAAGACCCGTATCACCACTTGTAAAAATGGCTTTTTTTAACGTGTGTTTTTCGGCAGCAACCGCGGCAAAGCTGATCGGCAAATTCTCTATGGTACGTCCGCCAATTTTAGTATTAATAAAGTTTTTTAGCTTAATACCTTCAATAAAACCTTGATTGGATAAGGTAAAATCTGTCAATTCATTATCAGAAGTGTTCAGTGCTAAGTGCTCAAGCTGATTGGCGTTATAACCGCTGGCATATAAGCTGCCAACCAAACTACCGACACTGGTACCGACCACTAGTGTTGGTGTGATACCATTTTCTTCAAGCGCCTTAATCACGCCAATATGGGCAAAGCCTTTAGCACCGCCGCCGCCTAAAACTAAGGCGACTTTTGGTTGGTTGATTATAGGTGTGACGGTTTCAGTGATCGGCGGTAGACTTTGACAGGCGCTGATAAGCAACCCCAAAATACTAAGCATACTAAACCGTCGTAAAAAATGACGAGAGGAAAAATAGTTAAAAGGTAAGGACATAAAAAACCTTAACAAAAATCGTCGTAAAGAAATAAATGATTGCATGCTACGCTATTCAACAATGAGAATGCAGAAATCAGCTAGACGCCGTATTGTTAAATAGCTTAGCATAAGCAAGCGCCTTATCCGTTATAATCATTATGACTGAACGTTTTATCGCAGCTTGATGATAGTTTTTATAAGTCGGTGCAGAAGTTAACGTACAGATTTTAAAAACTCGCTTAGCAATTAACATGTATATTCATTTTGTTAGGATTATTGATGCCCAAATCGGTAAATCACGCTACTACCCTTAACCCATCAGAAGCTATAAGGTCTGACATGCCCATCTCAGCGCTTGATATGCCGGTGACAGCGCTAGCAGGTGTGGGATCCAAAGTGGCGGAGCAATTGTCTCAATTGGGAATTGAGCGTATTTTTGATTTGCTGCTGCATTTGCCGCGTGATTACGAAGATCGTAGCCGACTGGTATCGATAGCTGATGTGGCGCATGGACAAGCCGCTTTAATTACCGGGCGCGTGGTGCATGTCGATACTAAGCGCAGTGGCATGACCGTGATCGTAGATGATGATACAGGTACGATATCGCTGCGTTTTTTTAAAGTATATCGCGGTCTGGCACAAACCATGAGTATCGGCACCCAGCTACAACTATTTGGTGAAGTTAAAGTCAGCCGTTATGGTAAGCAGATTCACCATCCTGAGTATCAGATTATCAGCAGTAACGAAGCCATCGTCAATACGGGACTTCAGCCAATTTATCCGAGCGTTAAAGGCTTACATCAAAATAAGCTACGAACGTTAATTAAACTTGCTTTGCAAACGGTTCGCACTCAAGGGTTACCGATGACCTTGTTTACGCCAGCCGACTTTGCCGTCGTTGCTGATTTACCGTTAGCACCTTTTGAGCCAACTAAGTCTCCAGTCGCAGAACCAGAATATTCAGATGATATCTTTTCGACCCTTGCACGTAGTGTGCCTGATAATTCGATAAACAATAATCGCCACACAGCCGCTACTAACGATATCGCTAATAATAACGTTTATAACTTAACGATATTTGAGGCCTTAGTATTGCTGCACACACCGCCGACTTATACCGATGCGGGGCGGCAGTATCAGCTGCTGACGCAGTTAAGCGCTCGAACCCATGCTGCTTGTCAGCGATTAATCATTGAAGAATTAACCGCACATCAACTTAGTCTGCTATATCGCCGTCAGCAATTACATCAGCATAAAGCACCCAAATGTACGATGAATAGCCCTCTGGCCGACAAGCTATTTGGCGCGTTGCCGTTTGATTTAACCAGCGCACAGCAACGAGTCATGAAAGATATCACAGCTGATATGGCGACTTCTATTCCGATGTTAAGGTTGGTGCAAGGGGATGTCGGAGCTGGCAAGACTTTAGTGGCAGCAGGTGCGGCAGGCTATGCGTTAGATAGTGGCTGGCAGGTAGCGGTCATGGCGCCGACGGAGATATTGGCAGAACAGCATTTGGTGAATTTTAAGCAATGGTTTGAACCTTTAGGGATTGGTGTCGGCTGGCTTGCTGGCAAACAAACGGCAAAGCAGCGCCGTGAAGCGTTAGAGGCGGTAAGCGAAAATACCGTACAAATCGTTGTCGGTACTCATGCATTGTTTCAAGAGCAGGTACAGTTTGCCAAATTGGGACTGGTTATTATTGATGAGCAGCATCGTTTTGGCGTTGAGCAGCGCATGGCCTTGACCAATAAGGGCGTGGCCAATAGTACCCCGCATCAGCTGATTATGACCGCAACGCCGATTCCGCGAACGCTTGCGATGAGTGTCTATGGTGATATGGATACCTCTATTATTGATGAGCTACCACCGGGAAGAACGCCAATTACCACTGTGACCATTGACCGTAATCGCCGCGATGAAGTGATTGAGCGTATTGCGGTTAATTGTGAGGCGGGCAGGCAAGCGTATTGGGTGTGCTCATTGGTAGAAGAATCTAGCGTGCTTGATGCACAGGCGGCAGAAGCAACTTTTGAGGACTTAAATGAGCGCTTAGATATTAGAATTGGCTTAGTACACGGAAAAATGAAATCCGCTGATAAACAAGCCATCATGCAAGAGTTTAAAGCGGGTAATTTAGATTTGTTGATTGCCACCACTGTTATCGAAGTTGGGGTTGATGTACCGAATGCGTCACTTATGGTGATTGAGAATGCCGAACGTTTGGGATTATCGCAATTACATCAGTTGCGCGGGCGGGTTGGACGCGGCTCGACCAAAAGTTTCTGCGTACTGTTATACCAAATGCCGTTGTCGGAGACGGGAACGGAGCGTTTAAATGTTCTGCGTGAAAGTACCGACGGTTTTGTTATTGCCCAAAAAGATTTAGAGCTGCGAGGCCCGGGCGAGTTATTAGGTAAACGCCAAACGGGAAACGTCGGTTATTATTTGGCGGACCTTATCCGTGATGAACAATTATTTGCCATTGCGCAGCGCTTAGCAAAACATCTCATTAGCGATCCGACGCGTAAAGCCGATGTCAGTCAGCTTATTCATCGCTGGATGCCTGAGGCAAGTCGTTATACCAATGCGTGATACCAATTGGGCGCGTCATTTTTTATTCTTAATTGTCATAAAAAAAGCCATTATTTCTAAGCAATAATGGCTTTTTTTATGATTTTTATAAGCTATTTATTAGCCTAAATAAACGCTCCATTTTATTTTTCATCAACTAATATTGACTTAGCTGTTCTCTAAAATTTCTTGATATGACCATTAGAGTGTGGCAGTTTACGGAAGTGGATTGTCAAATTGCGGTCCATTTACTTACTAAAATTTTGCTGTAGACCTATTTTTTTTATAACGATAGGTGGTTGAAATAGCTTATTTTTAGTCGTTTTACCAATTCTAACAGGACGTTAGAATAAGAACTTGATTGGCTTAATTCTGCCAGCTTTACCTGACCTGCTTAGTGATTACTGTGCCATTCATGCTTTTAATTAACGGCCTGAATTTTTTACAAGGATGTTTCATGAAAAAGACGTTAACCCTCGCTTGCGCTATCGCCGCACCCTTATTGTTTAGCCAGTCCGCTATTGCTGCATTCGATTATTTTAAAACCGATGGTAGCTTTAAACGCTTTTCTGTCTCTGCTGGTTGGCTGCACGCCTCACCGCAGGGCAAAGCCAATCCTATGCAAACCACGACTGTGATTAAAGATGGAACCGTTGCTAAGAATGGCAGTATCAAAGTCGATACGGTCAAAGATATTATCGATGATCCTAAAGAAGATGAGATAAATGGACTTTTAGATTTTGTAAGTTTAGGGAATGGCGACCTTGATTTAGGCAATGTTCCGGTATTAGGTAATCTTTCGGGTACTTCTGTGATTAACGGTCTAGGTGAGTGGACCAGTGCTGGAACAGGTCTTGAGGCTGATGATGCGGATACGGTAGGGTTGTTATTCAACTATTATATGAATGACAGGTGGTCAATGGAGCTAAAAGCGGGCATACCGCCCAAAGTCGATATTCTAGGTCAAGGTCAAGTGTTTGCTCCATTAACAGGCACAGTTACTCCTGGTAAGGTCATAGGGATACCATTACCTGAGTTTAATATTTCAAAAGATATTCCCATTACTGATTTAACTCAAGGCGGCGGTGTTGCGTCGTCTGCACGTGCTTGGTTACCAGCAGCGGAAGTTCACTATCAATTTGGCAAATCGGGCGTGAATAAATTCCGTCCTTATGTTGGTGCTGGTGTCCTTTATGCATACTTTAATGATATCGAGCTAAATGATGGTATTCGTAATGATTTGGAAATGGCTGGCCATCAAATACAAAATATTAAAGATGGAAAGGCAGGCGCGGCGTTAGAAGGGATAAAATCGAATCAGGGAATGAGCGTAGATGTTGAGGCAGATAGCTCTTTTGCGCCTATCTTTACTGTTGGCGCGACTTACGATTTCAATGATAGATGGTATGGTGTTGGTTCTGTATCCTACGCCAAACTAGACAGTGATACCACAATTACGGTCAAAAATGATTCTGGTGAGGAGTTGATCCGTGCAGGAACAACCCTTGATATCGATCCTTATATTACTTTCCTTGGCGTCGGCTATCGTTTCTAATAGACGAGGTATAAAAAGTCAAAAGTAGTGGTATGAGTCAACAATATAGCGCACATTCTTAGGGGTGTGCGTTGTGCTTTTTAAAAGATAAAAAAGGTCAATCTAGATCAATTTATTAACAAGCCGTTTTGCTTGTTTACCATTTTTATCATTTTCGCTTTGCAAATTTTTACGCCTATCCATGCTTAATAGCTGGCAAGCTTACGAACCTAAAACACTATATATAAAAATAAGATGATGACTTAATATATGCTATCCTCAATAAATTTATAGACTCTTTTAATCATCAATAGCACTTTTTTCCACGGATTATTTTTCTAACTTTATACCTTTTCTAATTGCCTGTATTGACAGAGAGTTATCATGAGCGATGTTGAAGACAACAACCGGCCAGTTGAATCTGAGCTACCTCCCTACCGCCAAGCGGACGCGCGAGCGCCTAAACCTTCGTCAAAATTCCCTTTATGGTTGTTGCCGGTATTAGCCGTAGTGCTCGTACTTGGGGTTTTGGTCGGTAAATACTGGGGTGGTGATGAAGGCGTGAGCCATGACTCGCTAGCTACTAGCAGTGCCCAAAGCGATAGTGTAAATTCAAATGACGCCAGCCGCGAGCAGACAGTGCTATCGGTCGAAACCGTGACGCCAAGCCAAGATAGCATTGGCAACACGCTTCGTGCGGAGGGAACCATCAGCGCGAAAGATGTCGCTAATGTCAGTCCCAAAGTAAACGGCGTTGCTATCGAGCAAGTCTTGGTTGAAGAGGGCGACCGCGTCAAAGCGGGGCAAGTGCTGGCGATATTTGATACCGATGCCATGCAGCAGCAAGTGTTGCAAGCTGAGGCCGATGTTGCCGAAGCAGAAGCAACGCTTGCCAATGCGACAGCCGATGCTGCCCGCGTCCTGCCACTCATCGATATTGATGCCATCAGTAGGCAAGAAGCGGATCGCTATCGCACTGCCAAACTACAAGCGGAGGCGTCACTGCAAGCGTCCAAAGCTCGACTCAGTACGCAGCGCTTGAGTGTTAATAATGCCAATGTAGTTGCCCCTGTCAGCGGTGTCATCAGTGAAAAAATGGCTGAGGTCGGTATGGTCGCTGGTGGCGAGCCGTTATTTACCATTATTAAAGGCGGTGTTCTAGAGTGGCGCGCGGATATCGATCCTAAGCTTCTCGGTGAAGTCAATGTTGGTACTCCCGTGAGCGTCAGCTTACCAGGCGGCAATTCTGTCATGGGTAAGGTTAATCGTATTGCCCCAACGGCCGACGATAATCGCCAAATTACCATTTACGCCAGCCTTGCGGCAAACTCAAAAGCACGGGCAGGGATGTACCAAACGGGTGAGTTTTTATTGGGAAGCACCAGCGCGCAAACCGTGCCTAATAGTGCCATCGTCAGCAATGATGGTTATGATTATGTGATGATGGTGACCAATATCAGCAGTCAAGACGGCAAAAACATCGGTCGTATCAAGCAACAGCGCGTGACCTTGGGAGAACGCTTTGGTGATAATGTGGCGCTAACAGAGCCGCTACCAGCAGACAGCCGAATTGTGAAGCAAGGCGGTAGCTTTTTAAACGATGGGGATTTGGTACGTCTGGTTGATGGTCTCAATCAGGCAGATGCTCATACGAATGGTAAAGCAACAGGCAAAGAAGCGAATACCGCTGCCGCGCAGGCGCGCTCATGAATCTAAATGTCTCCGCTTACTCGATTAGAAATCCTTTAGTTGCCATTTTGCTGTTTGTGCTGTTGACCTTGGGCGGCATCTACGGTTTTATGCAAATGAAGGTGCAGCAGTTTCCTGATATTGACCTACCAGCAGTGGTGGTTACCGTTACTTTACCGGGTGCCGCGCCATCGCAGCTCGAAAACGATATTGCCAAAAAGATAGAAAATAAGCTCACCAGTATTGAGGGCGTCAAGCATATTCGCACGACGCTACAAACGGGTGCGGCGACCATGGTTACTGAATTTGTTTTAGAAAAAGATATCCAAGAAGCGGTTGATGATGTGCGATCGGCAGTCGGTGAGGTACGTGGCGATTTGCCTGCCGCTGCCAATGATCCCATCATTACCAAAGTTTCAACTGCTGGATTTCCCGTTGTTACATACTCGGTAGCGGCAGAAAACATGAATGTGGAAGACTTGTCTTGGTTCGTCGATGACACAGTTACCAAGCGTCTTTCTGATATTCCAGGTGTCAGTACCGTCAGCCGTATCGGTGGTCTACAGCGTGAAATCACCGTTGCTGCTGATCCGATTGCCTTGAGTGGTTTGAAGTTTTCCATCGCCCAGTTATCGGAGCAAATTACGGGTATCCAGCAAGACAGCTCAGGCGGTGAAGCAGAAGTGGGCACAACCACGCAAACCATTCGTGTCCTCGGAGCGGTTGATCGTGCGAGCGATTTAAATAACTTACAAGTTGCTGTTCCGACAGGTGGCACCCAAGCACTTGGCCGTATGGCGCAAATCACCGATGGCGCTGCAGATCCGAGCTCAATTGCCAAGCTCGATGGTGAAACGGTGGTTGCCTTTAATATCACGCGTTCGCGTGGCGCTAGTGAAGTGGAAGTGATGGAGCTGGTTGATGCTGAGCTTGCAAAGCTGTCAGCCGATGTCGGCAATATAAATATTGAGAAAGTCTATGATCGCGCCACGCCAATCGCCGAGGATTATCAAGCGTCATTACGCATGTTAATTGAGGGTGGTTTATTGGCTGTGGTCGTGGTTTTCTTATTTTTACGTAATATCCGCGCGACCTTTGTGGCTGCTGTGGCATTGCCATTGTCGGTCATTCCTACTTTTTTAGGCATGTACTTATTTGGTTTTAGCCTTAATATTATCTCGCTTTTAGCACTATCATTGGTTATTGGTGTATTGGTCGATGATGCCATTGTAGAAGTTGAAAATATCATTCGCCATTTACGCATGGGAAAAACACCATATGAGGCTGCGATGGAAGCGGCGGATGAGATTGGTTTGGCGGTCGTCGCCACTACCTTTACCTTAATTGCAGTATTTTTACCAACGGCCTTTATGGGCGGTATCGTTGGGCAGTTTTTCCGCCAGTTTGGTTGGACAGCAGCACTGTCTATCTTTGCGTCGCTCATGGTGGCACGTCTTATCACGCCGATGATGGCTGCTTATATATTGCGACCTGAAAAAAAGCATGTTGAAAAACAAAGCGCGTTGACGGATTGGTATTTAAAAGTTGTGTCATGGACGCTGCATCATCGCTGGATAACGATGGGGGCGACGTTACTCTTGTTTGTGGCGTCGTTGACTCTGGTGAAGTTACTGCCAACGTCCTTTATTCCTGATAATGATATTGATCAGACGCGGGTAGAGATTGAGCTAACTCCCGATGTGGCATTAGAAGATACCGAACGCGTTGCTGCGCTGGCAAGTGAGCGTATTTTAGCCATGCCCGAAGTGACTCATATTTTTACCTCAGTAGGGGAAGCACAAGCGGCAATGGAAGCCAGTTCCGGCGGTAAGGCTGAAAATATTGCTGGATTAGATATTGTGCTTGCGCCAAGAGCAGAGCGTAGCTCTAAGCAAGAGATTGAGCGCCAGATAAGTAGCATGTTGGCAGAAGTGCCGGGTGCGCGATTTACTGTTGGTTTATCGAGTGGCGGCGAGACAGGTTATAATTTTTCTTTGACCAGTACCGATCCGCAACTGCTCGAACAAACCGCTCAGCAAATGATGGCAGAGATTCGCGCGTTACCTAGTGCTGGTGCTGTCACTAGTGATCGCAGTCTGCCGCGCCAAGAGCTGACGGTGACACCAGACCGACTGTCAATGGCGGACAAAGGCGTGACCACGCAAGACATTGCCACGACCTTGCGTGTGGCGACCGTTGGCGATTATGAGCAGCGTTTATCTAAGCTAAATCTCGATACGCGGCAAATCCCCATTGTGGTTCGCCTCCCCGATATTGCTAAGCAAAACGTCAGTCAGCTAGAAGGTCTATATGTCCCAAGTGCATTGCCGCCGGGCCAAGGCGTACGTGTGGGCGAAGTAGCATCGTTAGATTTTGGCACAGGACCTGCGCAAATCAGCCGCCTCGATCGTGAGCGGGCAATTAGTATTACCGTTCAGCCTGCCAATGGCGAGCTTGGTGATTTGGTGCAAGCGGTTAAAGGTATACCCAGTATGCAACAGCTGCCAGCGTCTATTACCATTATTGACCAAGGTCAAGCAGAAAACATGGCTGAGCTATTTAGCGGATTTGTGATTGCGATGTCGGTCGGCGTGGTCTGTATTTTAGGCGTGCTTATTTTACTATTTGGACGGATATTGCAGCCGTTTACCATTTTGATGGCGCTACCTTTATCGATTGGCGGTGCCTTTGTCGGCTTGGTCATTACTAAAAGTAGTCTGTCCATGCCATCGATGATTGGCTTTATCATGCTGATGGGTATCGCCACCAAAAACTCTATCTTATTGGTCGATTATGCCTTGATTGCCCAGCGGCGCGGTTTGGCTCGTTTTGACGCCATTATCGATTCTTGCCGTAAGCGTGCGCGACCAATTATCATGACTACCATTGCAATGGGAGCAGGCATGTTGCCATTGGTCTTTGGTTGGGGCGATGCCGATCCTACCTTCCGTCGTCCAATGGCCGCCGCTGTCTTAGGCGGTTTGGTCACTTCAACTTTATTAAGTCTCGTGGTCATTCCCGTGTTTTATACTTTGATGGATGATATCTCAGGGTGGTTCGCTAAATGGTTGATACCGCATGGTAAAGATAAGGAAAGCCCAGCTATTGAAAAATGAGAAATACTGGTAGAGCGTTTAGGTCAATCACGTAGAAGTGGTTGACCTTTTTTATTTAAACGTAACTTACCCAAACGTAAGATGTCGAAGGCACGCCAAACTTAGCAGCAAAGTTTTGAATGGCTGACTATATAGAAGAATGAACGTTTAATATTTCAATAAACTTGTAAACAGAACATTCTTTAAGGCTGCTAGGTTAATTTTCAACCCATAATTAATTTACTGCTGTAAATACATGAATACAAAACCTTTCAAAAAATTACTTAAAGGTGTATTATATTTCGCCCGAAATATGGTAAGGCGAAAAAAATTGTACAATACTAAGAAGCTTTGAGTATGTTAAAGATTATTAAAAATCAGTTTAGAGAACAAATTAAGTTTAGAAAAAACGATGCAGAAAGCATTCCTAATGCATCGGCTCGTATTGCTGCGGATATCTTGAAAAGCGTCGCCTTTAATTGTCGGTGTGGTGAAATCTGTATTCCAACTGAATTAGTAGGCGATTCATACAGATGCATCCGATGTGGCAAGGAGATAGTTAACTCTCGATATAACCTTATCACGAGATCACCAAATTCATATAATCCATTTACGAATATGGACTTTTATGAAGCTGCTATGGTTTTGCTAAAAAGCGATAAGAAAAAACGCCTAACACTAAATGAAATAAAGTACCGTCTAGAGCACTAATTAGTGCTCTATATATCGAAATAGCCGCTGATTGTCTTGCTGGCTATGTTCACTACAACATATTGAAAAACCTGACCGCAAGTACGGCTGTTAATATAAAAATTAGAAGGCTCACGCCTAAAACCTGCCAAAGAAAATTTTTTTCATTCATAATCAATCGCCTAATATTCTTTTATACGAATATACACGTTAATTATCTTTTAATGTGAAAAAATCACGTGAAATATCAATATTTAGCACATCGCTAAACACACTGACAATAAGCATCAGAATCTCGCTTGCCAATCCTCCTTTAAATCAAAACATTACCAAAGTGAATTATACTCATCATTAATTTAAATAGTATCATTTTTATTCATGTTTTGGTTGGGGTATGATTTATCTCATACACAAATTAGGTTTTATCTCACACAATGAGATTAGGGTAGCGGATTATCATGAGTAAACAATTTACATATTCCATATCGAGCATTCGTTTTGATGAAAACTATCATCCGGCAGATAGCACACGTCTGACGACTAATTTTGCCAATTTGGCACGCGGCGAGCAGCGCCAAGAAAACTTACGCAAAACGCTTAACATGATAAACAATCGTTTTAACGCTTTGGCGCATTGGGATAACCCGACCGCCGATCGTTACTCTGTTGAAGTTGATATCATTTCGGCAGACTTGGATATCGAAGGTAATGGCGATACTTTTCCGGTCATCGAAACGCTAAAAACCACGATTATTGACCATAAAGAGAACACCCGTATCGACGGTATGATTGGTAATAGTTTCTCCTCTTATGTTCGCGATTATGACTTTAGTGTCGTGCTATTAGACCATTTTGATAAAAACCCGTCATCGCCACCGCCAGCAGATTTTGGTGAATTGCATGGCAAGCTGTTTCAATACTTATTGAACTCAGAAGCCTATAAAGCCAACTTTACCAAACAACCAGTAATTTGCCTGAGTGTATCAACCAGTAAAACCTATCATCGTACGATTAACCAGCATCCAGTGTTAGGGGTGGAATACCGACAAGATGCGTATTCCTTGACGGACGATTATTTTCATAAAATGGGCTTAACCGTGCGCTACTTTATGCCTGCTGGTAGTGTTGCGCCTTTAGCGTTTTATTTTGCAGGTGATTTGCTGAGTGACTACACCGATCTTGAGCTCATCAGTGCGATTGCAACTATGGAAACCTTCCAAAAGATTTACCGTCCTGAAATTTATAATGCCAACTCGACGGCAGGTCAGGTATATCAGCCCAGTTTGAAGTACCAAGATTATTCACTGACGCAAATCGTTTATGACCGTGAAGAGCGTAGCCAGATGGCAGTGAAGCAAGGTAAGTTTACGCAAGAGCAGTTTATCAAGCCTTACCAAGCGATTCTTGAAGAATGGGCGGCAAACTATGAGGTTAATGAGCGTTCGGTAGAAAAATGTGCGGATAAAAAGCACGCCGCCTAACCAACCCCCATAAACTCAATCGAGCCAAAATATAGAATACGAATAAATAAGAAGATAAATCCTATGACAATATTATTACCGACACAAAGATTATTACCAACCTCAACCGCTGGCAGCTTGCCAAAACCTTCTTGGCTTGCTGAACCTGAAAAAATTTGGTCACCTTGGGCATTAAAAGGCGAGCAGTTGCGGGAAGCCAAACAAGATGCGTTACGGGTTTCATTGCAAGAACAACTGCACGCCGGGATTGATATTGTCAGTGATGGCGAGCAGACGCGTCAGCATTTTGTGACTACCTTTATTGAACATCTTGATGGTGTCGATTTCGAAAAACGTGAAACGGTTAAAATTCGCAATCGTTATGAGGCAAGTGTTCCGTCAGTTGTGGGTAGCGTAAGTCGCCAAAAAGCTGTGTTTGTTGATGATGCCAAATTTTTACGCTCGCAAACCGATCAGCCAATTAAATGGGCGCTTCCTGGCCCAATGACGATGATTGATACCTTATATGATGGTCATTATAAAAGCCGTGAAAAACTGGCTTGGGAATTTGCCAAAATTTTAAATCAAGAAGCGAAAGATTTAGAAGCGGCTGGTGTGGACATCATTCAATTCGATGAACCAGCGTTTAACGTGTTTTTTGATGATGTTAACGACTGGGGTATTGCCACTTTAGAACGTGCTATTGAAGGTTTAAAATGTGAAACGGCGGTGCATATTTGCTACGGCTACGGTATCAAAGCCAATACCGATTGGAAAAAAACTTTAGGGACAGAGTGGCGTCAATATGAACAAGCCTTTCCAAAACTGCAGCAGTCAAATATTGATATCGTCTCTTTGGAGTGTCAAAATTCGCATGTACCGATGGATTTGATTGAACTGATTCGCGGTAAAAAGGTAATGGTCGGCGCCATTGATGTGGCAACCAATAATATCGAAACACCGGAAGAAGTAGCAGATACGTTACGTAAAGCGCTGCAGTTTGTCGATGCCGATAAGCTCTATCCTTCGACCAATTGCGGCATGGCACCGTTATCTCGCTTCGTTGCGCGAGGCAAATTAAACGCTTTGAGCGCGGGTGCAGCAATCTTACGCAAAGAGCTCAGCGTTTAGCATTTCTTAACAAAGCTTACCTTGTTTAAACCCATGAGTGACCTCAGTTATCAATATACTTAAAGATCAAAATTTAGGAGTTAAGTCATGATTGAAGCAACTGATTTTAGAGATGCCATGTCTCTATTACCGACAGCGGTCAATGTGATTACCACAAAAGGCGACTCTGGCTGTCATGGGTTTACCGCCTCTGCGGTCTGTAGCGTGACCGACACACCGCCAACCTTACTTGTCTGTATGAATCAGAGTTCGCGCTCACACGAACATTTTCTTGAAAACAAAACGCTAAGTGTCAATGTCTTAGGTACGCAGCATGAACCCATATCCAATGCCTTTGCCTCCAAACTATGCTCAGAAGAGCGTTTTTGTCACGGAGCTTGGACGACATTAACCACAGGTGCACCTGTTTTAGAGGACGCGCTGGTCAGTTTTGATTGTGAAATTGATGACATTCAACAAGTCGGCACACACAGTATTTTTATGTGCCGAGTGGTCGCCATCAAACAAGGTGTCAGCGATGAAAGTTTGGTATATTTCAATCGCTCGTACCACCAAGTCGGTCAAACAGAAATCGTTTAATTTACCTTGAAATCCATTGTTATTTAACTAAAACCCTATCTAACCGAGAAGTAACTATCCTGTGGAATTAATCATTTTTTTAATAATAGGCGCGCTAGCAGGATTTGCTGCTGGGCTTTTTGGTGTGGGCGGTGGCACAATTATCGTGCCATTATTGTTTATCGTTTTTACCCAAATGGATTACAGTACTGACACTATCATGCATCTGGCGCTAGGTACATCACTGGCGACCATTATAGTGACTTCTATTAGCTCGCTTATGGCACACAATAAGAAAGGCGCGGTGATGTGGCCGGTGTTTAAAAATTTGGCACCCGGATTGGCGCTAGGTTGTTTCTTAGGAGCAGGGATTGCAGGACAGATATCTGGGTTATATCTTCAACTGATTGTTGGGTTGTTTTTGTTGTGGGTTGCTTATAAGATGTTTTTTGCTGGTAAAAAACCTGTTGCTAGTCATGTTAATAGCGCTAGTGGCGCTCATACTGAGCTGCCATCAAAACCTAAGCAATTAGCAGCAGGCGGGGTCATTGGTGTCGCTTCTGCTATCTTTGGTATTGGCGGTGGCAGCTTAACCGTGCCTTATCTCACGCGTTATAACGTGGTGATGCAAAAAGCGGTTGGTACCTCAGCGGCGTGCGGATTGCCGATTGCTATTGCCGGTGCGTTGGGGTTTATGTTTTTTGGTATGCAGCAGCAAGTCGATGTGCCCAATACCATTGGTTTTGTGCATATTTATGCTTTTCTAGGCATTAGCATCATGAGCTTTTTTACCGCCAAGTTGGGCGCAAAAGTCGCTCATATATTATCGCCTGAACTATTAAAGAAATGTTTTGCGGTGTTATTAACGGTGGTGGGATTTTATTTCCTATATAAAGGGCTGGTTTAAATATTCATGTTTGTATAATAGGGCGTATTCTCTTTAGAATGAGGATGCGCCCTCATCATATTATTTTGGATAATTAGGTTCAATAAAATAACTAAGTTCAATAAAGATAATTATGTTTAATAAACTTAAAGCATTAGTTGTACTTTCAGCTTTTCTCACAGTTATTGCCTGTTCAGATGATAATTCGGTTTTAGCTCATGATGAAAAAGTTACCACAGCTAACAATCACGAGCGCGATGTACAGGAGATGTATCGTAAGATCGATACGTTAAAGAGAGAGCTGCCAAGCGTACTTGATGAAGTCACTACGTTAGAAAAGAGTGATTTTGACGGAACAACGGTCACTTTTGGCTATCGGCTAAAGATATCTGATTATAATGCTTCTGAAAGAAAAGAGATTGAAACGGCAATGCGCGATGAACGTACTGGGTTAGCCTGTGCAGAAGCAGAAGTTATGCAAGGGATAAATAAGGGATTTGATTATCAGTATAGTTATTACGATTTAGATGATAGTAAAGTGGCCAGTTTTGAGGTCACCAAAGACATTTGCGACAACCTAAATAAAGCCGACTCTGAAATTGAAATAGAAACATAATTAATTCTGATGTGCTTTGCTGCTTAATATAATATTTATACTGACATGTATCCAAGTTATTGAAATCTTTTATGTTCATTATAAAAAAATCCTTTGCTATCTAGAATACTAGACAGCAAAGGATTTAGTGTTATATAATATTGCGATAATATAAAAATATTTTAAAATCAAATACTTAGTCTACTCAACCGTGACTGATTTTGCGAGGTTACGTGGCTGATCGACATCTGTACCACGCATCACTGCCACATGATAAGAGAGTAGCTGCACTGGCACGCTATAAACGATAGGGGCGAGCGTTTCGCAAACCTCCGGCACATAAACCACGTGCATTCTATCTTCTGCGACCATCTTGCTTTCTTCGCTAGCAAATACAAATAGCTCACCATGACGCGCATGAACTTCTTGCATATTGGCTTTCAGCTTATCAAACATACTGTCTTTTGGCGCTAGCACCACGATTGGCATGTCTTTATCGACCAATGCCAATGGACCGTGTTTAAGCTCGCCTGCGGCATAGCCTTCAGCATGGATATAAGAAATTTCTTTTAGCTTCAGTGCACCTTCTAAGGCAATAGGGAACTGTAAACCGCGACCTAAGAATAAGCAGCTTTTCTTATATTCAAAATGCTCACTCATGACTTTGATAGGCGCATCAAGGTGTAAGCTGGCATGTAGTTGGCCGCGTAGCTCTTGTAACTGACCAAGCAGAGTAGTCAATTTTTCGCCAGTCATACGCTCTTGAACGACACCTACTTTTAAGACAAGTAACATCAAAGCGGCAAGCTGAGTGGTAAAGGCTTTGGTAGAAGCAACGCCAATCTCAGGACCGGCAAGCGTTGGTAAAAAGATATCCGTTTCACGTACCAAAGATGAGGTCGGCACATTACACAAAGCTAAGCTAACGAGACCTACTGACGTGTGCTTTTGAATATCACGCAGCGCTGATAACGTATCCGCCGTTTCACCAGATTGCGAAATGCAAATGACCAGCGTGTTATCGATGACGACAGGATTGCGGTAGCGGAATTCACTAGCCACCTCAACCGAGCACGGAACACGAATGAGGCTTTCAAACCAATATTTTGCCACCAATCCTGAGTGATAACTGGTACCACAAGCGATGACTTGAACGTGCTTAATACCCTTTAATTGTGCTTCATGACGCTGTAAAAAATCATCACGCAGCTTAGACGGCTCATCAAAGTCTAACGCCATCTCAATCGTACGAGCGACTGCATCTGGCTGCTCATAGATTTCTTTGAGCATATAATGCTTAAATTCACCTTTATCGGCATTGTGCTGGGCGGCGTCAATTTCATGTATCTGCCGTTTAACCTCAACGCCATCAGCATAAACCTGAATACTATTGCGCGTTAATTTAGCAATATCACCTTCTTCTAAGTACATAAAACGGTTGGTCACGGGTAAAAGTGCCAATTGATCAGAAGCAATAAAGTTCTCGCCAATGCCAACACCAATGACCAAAGGTGAGCCCAAACGAACGGTAATCAGCTCCTCTGGGCAGTCGATATGCACAATACCAAGGGCAAAAGCGCCGTGTAATAAAGGAATGACCACACGAACCGCTTCTAATAAATCAGGCGTATTTTTATAGATGTCATTGATTAAATGAGCGACGACTTCGGTATCGGTTTGCGAGGTAAACTCGTAGCCTTTAGCAATCAACTCTTCTTTTAGCTCGGCATAATTCTCAACGATACCGTTATGTACGACGGCGATTTTACCGGAGACGTGCGGATGGGCGTTACGCTGAGCAGGCTCGCCGTGAGTGGCCCAGCGCGTGTGCGCAATGCCAATATGACCATCGAAAAATTCAGGATTGGTTGCGACCGCATCGACCAACGCTTGCACTTTTCCCACTTGGCGCTCACGGTGGAGCTCGCCATCACGGATGACGGTCAGACCGGCCGAGTCGTAACCGCGGTATTCGAGTCGTTTCAGACCTTCAAGTAAGATATTAGCGATATTACGCTCAGCGACTGCTCCAACGATTCCACACATAGATTTTCCTTAAATTCGATGTTTCATGTCTTGATTTTCAACGCTTTAGTATTGAAATGCTTATGAGGTTTAAATGCTCAAAACTACATTCATAATTCTGATGCTATAAATATAAATAAGCAGCACCACAAAAATTGCCGTACTGCTTACCGTTATTCAATAGGCTTTTATTGTATATAACTATTTTGACTTTTTAGTCGGACGCTGAAAGTCACTTTTTTGTGTTTGCCGCGCTCGCCCAAAGGCCAACGCTTTTTCATCGACGTCTTTAGTAATCACAGACCCTGCAGCAACCGTTGCGGTATTACCAATCGTGACGGGGGCAACCAAGCTCGCATTAGAGCCGATAAAAGCGTTATCTTCGATAATGGTTTGTGATTTATTGGCGCCATCATAATTACAGGTAATCACGCCCGCACCGATATTGACATTTGTTCCGACAGTCGCATCACCCACATAGCTTAAATGATTGACTTTGCTACCTTGACCGATGGTTGATTTTTTAATCTCGACGAAATTTCCCACTTTGCTATGATTGGATAAAATAGTGTCGGGGCGCAGATGGGCGAAAGGACCAATATCGACGCCGTTACCGATTTTCGCGCCATCAATGACGCAATAAGGTTTCAAATAACAAGCATTGCCGATGTGCGCATTTTTTATCACACAGCCAGCTTCGATATAAACGTTGTCACCCAAGACGCAGTCGCCTTCAAATACTACACCAACATCGACAAATACGTCTTGTCCGGCGGTCAAGGTGCCACGAATATCAACACGGCTTGGATCAGCAAATTGAACACCCGCGTCTTGCAAATCTGCCACCAGTTTGCCCTGCCACGTGCGCTCTAAGCTGGCAAGCTGCTGGCGGTTATTAACGCCTTCAATCTCAAAGCTGTGTTCAGGCTCAATCGCAACAATATTAATGCCTTCAGCAACCGCCATTTTAACGATATCGGTTAGATAATACTCTTGCTGTGCATTGTCGTTAGACAGCTTAGGCAGATATTTATGCAATAACGCATTATCAACGCAGTAAATACCGCTATTAATCTCTTGGATTTTTTGTTCATCGGCATTGGCGTCTTTTTGCTCAACAATGGCTTCAATATTGCCGTCTTTATCACGTTTGATACGACCAAGTCCAAACGGATTGTCTACCGTTAGTGTCAACATCGACAGGCCATCAGTGTTGGCAGATTTTAATGCCGTTAACGTCTGGCAGCTGACCAATGGCACATCGCCATAAAGAATCAGGCTTTGCCCTTCTTTTGGTAATTCAGACAGTGTCACTTTGACCGCATGACCCGTGCCTAACTGCTCAGTTTGAGCGACCCAAGTAATCGGCAAATGCGCGTATTGCTCATTAATATTGGCTTGGACTTGGTCACCACCAAAACCATGAACAATGATAGTATCATCAACGGTCAATTGATAGCAGGTGTCAAGCACGTGGCCTAATAATGATTTGCCAGCCAGTGTCTGAAGCACTTTTGGCTTGGCCGATTGCATCCGCGTGCCTTTCCCAGCCGCGAGGATAATTACTGAAAGAGGAGAAGTCATAATAGCCCACAAATGTAACAAATTATAATTTTGAATTATAACGCAAACTGTCATTTAACTAAAACGCTAAGTCGTGACATCTTTGTAAACTGACTGTTTAGTTAGCTGTCTATAGGTCAATCAAATGATGGGGGATTAAAACTCTACAAGTTAAAAAGGTGATCAAATAAAAGACAATAAAGTAGTGACGTTTATTTAACGCTTAAGGGATAAGCTTGAGGCTAAAATTTAAGTGAAAAAATAAAAGTATAAATAATGACCCAAACCACTGCTGCCATCACACCAGCAATGATGTCATCGAGCATAATGCCGAGACCGCCTGCGACTTTTTTATCTGCCCAGCCAATCGGTGGTGGCTTAATAATGTCAAAAAAGCGGAATAGTATAAATGCGAGAATGAGCGCGACAATAGAAGAGGTTTGGGCGATATTTTGCCAAAAGCTTTCGGTAGCAACACCCAAATAAGACAACGGCAGTAAGGTAAGCCACATGCCAGCCCACTCATCCCAAACAATGTGCGGATTATCATGACCGCCCATCAGTTCGGAGGTGCGACCGCATATCGCATTACCAAGCAAACAAGCGAAAATGGTAATCATTAAAAATGGCACAAAACCTAAGCTTAATAACGGTATCGCGACGATTAAAGCGCCAACCGTACCCCAAGTACCAGGCGCACGGCGCGGCAGACCACTACCTAGACCGATACCAAGCCAATAAACCAGACGGTCAAGTGCACTGGCATGAATAGGTAAAGGTGGGCAGTCGTTGGCTTTACGGATATCAGGCTTAGATAGGTTGTGATCAATCATGGGTTAACCTGCAAAATGTTGGTAACCCGTCAGATTGGGCCAAGTAGAAAAAGGAGCGGGAGAAGTTGGTATGACGGCCTGATCTCGATAAAAAATCTCGGGTCGTAAATTCGTCGCAGCATCAATCTTATTTGCCGATATGACTTCACCAATACAGGTGACAGGCGTATCGCTGCTGTTATCAATCAGTGGCTCGATATGAGCAGGCAAGGTAAAAGCGAGCTCATAGTCATCACCGCCAGCCAGCTGACATAATAAGCGCTCAGACAAATCAACGCTTGCGAGTGCTTTACTAGTCGGAAGCTGCTCTATATTAAGACGCATATTAACCGCGCTTTGCTTACAGATATGACCAAGGTCTTGATACAGACCATCAGAGATATCGATCATCGCTGTTGCACCAATTTTTGCTAATGCTGCCCCTAAGGCAATTCGCGGGGTCGGCATATGCAATCTGTGTGCAAGCTCTATTCCCTGAGCATTATCAGGATGCTGTAAAGCATATGCAGCATCACCAAGCGTGCCTGAGACATAGACCTTATCGCCGACCTGCGCGCCTGAACGGTAGACAGCTGACGTGTTTGCTTTAAGAAATCCCTGTGCGCTGACACTAAGAACTAAATTATCACTACGCGTGGTATCACCGCCAATAAGGGTCACGCCAAATAGCTGGCAGGCGTGAAATAGACCTTTAGCAAATTCAGCTAGCCATGTCTCGTTGACTAAACGCTCAGGTAAGGCCAATGCCAATAAAATACTATGTGGCGTTGCCCCCATTGCCGCAATATCTGAAACGTTAACCGCGACCGCTTTGTAGCCAATTTGAAAGGCTAGTTGATTTACGTCATTCCAATCGGCACTAAAATGCCGCCCTTGAACGAGGGTATCGATACAGCTAACCAAGCGCGCTCCTGCAGGAAAGCTCATCACCGCAGCATCATCACCAATACCTTTTTCGATCTCGCTTGATGACGGCAGTGTGGCTTGCATTTGCGAAAATATGCGCTCAATCAGCTCAAATTCATTCATGGCTAGTCTTTGCTTTCTGCGTCAGAGCTGTTTGTATCAGTGCTATCTGTTGTAACTGCTTTTTTGCTCGCCTTAAACTCACTGATATTTGCCATTGCTTTACTGGCGCTATTGCGTTTAACGCTGGCATTATTGGCACTGATTCGTGGCTTGTTTGAAGCAGTCGGCTTATCCTCAGTCGCGGATTCAGTGGCGGTTTCGATAGCTTTTTCAGCATTTGCAGTAGATTGAGCTTCCGCTTGCTTGGTTGTAGATTGAGTCGCCGCTTTTTGCGAGGTGCGTAAATTGGCTTTGCTGTCTGCTTCTACTTCAACAGCGCGCAATTCAACCGCCATTCTATCTAATACGGCATTAATCAATTTATGGGCGTCAGTGGCACCAAAATGATTATTTAACTTCATTGCTTCATCAAGCACGACTTTATATGGAATCTCTAAGCGGTTTTGCAGCTCATAAGCACCAATCAATAAAATGGCGTGTTCAACGGTATCAAGTTTGTCGATGTCACGGTCAAGATGCTGACTGATAAGGGAATCTAGCGCCTCGATTTGTTCTGGAATATCGCGCATCATTTCATGATAGTAGCCGATATGAACGGTATGCATGGCATTGGTCGCGCGCGTACGGGCAGCGATATCATGCGGCGCATTGTCCTTCCAGCCAAGCTTGCCGTCTTTATCAAAACGGCGGTCGGTAACCAACCACTCATATAGGCCTTGCATCGCAAAGCGGCGCGCCTTACGAATGGCGGTGTGACTGGTCTTATAAGAAGACTCACTCATATCAAAGGTTTGCTCACCCGCACTGCTGCTCGCGATACGAGTAGCTTCAGCTTGTTTATCATTGGCTTGAGCGGTTTTTGCAGCGCTAATAGCGTGCTTGAGTTGGTCAGTCATAGGGGGTCAATACCTAAATTTTAAATAACTATCTTATAAAAATAGCAAGTTGTAAGAAATAGCATAAAAGTTGTTAAATAGTAGACGACTGGCAGGCCGTGACAGTCGAGTGTTAAAGCAAAGCTTAGTAGTGTTGTAACGCTGTTTATCACATTCATTTGTGGCATTGACGCTGCGAGTATTTATAAAAATTACTATAAAAACCACAGCGTCAATTAAATGACAAATAACATGTTATAAAATGAGGACTTGATTAAGCGTCATCACTATTGTCATAGTCATCATCGATGTCTAGCTGCGATAAAACTGCTAGCATTTCAAGCACAACCATCGCCGCTTCAGAGCCTTTGTTACCGGCCTTGGTGCCAGAGCGCTCAATCGCTTGCTCAATGCTATCGGTGGTGATGACGCCGTTGGCCACAGGAATATTATAATCAATAGCAACGCTGCTTAAGCCTTTGGCTGACTCGCTAGCGACAAAATCAAAATGCGGCGTGCTACCACGGATAATCGCACCTAGAGCAATGATGGCATCAAAGCGATCAGACTCAGCGGCGCGCTGAGCAACGAGTGGCAACTCAAAGGCACCAGGAACACGAATCACAGTAATATTGCTGCCCAAAACGCCATGGCGAAGTAGCGCATCAATCGCACCATCTACCAATGATTCAACGACAAAACCATTAAAACGACCGACGACGATTCCGACACGCGCATCTTCATTTTGATGTAAATTGCCATCGATATGGGTAATATCATTGCGCTGCTGTTGTAAGTTTGACATAAGAAAATCCTTTGAGTAAGTGGCGTTTAAACCAAAATTTTTATATAAAATCTCGATTGTTTTCAATAGTTAACTGACAAAAATAAATAAGTAGCGCTATGATACCATTTTTTGCACAGGCATTGATATTTTAGCAATCTTAAAGACGCATCTGTATGCCTTGTGCTGCCATATATGCTTTGGCTTCTTGAACGGTATATTCACCAAAGTGAAAAATACTGGCTGCAAGTACCGCATCAACGCCGCCTTCTAACACGCCTTCGGCTAAATGTTGCAAGTTACCAACACCGCCTGAAGCAATAACGGGAACATTAACGCGGCTGGTGATTTGCTGCATTAAGACCAAATCATAGCCTTTTTTGGTGCCATCGCCATCCATTGAGGTGACCAACAATTCGCCAGCCCCAAGCTCCGCCATTTTACTTGCCCAAGCAACGGCATCAATACCGGTTGGCTTGCGACCACCGTGGGTAAAAATCTCCCAACGCGGCACGATAATGCCATCGACCGAGATATCTTCAACGCGTTTGGCATCGATAGCCACGACGATACACTGATTACCAAATTTTTGCGCCGCTTCGCCGACAAATTCGGGCGTGAATACCGCCGCCGAGTTAATCGCGACTTTATCTGCACCCGCATTGAGCAAGTTACGAATATCGGCAATCTTACGCACACCGCCGCCGACTGTAAGCGGTACAAATACGGTTTCTGCCATGCGTTCAACGGTATGATAGGTGGTATCGCGCGCATCACTGGTAGCAGTAATATCTAAAAAAGTAATCTCATCAGCGCCTTGCTCGTTATAGCGCTTGGCAACTTCAACAGGGTCGCCGGCGTCTTTAATGTCGACAAACTGCACGCCTTTAACCACGCGGCCATTGTCCACATCCAAACAAGGAATGATACGCTTTGCTAACATAGGGTCTTTCACCTTATAATCAATTTATCCATAAGCGCTAGTCTAGCAAAATCGCTGCCATATCAGGCAGGTTTTCGCAAGATTATTATGCTTTTAACCACAGTTTGCTCATGCGCGGTACAATCACTGTCGTTACCGTATATATTTACCCTCTTATTCCATTGCCATAAGTGAGATGTCATGTCCGTCTATACCCAGTTAACCGATAATCAGTTTGCCGCTTTTTGCCAGCGTTTTGGCGTGTCATTTGCGCGCGCCATTCCGATTACCCAAGGTATCAAAAACTCTAACTGGTTTATTCAGACAACTGACGATATAGATGGCACGCACTCTTATGTGTTTACTTTATTTGAAGAGCGTCCACCAGAAGACATCGAAAAGATGGCGATCATTCTCAATCAATTAGATGGTAAGTTACCGGTCGCTGCGCCGTTAGCATTGCTTGATTTAGGCGCTGATAGTGAAGAAAAACGCTACATCATTCATTATGATAATAAAGCAATTACCTTAGTGCCTTGTCTGGCTGGCGCGCATCCACAGCAAACCACCCAAGCGATGTGCCATGAAATTGGTGCGGCGTTAGCGATGCTGCATGAGACCTTACAAGCATTACACCCTGCGGAAGAATATGGCGTGCCTTTATACCCATGGGCGGATGTGCGCGACCGTGAAATGCAATTTATGCCCGGTGACGAAGCAAGGCTTATGAGTGATATTTGGCGCGCTTACTCAGATTTGCCGCTTGCGACTTTGCCAAAAGGCTTATGTCATCTCGATATGTTCGCTGATAATACCTTATGGAACTTATCGTTAAATAATAGCCAAAAAGGCGAAGCGCGCCTCACAGGCTTATTGGACTTTACCGAAGTCAGCGTCGAGCATTATGTGATGGATATTGCTATTACCATTAATGATTTTTGTACGACGTGGGGCGATGCCGAGCAGGGCGAAACCGTCAATTTCGACCGCAGCAAAATGGCGGCTTTTTTACAAGGCTATGAATCCAAACGTACACTTGGCGAAGATGAAAAACGTGCCTTACCAGTGATGCTCGCCAAAGCGGCGGTGATTTTTTGGCTATTGCGTTTAAACGTTATCCACTATAACCGTACTGAAGGGCGGACTGGCGATAATATCATGGTCAAAAATCCTGACCTGATGAAACGCTTAGCGGCTTATCATTGGTCACATGTTGAAAAAGAACAAAATACGGTATTCGTGCTTGAACACGCACGCTGTAAAGACGATGATAAAGACAACGATGTCGAAGACTTTAAATTAATCGGCGTATTTGCGACTGAGCAACAAGCGCAAGCCGCTATCAACCAATTAAAATCACAACCCGGTTTTAAAGAGTACCCAAACGGTTTTCATATTGATGCTTATTCGTTAAATCAAATTAACTGGTCATCAGGTTTTGACTTTTATTAAATCCATTTGTATTAATAAAACATTTAACTGTTTAAAAGGAATTTATCATGACCGATCAAGTTGATAACTGGCACAAACTGGCACGCTACGATACCAATATGCAAGGCGAGCTGCATGCCAATCTGCTGCGTAATAACGGCATTACGGTGTCTCTGCAACCGCTAAGTGCAATGCCCGGAATGAATTCTGGGATAGTGCTGTGGATACAAGATACGGATTTGGCGCATGCGCAACGTATTTTGGCGAATATTGATACTGATGGCGCAACGCCTTATGAGATGTTTGATGAGGCTCCAGAAACTGATTTAGGTTCTACTTTAAATTCCCCAAAAGACGACAACAACGGCGGTACTCTATAAATGTGTCAACTCTTAGGAATGAACTGTAATACCCCAACCGATATTGGTTTTAGCTTTGCAGGGTTTCGCCGTCGCGGCGGCATGACCGACAGCCACGAAGATGGCTTTGGTATTGCCTTTTTTGAGCGCAGTGAATGTACCAATAATGACAAAACCGCCAATGCTTCAACTGGTTTACGACTGTTCCATGACAATCGCCCAAGCCATTTATCACCCGTTGCCGACTTGGTCAATAACTACCCAATCAAAGCCATGAACGTCATCGCTCATATTCGTAAAGCGACTCAAGGGCAAAGTTGTTTGGCAAATACCCATCCCTTTGTCCGTGAAGTTTGGGGCGAGCAGTGGGTGTTTGCCCATAACGGTCAGATGAATATCGAATTTATCAAACGCTGTCAGCGCTTGCAAGACAATGGTAACGCCTCACACTGTCAACCAGTTGGTAATACCGATTCTGAAATGGCGTTTTGTTATTTGGTCAATCGTCTAAAAAGTAGCTTTAAAACCCGCCCTGATGACCAAACGCTGTTTAATTTCTTGACCACTCAATGTCGCTATCTTTCTGCAAATGGTTTATTTAATTGCCTCATATCAAATGGTCAATGGCAATTGGCGTATGCAGGCAGCTTGCTGTTTTATCTCACGCGCCAAGCACCGTTTGGTGAGGCAAAATTGGCCGATGACGATTTGGCGATTAACTTTGGCGATGTGACCACTGACACCGATAAAGTAACGATTTTAGTCACCGTGCCATTGACCGAAAACGAAAAGTGGCAGCAGCTAGCAGTCAATGAATGTCTGATATTTCAAGATGGCGATGTGATTTATAAAGACAGCCCAAGCCAACGTAAATTTTTGACGATTGAAGAAGGTAAAGCGATTGCACGAGCGGTTGGGGCGAGTGTTTAGTTATCAAATCTTTATTAATGCTTAAAAATATAGCCCACAACACCGCTTAAACTTCTCACCCGAGCCACAAATACACGGCTGTTTCTGTGTGACAGACATAGAAACAGTTGGATCTAAAAAGTACCAACGCCCATCATTAGTAGCTTTGTCTTTTACCTTTACGAAAGCAGACAACTCATGATGCGCCTGTATACCGTCTACGGTATTGAAGTATGCTTTAAACTCAACCTGCGCATGACGTTTACCCCGCTTTGGCGTGTGTTCGACGATTTCTAGCCCTGCCCAATCTGTCTCTTTTGCCCAATTCTCCATCGCGTTAATATCAAGTAAGCTTTGCTGAGTAGGCAGCGTGGTTTTGACGATATAATCTGGCTTAACTAAGGCAAACGCACTATAGCGCGTGCGCATAAGACGCTCAGCTGATTCTGCCATTATGCTATCAGCTTCTTGGCTTAAAAGGCTGTCGTGATACGGTTGACAACAGTCTTTATAAGATAGCGCTGCTTTGATAGCCTCTGAGACGGGATTAATTTGGCAAGGGCACACTGGTAGATTAGGTTGCATATTTTACTCGGGTTATCATTTTGAATTTAGCGACATCTATGCCTGTTAACGCTGCATATTTTTTATTATCTCAGGCAGTATACCGACTTTTAGTTGGGCCCAAGGCACGGGGTCACGCAGCTGCTGCCAAAACGGCTCAAAAGGCGGCGCAAAATAGACCAATAACGCTAAAATGACGTACAGTAATAAATACCACCATTTGTCTTTATGTTGATAAAACTTCATCGCCGTGCCTGATGAGCGCTTTAATTTCATGTTAGATAAATTCACGCTATAAATCTCATCTAATGCCAAATGCACCATCGCGCCGCCAAATAAGAATAGACCATAAAACCAGCTCACCGTTAATGACAGATGCAAAATATCATAGCTTAAATAAGTAAGCCCTAGTCCCAAGATTGCCATATAAGGGACGGAGTGAATCACGCCGCGGTGCACGGTCATATTGGTAAAAATCGAGAACACCACATAGCGCATAAAGCCGTAACCGGCCAACCATAATGCAATTAATGCCAGTAAACTTAGCTCACTACGCCAATGCATGACCAAACCAAAGGCAAAGACAAAAGAGGTGACATTAAAGCCAAGTTTGATCGGTGTTGAATGATCAGAGTCCAAATCAGGTAGCAATCCGCCCATGGTACCGAGTGCCACGCACATCAAAAATCCCGAATCATCAATCAATCCAGCTTTATAAATCGTTAAACTCATCGTACCACTAACCATAAATGCGGTATTTAAGTGGGTGTTAAAATTTGCCATAAAAACTCATCAATAAATAGCGCACGAAACCGTCGTTTCGAGCGGCTTGTCTAGCCGTAAAAAAGCGCTCCATGATACCATAGCGCAGCCATACCGCTAACCGAGATTCCTAACATGACTGCCGCCGATTTATCTATCACGTCTCACTCTGACATCCTTTTTGATCATCCGTCTATATTTACCAGTAGCCTCGACAGTAGCTTTGCTATGATCGACTGGCAAGCGCCATGGCTTTGTCATTTACATCAATTGACCTACCTAAGCAAAAGCATTACCCAACTCAGTGCGTTACAGACTGACACCGCTAATGCCGATAAAGTTGAAAATACGCCTGATATTATTGCAAAGGTATTGAATACAGCGTTGCAGCAGCAAAGTGAATGCTCACAACAGCCACTGCCGCAAACCAAACCTGCGCTAAACAATCAAGCCCAAACCTTACAATTCGTCTCGCAAAAGGCGCTGCCAGAAGGCGAAGCGTATGAGAGCTTTATCGGTACGGTCGGCAATATCCCAACCCGTAATAATTTACACGATTTATTTAACGGTAGCATTTGGCTTACCTTTCCAAAGACTAAAGCGCTGCTCAATTATTATCATATGAATGAAATTGCGGCGCAGGGGATTGGCAGTAGCCGCGGGCGTGTGCGCGATACCATTACTGTATTTGATGAAAACGGTGCAGTACTGGTCACCTCTGACCCTAGAATTGGTGAGGCGTTGGTAGGTTTTGATTGGCAAGGAAGTTTGGTAAATCCGCGTGAGAAATGGGACGAGCCAAAGCAGCTTAATGATAAAGCTCAGGCGGCGGTTTATATTTTTGGTCATGCACTGCTAGAAAAATTAATACAGCCACGTAAGGCGTTATGCGCCCATAGTATCGGGATAAAGGTAACGCAGGATTTCTTTGCTTTAACGCTAGCTGAGCGCATGCGTTATTTGGATCAAAAAGTGGCGGATTATATGGACGCGTTATTATCGCAGCCAGATGTTACCCCGCGCAAACTATCGCCGTTACCCATTTTAGGAGTGCCGCATTTTTGGGCAGAAAATAGCAATCCTAGCTTTTATGAGGATAGCTTCGTATTTCGTGATGGTCGCCGCCGACAAAAATAAAAGGCGAGGCGTCCCTTGTCAATTAACCTTTAAGTTTTAGTCGCTAAAGCATTGTTCTGTTTACGATTGGGCCACGATTTAACTACGTCCAGACGTTAACAAAGCGTAGGTTATTTGTTATGGTAAAAGAACATTACTGTTAAGTGCAGCCATTTAGTTCAATTGCTTCATTTTAAGAAAAATTGAACCTCCATCTATTTAGCCACCAGTTATCATCATAACCAGTTATGCATTTAACGTAGTATCAATTGCATAGTAATTTATGTTCAGGATCTATAACAACGATAAGGAAGCTACCATGAGTGATATTTTTAATGTCAAAGACACGATTGAAGTCGCTGGCAAGGAGCATGCATATTATAGCCTGCCGAAGCTGACTGGCACCTACAAGAACATCAGCAAACTGCCATTTTGTATGAAAATCGTCTTAGAAAATCTATTACGTAATGAAGATGATGGCCAGTCTGTTGGTAAAAATCATATCGAAGCGGTTGCCAATTGGGATGCAGGCGCAGAAGCTTCAAAAGAAATTGCCTTTATGCCAGCCCGCGTGGTTTTGCAGGATTTTACTGGTGTTCCGTCGGTTGTTGATTTGGCGGCAATGCGTGATGCGGTGGTTGAGCTTGGTGGTCGAGCTGAGCAAATTAACCCATTTATTCCAAGTGAATTGGTCGTTGACCACTCGGTTCAAGTCGATGCGTATGGCCGCGAAGATGCGCTAGATTTAAATGAAAAAATTGAATTTAAACGTAATAACGAGCGTTATGAGTTTTTGCATTGGGGCAAAAATGCTTTTAAAAACTTCGTCGTTGTGCCGCCAGCAACCGGAATTGTGCATCAGGTTAATCTTGAGTATTTAGCCCGCGTGGTCATGGCCGCTGAAGTCGATGGTGAGCTGACGGCTTATCCTGATACGGTATTTGGCACCGACAGTCACACCACCATGATTAATGGTATCGGTGTGCTAGGTTGGGGTGTTGGCGGTATCGAAGCGGAAGCGGCGATGCTCGGTCAGCCGTCTTCAATGTTAATTCCCCAAGTGGTTGGTTTTGAGCTCAAAGGTAAATTGACCGAGGGTGTCACCGCAACGGACTTAGTACTACGTGTGGTTGAGATGCTACGTGCCCATGGTGTGGTGGGTAAATTTGTCGAATTTTACGGTGAAGGCTTACATAGTATGCCACTCGCTGACCGTGCCACGATTGCCAATATGTCACCAGAATATGGCGCAACTTGCGGTATTTTCCCAATTGACCAGATGGCGATTGATTATCTTCGTCTATCAGGCCGTGAAGAAAGCCAGATTGAGCTGGTTGAAAAATATGCCAAAGCGCAAGGTTTATGGCACGATGCCGATACACCAGCGGCAACTTACTCAAGCAAGCTAGAGCTGGATTTATCTTCTGTTCAGCCGGCCCTTGCTGGTCCAAACTTGCCACAGCAGCGTATTAATCTATCCGATATGCATGAGAAGTTTGGCGAAACGCTTGAAAGAATGACCAAAGACCGTAAGGCAGAAATCGAAGGCAAAGTACGCTTTGACCAAGAAGGCGGTGAACAAGAACAAGCTAAAGCTTTGGCGGCCAAACCTAAGCCTTTTTGCGCGGAGGGCAGTACTTACTGTACGGTCAAAATTGAAGATGAAGAATATCGATTGCGTGATGGCTCTGTCGTTATTGCTGCGATCACTTCTTGTACCAATACCTCAAACCCGGCAGTAATGATTGGCGCAGGTCTAGTCGCCAAAAAAGCCGCTGCAAAAGGTCTAACCGCTAAACCATGGGTCAAAACTTCCCTTGCCCCAGGCTCAAAGGTGGTGACCGACTATCTTGAAAAGTCTCAGTTAATGGATGAATTAGAGAAAATTGGCTTCTATCTGGTTGGTTATGGTTGTACTACCTGTATCGGCAACTCAGGTCCCCTATTAGGGGCAATCGAAGGCGCGATCGAAGAAGGCGACTTGGTTGCCGCTGCCGTATTGTCAGGTAACCGTAACTTTGAAGGTCGTATTCACTCCCATGTCAAAGCCAGCTACTTGGCGTCGCCACCATTGGTCGTTGCTTATGCACTAGCAGGAACGGTCGATATTGACTTAACTACGCATCCGCTAGGTCAAGACCAAGACGGCAACGATGTATTTTTAAAAGATATTTGGCCAACGTCCGATGAAATTAATGAGCTGATCGCCAATAATATCGACGCAGATATGTTCCGCAAAAACTACGGTCATGTCTTCGATGGTAGTGCAGAATGGAATGCTATTAGCTCGGCAGATAGCCAATTGTACCCATGGAGTGAAGCGTCTACTTATATTAAAAATCCACCGTTCTTTGATGGCATGACTATGGAGCCAGAAGGTATTCCAGATATCAATGGCGCACGTATTTTAGGTCTGTTTGGTGATTCAATCACCACTGACCATATCTCACCAGCCGGTAACATCAATGCTGAATCTCCAGCAGGTAGATACTTGCAAGAGCGCGGTGTGATGGAAGCCGATTTCAACAGCTATGGCTCACGCCGTGGTAATGATGCGGTGATGACGCGCGGTACGTTTGCCAATATCCGTATCAAAAATACCATGATGGGTGGTAAAGAGGGTGGTTATACCTATTACTTCAAAGACGATAATGCCTCGCTACAAGACGGCGAAGAAATGGCCATCTATGATGCGGCAATGAAATATAAAGAAGATGGTCGTCCGCTAGTTGTACTTGGCGGTGCAGAGTATGGCTCTGGCTCTAGCCGAGACTGGGCTGCCAAGGGGACTATTTTGCTCGGTGTAAAAGCTGTATTGACCAGCTCATTTGAGAGGATTCACCGCTCAAACCTCGTCGGAATGGGTGTGTTGCCATTAACCTTCAAAGATGGTGAAAATGCAGAGACTCATAACCTCGATGGCTCAGAAGTGCTGAGCATTACTGGTTTAGATAACGGTGAGAGTAAAACTGCAACAGTCACAGCCACACGTGCTGATGGCTCGTCTGAAACCTTTGAGGTCAATGTCATGCTTCAGACGCCAAAAGAGCGTGAATACGTGCGTCATGGTGGTGTATTGCATTATGTCCTACGTCAATTGGCAGCTGAGAATAAAGACGCTGCATAACGGTTTATTAGACTTAGTATGACAAAAAGTCCAATCCTAGTAAAATAGGGATTGGGCTTTTTTATGAAAAGTAATTTTTGCTTCATTAGGGCGTGTCCTCAATTCAATCGATGGACATCTAAATGGGCTAAAAATGGCTAAATTTTGCCAAACTTCGTTAAATAGCTGGGTAATATGCCGATATTAACTGCACTATTTTCCTTGTTTAGCTGCCATTTATCTCATTTTTATCACCATTTTTAAAATGAGGACACGCCCTAGTTTTTTACTGTTATCCCTTTTCAGTCAGCAACTTAATTCCCAGCCCAACAAACACAACCCCGCTTACTCTATTTAAAAACACTTCTATCGCAGGATTCTTCCTTAGGTTTTCGCTGAACTTTGATGCAAGTAGGGCCAAACATAAGCACCATATAAAACCGGTGACGGCAAAGGTTAGTCCCAAAACGATAAATGACACCATGCTATTGGCATAATTAGGATGGATAAATTGCGGAAAGAAAGCCAAAAAGAATAACGCGACTTTTGGATTAAAAGTATTGGTGAGTACGCCTTGTTTATAGATTTGTCCATAATCTAAAACGTTAGCACGGGCAGAATAACTATTGTTGGATAGGTTATCGGTTATTAGTCCATCTTGTTTCGTTATGAGCATCTTTAAGCCCAAATAACATAAATAACTGGCGCCAATATATTTGACGATCATAAACGCTGTAGGGGAATTGGCAAGTAACACTGACAAACCTAGCGCGGCTAATAACGTATGCACTAAAATTCCTGAAATAATACCTAGCACGGAATAAAATCCTGCCGTTTGTCCTTGCGAGATACTGCGGGTAATAATATACATACTATCGCTGCCAGGGGTGAGGTTTAACAAAATGGCCGTCATGACAAACCCTAGATAATTCTCAATACCAAACATCGCCAACATGCCTTTCAAATAGTAGGAGCAACTCTGAGTATAGGTTTGAGTAAGACGGAATGTCTAGTGTTTCAATCCTTCATCTCTAAATTGTGGCCAATAAAAAGCGCTTTCAATAAAAAATCACTCAGCAAAAAAAAGCCCAACCACGATATATCGTGATTGGGCTTTTTGACGAATGTTAATAAAGACTTTAAAGCTTTATGATTTCCATTCTAGTTAACATCTTAGCGAACATTATCACCTAAAGTAACGATAGGCTTGTCTAAACGATGGTTTGCTGCCGCACTTCTTGCACCCATGATAGCAGCGATAAAGGTTAGGATAGTGCTAATTAGCCAAAAGAGACCACTGTATAATGCCGCTTTACGAGCAACGTCTTCCGCTTGTTGAAGTTTTTCTTCAGCGGCTGCTTTTGCTTCAGCGATACTTTGCTCTGTTTTCATTTTATATTCGTTAAATGATTGTTGAACTTCGGTACGAACTTCGATAGCTTGCGCTTCTGTTAGGCCTTCTTGTTGCAAGCGCGTAATAAGCTCAGGGCCTTTTAGCGTCTGCTCAATTGATGCCATACGCTGTTTTGCATAGTCATCGATGTGACGCCATGTATCGATATCGGTAAAATCCATATTAGTGACTTGAGTTTTGGTACTATTTATCATGTCTTTTACCACACGACTGGTTGCTGCGACTTGTTGTTCATTTAAATTCTGCGTATTTTTTGCAATCATCGCTTGGATATCTTCTTCACTGATATCACCTGAAACGCGCTGATAAATTTCTTGTGCTTTTTGTTGTACGCCTTCATTTTGTGACGCTTGTCCCGCAGCAGCTGCGCCCACTGTTGCTGTCGTTGCAGCCGTCTTAGCAACGGTACCAACTGTAGAACCTACCACGTTCCCCGCTGTCGTTAAAATTCCAGTAGCGCTGCTTAAAGTGAAAAAAGTGGTAAACAATACAATCAAAGCGGCCGTTAGCATTCCCGTTAGAGTAGCATCTCTTGGGTCGACATCGGTACCATCGCCAAATAAAGCCTCGGGTGCTGAAAATTTAATCGCAAAATGACCTGCTACAAAAGCACTGACTAAGGCGGTAATAACCGCATAAATGCCACCTGCGATACTCGTTCCTTTTAAGTCAAACGGTAAAAATGAGCTAAGTACCAAAGCAAGGGCAACCATTGCCATAACGATGATCAATCCCATAACCAGACCGGCAAGTACACCGCGCCAGGAGGGACGACGCTGAGGGGTATAAGTAGTTAACATAACCATTCCTTTTTAAAATTTCTTACTCTTGTATGAATATTTATAATTTTCATTATTGGGGTGAGAGGCGTTGGACAAGAACCAACATTTACTTCCCATCATAGGCATTTACCTTTGATCGTTGTTCATCGTTCGCTATCACGATGAACATAAGATAAGCATAAGGAAAAGAAGGACTTATTAATAATACTATTAAGTAGAAAAGCATGAGGAATGTGTATTGGAGTGTTAATATAAGTGACAAAATCAACGAAATGTAAGTGGATGTAAGAAAGAATTAATCAATTAATATTTGTCTCATAATAGTTTTTTAAAAATAGGTGACAAAAAATACAGACGCAAAAAAGCCCAGTCACCATAAGATGACTGGGCTTTTTTATTGTTCGCTTATTAGTCTAACCTGACGCTAAGCAAAAGTGCTAATAAGTGACGCCGAATAGTGGCGTCCCCAGGGGGATTCGAACCCCCGTTACCGCCGTGAAAGGGCGGTGTCCTAGGCCTCTAGACGATGGGGACGCATAGAGTGTCATAACCAAGGGTTACAACGGTACTTCACAATATCAGAGTGCTTATCTATTAATAGAGCAAGCCTTGCCTAGGTGCTGATATCGTCCTACTAGCGAGTATTTATGTTAAGTTTCAGTCATACTGAGCGTTGCGATAAATAGTATGGTGGAGCTAAACGGAGTCGAACCGTTGACCCCTTGCATGCCATGCAAGTGCTCTACCAACTGAGCTATAGCCCCTCGCTAAGAGTGTGCGTATTTTAGGTAAGAGCGGCAGTCTTGTCAACTGCTATTTTAAAAATAATGCGTAAATATGCAAAAAAAGTTATTAAAAGTATTTAAACGGCTAATTATGGGCATTTTAGTACGGAGATTAACGTAAAAAAGGGCCAGTATTAGCCTGACCCTTTTTATTATTCATGCATTCTATTTTTAATTAACAAATGCAAGATTATTCAGCCGACAAACTATTTATCAGCTAAGAAGTCTGGCAGTTCTGCCGCTTGTTTCTCTAGTTTTTTCAGTTTCTTTTTACCCAAACCGCCAAGCACATCAATCGCATGACGTAAGCGTGTCAGAGTCATATCAGCACCAATAATCGCCATGGAGTTCATGACAGGCGTCGATGAGGTGCTGCCAGCGATAGCGATAAAAAACGGTGCCATAAAGTCACGCATTTTAATATCAAGATGAGCCGCAAGACCTTTTAGTGTGGCGTAGATATTTTCTTCCGACCACGTCGGTAAAGTTTCTAGTTGCCAAAGCGCCAGTTGTAGCATTTCGGTAATTTGCTCAGGCGTCAGTGATTTATGCGTAAAGCTCTCTGCTGTGATATCAGGTAGGTTTTGGAAATAGAAACCGCCCCAATTGACCGCATCAGACAGTAGTTCAATACGAGGCTGAATCGCCGCGGCAATCGCGGTCAATTTATCACTGTCACTTGCCCAGTTGAGGATTTTGTTTTTTAGCTCTTCAGGGGTGAGCGCACGAAGCCATTCGGCATTGAGCCAGTTGAGTTTTTCGATATCAAAAATAGGACCGCCAAGGGACACACGCTGAATATCAAAGCTGGCAATCATTTCCTCCAAGGTGAATTTCTCAGCTTCGTCAGGCATTGAATAGCCCATACGACCGAGATAATTGAGCAAGGCTTCAGGGAGCACGCCGGCATCGCGATAATAAGTAATCGAGGTTGGGTTTTTACGTTTTGACAGCTTTGATTTATCTGGGTTACGCAGTAATGGCATATGGCAAAGGGTTGGCATCTCCCAACCAAAATACTCATAAAGCAGTTGATGCTTTGGCGCCGAGTTGAGCCATTCTTCACCGCGCATGACGTGACTGATTTCCATCAAGTGGTCATCGACGACGTTGGCCAAATGATACGTTGGCATGCCGTCAGTTTTTAGCAGCACTTGCATATCGACCTGCGTCCAAGGAATCTCAACCGTTCCGCGCAGCATGTCATGAATCTGGCAGACGCCTTCGGTTGGCACGCGCATACGAATCACGTGCGGCTTTTCTTCAGCAACCAGTTGCGCGGTTTTCTCTGGTGCTAAATGTGCGCAGCGGCCATCATATCGCGGCGTTTCGCCATTGGCCATTTGTTCAGCGCGCATCGCATCGAGCTCTTCAGTCGTACAAAAGCAACGGAAAGCGTGATCGTTTTCTATCAGCTGCTCAGCGTGTTTTTTATAAATATCACTACGCTCGCTCTGACGATATGGCGCATGTGGGCCGCCAATATCTGGACCTTCCGCCCAGTCAAGACCGACCCAACGAAGCGCATCTAAAATCATTTTTTCAGATTGTTCGGTTGAGCGCGTTTGATCGGTGTCTTCGATTCGTAAAATAAATTCGCCGCCGTGGGCTTTGGCAAAAGCCAAATTAAATAGCGCGATATAAGCGGTCCCGACATGCGGAAAACCAGTCGGTGAAGGTGCAATACGAGTACGAATAGGGCGCTTGCCATCAGTAGTAGGTTGGGTCAATGATTGGGTCATAAAAATCTCGGAATAGGGTTATTAATGGTTGAAGCGGTGAAAAAAATTAAAGCTCAATTCAAATAAAACAATTGAATGAAGAATATGGATGAAACACTAGCCGTCAATAAAGAAAAATAGCGTAAAATATAGCGCTAGTATAACAGAGAGCTGAGATATTTTTAACGAAAAGCCTCTCTAGCGCTTGACTAGCCGTGTATCCTTGCGATAATAATGCTAGGTGAGTCATAACTTGTTTATTTTCATCTGATTTTTTACTATTACTGGCCAAAAAGGCCATCATCTACTGAGTCGTTTGTGTCCATATCGAAACCAAAGCCAAAAAACACGCTAAACCATACGCCCAATTCTAAAGTCAGTCATTCTAATGCCTCTGCTAACCCTGAGTCAGCGGTTGCGGATAATGCTATAGACAGCATTTCTGTCGAAAAATCTGCGCAAAATATTGCTCAAGAGCCAGTCATAGAGCAAGCGGGTTCTGATGAATTAAATTTCGTCCATGATGCCGTGCTTCTACAAGAAACGGTGGCGGCGGTGTTAGGCGTTAAATCGCTACCTAAGCAAAAAGATGACGACCAACAAAGTGGCTTACAAATGAGTGGGATATACGTCGATGCGACTTTTGGCCGTGGTGGTCATAGCCGTCTGCTATTAAGCCAGCTTGCTGACGATGCAACCTTGGTTGTTTTCGATAAAGACCCGACGGCCATTAGCGTTGCTCGCGATTTGGCAAAGACTGATAGCCGCGTCAAAGTGGTTCATGACAGTTTTGCGACCTTGACCGATAGCTTAGCTAATATGGGTATCACGAAAGTGGACGGTTTAATGGCAGATTTGGGTATCTCCTCGCCACAGATTGATGACGGTAATCGCGGGTTTAGCTTTATGCGCGATGGCGCAGTCGATATGCGAATGGATACCAGTCGCGGGCAGTCGGTTGCCGAGTGGCTAGAGACAGTCGATGATGAGACCTTGGCCAATGTGCTTTATGAGTTTGGTGAAGAGCGTCACAGTCGTCGAATCGCGCGTGCGATTAAGCAGATGGACAGCTATGACTCCACGCTTGCGTTGGCAGAGGTAATAAAAGCGGCGCATCCAAACTGGCAGCGTGGCAAGCATCCAGCGACCCAAAGCTTTCAGGCGATGCGTATTTTTATCAATAATGAGCTTGGCGATGTTGATGATTTTTTAACGCAAAGCGTTCCAATTTTAAAATCGGGTGGTCAGCTGGCCGTCATTAGCTTTCATTCATTAGAGGATCGCCGTATTAAGCAGTTTTTTCAGCGTCATAGCAAAGGTCAATATCCTGAGGATGAAAACTTGCCAATGCCGCCAAAGCGTCCGCGATATTTTACCAAGCCAAAACGTATCGGTCCTAGTAAAGCAGAGCTAAGCCAAAATCCACGTGCCCGCAGTGCATGGCTGCGCATGGCAACGCGTACCGATACCGATTATTTGTCTAACGCTGAAATATAACAGTGAGAAAATTTTGCATGATGGCAAGCAGGAATGGTAGATAGTTATTATTGAAAGGATTTCTGTCAGTGGTTTATGTAGCTATTTATGACCAAATGTTTTAATACTTACGCGGCTGTTAAAAAGCTGTAAATATTATCTGCTAGGCTCAGCAGTTACTTTTTTGCTTGGTTTTAGTTTTATTTCTGTTCGTAGTCGTTTTCGTTTTTATTGATGGTGCTGATGGCTTAAAAGGGTTTTATCACTCGCAAATAGTTATCGCTTTTTATATTTTGAAGTTCACTTTTTTGAGATCGTCATGGCAATATCTGACAAACCTGTAGACCGCCGCACTGCAATGCCCCCTAACACAGACATTGGCGAATTATTCGTGCGCCGATTTAATGTGGTCAGTATTTATGTGGTCATATTATTGTTGCTTGCAGCCGCGATTATTTGGAGTGGTATCAAAACGGCCGAAGGCGTTCAGCAATATCATCAGGATTATAAAACCTTGCAAGATATGAAAAAACAAGAGCGTAAGTTGCAAGTGGAACATCAGCGCTTGCTGATTGAGCAGCAGACCTTTAGTGCGACCCCGCAAATCGCCAGTCGTGCGGTTGCCGAGTTGGGAATGTTTTCCCCCACGCTTAAAGATAAGCTGATTATTCAACCCGGGGCCGCGGTTAAGCTCACACTAGCACCGGACGAGGCTGATGGCGAAGGTGCGGCTGCTAATGAAACAGATTTTTTTGAAGCGGATGCCGACCTAGCGGAGGCAGGACAATGAGTGATAAAAAGCCTACCGTCAAAAACGGCAAAGCCACCGTCAAGAATAGCAACAAAAAAGCAACCAGCGGCAAAGTCACTAAGCCGCTACGCCGTGCTAGTGCCGCCAAATCTGGACAGACAGGTGGTAAAAAAGATAATAAAGCTAAAGATAACCGCAAAGATAAGTTATTTAGTCGCCTAAAAAAGAACGAAGAGCAGGGCGCTTATACCAGTGTTAAAACCCAAAAAAGCAAAAGAACCTTTCTGGGAAAGGCATCGGGGGCGTCGTCTCGCGGCGGAGTCGAGCAAGATAAAAACCGTTTCCGTACCATTTGGGCGCTATCATTAATTATTTTAGGCCTACTCATCAGCCGGGCTTATTATTTACAAGTTGCTAATGCTCAGTTTTACCAAGATAAAGGCAACGAGCTCATCACTAGCGTAAGAACGCAAAAATCTTATCGCGGTATGATTACTGATCGTAATGATTTACCGTTAGCGGTCAGTGCACCACTGGCGACCGTATCTTTTAGTCCGCATGATTACGCGCGCGAATATTACGAGCTTAAACGTATTATCTTGACCAACCCTGAAAGTCCGCAGCTGATCGCGCGAATGCAAAAACGCTTGGACAATATGGATTTGACCACGCTTGCTGCCGCTGCCAATATTTCGCTCACTGAGCTCAAAAAGGTCACGGCTATTGATGACAGTATCGACGTTACTGATGAAGAGGCTGTTAAAGCGGCATTGCCATCGGGTGCAGGATCGCATTATCTGCCGCTTCTTAATAAAGTAACGCCAGAGATTGCACAAAGTGTTAGCTCGCTAGATTTCCCGGGCGTGTATGAAAAAAACTTCTTCCAGCGCTATTATCCGCAGCCGCAGCCGAACTCGCAGTTGTTAGGATTTATGGGTCAAAACGCTAGCGACCCTGAAGGGGGTTATGAAGGGCGTGCTGGTATCGAACGTCAATACGAAACTGAGCTGGCGGGTGATGACGGTAAAGTATTGGTATTAAAAGACGCCAAGCAAAACAGCCTTAAAGAAATCAAGCAAGTTAAGCCAGAAATACCAGGTAAAGATGTCGCGCTAACCATTGATTCACGACTACAATATTTGCTCTATAAAGAGCTAGAAAAAGCGGGTCGCCTACAAAAAGCGCGCTGGTCGACAGGTATGATTGTTGATGTTCAGACTGGTGAGGTGCTGGCTTTATCGACGTGGCCGTCATTTAACTCGAATAATCTCAATGAGATGACGGGTGAAAACCAGCGAAACCGCGCGCTACTTGATGTCTTTGAGCCCGGTTCTGTTATGAAACCGTTTACCGTTGCCGCCGCATTAGACTCAGGTAAGTACACGACGACCTCTTTAATTGATACCAATCCTGGCTCTATCCGTGTGCGCGGTTATACGATTCGTGACCATAATAATCTGGGACGCATTACGCTTGCGACGCTATTGCAAAAATCTAGTAATGTGGCCTCGACCAAGATTGCTTTATCTTTGCCGCCTGATGCCATTACTAATATGCAAAGGCAGTTTGGCTTTGGGGCAAAAACACCGCTGCAATTCCCTGGTGAGGGCAGTGGCCTCGTCGTTACACCAAAAGAAAAAGAAACCTCAAGACGGGCAACAGTCAGTTATGGTTATGGTTTGCAAGTAACGGTGGCGCAGGTGGCGCAGGCGTATTCGGCGCTGGCAGCGGGCGGCGTGATGCATCCATTAACCTTAATTAAAGATGACAAAAAACAGCCAAGCAAACGTATCATGGCGCATGAACAAGCCATGTCTATCGTACAGATGCTAGAAAGTGTGACCGAGCCGGGTGGTACCGCAAAAGCTGCGGCCATCGATGGTTATCGCGTTGCTGGTAAAACAGGAACCTCGCGGCGTATCAATCCGAAAGGCGGCTACTATAGCGACCAGTATCGTAACGTCTTTGCAGGTATAGCGCCAGCGTCCAATCCTAAGCTGGTCGGTGTGATGCTTATCGAAGACCCGCGAGGTCAAATTTATGCGGGTTTAACCGTAGCACCCGTTTTCCATAACGTCATGAAAGAGGCGCTGCGTTTGTATAACGTGCCGTTAGATAAGCCGCTAAAGACCGAAGACCAGTAGCTAAAAAATAGTTTTTAATTGTCCGCCCTTAACTATATGATGCGTTTTAACCGTTTAGGATTTGCCCATGACACTGTCCACCTCGCCGCTAAGCAGCACCCCAGTCACCTTGCAACAGCTGATTGAAGCCAGCGGCAGTGGGAGCAAGGCTAATGGACAAAGCCACCGCCATAGTTTAGCGCAGGCATTGTCTGCGATGATGGCAAAGCAGAAGCTATCCAATTCAATAGATTTGGTTGCCAATATCCCCTTTCAGCAATTCTGCTTAGACAGTCGTCAGTTAGCGGCCAACGATGTTTTTGTCTCATTAAAAAGTCAAACACCGAATTGTCAAAAAAGTCGTGATTATCTTTATCAAGCCACTGAACAGTCGGCTTTTATCCTATCAGAAATTGATCCAATTGCTTTGCTGTCTAAAGCTAATGTACCACCCCATGCCAATATTCAATTATCTCCTGTTGATTCACAGTCGGTAGCTCAGCAGCAATTAGCTGCCCTGCCTTGTCCAGTTTTATACGTTCCCAATATTCGCGATTTTTTAGGCAGTCTCATTCAAGCACGGTTGCAATATCAGCAGGCTGTGACCTTGCCAACCGTAGTCGCGGTGACGGGAACCAATGGCAAAACGACCATCAGTCAATTGGTTGCGCAATTGACACAGTTGACTGGCATGAGCAGCGCGGTGATGGGAACGGCGGGCAATGGCAGACTTGGTGCTCTGGAACAGGCCAGTCATACCACGGGCGATGCCTTAGCGGTACAGCAGTTTTTATATCAAATGGGCCTTGAGAAGGCAGAATTATTGGCCTTAGAAGCCAGCTCGCATGGCCTAGACCAGCAGCGATTACAAGGTATGCCAGTGTCGGTAGCGATTTATACCAATTTGAGCCGTGATCATCTCGATTATCATGCCGATATGGCAGAATATGCAGCGGCAAAAGCCAAGCTGTTTGATAAAGCACATTTTCCAGAGTTAACCCACGCCATTATCAATATCGATGACGAGTATGCGCAGATTATGCTCGACACCGCCCATGCCAGTGATTTGACAGTTTGGACCTATAGCTTAGACCCGTCAAAAATGGCTACTTTCGTCGCCGCTGATATCACGCCAAGTTTGCAAGGCGTTGAGATTACGCTGCGTACAGATTTTGGCAATGAAAAAATTCATACTATTAATATCATTAGCCCATTATTAGGGCGTTTTAACGTCGCCAATTTACTTGCGGCTATGGCAGCTGCAGTGGCTTTAGAAATTAGTCTTGAAAGCATTGCTGCCGTTGTTTCGCAACTGCAAGGAGCGATTGGACGAATGCAGCGCGTGCCGTCTAATAACGGCTGTTTTATTGTTGATTATGCTCATACTCCTGATGCATTAAGCCAGGTGCTTGCTAGCCTAAAAACCCATTGTACAGGTCAGCTTTGGGCAGTGTTTGGTTGCGGTGGCGACCGTGATGCGGGCAAGCGTCCATTGATGGCGCAAGCCGGATTGGCAGGCGCGGACAAGGTTGTATTGACGGCGGACAATCCACGTTCTGAAGACCCAAAGGCGATCTTGCAAGATATGCAAGCGGGTATGACAAATGAACAATATCAACGTACTCATATCGAGCCTGCGCGCCAAACTGCTATCGAATATGCAGTCAATCAAGCAGCGCCTGATGATATCGTCGTTATCGCGGGAAAAGGTCATGAGACCTATCAAGAAATTAATCACGTCCGTTATGATTTTGACGACAGCGTTATTTTGCAATATGCCTTAAAACAAGCAGGGCGCGTATAGCATTGATAAATAAATCATAGCGCAGCAGCTTGTTTTTATACTTTTTTAAAAACCTATATTTTTAATTATCAAAGATAAGTAGTCATCATATATAAGGTAATCATTATGACAGCCGACAACGATAACAACATTCAGTCGCAAGGGCTGTATGTCTGGCAAGCAGACAATCTGCTTGCGACAACCGCAGTACTTGATGGACATTGGCAGTTTGATAAAAAACAAGCAGAGTCAAATCATGACGCAATAAAACCAATTAGCAGTACTCGTATTGCTACCGATACCCGAACTATAAAAGCTGGTGATATCTTTTTAGCATTAACAGGGGATAATTTTGACGGTCATGATTATCTTAATATTGCTATAGAAAAAGGCGCGGTTGCGGCTATTGTTTCACGCCCTATTTCCACCACTGATACTCATGGCATTCCGCAACTAATCGTTAATGATACCCGCTTAGCGCTCGGCCAACTGGCTGCGTATCGTCGGCAGCAGCATAAAAATTTAACCGTGATTGCCATTACTGGCTCTAGCGGCAAAACCACCTGCAAAGAGATGCTCGGTAGTATCTTTGGCAGATTAGCACCAACGCTGATTACCCGTGGCAATCTAAATAATGACTTGGGTGTGCCGATGATGTTGCTCGAGTTATCCGACTACCATCGCTATGCGATTTTGGAGTTGGGCGCTAACCACATTGGCGAGATTGCTTATACTACCGAAATTGTTCAGCCTGATGTTGCATGTATCTTAAATATTGGTACCGCCCATTTGGGTGAATTTGGTAGCCGTGAAGGCATTTGCCAAACCAAGGCTGAAATTTATCATACCTTAAGCGACGCTCAATTCGCCATCGTTCCTGATAAAGACGACTTTACCAATCAATTGCGCCGTATTGCCGAAAAGTACACCTCGCATGTGATAGGTTTTGGTAATACGGATGTCAGTGCCAGTCATTTAGATGTCGAGCCTGAGCGCAGTGAATTTAAGCTACATATCGGTAACCAAGTTCATGATATCAATCTGCCATTAGCGGGCGAGCATAATGTTAATAACGCTTTGGCCGCTGCTGCTTGTGCGTATGCGCTAAATATTGACATCAGCGATATCGTTGTCGGGCTTGAAAACGCTCGTCCTGCAAAAGGGCGGTTGAACAGTCAGCTACTTGGTATGCATCGCTTGATTGATGATACTTATAATGCCAATCCGCATTCGGTGCGAGCGGCAGCTAAAGTACTTGCGGCGCAAACGGGAACGCAAGTAATGGTACTTGGCGATATTGCGGAGCTAGGCGAGGCGGCAATTAGTGAGCATCAAAGTTTGGGCCGGACGATTGCGACCACGGGCATCGATGTGCTGCTGTGTGTTGGCGAATACGCGCCTTATACGGTAGCAGGCGCGCAAGAAATTTCTGCTATTAGCGCTCATGCGTTCGCTGATAAAGACAGTTTATTGGCGTATTTGCAGTCCTATTTACAAGCCCAACAGGCGCAGTCTTGTACGGTGCTGTTTAAAGGCTCACGTTCCATGGAGATGGAAACCCTTATCAATGCGCTAGTCGAGGAGTAGGCGGTGTTAGTTTGGTTGTTTGGCTGGCTTGGCCAGTATTATACACCGTTTTCTGCGGTTTCTTCGTTGACGCTACGGGCGTTACTGGCGGTCATTACCGCACTTGTATTTAGTATGGTTTTTGGTAGCCGGGTGATTAAACGTTTGCGTGCGCTTAAGTACGGTCAGGCGATTCGCAATGATGGTCCGCAATCACATTTGGTCAAGACTGGTACACCGACCATGGGTGGGGTGCTGATTTTAAGCGCGATAGGGGTCTCGACTTTACTGTGGGCACGTTTAAACAATCCTTATGTGTGGATTTTGCTCGTGGTGATGGTCATCTTTGGCGCGGTCGGCTGGGCGGATGATTGGCTTAAAATTAAATATAAAGACCCCAAAGGTCTAATCGCCCGTAAAAAGTACTTTTGGCTGTCGATGGGCGCATTATTCGTCGGCGTGTCTTTATATTATATCGCTACTTTGCAACCAGATATGACGACCACGCGTGAGATGCAGGATTTGCTGCTACCGATTTTTAAAGATTGGATGATTCCTTTTTCGGCAGTACCATTTGGTATTGGCTTTATCATCTTTACTTATTTTGTGATTAATGGTGCCTCAAACGCCGTCAACTTAACCGATGGTTTGGATGGTTTAGCCATTTTACCCGTGGTCTTGGTGGCGGCAGGTTTAGGCGCGATGGCTTATGTCTCAGGCGACGTACGTTTTGCTGATTATTTGCATGTGCCTTATATTGCCTACAACTCAGAAGTGATTATTGTCTGCGGCGCAATGATTGGTGCAGGACTTGGTTTCTTATGGTTTAATGCCCATCCCGCACAAGTATTTATGGGTGATGTTGGCGCACTGGCGTTGGGCGCGATGCTCGGTACAATTGCCGTTATGACCCGTCAAGAAATTGCCTTTGCCATTATGGGTGGTCTATTCGTTGCCGAAGCATTGTCGGTTATGCTCCAAGTTGGCTCTTATAAACTACGCAAAAAACGCGTCTTTCGGATGGCACCCTTGCATCACCACTTTGAAGAGATTGGTTGGAAAGAAACCCAGGTGGTGGCTCGATTTTGGATTATTGCCATTATCCTTGTGATTCTTGGACTAATGACTTTAAAACTACGTTAAGCCATCCCATTTGATAGTGAATAAAAATATCATTTATGCAAAAGCCATCTCAGCCTAGTTGAGATGGCTTTTTTTAATACTTGTTTATAAGTTTTCTTCTCCGTTTTTATCGCGCCTTTTATCCCGCAGCCGGTCTGAACTTTGTTAAAATACCAGTCCTATTGCAATGACTTTGAGATGCTTGTGGCCTTATTTGTTTGTCCCCTTTGTCAATCACCCATGCAGCCCGCTGCCGATACATGGCGCTGCGATGGCAGTTTGAACCCCAAGCACATTAGCCATCCATTTGATGTTGCGCGGCAGGGTTACGTGAATCTGTTGCCCGTACAACAAAAAAAATCCAAGGCACCGGGCGACAGTCGACAATCTATCGAGGCACGCAAGCGGTTTTTAACTGCAGGTCATTATCAGTCGCTACAAGCGCTCGTTTGCCAAAAAATGGCGGCGTTACTGACGACAAAAAAATCTAGTACTAACCAAAAAGATAAGCCCATTAACTGGCTAGATATTGGCTGCGGAGAAGGCTATTACACGCAGGCAATGGCGCAAACGGGCATGGATATTCTCATTGCGGCAGACATTAGTAAACCTGCCGTTGTAGAGCTGGCAAAAGCTAGTAAAACCTTGGATCAGCTTTGGTATCAAGAAATTAAAGATGATTTCACTAAGTCGGCAGCCATTTATCCGCTTGTTACCAGCGCCGCGCATTTGCCGTTGCGCGCGCACAGCGTCGATGGTATTAGCAGTATTTTTAGCCCAATCTTGCCAGCAGCGTTTCATGAGGTATTAAGCGAGGAAGGTTATCTCATCATCGCTAAGCCTGATGTTGGGCATTTGGCGACGATGCGTGAAGCACTATTTGATGACGTCCGCGAGCATGATTCTGATAAGTTTTTGGACGAATTGACGCCTTATTTTCAACTTTTAGAGACCCATCGCGTCAGTACTGAGCTAAATTTATCCGCAGAGGATTTGGCAGATTTAATGACCATGACCCCTTACGCCTATCGTGCGCGCAGCGAGAATAGACAAGCGCTGCTACAAGAAGTGGCAGTGAAGCCTTTTGAAACGCAAGCCAATTTTGTTATCTATGTTTTGCAAAAAGATAGGGCCAACTTATAAAATAGGTCCCATCGTGGCAATAATATTGTTCCAAATTCGATAAGGTAGCGGCCAGTTTTTCACTTCTTCACGCGTAACCTCATCTGAGTCAGCGATATACTGATATTGGCGCTCCATAATATCTGCAGTTAGCTTATTGTCGCTAAAGACGATATTATTTTCATAATTCAAATGAAAACTACGTAAATCCAAATTGGTTGAACCAATCAAACTGATTTCACCATCGACGGTCAGGGTTTTGGCGTGTAGCAACCCCGGCTTATACTCGTAGATTTTTACGCCAGCCTCGAGCAATTCCCAATAATAACTGTGACTGGTCGCAGCAACGATAAAGGAGTCGTTTTTCTTCGGAAAAATCATTGTAACGTCAACCCCGCGATAGGCTGTCGCACATAGAATGCTAACCAGTGAGTAATCTGGCACAAAATAAGGTGTAGAAATGATCAGCGTATGCTGAGCTTGACTAATTAAGGCACCTAAAAACTGCGGTGTGGTGCCGTGGGCCTGGGTCGGACCATCAGAGAAAACTTGAGCGGCAAAACTATTGGGCAGCAGATTTGGTTGTAAATCTGACGAATAAGGAAAGCTATCGAGCGGCGTGACGGGATTCTCAGTCAACCAATCGCTGGCAAATAGCATTTGATTTTGCGCCACGATGGGTCCTTCGATGCGCAGCATGATGTCGATCCAAGGGGCGTATTTTGCCTTCACGCGAAACTCAGGGTCGGCGCAGTTACGGCTTCCAGAATAGCCAATTTTGCCATCAATCACGGTAATCTTGCGGTGATTGCGCAAATCAATACGACTAAATAGCAGCACCTTTAAGACATTAGTCAACGGCAGCGCGACACTAACTTGCACGCCAGCTTCCTTCATTTCTTGCCATATCTTTGAGCCAACTATCTTACGCGAGCCCATGCCATCGACCATCGCTCGGCAGGTAACGCCGCGCTTTGCTGCCCGAATGAGTGCTTGGGCGGTAGCCATCCCCATGTCATCAGCCAACCAAATATAATACAGCACATGGATATGATCGGTCGCCGCATCAAAATCAGCAATCATACGTTTGCGCGTCTCAGCCGCATCTGCCATTAGCTCGGCACGATTGCCCACCGTGGTCTGAAAGCCGGTGGCTTTTGCCGAATAATCAAACGCTGCTCGGTATTCAGGCTTCACTGCATGTAGTAAAGCTGTCTCACTACCAAGCACCTCTGGTCGATGCTGACGTAGTTTCTCAATGATTTCCTCACGTTTACGCGTGAAGTCGCGCCCCAAATGCACCTCGCCGAACATCCAATAAACCAACACGCCAAAATAAGGCAAAACGAACAATATGACCATCCAAGCCAAACGCGCCGGCGCTGTTAAATCATGGCGTGCAAGGACGCGCAAAGATATCAGTACCAGTAAGATAAAATGAATGATTAATAAAATATCGACGAGCATAGAGAAGTCCATTGTTATTATATTTGTGAAAGAGATTGTGGTTATTATTTGTATTAAAGGTCTAAGTTAAAGGTCCACGTTATTTGCCAATTTACCTTATTGATGGCTTTTATAACTAGTATTCACCTAAGAGCCAGCCACTAGCAAAGGCAAAATATTCACGAAACCACGCGTTATAGCGAATTGATAGCGGCGTAGGGCTGGCGAGCATAATGGGCTGCTGATAGCCTTGATGCCTAGCTATGGCCGCGGCGCGAATGGTATGAAAATCACTGGTTACAATAGCAACCGGTGCTTTGATAGAAACACCTTTCGTCTCCAATATTACTTGGCTATTGATTAAGTTTTCAGCAGTACTGGTGCTTTTACCTTCTTGCAAAATGTGCTCAAAGGCAATGCCATGTGCCTCATGTAAATAGCTCGCCATAATATTCGCTTCACTGTGCGTCTGTCCAATACCGATTCCACCACTGGTCAGCGCTAAAGCTTTTGGTTGTGATTTAATCAGTGGCGCGGCCGTATCTAAACGCTTAGCAAGCGTCGGTGTCGGCTTTCCTTCGACCGTTCCTGACCCTAATACGATAACTGCAGCGACATCAGGGACAGGCTGCGCGCTCTGCTTAATTTGCTGCTGCAATGAAAAAACGAACAGAGCAAAGCTCATAAGCCAGATAAAGAATAGCAGCCATAGTGCATACCAAAGACGATTTCGAAAAGGGTTTTGACTAGTAAACTTACGAATGGCGTGCCAAAATATCCCATGAGCGACAAAGGCGCTGCCCAATAAGAAAGGGACCACAGTGCCAAAGTTAATTTTGCCAACTGCCATTAACACGGCGCAATCAATCGCGATAACGGTACCAGCACTAACCAATACCACTCGCGATATAGTGAGTAATTTTTTTGCCATAGTTTCGCTTTTATGATGTAAAGGCGATTTTTTCAATTGAACGCCTATTTATTTGAAAGTTTGTCTAATTATATTTTTATTTAATGATATCAATTCGAACTAAACTGAGCCCTTCAATTCTAAGAGAGGAAGACCTTATGATTCCAACGATTCTTCACAACCCTAAATGCAGCTCTTCGCGTAATACCCTCGCCATCATGCAGGCCTCAGGTGAGAAGCCCGAGGTGGTGGAATATTTAAAAACACCGCCATCTCGTGGTTACTTAACCGAGCTATTGGCATTGATGAATATTACCCCACGCGAGCTATTACGTAGTAAGGAGGATATTTATACAGAACTTAACTTAGACAATGCAGCACTAACTGATGAGCAATTGATTGATGCTATGATAGCGCACCCCATTTTAATCAATCGTCCTATTGTTGTTACCGATAAAGGCGCTGCGCTGTGCCGACCGGTAGAGCGAGTGTTTGAATTATTGGACAATCCAGTAGATAGTTTCACTAAAGAGAATGGAGAAGTGGTAAGGCATATTAAAGGATAAGGATGCCGCTAATAATGCCAAATTTTAACTGCTATTCGAAAGCTAAAGATTAATGCCAAGGTCATTGACAATGAATTAGGTCCGAAATTCACGCCTATCAGAAATTTGGCGTCGTTATCATGGTTGTTATGGCTGCATGTATTGGCAGAAAAAAACTATAAAATCAGTAGGAGTCAATATATAAAGATCGGTCTACTGATAACGCCGCCAGTATTATTAGCCATGCTATTAGCATTGATGTTTTGGTTGTCTCAATTGACTAGCATTTAAAAGGTCAAATATAAGCTTTAGGCTCTGTTTTTTAAAGGATTTTATAGGTATTTAGAATGTGGTAGGACAAGAGAGGAATACGGGAGGCTTTGATTAAGCAGATAAGATTGGCGGTGAAGGAGGGATTCGAACCCTCGATACGCTATGAACGTATACACACTTTCCAGGCGTGCGGTTTCAGCCACTCACCCACTTCACCGTTTAGACAGAGCGTTTTCGGACGCTGCTGATTTTTGACTGGCTAAGTATAGCGGATAGCATTTAAAATGTCACGGCCTGCGCCATATCTTTCTTTATTGCTAACTGCCTGCTAGGATAGCGTCTACGTAATGGTCGGCACAGATGGTTGAGAGTGGCATGATAAGTTTTTTTAAAAATAAAACGAGCGTTAAAAATAGCTTCATAACGACAATGTTCACTGTCATAGTAGGCATCACCTCTGCTCACGCGGATGACCTTAGTCAATGTAGTCAGTCTTTCTATGGTGGTATCTATCCTGAGTTCACCAATCCTAAGCTAAAAAATAACACCCAATCGCTATGCATGGACGGTTTTGCCGTCATGTACTCAGGCGTATCGCGCACACCGCTGTGGTCAGCAGAACATCTCGACCGTAAGCGCTTGCAGCAAGCCAAACAAATCGACCGTGAAGACAACTTTCACGAAGAAAGCCGCCTACCAAAATCTATGCGCGCCAAGTTGTCTGATTATTCAGGCTCCGGCTACGATCGCGGCCATTTAGCGCCTAATGGCAATATGGCCAATCGCAGCCAACAATACGATAGCTTTAGCCTCGCCAATATCGCACCGCAATCGCCGCGTAATAATCGCTATATTTGGCGTAATATTGAGTCTGCTACACGCTATTTAACCCAGCAATATGGCGAGGTTTACACCATCACAGGGGTGGCATTTACCAACAAAAAAACCAAGCAATTGGCGAATCGCGTACTGGTGCCAAGTCACTTTTTTAAAGCAGTATATATCCCAGCGAGTAACCAAGCAGGGGTGTATTATGCACCCAATGATGAGTCAGAGCGTATAGAAGTGATTAGTCTTGATGAATTAACGGCTAAGATTGGCATTGATGTTTTACCGATTCTTGACGCTCAAACCAAAGCGCGCGCGTTCGATTTACCTTTGAAGGCAGGAGAAAGTTCAGATTTACCAGAAAGTTCTCCAGAAGAGCCCACTTGGATGATATTTGTGCTAGCTATCATTGAATGGCTCGTGGCACAATTAAGAGCATAAGTCATTTAAAGGAAACTGAATCCCCACAGCATTGCAAATCCACGTAAGGTATTGTTACAGTAGAGGAGGCTCGAATGATTGAACCCTTTATGAATAATCATGAAAGTATGCAAATTGGTGAGCTTATAATCGAAAATCAAGAAGACAAAATAATTATTTATGGGGACATTAATCTGGTATTTGATGAGACGGGATATGAGCAAGCACAGCAGCTACATGAGCTCACCAGTAAAATTATGCTGGCATTTAAAAATCGAAACCAATATAGTAATAATGATGATAAGTCAAAAGAAAAAGATGACCAATCGGGCAAAATTATAGACAATCCGTTCCTGTAACTGGTTGATATGCTTTTGGTTTTAGAGAAATAATAAACTATAAAAAAATTACTAGGCAAAATCTTAAAATCGCTTATAATGAGTCAAGACATCGCTTGTGTCGATCGAATATTTTATGTAAAGCTACTCATTAATTGAGTATTAATGTAGGCGACTAACTTAAAACCAGTATAGAACCATAGCGCTTCAAATAAAATATTGTTGATAAAAGGATAAGCCTCGGATATCAGAAACACACCGTTTCTAGTAATCATTAAATGAAGGGAGTCAATTTATGAAATTATTTGCAAAGACCACTTTAGCAGTTGCTGGTATTACCATGGCAAGTATGGCATTCGCCGCTGACCCATTACACAACACTACTTGGCAGACTTATGATGAAGGTCAACCAAAAGGTTTGGTTAAAATCACTGAATCAAATGGTGTATTGACGGGTAAGCTTATCGATACCAACTCAGCCAAAGGTAAGAAGCATATTGGCACGACTATCATCAAAGGTTTAAAAGCTGACGGTGGTGGTAAATATAGTGGTGGTACAATTACTGACCCTGAAAAAGGTAAAGATTACCGTATGACGGCTAACCTAAGCGGCAATACCTTAAAACTAAAAGGCTATATTGGCCCATTCTCACGTAGCCAAACGTGGCAAAAGAAATAAGCTGGTATAGCGCTGCTTTATAAAAATTGGTTCTGAATAAAAGTTACTTCTGACTTTGAACTAAATATCATATAAAGTATAAAAATAAAAAATCCCACATGACCGAGAGGTGATGTGGGATTTTTAATGGAATTTAGTGGAATAGACTTTTATTAACAGGCATTTTATTGTTGGTGACTAGCCGATCAACAATAAAACCATCTTAGATATTTTTACCTTATAAATTTTGGATACGCTTCCATACCACATTCAGCAATGTCTGCTCCCTGATATTCTTCTTCTTCTCAGATACGCAGACCTAGCAAGATAGCACCTAGATTAGTCAAAGGGACTAGCGGCAGACCGAATAAGCCCGCCACGCCGTGCACCGAATTTGAGCGTACCAGTCCTGCTTCTAGCATGCTAAAGCCGACGGCTATCCATATGACTAGGTCTCATAGGTTAAGAAGTAAAACGTATCTAGCGCGTACTGGAGTTCAAAAATTTGGTGTTGCGTGTTAATTCCCCCTTGAATATATGCAGTACAATGATCGAGATGACCCATAAATCAGTGTTTATAGGCGCTCTAGCACTTAACTATTAAATAGCGTCAGGACCTGTCTCACCCGTACGAATACGAATGACTTGCTCAAGATTGGTCACAAATATCTTGCCGTCGCCAATTTTGCCAGTACTGGCAATACGCGTAATGGCTTCGATAGCAGGCTCAACCATCTCATCCATAACTGCCACTTCGACTTTTACTTTAGGTAAAAAGTCCACCACATACTCGGCACCGCGATAAAGCTCAGTATGACCTTTTTGACGACCAAAACCTTTGACTTCGGTGACGGTGACGCCTTTTACACCGATGTCAGAAAGCGCTTCACGCACATCATCGAGCTTAAACGGTTTTAAGATCGCAGTGATTAGCTTCATAAAAAAATCCTTATATAGATGATGTCACAGGTTAATAGAGGCAATTTGCTCGCTCATATTATTGTCAGGATTACAGTGAGTAGTTCAAGAATTGTGCCAAACCTACTCAAGGGGGGTTGGTAGGTCTGCACGCATCAGCTTAAAAATACCCATGATAATGACAAAGAACACTGCTTATATCGCCATGATGACATTGCTTTTATTGATATCAGTCAGTGTGATTAACCTTTAACGTTGAGTAAATGAACACTTTATTATAACCAACTTTTTAAGCACTTGGGGAGGCCATCACTTTATTTCATGTGACAACTTGATAAGAGAAACTGGGAGAAAAACAGGTAAAGATGGCACAGAATTAAGTGAGTTATATTTTTAAAAATACTGCATGAAAAACGCTATTAATGATAATAGTGCTTAAAATTTCGCCTCAGTATTCAAATAAACAAGCGGCTTTAAGCTTTGGGAAAGAGTAAATACGGGGTTTTAGTACTACCGAGCAGTTTTTTGGTTTCACTACCTTTTAGCAGCTCAAGCAAACGCGGTTGACCAAAAGCACCCGTCATCAGCAGCCCAATATCGTTCTTGCTTTGATAATAGTTTAAGGCGGCCGTTACATCGCGGCAATCAAGTAAAGCCTTTTTACATTTGATACCCGCTTGCTTAAGGCGAGCATAGGCTTCCCGTAACGCATCGCAGTTTTCTGAATTTTCTTTACCAACCATGACGATATGGACGGTCAACGCGCGAACAAGTGGTGTTTTGCAAAGCCAATTGAGTAATTTATGCGAGGTGGGGCTATTATCAAAAGCAAATAGTGCCGTTGTTGGGGGTGAAAATGCTGCATGAGTCACCAAAATGGGGCAGTGGCTTAAACGAATAAGCTGGCTCAAGGTGGATTTGCAGGTGACATGATGACCGATGACGATTAATTGTGCCTTATCATCGACGTAATCGATACTTTCATTTAGACTTTCATGCCGATGTAGGGTATAGGTTTTAAGCTTATGGCGTTGCTGCTCGCAGTAAGTGCTGGCTTGATGTAGCAGCAGTTTACCTTGGGCTTTTAGCTCACTATTACTCAAATGCTCTTTTGCCGTGAATTGGTCTAACAAGATATTTTCATCATCAACATTGAGGCAACCTGAATAATCAACGGCGGCTTTTTGTTGTAAGCTTGGTACAGAATGGAGCAGGCCAATCGGCGCTTGCAGACGGGTTGCGGCCCACATACTGGCATCCAAAACAGCTTGCACATAGTTCGGACAGTCTAAGCAGGCAATGACGCTATCTGATTTTAAATTACTCATAAGGGCACCACATATTTCAATGATTAAAATCAGGCTCGCTGGT
>NZ_DKGQ01000033.1:0-33000 GCF_002453355.1 Psychrobacter sp. UBA6766 | reverse complement strand
ACCAGCGAGCCTGATTTTATATACCAATACAATTACGGATGAATAAAGACATTATTGCTATTAGCTTAATAACACTACTACTGTTTTGCTTAATCTAAGAGACCAATGTCTCGGCGGTCATGAATCGAAAAGCGATCGATAAGGGTACGGCTGGCGCTGTTAAGCCCGACCACCTTGACATCAATGCCTTCGCGCTGCAAGCGGATAACCAACTTGTCCAAGGTATCGACGGCACTGACATCCCAAAAGTGAGCTTGACTGACATCGATTTGGACGCTATCCAAGGCCTCTTTGGTATCAAAACTCTGCAAAAACTGTGTCGTCGACGCAAAGAAAACCTGACCTTGCACGTAGTAATAGCGGGTGTTACTACTGTCATCATACTCACTAAAGACCGTTAAGAATTGACCAATTTTATTGGCAAACGCCAATGCGGATAGCAGCACCCCAACCCCAACGCCGTATGCTAAATTATGGGTAAAGACGGTGGTCAAAACAGTCGCGAGCATAACAATATTAAAGGACAGCGGGTGGGTTTTAAATTCACGAATAGATTGCCAATTAAAAGTGCCAATAGAAACCATAATCATCACCGCGACGAGTGCAGCCATCGGGATTTGGCTGACCCATTCACTTAAAAATACCACCAAGATGAGCAGCACCACGCCAGCGATAAGTGTTGATAAACGCGTACGGCCGCCAGATTTAACATTAATCATTGATTGTCCAATCATCGCGCAACCTGCCATTCCGCCAAAGAATCCTGACACCACGTTGGCCATTCCTTGACCACGGCACTCGCGGTTTTTGTCACTCGGCGTATCGGTTAATTCATCGACGATGGTCGCAGTCATCATAGATTCTAATAAACCGACGATAGCAAGTGCGATAGAATAAGGCGCGATAATGAGCAAGGTGTCAAAGTTCAGCGGAATATCAGGCAATAAAAATACCGGTAAAGAATCGGGCAGATCGCCCATACTACCGACGTTGCGAATATCAAGATTCAAATACATTGCAACAGCGGTCAAGCCAACGATACAAATCAGCGGTGATGGAATCACACGACCAATTTTAGGAAGCAGCGGAAACAAATAGATAATCGCTAAGCCTGCCGCCGTCATGAGGTAAACCGTCATACCGACACGCTCAGTCATCGGGTTCAGCTCAGGGAGCTGGGCGGCAAATATCAAAATCGCTAGCGCATTCACAAAGCCAATAACCACTGAGCGCGATACAAAGCGCATTAAGTTACCAAGCTTTAAGATACCCATGATTATCTGAATGACGCCGCAGAGTAAAGTGGCGGCAAGCAAGTATTGCAATCCATGCTCGGCGACCAAATCAACCATCACCAGTGCCATCGCTCCGGTTGCCGCTGAAATCATAGCCGGACGTCCACCGACAAAACTGATGACCACGGCAATGCAAAATGACGCATACAAGCCGACTTTTGGGTCGACACCAGCGATAATAGAAAAGGCAATCGCTTCTGGAATCAGGGCCAGTGCGACTACTAAACCTGATAAGGTATCACCGCGAATATTGGAAAACCATTCTTCACGTAAACTGCCAAAAAAAGATGTCATAAGTAAACTGTATAGGGTTAGAGACAAAAAAAACAATCATTTATGATCTCGCAATAAAGCGTCGCACTAAAATGATTGTATCGAGACTAACTATTTATCCACTTTTATAGCGGCGTTACCCAGACCGTCACCCTTAGTCAATAAAAGAACAGTCCTTAGAATAATGAATAAGTGTTTGCCGTGAAATGCAGCGGTAGAAGAAGATAACTATATTGTGAGACGAAAACGCCAAAATATAGAGTAGAGGTTGCCTGTCATACCTTCTCAGCATAAAAAACGTGGCGAAAGAAAGATGACAATAGCGCGATAAGTGTGACAACATGCTAAACTAAAATGCTAGATTGAAGATTTGGTTAAAATAGCGCTAACTATTGTAGCGGTTCCTATTAAGGCGGCTATTATAGCATTAGCGCCGCAATATAAAAACAGGCGCATAATAATACAAAGTCTGAAAAAACCCGTACCGAAATCTGGGCGACGTCATTATGATGCTGATCATTTAAAGTCGAGATGCTTGAAACAATTTTGTTCGTCTAATAGAGAGAAGGAATAAATATGACCACCAGCACCGCAACAGAAGCCTTACTTCATAAAGGCAGTGGTTTACAAATCGTGGTCGGTTTGGGGCAATCGGGATTGTCGGTGGCAAATTATTTGACCGCGCAAGGCTACCAAGTCGCTGTGACCGACAATCAGGCTAATCCCACTTTAGCAGAGCAGTTGCCTGCTGCTGTTGAGATTCGTCAGTTTGGATCGATAGATGCTGATTTATTGCAACAAGCTGCGCGAATTATCATCAGCCCGGGTATCTCCTTAAAGACCCCAGCGGTTGCCGCCGCAAGAGACGCTAATATTCCCGTTGTTAGCGACATTCAGCTATTTTGTGAAGCGTGCCGCGTACCGATTGTAGCGATTACTGGCTCTAACGCTAAAAGTACCGTGACGACATTGGTTGGCCAAATGGCGGCGGATGCTGGGGTCAATGTTGGTGTTGGCGGCAATATTGGCGTGCCAGCCCTAAGTTTGCTGTCGAATAGCGAGATGGAGTTAGCCGTTATCGAGCTATCGAGCTTCCAATTAGAAACCGTGAGCAGTTTAGGCGCGCAAGTAGCAACGGTACTCAACATGTCGCCTGATCATTTAGATCGTCATGGCGATATGCTTGGCTACCATCAAGCCAAGCATCGTATTTTTCAAGGTGCTAAGTCGGTGGTGATCAATCGTGAAGATGCTTTGACGCGCCCATTGGTGGCAGATAATTTGCCACGCTTGAGCACGGGTATTCACGCCCCTGACAACGGTCAGTATGGCCTGATTACCGACTCAGAAGGGCGGACGTATCTGGCACGCGGGACGGAGCGCTTGCTATCGGCGGATAAACTGCGTATTAAAGGTCGTCACAATTTACTCAATGCCCAAGCAGCTTTGGCACTTGGCGAGTTGGCAGGTTTACCGCTTGATAGTATGCTGAACACCTTGCAGAACTTTACAGGACTTGAGCATCGCTGCGAGTATGTTGCTACGGTCGATGGCATTGATTATTTTAATGACTCTAAAGGTACCAACATTGGCTCAACGATGGCTGCTGTCGAAGGCTTAGGGGCAGTATACGCGCCCAAAGATGGTAAACTGTTATTGATTTTAGGTGGTCAAGGTAAAGGCCAGAAATTTGGTGAATTAACACCATTTATCAATCAATACGTCAGTCAAGTATTGTTTATTGGCGAAGATAGCCAGCAGATTGAGCAACATCTACGCGAAGCAGGTATCAACGATGATGACGTCTCTATGCATCAATGCCAGACGCTAGAAGGCGCTTTCGCAACGATTCAGCAAGTCACAAAAAGCAGTCTATCACAAGTACAAGCGGTGCTCTTATCCCCTGCTTGCGCCAGCTTCGATCAGTTTAGTGGTTTTGCGGAACGCGGCAAGTACTTTAGTCAGCTGGTTAACCAATTAGACAAGGCCTCATAAGGCATCTTGACGCTTCATAAGATATGTTGGCGCGAGGTAGCATGGTCGTTAGATTTTAAGCGGTTTGGCTTAGCGTTATAAAATGGTAGGCATTTTTTGATAAATGATTGTTTTGCTTATAAATTGCTGCTACTGTCAAATAGGTAGTAAAGCAGGCGATAAACGATTTGCAAACCGCTGTGAATAGTAATATTAATAAGTTAAACGGTTAAAACTCATGGTTTGTCGTCGCTTTGCTGTCTGCTATTATCTATTGGATAAAATTGACTTTATTTTTTTAAACGGTGGCGTTTTATAAACGCCGTGTTTTCTTGTTTGCTAGTGTATATAAAATTATGGCGCTTTCTACTTTTTTTCGATCAAACTCTCAATCGCCGCGAACTACTGGCTCAGATGGCGTTCTCTCCATGCCCTCAGCGCGCGCCATTTTATTAGCAAGCGTCGGCTGTATGTTGGTGCTCAGCTTATTGATGGTGGCTTCTGCTTCTATCCCATTTGCTCTTAGTCGCGGCATGAGCGAGCTGCATTTCTTTTATAATCAGCTTTTATACATGGCGATTGGACTGTTCATCGCCGGTATTTCCTATAAAGCGGTATCGCTAAAAAGGCTTTATAAAACCGAAACTCAGTTTATGCTCTTGGCCATCACGGGGTTATTGTTATTTGCTACTTTATTTAGTACGCCCATTAACGGCTCAAAGCGTTGGTTAAGTCTGGGTGGTTTTAACTTTCAGGTCGCAGAGCTTGCCAAATTGGTGATGATTGTATTTGTTTCAGACTTTGTGGTTCGGCGCTCATTTGAGGTGCGTAATGGCTGGGATGGGTTTTTACGCATTGCTTTAGTGGTTGGTTTAATCACTGTCCTTTTATTAGCACAGCCAGATTTTGGTTCATTTGTGGTGATTATTGGCACCGTTTTTGCGATATTTTATATTGCTGGCGCGCCTTACAAGCAATTTATTGCACTTGGTGCCGTTGCCGTTGGCGGAGCCGTATTAATGGTGGCAACCGTTCAATATCGTCTCGTACGGGTGATGTCGTTTTTGGATCCCTTTGATGACGTACAAGATACCGACTATCAGTTGGCACGCAGCTTAATTGCCTTTGGCCGTGGTCAGTTTACGGGCGTCGGTTATGGTGAAAGCGTACAAAAACTGTCGCATTTACCAGAGGCGCACACGGATTTTTTATTAGCAATTACCGGTGAGGAATTAGGCTTCGTTGGGGTCACGATGATCTTAATCTTTGAAGCGCTGATTATTGGTAGTGCGATGCGCATCAGCTATAACGCTCTAAAACGTCGCCAAATGCGCATGAGCTATACTGCTTTTGGTATTGCAGTGGTGTTTATTGCTCAGACGATTATTAATGCAGCAATGAATATGGGTGCGATTCCGACGAAAGGTCTGACCATGCCGTTTTTTAGTTACGGTGGCTCATCGATGTTGATTAGCTTAGTCATGGTAGCCGTGCTACTCAAAATTCACAAAGAAAGCCCTGAGATCGAAAAAAGCCAGTGCCGTTATTATTAAGTTATTTAATGATAAATGGATACATACTTTTTGTTAGTTTAATCCATTCTAGCCATTCAATATAAAAAAGCGTCGCTCATCGCGGCGTTTTTTCTATTAAAGCCTAGAGCTATTTTATTAAACGCTAGGCATATTTAAAGTCTGCATATTTCGTAATGGTGAGTTGTCCCACTGCGCAACCGCTTGGGCAAGCATACGTGTTGGCGTATCGCTATCGACCTCAGGCTGCTGTAATAGCTGTAAAGCATGAGTAATTAGCTGACTTGGGTCACGAGTGTCAATCGGCTGAGCAAGGTTTTGTTTAGACAGTTTTTGACCATCAGGGTTGCATATTAATGGCAAATGATACCAATGGTCGATAGTTGGCAAGCGCGCCGCATGCATGATGCTGATTTGCCCGGTCGTCATCGGCAAAATATCTAAGCCGCGCATAATATGGGTGACGCCTTGCAGGCCATCATCAACACTGGCAGCTAAGATATAGTTAATCATCCCATCTTGGCGACGCACGACCATGTCCCCTAGTGTCTGCTGCGGATTGTCCCACTGCAAACCTTGAATGCCATCTTGAAAGCCAATTCGGTAGTCTGGCATCTGAATACGCAGCTTATTTTGTTCTTTATTGAACCCAGCATTTAGACAGCAGCGCGGATAGCGTTGTCTATTGAGTAGTTTTTGGCTCGCTTGCTGAGCATCAGTACTTTCTCCGACCGCTTTTTGCTCCCAGTAACGCTCAAGACTTTTACGCGAGCACTGACAACCATAAGTCAGCGGATAGAGACTTGATGATAAATAATCGTTATAAATATCGAGGCGCTCAGATTGATAAATGACATCGTCGTCCCAGTGCAGACCGAGTACTTCTAAATCAATTAAAATCTGCTCAGTAAACTGTCTATCACAGCGTTCGGTATCAGTGTCTTCGATACGCAGTAGCCATTTACCACCAATGGACTTGATATGGCAAAAGCTGGCCAGTGCCGTTGTTAATGACCCAAGATGTAGCTCTCCCGTTGGCGAAGGCGCAAAACGACCGATAGGTTGGGGTAGAGTAGGGTTAATAGGGGTATTTGCCATAGAGGTGGAAAGAGTTTTCAAAATAGATACTTGTCAAGAATAGAAATAGATAGAATAAATAAGATGATGATAAAAAGATATTTATCAAATATGCGTATTTTGTTAGTGACGTGTCAACAAGTAAAAGCTATTTAATGAAAAATAGCGCTATAAAAACGCGACGAGCGACCAATAAATGGCCGCTCGTATTGATAGTTAAATGATTAATGACTATTAAACTGGCTGGATTTACGCGCCTTGGTTTTGACGCTCTTTAATCTCAGATAAAGTTTTGCAGTCAATGCACTGGGTCGCGGTTGGACGAGCTTCAAGACGACGCAAGCCAATCTCAACGCCGCAAGTTTCGCAAAATCCATAATCCTCATTTTCAATTTCGGCAATAGATTTGTCGATTTTACGAATCAGCTTGCGCTCACGATCACGCGTTCGCAAGGTTAAAGCAAACTCTTCTTCTTGAGTGGCGCGATCATTGATATCTGGCATGGCACTGGACTCATCTTGAATATAAGTCTTGGTACGATCCGCTTCGCCAATCAGCTGGTGCTTCCAGTCTAATAAAATCGCCTTAAAATGCGCCAATTGCTCATCAGACATATAATCTTCGTCTTCAGCAGGGGCATAAGGGGTGAACTTTACATCATTGGGATTCGGGTTTGGGGTCAGGGTGCTCATATGGGTATCCTACTTTTTCAAATTAATTCAATAAAACGACATATCAAAAGATAAGACGTTATAAATTTACCAAACGCTATAAATAGCTCCTTTATAAACGTTTTACCACTTAGTAACACAAGTAACACAGCTAATCTAAACATTCGGTTATGTCGACATGCTGCTAGCGATCTATCGATTATCAATGGTCAGGTATATTGTCATAAACATTTTTATTTAAATGCTAGCCGTTAAATAAGTGGACAAATCACTGACTGTGAAAACTTAGCTTGTGGTCAATTTAGCCATCCTAGCTATTATAATTTTGTCTAAGATTAGACCTTTCTCGTTTTTTACATCATTTATTATATGATTTGTTTATCGTTTTTAGCTTGACGGTTGAGTGACTAGAATTATCAATCTCAAAGTGATTGTCTGTGGAAACCAGCAATCTTAGCTAGCCCTATAACATACACACTCTGGCAGAATTATACTAGTTAAATACTAACCAAATTTTTGCCAATAAAACTGGTTGTCAAGTATCTAGTCTTTCAACCCAGCTTGCAACCTCTCCATTGTTGGCTAATTGCAACCAGCGATAGCCGGGCAGGGCGCTTTTATCATAAGCGAAATCATCTTCAAAGGGCTTAAACTGATAGCAAGTAGAAGGCGTACTGTAGACGGTAACTCCTTGCCTATGACGGACTTGCTCTTGGTGGGTATGCCCACTAATAATGACTTTGAGATGCTCAAATGCCGCCATCCGTTGCCAAAAAATATCGGCATTTTCGACCATATTCTGATCAATCCAGTCAGAATCGACTGGAATCACGTGATGGTGTAAAGCAATAAGTGCAGGCTTAGCGCATGCTGCTAACTGCTCGCATAACCAATTGATGTCGGTCATCGTCACTTCCCCTTCTACTTTACCTGTCACAGAAGAATCTAGTAGCAGTAGCTGCCAATAGTCAGTTTCAATAACATGACGGTTTAATAAGCGCGTGTCCGCAGCTCTAGCGATAAGTTCACGCTGGAAAAATGGCAACTCACTGTTATTTTCATCGGTGACATCATGGTTGCCAGCGATACAAGCAAAAGGAATCCCTGTGGCCTGCAATATCTCAAAAATATGATTGTAAATTTCTGCTTGAACTTGATTGACTAAATCGCCTGTAACAAGGATTAAATCGCAGCGCCGATCTTCGCTTAATGCTTGTTTGATAATCGCCTCAAAGCTGTGTTGGCAAATCGCCACTGCGCTATCGTTTTTTTCGCCAGAATTTTTATCAGCGGCAGACAAGGGAAGGGATAAATGCAAATCCGTAATTTGCAACACATTGACCTGACCGTCTGGCGTGTTGACTATGTTGGCAGGGTAGCTGAGCATTGAATTTAGTCCCTTATCAATCAAAACGATGGCAAATTATGGCAAATTAAAACAGTCTAAAATTAATGTATCAAGTGTTCATTTAACGAAAAAGTCGTGAACTATAGCATTGATAGTATTCAGGAAAGTTTATAACATAATGTTCACTAAAGCTCTAGCAATATTGATGAAATAAAGTTCGACAAAGGCTAAGTAAATATCGATATCACGACTGAGATGATAACGGCTGCCATAGCTCTAGTGGCGTGCTGACCAAAATTTTGCCAGGATGGATTTAGCCCCTATTAGCTTTGAGATAATCAGGGCAACAAAGAATAAAATGGCGAGTACCAAGACGATAGATAGTCCCGTTTGAATATCAAACCAGATGCTGCCCCAAACGCCAAGCGTGACGCCAAGTTGGGCGACAAGTAAGGCTATAATAACCATTTGTTTTGGCGATGCTGACCATAAGCGCGCTGTCAGTGCTGGCAAGACCAGTAGTCCACTGATTAACAAGCTCCCAACTGCTTGCAAGGCAATGGCACAAAATCCTGCTAACACGCCCATAAAAAACAGCCGCTGGCGAGTCGGATTGATACCTTGAATTCGTGCTAATGCTTCATGAGTAGCGAGCTTTATTTGCGCTGGCCATATATAACTCAGTAACCCCAATCCAACCAAGACGCTTGCCGCAATCAACGGCAAATCTGCCCAATCAAGCTCGAGCAAATTGCCAAATAAAAAGCCTAAGACGTTGGCTTGCTGATCAGTCAGTTGGGTTAATGTTAATAAACCCAAACACAGCAGCGATACGGCAACCACGGCCAGTACTGCATCGACGGGCAGACGCTCATCATCGATGAATACTAAACCCAGTACTACCAAGACACTGACAATGGCAATGCCAATACCCATGGGCAATTGCCATAAGACTGCTAGCGCTACGCCTAGCAAGGTGCCATGCGCCAGTGCATCGGCAAAAAATGCCATGCGCCGCCATAATACTAGGCAACCTAAGGGCGCAGAGAGGAGCGCTAAAATACTACCAGCAATCCAAGCAGGGGCGATGATGGCTAACCAAGCGGTCATAATAGATATCCGTAACGTCTTTTATAAAAAGGGACAAGCGATTTTTGCCTTAACAGGCTTGATTTTTAGTTATATCTCGCTTGGGGCATGATGCTCGCAAGCGTGCGGTTGATGGACGTACGGCTGCTCGTAATGATGGCCGAAGAGTTTTTGAAATTCTGAACTAATGGCAAGCTCACTTGGTTGTCCCTCGCAGCAAATATGCTTATTTAAACAAATCACGCGTCGACTGCCTTTCATTACCCAATGTAAATCATGTGAGACCACCAGCATGGCGCAGCGTAAAAATTCTGGCAGCTCATCAATAAATTGATAAAGCCAAACCTCAGTATCTGGATCAAGCCCTTGCATTGGCTCATCTAAGATTAATAAATTTGGCTTATCTAACAAAGCACGCGCCAATAATACCCGCTGGGTTTCACCACCTGACAGATGCAGCATTTGCCGCGATAGCAGATGCGTCAGAGATAAATTATCAAAGATAAACTGGCGCTGCTCAGCCGTTAAGCGCTTTTTGTCCGCTTGAGCCAATAAATCGCAAACGCGTAACGGCAAAATGGGCGGCACAGTAAAACGCTGCGGTACATAACCAAGCTGTAACTTTTGATGCGCTGTTATCTGCCCGATTGTGGGTTCGATTAAACCCAAAATTAGCTTTACCAAGGTTGATTTACCGGCGCCATTAGGACCGATAAGGCTGACCGTTTCATTAACGGCAATATCAATATTGATGTGCGAGAGGATGCGTTGCGGCCCAACATGAAAGCCAATATTACTTAAGCTCAGCAATTTGGTGGCATTATTCATTATTTTATTACTTACAGTCTTATTACTTATATTAGTAGCAGAAGATATTTGATTCGGTGAAGTCGGTAGGCTCATAGGGCGATAACTGATGTATTAATGATAGTGAAGTAATGACAGAATAATAATTAAGCATAAAAGCATAAATATAAAAATTTGGCGAACAATTATTTTACTGACACGCTTGGCAACGACCGCTCAGCTCAATGACACTACGCTCTACCATAAAACCAACGTCTTCTTGTGCAAAGCTCATCATTTCCTGCACTGGCAAGCTGCTACATTCTTGCACGCGCTGACACTGCGCACAAATTAAAAATGCTGCCGTATGCTGGGCGCGTGGGTGACAGCAAGGCACATAAGCATTGATAGAGGTTAGCTGGTGAATCAAACCCTCGCTCAATAAAAACTCCAAGCTGCGATAAACCGTCGGCGGGGCGACGTTTTTTGGCGTTTGATTATTTGCTTGATTGCTCGAGGTGTCATCTGCTGCGTCAGGCTCGGCAAGGCGCATCTGCTGCAACTGCGTAATCAAATCATAAGCGCCCACTGGTTTATTGGCTTCTAGCACCAGCTGATATATCTGTTGGCGCAGTGGCGTAAAGCGTGCACCGCTTGAGCGGCATTGCTCTTTTGCTGCCACCAAACGCTCATTCACATCAAATGGCGTAAAATTCTGCACATCGTGTAAATGATTACAAATAGATGAGTGAGTAGACATGCAGTAAGCTCCCAAAGCTAACTTAGCGCTTTCATATTTATTACCTTACATGTAGAAGGCACTTTTATATAAGACACATTTCATGATGGTTTTTTATATTGTTATAGTATAACATACTGAATTGAAAAATAGATCAGAGCTTTATACTTATCATTAGCTACCTTTTATTTTTTTATCAACATGCCGTCTCAAAACGACTATTATTCATTGAGCCTCAAAAGCAGCCATTATGATTTCATTTTTTAAGAATTTTATAAATTTGCCTATTACTTTACAGCGCTTATTGTCGATTGGCGTTATCGTGTTTGGGTCGTTAATGATGAGCGCACAAGCAGCAACGGTGAGTGTCAGTAATTATCCATTATTTTTATTAAGCCAAGCTGTCACGGAAGGCGCGCCAGCTGCTAAGCAATTATTGCAAGCAGGAGAGGTTGGGCATCACGGTAGCATTAGTCCAGGCGATATCAAAGCCATTCAGGACAGTAAGTTTGTGGTTTGGTTTGGCGAGCCGTTAGAAAACAATCTGGCAACCACACTCAATAGCGCCCCCAATGCGATTGCTTTATTCAAATTTAAGGCGTTTAATCGTTATCCGCTGCGTGATGTTAAAGGCAAACCTATTGCAGGCACACTAGATCCGCATATTTGGCTTGATCCTGAAAACGCTAAAGCGATAACCCGTGCGCTTGCCGTCATTCACAGTCATGCCAATCCGCAATATAAAAAGCTGTATCATGCCAATGCGCAAAAATTTGCCGAGCGCATGAATAGGGCAGTAGCGGCCGGCAATAAAAATAGCCCGAAACAAGCGTTACCGTACTGGGCTTATCATGATGCTTATCAATACATGGAAGACAGCGCCAAGCTCCAGCTAATTGGCAGCCTAAGTACCGATCACCATTTAGCGCCAAAAGCCAGTCAATTACGCTGGTTAAATGAGCAGCGCCCAACGAAGCAAATGTGTTTGGTCAGTCCAAGTCTTCCTGCCAAAGGTTTGCTGGCAAAGTTACAGCCGGTTAAAAGTACCGTCCAAGCGGAAGACATGAGCAACAGTAAAGATTTTGTTAGTGGGTGGCAGGCAATGGCGCAGCAAATTCGTCAGTGTATTGGGTAAATACTGTTTAAATAATAGTTGGCAAGCTAAGCTTTAAAGCTATTTAAAGTAACGCAAGACCAATTTGCTAAATAAGATTTACCAATTAACGGCAGAGAAGGCAGTTTTAGAGGTTATTAGTGGTGCTTGATTGACTCTGTAGAGAGGTTTTCAGCATTAAACAACTAAATGCTTGATAAAAGACATATTTCACTTGCTTAAAATTAGCTTGCTCCCTATAATAAGTGGCGTTTTATTTTGGTTAAAAGATAACGTCTGTAGAGTGAGCCATTCACGGATAATATTGTCACAACTGTGCTACATTGTCCCCACGTTATAGAGCTATAGAAATATCGATGACCAAGCCTGCCAAACGCACCCAAAGAGATAAAATTGCTATTTACCTAAAACGCCAAGCATGGATACTATTTATCCTTATTGTGCTCGGTTGGATAGTAGATATCACATGGCTGGGTAATGAGGGCAGCACACTTGTCGTCGCAAAAAGTAACGCCATCGGTGCGCTACTCAGTTTTGCTACTCAAGCCGTATTTGCAGGATTTATTTTTTGGTATACAGGATATCGCGCGCGCAGGCATATTGTCAGCCAGCTATATCGGGGTCAGATGGTCAAATGGCTACTGACCGTATTTGGTTTCGCACTAATTTTTATTACCATACAACCTCTATCAGCGCCTGCACTTTTTGTCGGTTTTATGGTAATGCAGATTAGTCACAGTTGGATGTTGTGGCATATACGCTAGAATTTATCGCCTATTATCATTGTAATAGTCAGATAAGACAGCACATACATTTGTCATCCTGCGGTCCAGCTTCTCTAAGATTATTGTTATTAAGACTACTGTTATAACGTCATCATGCAATGATTAAATGACTGAAAACCATTTTTAAAATTAAAGTATGACTATAAGCGCTTGAGCAGCAATCAGGCGTAAAAAATCGCCATTAATAACCCCTTATCTGATAAGGGTTATTAAATATAACCAAACTGTCTGTATGGCATGATAAACGCAAATCTATACCAGCCAACGTTGAGGGTGCTTAACGTATTTACGCAGTAATAAAAAAGTCATAATTGACTTTACACGAATACTACGCTGCATTAATATAGGCAGCTAAATGTCTTGCTTCTGAGCACCGTATTGAGTGTTATCAAAATAAAGCGAGATAAGCAAACACATACATAAAAATTTGCGTAGACATGCAAGGGCCATTAATGAATAATCGTGCGCCCTTTTTTGATAGCTAAAATTTATCCATTAGTATCAAATTGAGCAGCAATAGAAGATTGATTATTTAAGAATAACAATGCGTTATTTGAGAATAATAGAGTAATTATAGAGCTATGGGTTGGATGTTATTGGTTACATGAGAGTTTTAGTAGAGTTCTTTTATTTGCTAATGGCAGATTAGAGAAAAATACTAACTTCTCATCAGATGACAACCATATTTTTTGGTAGTTGATTAAATCGTTGATTAATAAGAAGCTTACATTATGGCATCCGAGCAAACATCATCAGAATATATCTCTCACCACTTAACGAATTGGACGTACGGTTATCTGCCGGGCGAAGGCTGGAAAGTTGCCCACACTGCTGAAGAGGCAGGATTAATGGGTTTTAAGGCTATCCATCTTGACTCCATGTTATGGTCAATTGGTCTTGGTATTGTATTTTGTGCCATCTTTTGGATGGTTGCCAAAAAAGTTACTTCAGGCGTACCAGGCAAAACTCAAGCAGCGGTTGAGATGATCGTTGAGTTTGTCGATAACAACGTTCGCGATTCTTATAGTGGTACGTCAAAATTGATTGCGCCGCTAGCGTTGACCATTTTTGTGTGGATTTTCTTGATGAACTTGATGGATTTATTGCCTATCGACTTCATTCCAAGTCTAGCAGGTCAAGTTGGCGCTGCGATGGGTCATGATCCACATCACGTGTTCTTCAAGATTGTGCCAACGACTGACCCTAATATCACGCTTGGCATGTCATTTTCTGTCTTTGCGCTGATTATTTACTATAGTATTAAAGAAAAAGGGTTGGGTGGTTTTATCGGTGAGTTAACACTGCATCCGTTTAGCGCTAAAAACCCAATCATGCAAATCATTTTAATCCCCATCAACTTTATCTTAGAGTTTGTTACTTTGATTGCCAAACCAATTTCACTAGGTTTGCGTCTATTCGGTAACATGTATGCTGGGGAGCTAATCTTCGTATTGATTGCCCTGATGCCGTTTTGGATTCAATGGGCGTTATCGGTGCCGTGGGCGATTTTCCACATCTTAATTATTACCCTTCAAGCGTTCGTATTTATGATGTTGACGATAGTTTATATGTCGCTTGCATCATCAACTGAACATTAATTATATACATTCAATAGGTAAATGAGGATACATCAATGGATCCAGTATTAGGTGGTTACACAGTTATCGCAGTAGCACTGCTTATCGGTCTTGGCGCACTTGGCACAGGCATTGGTTTTGCTATTCTAGGCGGCAAGTTCTTAGAAGGTGTTGCACGTCAACCAGAACTTGGTTCACAACTGCAAACTCGTATGTTCATCGTGGCAGGTCTACTTGATGCCGTACCGATGATTGGTGTTGGTATTGCTATGCTATTGTTGTTCGCTAACCCTCTAGCAGGTTAATCAGAAAGCTCAGTTGTAAATGTTTGGTGGTCAAAGTTTGTATATTAAATATAGCCAAAGTTTGGCTATCAAATATGATCAATGAAACTGATTTTTCATTAACAAAGAGGTGATCACGTGAATATCAATTCTACCCTCATCGGTCAAGCCATTGCTTTTGCAATATTTGTGATTTTTTGCATGAAATTCGTGTGGCCACCACTTATCGGTGCCATTAATGAGCGTCAGCGTAAAATCGCTGAAGGCTTGAATGCTGCAGAAAAAGCAAAAGCAGATTTAGCGACCGCGGAGCAAAATGTACAGCAGGAGCTTGATGTTGCAAAAACTAAAGCTGCTGCGCTAATTGAGCAAGCGAACAAGAGCGCCAATCAGCTTGTTGAAGATGCAAAATTGCAAGCCCAAGCGGAAGGCGAACGCATTCGTCAACAAGCGCAAGCCTCTATCGACCAAGAAATCAATCAAGCGCGCGAATCATTGCGTGCTCAAGTTGCTGAGCTGGCTGTACTTGGTGCTGAAAAGATTTTGCAAGACAAAGTCGATGTGCAAAAACATGCCAGTATGTTAGACCAACTGGCGGCGAAGCTGTAATTGTGAGGATATCATGGCTGACTTATCAACCTTAGCACGACCGTACGCTAAAGCCGCGTTTGACTATGCCAATGAAAACGGGGTAGTAAATGAGTGGGAAAACTTCTTATTTATTGCCGCTACCGTTGTCAATGACAAGTCGTTCAGTACTTGGCTAGACAATCCAGCTGTTTCTGCTGAGCATAAGTCAGCTGCTTTGGTCGATCTTTATGATACGCAAGTAGCTAGCGCGAATGATTCTGCTTTTAAGCAGTTATTGGGTGAGACCCAAGGGGCTCGTCATGACCAAAACGCCAGCTATCCTAAAGTATCAGTAGCACTTAGTAACTTCGTTAAACAGTTATCAGAACAAGAGCGTCTGGCGCTGCTTCCTGAAGTTTATGAGCATTATCGCCGTCACAAGGCAATAAGCTTAAAGCAGCTTGACGCTTATGTGACCTCTGCTTATCCATTAACCGATGCCCAGCGTGATACGCTGCAAACGCGTCTTGCTGCCTCGCTCAATGCGAGCGTGGTGATTCACGAGTCGGTTGATCCAAGTCTATTGGCGGGCGCTACGATTAAAGTCGGTGACAAAGTCATTGATGATTCGATGCGCGGCAAGTTACAACAGTTAAAAACACAGCTAACTGCCTAATGCCAATCATCAGTGCAGCTTTATAAAGCTTGCGTGATATAAGAGCATTTAAGTCAGTGGCGGGTTATCATAAATTAAAGGAAACAAGGCAATGCAACAATTGAATCCAGCGGAAATCAGTAACCTGATTAAGCAGCGTATTCAAGACCTTGATGCGGGTGCAACTGCAAAGAATGAAGGCACGATTGTCAAAGTATCTGACGGTATCGTGCAGATTCATGGTCTTGAAGATGCCATGTACGGCGAAATGATTGAGTTTGAAGGCGAAATCTATGGAATGGCGCTTAACCTAGAGCGTGATTCTGTCGGCGCGGTAGTACTTGGTGATTACCTACAGCTGCAAGAAGGTCAAAAAGCTTATTGTACTGGTCGTATCCTTGAAGTACCAGTAGGTCCTGAACTGCTAGGCCGTGTTGTAGACGCCTTGGGTAATCCTATTGATGGTAAAGGTCCTATCGATGCCAAGATGACCGATAAAGTCGAAAAAATCGCCCCAGGCGTTATCGACCGTCAATCAGTAGATCAACCAGTTATGACGGGTTATAAAGCCGTTGATACCATGATTCCAATCGGTCGTGGTCAGCGCGAGCTTATCATTGGTGACCGTCAGACGGGTAAAACCGCAATGGCTATCGATGCGATCATTGCCCAAAAAGCATCTGGTATTAAGTGTGTCTACGTCGCAATCGGTCAGAAACGTTCTACCATTGCTAACGTGGTACGTAAGCTTGAGCAAACTGGTGCGCTTGAATATACCACTGTTGTCGTTGCTTCAGCATCAGAGCCAGCAGCACTTCAATATATCGCACCGTACTCAGGTTGTACGATGGGTGAATACTTCCGTGACCGCGGTGAAGATGCGCTGATTGTATTTGATGACTTATCAAAACAAGCCGTTGCTTATCGTCAAATCTCACTATTGCTACGTCGTCCGCCAGGTCGTGAAGCGTATCCTGGTGACGTATTCTACTTACACTCTCGTTTACTTGAGCGTGCATCACGCGTAAACGCGGCATACGTAGAAAAATTCACCAATGGTGAAGTGGTTGGTAAAACCGGTTCTTTAACCGCGCTACCTATCATTGAAACTCAAGCCGGTGACGTCTCTGCATTCGTACCAACCAACGTGATTTCAATCACTGATGGTCAGATTTTCTTAGAGTCTAGCCTATTTAACTCAGGTATCCGTCCTGCGGTTAACGCTGGTATCTCGGTATCGCGTGTTGGTGGTGCTGCTCAGACGAAGATTATCAAGAAACTGTCTGGTGGTATCCGTACTGCATTAGCTCAGTATCGTGAATTGGCAGCATTTGCTCAGTTTGCCTCGGATCTTGATGACGCGACTCGCGAACAGCTTGATCATGGTGAGCGCGTAACTGAATTGATGAAACAAAAACAATATCAGCCAATGTCTATCTCTGAGCAAGCGGCGGTTATTTACGCGTCAAATGAAGGGTTCTTAGCGGACGTTCCTGTTGAAAAAATTGGTTCTTTTGAAGAAGCTTACTTACGCTACATGCATGATGAGCAAAGTGAATTGATGCGTGAGATTGATGACACTGCGAATTATAATGATGATATCGCAGGTCGTTTAAAGTCATCTTTAGAGACCTTTAAACAAAATCACAGTTACTAAGTTAATAAATACTGAATTAACGGGTTAATCCTAAATTGGTTAGCGCTCTGGTTTAGAGCGTAAAAAGTGGCGCGTTGTCTGAAAAGTTTTTAAGTATAGAGATTTTTCTTCAAGATAATCGCGCCGCTGTTTTAACCAATAAAGATCTAAGATTGCGTCATGCCACAAGATGTAAAGACATTATTCGATAAGTTCAGTGTTTTATATTAAATGATTGTTGCATACGCCCATGCTTTTTAACCCTCTTATATTGGAATCATTATGGCAAGCTTAAAAGAAATACGTGCCAAAGTCACCAGTATTAAAAGTACCCAGAAAATTACTCGCGCTATGCAAATGGTAGCTGCTAGTAAAATGCGCCGTGCCCAAGAGCGCATGGAAGTGGGTCGCCCGTATGCTGATAGTATGCGCCGGGTTATTTCGCATTTGGTGCATGCCTCATCAGATTACAAACATCCATACCTGGTTACGCGTCCAGTTGATAAAGTTGGCTATATCGTCATCACATCAGATCGCGGCCTAGCGGGTGGTTTGAATATTAACCTATTCAAAGCTTTATCTAAAAGTATTCAGCAATACCAAGACCAGTCTGTTCAAGCGGAATTTGCCGTTATTGGTGCTAAAGGCGTGAGCTTCTTCAAAAACTTTGGCGGTAAAGTCACCTCAGCCGTGACTGACTATGGTGATAAGCCGACGTTTGAACAATTAAACGCGCCGGTGCAAGCGATGTTAGAAGATTATAGTAACGGTAAATTAGACCGTATCTATGTGGTCTATAACCAGTTTGTGAACGCCATGACCCAAAAACCAACGGTCAACCAATTGGTACCTCTACCAGAGGATTCATTTGGCGACGAAGAAAGTGGCATTCAAACAGAACTGAGCTGGGATTATATCTACGAGCCTGACATCAAAACCTTGATTGATGAATTACTTGGTCGCTATATCGAGTCGATTGTTTATCAAGCGGTAATGGAAAACATTGCCTCTGAGCAGTCCTCACGAATGGTTGCGATGAAAGCGGCAACAGATAATGCTGGTGACCTAATTAACGATTTACAGTTGGTTTATAACAAGTTGCGTCAAGCGGCGATTACTCGAGAAATCTCGGAAATCGTTGGCGGTGCTGCTGCTGTTTCATAAGTGAAACCCTTTATAAAACCTACTATATACAGAAGTTCAAGGAGAACGCAATGAGTAGCGGTCGTATTGTACAGATTATTGGCGCGGTTCTTGACGTTGAGTTTGACCGTAACGAAGTTCCTCAGATTTATGATGCCTTACAAGTAGACGGCACTGAAACTACCCTAGAAGTGCAACAACAACTAGGCGATGGTATCGTTCGTACTATTGCCATGGGTTCAACTGAAGGTTTAAAGCGTAACCTACCAGTGACCAACACGGGCGCACCTATTTCTGTACCGGTCGGTATGGGAACGCTAGGTCGCATCATGGATGTTCTTGGTCGTCCTATCGATGAAGAAGGTCCGGTTGCTGCAGATGAGCGCTGGTCTATTCACCGTGAAGCCCCAAGCTATGCCGAACAGTCAAACAGTACTGAGCTGCTAGAGACTGGTATTAAAGTTATCGATCTGCTTTGCCCGTTTGCTAAAGGTGGTAAAGTTGGTCTGTTTGGTGGTGCTGGTGTTGGTAAAACCGTCAACATGATGGAATTGATCAACAACATCGCCCTTAAACACGAAGGTCTATCCGTGTTTGCTGGTGTTGGTGAGCGTACTCGTGAAGGTAACGACTTCTATCACGAAATGCAAGAAGCTGGCGTTGTCAACGTTGAAGACTTTAGCAAATCTAAAGTTGCGATGGTATATGGCCAAATGAATGAGCCACCAGGTAACCGTTTACGTGTTGCACTGTCTGGTTTGACCATGGCTGAGTATTTCCGTGATACCAAAGATCCTGCCACTGGCAAAGGTCGTGACGTATTGTTATTCGTTGATAACATCTATCGTTATACACTAGCCGGTACTGAAGTATCAGCACTATTAGGTCGTATGCCATCAGCGGTCGGTTATCAGCCAACCCTAGCTGAAGAGATGGGTATGCTCCAAGAGCGTATTACCTCAACGCAATCAGGTTCAATTACTTCTGTACAAGCAGTATATGTTCCTGCGGATGACTTGACAGATCCATCACCAGCAACGACGTTTGCTCACTTGGATGCGACAGTGGTACTAAGCCGTGATATCGCCTCACAAGGTATTTATCCTGCGGTTGACCCACTAGATTCAACCTCACGTCAGCTTGATCCATTGGTTATCGGTGAAGAGCATTACAACGTTGCTCGTGGTGTTCAGGAAGTTCTTCAGCGTTATAAAGAGCTAAAAGACATCATCGCCATTCTAGGTATGGATGAGTTGTCAGAAGAAGATAAACTGGTCGTTTATCGTGCGCGAAAAATCCAGCGCTTCTTGTCACAGCCATTCCACGTTGCTGAAGTCTTTACTGGTGCGCCTGGTAAATATGTTGCATTACGCGATACCATTGCAAGCTTCAAAGCAATCATCGCTGGTGAATATGATGACTTACCAGAACAAGCTTTCTATATGGCCGGCGGCATCGACGAAGTCGTCGCTAAAGCAGAAAAAATGAAATCTTCTGCAGCGTAAGTTGTACAAGTATGGGCTAATGAGTAGGTATAATATAAACTTTATACCTACTCTTCAGTAACGCATCGCAGTTTTTACTGTTTTTTGATCGCGCTTTGATGGTAAGGAATTAAGTATGGCAACGTTACAATGTCGCGTCGTAAGTGCTCGTGAAGAGTTGTATTCAGGCGAAATTAGCATGTTAATAGCCAGTGGTACCGAAGGCGAGATTGGTATATTGCCAGGTCACACCCCGCTTATTACTTTGCTAAAACCAGGTGCAATGCGCGTCCAAACGCCTAATGGTGAAGAAGAAGTCATTTATGTGTCTGGCGGTGTGTTAGAAGTACAGCCAAAACTGGTCACCGTACTCGCTGATACTGCTGTGCGTGCACATAATCTTGATGAAAGTAAAATCGTTGAAGCACGTAATAAAGCGGAGCAAATGCTGGTCAACCAATCTGATACCGTACAAACCAATGCAGCCTTAGCGTCATTGGCTGAGTCAGTCGCCCAGCTACAGACTATTCGTAAGTATAAAAACCGCGCTTAGTCTTACTCTTATAAAAAGTTAGAGTTTTTCTTTAATTTTTTTAGCGTAATAAAAAACAGTCCATTATTTATGGGCTGTTTTTTTATATTTGTTCTTCTCAAATGTACTTTTTTAATGGCTAGCGTTTTAGCAATGAGCGCTTCAAATTTCTTACAAACCCATCATTAACTGTCTAAATGCTGTTAACTCATTAACTATTAATCAACAACTGAACTAATTTTGATAGAATTGTAAAAAAGTGACTGGCGACAACAGAGATATGTGGTTATATTAGAGAGGAAAGTTACGTTTTTGATTCTAAAAGTCAATCAACCTTTCTAACAGTATTTAATGATTGGGCTTTTAGCGCGTTTGTTGAAGTATAAGAGAAATAACATTATTGAGTAAAATTTTTCCTATGCCTTTTTATCGCGATAAAGGGTATAATTTTTGGACGCAAACTAAAGTTTTAATGGACGTAGTTTATAGGTTTTGTTAACAACTATAAGCTATAGTATAGGAAGCTGTGTGTTTAATAGTATACTGTGCTACCAAGTTTGTAACAGCAACACGGTCGTCAATTGTACTAGGTTACAAATCGATTAAGTTACGGTGCTATTAATTTACCGCTCTTACTTTTACTGCTTTTAAATTAGATGTATTAGAGGATATAACAATGACAACGAATGAAGAAGACAACACCCCCCGAATTTTGATTGTTGAGGATGACGAGCGCTTAGCCATGTTGACCCAAGATTACTTGGTTAAAAATGGTTTAGAGGTAGCAATTGAAACAGATGGTAATCGTGCCATTCGCCGTATTGTCAACGAACAACCAGATTTGGTCGTACTTGATGTCATGCTTCCTGGTAGCGATGGCTTAACGGTATGCCGTGAAGTACGTCCGCACTATCAGAATCCGATTTTGATGCTGACCGCGCGCACAGAAGACATGGATCAGGTATTGGGTCTTGAGATGGGTGCCGATGATTATGTTGCCAAACCTGCGCAGCCACGCGTATTACTTGCGCGAATTCGCGCATTATTACGCCGCTCAGAAAACGCACCATCAGAGGATGTGCCGCAGCGGTTAGAGTTTGGTGAATTGGTCATCGATAACGGTGGTCGTTCAGTAAATCTAGGTGATGAGTTGGTTGATTTCACCAGTGCTGAATATGATTTGCTATGGTTACTCGCATCTAACGCTGGTCGTATCTTGTCACGCGAAGATATTTTTGAGCGTCTTCGCGGTATTGAATATGACGGTCAAGATCGCTCTATCGATGTGCGTATTTCGCGAATCCGCCCAAAAATCGGTGATGACCCAGAAAATCCTAAACGTATCAAAACCGTCCGTAGTAAAGGTTATTTATTTGTTAAAGAAGGCAATTAAGGCTTTATTCTTAATGCAAATATTCTTTAAGAATAACTTTCTAATAAAAAACCAGCGTAAAGCTGGTTTTTTATGGTCCAAACTTTAATTTTTAAACTTAAATGCTGCGTTATGTGGTTTAATTGAGCGATAATTATCGACGACAGATAAATAGTATGAGATAAATTGCGCAGCAAGCAATTGTCTTTTTTTTCTATCAATAATTCTTCATTAAGTTGGTCACGGCACGTATGTCATTAGTTTCTTCTCTTAAACACAGTATCTTTGTCCGTATTTATGCTGGACTATTAATCGTCTGTTTGTGTGTGGCATTATTTGCTCAATTGTTGATGGATACGATCAACAAAGAACGCGTCCAATCTTACCGTGAAAACATGGCCACGGGCGCTTTTCATATCGTCAGTGAAGGGATTGCTCACCAAGAGAGCGAGTCACAGCGTGAGTATTGGTTGTCTGATGCCAGCAGCTTATTTGGCGCGGAATTCAGCATTGTACCTATTAATGAGGTGGATTTTAATGCCAGTGAACTGCGCCGTTTCGAGAAGGGCAATACCGTGGTTCGCTATGTTGAGCAACCCATGTACGCCGATGTTTATTATCGCTTACCGGATAATAAGAGCGTTTTAACCGCACGTATCTCCCAAGTGACCGAGCAGCAAGTGCGCGCCATTGCTGTATTTCTGCTTGATGATTTATCCTATCAGGCGACTTTATCCGATAAGCGTGCGCGCTTGGCTGAATTGGAAGAAAAGTTTTCTTTTCCATTAGAGTTTAGAGCCGTTAATACGCTTAATTTAGACCCTGATCAGATGGCACGCTTGCGCCGCGATGAGGTGGTCATCTTACTGCAAGATACCAATACCAGTAAAAGTAACTCGTCTATTAAAGTGGTTGTGCCCTCTGAAATCAACGATATGGCGATTTTAATTGGCCCTGTACCTTTGTTTAACTGGTTCCCGCTTAATTTGATTGTTAGTATGATTTTGATCAGCATGTTCTTAATCAGTTTGGGCGTTTATGCACTTATTTTTCCGCTTGAACGCAAATTACAACTGATTCAAGTTGGTGTGAATGAAGTGAGTAAGGGCAATCTTGATATCAAAGTACAGGTCATTGGGCAAGACGAGATCGCGCGACTATCAGCGACATTTAATGCGATGACGGCGCATATTAAGCGTTTGATTGAGTCGCAGCGTGAGCTGACGCGCGCCGTATCACATGAATTGCGAACGCCTGTGGCTCGTATTCGCTTTGCTGTCGATATGCTTGCTGATACCGATGATGAAGATTCACGCTTTATGCAGCGCGATTATATCGACGAAGATATCGAGTCGCTTAATGGTTTGATTGATGAGATTTTAACCTATGCGAAGCTTGAAGAAGGCTCACCAAAACTAGATTTGGAACCGGTAAATCTGCGTGAATTGCTTGAGCAAATTGAACGTGAAACCAATGCTTTAGGTAAACCTATCAAGATTGTCACCAACCTGCCAAATGCGAAAGTAACGGCGGTCGCTGACAGACGTTATTTACACCGCGTGATTCAGAATTTAGCCGGAAATGCTTTACGTTATGCTGAAACCACGATTATCATTAGTGCTGGGGTGAGAAAAGGCAATGCTTTTGTCAGTGTGGAAGATGATGGGCACGGTATTCCTGAAGCCGACCGTGAAAAAGTTTTTATACCATTTTCACGCTTGGACGATAGTCGTACACGTGCATCAGGTGGTTATGGTTTGGGCTTGTCTATCGTATCGCGTATCGCTTTTTGGTTTAACGGCAGCATGAAAGTGGGCGAGAGCCGTGAGCTTGGCGGCGCACGATTTGTGATGACTTGGCCTATTAAACCGCTCACCCAAGTTCTTGCTGCCGATGAATTAACACAAGAAAAAAGCGATCGCGATTTTGATGCTCAATAATTTTTATAATATTGGTTAAATGAGTATTGATTGCTCACTAATAAATCATAATAATTTTTGAAGCAGCTTAACAGTAAAGGAGAGCAAAGGATGCCGTATTTATTTGGTGGATTGGTCGTAGTGAACGCCGCAGCGCTCGGTTATTATTTATTCTTACAGCAGCCGACCAGCACTCAAACGCTAAAGGCCGCGCAGGATAAAATAACCCAGCCTTTAACCTTTACCAATAGCGCTGAATATATTCCGCCAGTTATTGGAACTAGAAAATAGTATTTCTAGAGTCGCTAATAACTGACTGTTATTAGCGACACTTTAACATTTTTTGTTATTTCTATTCAATTACTAGGACAAACCCTAGCCATCTATATTGCTATCAGCACTGGGTAGTTTTTCATTATCAGCAGCCAATGACGGCTCTCCGGCAACTTTGGAGATAAGTGGAATACGGACACAGACTTGTAGGCCGCCATCCGGGTGATTAATCGCTTCAACCGTCCCGTGATGCAAGCGCGCGATACGATTGACAATCGCCAAACCCAAACCGCTACCTTGAGTGGTACGTGCCGATTCACCGCGTTCAAACGGTTGCATAATGCGCTCTAATTGGTCTTCTGCAACGCCATCACCGCAGTCGCGCACACATATCATCAATTGCTCTTTTGCCTCTTTATTGACCTCGTTTTCAGTCACCACATCGCTGTCTTCTACCACCGCCTTTTCTGTAAAGGTCGGCACCACAGTCGCAGATAAATAAATCGGTGGTTTGCCATAACGTTTGGCATTATTCACCAGATTAACTACCAGGCGCTTAATAGACATCGGGCGCACAGGTACCATTTTGTGGCATTCAGATTGATAAATAAATTCTAGCGGCGCAAATTGCACCATAATCTCATTAAATATGGTGTCTAAATTGGTCAAGCGTACTGGCTCATCAGAGCCATCTTTCATAAATGAGATAAATTGCTCCAAAATCGCATCCATGTCTTCGATATCGTAAATCAAACCTTCACGAAAAAACTCATCAGGCAGCATCTCAGCGGTTAAGCGCATGCGAGTCAGCGGCGTGCGCAAGTCATGCGAGATGCCTGCAAGCATAATCGTTCGCTCTTTTTGTGCTTGATTAAGGGTAGTAAATAAGCGATTAAATGCCATATTGACTTGGCGTATTTCTGTAGGACCGTTATGAGTAGGTAGAGTTGTGGCGTGACCAAGACGAATATAATTGGTCGCCGCGCGCTGTAAATAACGTAACGGACGATTTAATTGCCGCGCTAATAAAATAATCGTTAGCAAGGTTAAAATAGGCAAACCTACTAAAAATAATAATAATATGGTGGGACTGTATTGAGAATAATACACCACCGGTTCGCGAATCCAAAAGCTGGTATCACGACTGTCTTGCACCCAAAGCTGCGGCGTCGGTTTAAACTTAAAATACACTTCAACAGGACGTCCCAGTTGCGCGCCGATTTCACGCTGTAACACATCAGTAAACACCCCAACAAACGCCTTATCCGCTACTATAGGAAAATCACTTGGATTGTCCACCACCACCACATGGGAATGCTGATAAATCCATCGCCGTACGGCAGGGTCGTCTTTCCAGTCTTTATTGACGCTGTTCATTAAGCGTAATTCGCTGGTCAGATAGCGCGCATGGTTTTTAAGCTCTGGTAAATACAGACTCCGCCAAAAAAATGAAATCGATACCCCGACACTGATAATAACGATAAAAGCAACCATCAAAGTGGTTAGCCAAGTGTTGGAGTAGGAGCGGACGAGCCGACCTTTGCGCCGTGGTTGTGGTTGTGGGGAGGTCATATACATCCAAAAGGTTAATCAAAATATGGGTAACGTGAGCTTTATAATTTTTTTGTAAAATTACAGCTAAACACAGCGTCTTTTATTGAAGTTTTATATACAAAAGCTACGACGGTAGTCAGCTCAATCTAAAAACGGTACAGCAGGATTGGTATAAATTTTTCTTGCTTGCTGTGCCTACGCAGACAGAGGCTACGAAAAACTGATACCAATCCTGCCTCACAACGACAAGGTAGCCAACTTATTTCATATCGACTATAAATTTTGTCTTAAAAATCTAAAATATAGGAATTTTATTAAACCCTTGTTTCTATTTATAGGATAGCACAATCAAATTATAAGGCTGGTTGCTTTACTATAGTCGATTTGAAATAAGAGAGACATTAAAAGTGACATGATGCTGGTATAAATTGTCAGGATATTATGAATTGTATTTTACACACCTCGCCATTTAAGCTATTGTTAATAAATAATTAAATAAGCACGGTTTATGTTTTCAATAAAATAAGACTGTGATATAATTATGCCCTTTTTGGTATACCTGCGAAAGAGAGAATTCACATGGTTGTTATTCGTTTAGCACGGGGCGGTGCCAAGAAACGCCCATTTTATCAAGTAGTTGTTGCTGATCAACGCCGCGCGCGTGACGGTCGCTACATTGAAAACATTGGCTTTTTTAACCCACTCGCTAAAGAGTCTGAAGAAGCAGTTCGCCTAAATATGGAAGCGTACAATGCGTGGATCGCTAAAGGTGCACAACCTTCAGATCGCGTTGCTTCATTAGCAAAAGCTTATAACAAGTCTGCCGCTCAAACTGAAGCAACTGCTTAAGTTTGTATCGTCACTGAGATGCTCATGGCTGGTCTATGGGAAACTCAACAGACTTTGGAACACATAGCGTAACTGGTCTGACCAGGGTGCGCCATTAACTGTTTATTACTTTTGATTGCGTTTATCGCTTTTGATTGAACTGTATTCACCATCGTTTTTTAATCATTGCTTTATCTATCATTGTTATTTTAGTCATCGTTAGGTTAGCCGTTATGTCATCTGTTCCAAACGCTAGTGCACTTATGAAAATCGGTCAGCTGAAAAAGCCTTATGGTATTAAAGGCTGGCTGTGGGTGTTTAGTGACACGGACGATCGTACGGCAATATTTGACATGCAGCCTTGGTGGATGAAAACTGCTACTGGGATGAAGCCTTTGACTGTAAAGGCTTGGCGTGAGCAAGGAACAGGTATTGTCGCTCAATTTGAGCAAGTTCCTGACCGTAACGTTGCTGAGACCATGAATGGTGTGACTATTTGGGTTGAGCAAGACGTTTTGCCAGAAACGGGTGAAGACGAATACTATTGGTCAGATTTGGTTGGCCTGCGCGTGATCAACGAGCAGGACGAGAATTTAGGCGATATCACTGAGATGTTTGAGACCGGTGCCCATGATATTATGCGCGTAACGGCAAATTCAGACAGTTTGGATAGTGAAGAGCGCCTGATACCTTGGCATAAGCAAACAGTGATTGAGGTCAATTTGACTGAGAAAACGGTGCTTGTGGCATGGCCGAGTGATTATTAATCGCAAGTTTTCCTTTTGATTGATAAAAACGTCATTCACGCAGTTTGTATGTAAGTAGAGATCAGATGTATTTTGCTGTGATTAGTATTTTCCCTGAGATGTTTGTTACGATTCGTGAGTTTGGAATCACGGGACGGGCAGTTACTCAGGAGCAAGTCACGATTGAATGCATCAATCCACGTGATTATACCACGGATAATTATCACCGTATTGATGAGCGCCCGTATGGCGGTGGTCCTGGCATGGTGATGATGGCTGAGCCATTGTCCCAAGCGATTGAGGAGGCGCGCCTGCGAGCCAGTCAGCAGGGCTGCCGTGTCGATAGTGCGCACTGTCCGGTGATTTATATGTCGCCACAAGGCAAAACGCTTAGCGAGAGTAGTGTGGTCAGTATGACGAAGTATGACGGCATGATTTTATTATGTGGTCGTTACGAAGGTATTGATGAGCGCTTACTGTCGCAGTATGTCGATATGGAAATATCACTTGGCGATTACGTGCTGACCGGTGGTGAGCTACCAGCAATGGTGCTCATGGATAGTGTGATACGTCGTTTGCCAGATATTATGGGCGACGATAAATCTGCTGAGCAAGACTCGTTCGTCGATGGTTTGCTTGATTGTCCGCACTATACCAAACCACATGAATTTGCTGGTATGACTGTTCCTGAAGTACTCCTTTCAGGACATCATGCCAACATCGCTAAGTGGCGCTTTAGTCAACAAGTCGAACGTACGCAAGCGCGGCGACCGGACTTATGGCAAGTGTTTACCCCAACGGTAGAGCAAGCAAAGTGGTTAAAAGCACTGGCAAAAGCAGATAAAAAGCCGCGTTAATGGTAGTTAAAAGATAAACAGTTAAGCAATAAAATTTTGAGCAACAATAAAACGCGTCATAGCATCATGGCCGTTGGTCATAACCCATTTATGTTGTATTTGTTATTAATAAAGAATATTAATAATCGATATGATTCATTATTACAAACAGGTGATATGCGTCAAGCCTCTATTATCTAATGTGAGGAGATAACTCTCATGAGCAACAAGCATCCATTGGTTCAGGTCATCGAAAATGCTCAATTGATTGAGCGCCCAAACTTTGCACCCGGCGATACCGTTGTGGTCCAAGTAAAAGTACGTGAAGGTGAGCGTGAGCGTTTACAGGCCTTTGAAGGGGTTGTAATTGCTAAACGTAACCGCGGTTTAAACTCAGCGTTTACCGTTCGTAAAATCTCAAGCGGTATCGGTGTTGAGCGTGCATTCCAATTGCATTCACCAATTATTGATAGCATTGAAGTGAAACGCCGTGGCGCTGTTCGCCGTGCGAAACTATACTACTTACGTGAGCGTTCTGGTAAATCAGCCCGTATCCGCGAAAAACTTGGTGCTCGTCCAGTTGCGAACAAAAAAACCGACGCTGGCGTTCCTGATGCAGTTGATACTGCACCTGGAATTTAAGCATAAGTTTGCCTTGCTTGGTTTAACCGTATAATTGTACGATTGATGCTTGGCAAGGCGAGAGTAGATACAAGCCCTTATTCATAGGTTTATTTATAAATAAGCGGGCCATACCAAAAAAGACAAAACCCCAATCTGTGCGAAAGCTAGATTGGGGTTTTTGTTTGTGTGGATTAAAATCAGCGTTCTAACTTCACTCTTAAACTGAGAATCTAAATTTTTAAGATTTAAGGTCGTCCTCAAGGTTTTCAATGCGGCTGGTTTGATTTTTAGACTTGCTGTAATTACGCAGTCGAATATAAAGGGTTTTGGTGACAGTAGCGATGACTTTTTGTTGTTCATCGACGATATCAACCTCGTATTCACGAAACACCGGCTCACCATCCTTTGCTAATTTCTGAATGGTAATGACTTCAGCGCTTGGAATCTTTATGCGTGCGGTCACTTTGCTATTGCCAGGAGCAATAAACTCAATATGTGAGCTTTTGTCCCACACTACGTAACTGCTGCCCAGTTGGTGCATTAGCATCAGCATATAAAATGGGTCGACCATCGAGTACAAGCTGCCACCAAACTGGGTGCCGACGATGTTTTTATTCAAGTTATTTAAACCCATGCTGACAATGCATAAGCCTTGATCTAGGTTGATATGCTCAATCTTGATGCCAGCCCCGATATAAGGCGCATAAGTATTGATACGCAGTTTAAGTAAATAAGGCGTGAGTAATGGCAAGATATTTTTTTTGGCATTACGTTTAAGCGTTCCAAGTTTTTTAGGCAATAAACTCATCGATTTTTCCTATTATCTTTTTATTGCTGATTTCATTGCAAAGGTTATTTTTTATTTTAAATGGGCTATATCTAGGCGAAACTAACGACCATTATTGTGGATTTTATAATAACGCCATGGGGCAATAAATCATAAAAAGACATTCATCATAGTGAAAAACGTCTAAGCTCGCCAGTTTTAAAGCGTAACGAAAGTACAATGATTAGGCAAAACCTCAAAGTTTGGCTGTGTTTATTAATATTTTTTAAGTGTCTATCCTTAAGCCCTAAGAAATACTTTTCATAATGATACGATGACCAGTGCTTCGATTCATCAGGTGGCCGGCTCTATATTTGCCGGTGCCATCTTTGCCTTTTCTTCGGGAACTTATGTTGTACAGGCGGCAATTGCCAAACATCCTATTCCAGCAAGTACAGTAGTAACGGGGTTATTTTGTTATTGCCAGCGTTTGGGATTATCTCATGAATTTGGCCATTTGGGAGTCTGTTATGTGTGTGATGCTTATTGTTGGCCTTTTTATCCCTATTGCTAAACCTATCATTGGCTTGCAAAATGAGAGGGGCTGCCCCATAAATAATACTATTCAATCTATTTTAAGCGTCTTATTTAAGAGTTCGAAATTCTATGGTCAATGTCTCAGCGCCAAGTCCCGTCGACGATAAAAAAGCCCGCCTAAAGCATTTAATTCAGCGCCTGCCAAATCTGCCAGGGGTGTATAAAATGCTGGGTAAAAATGGCGATATTTTATACGTTGGTAAAGCCAAATCTCTAAAAAGTCGCGTCAACAGTTACTTTGCTAAAACCATTGACCATCCAAAAACGCGTGCCTTAGTCGCACGAATTCATAATATCGAGACCATTATTACCCGTGGCGAAACCGAAGCGCTACTGCTTGAGCAAAACCTGATTAAAGAGCATCGGCCGCCTTATAACGTATTATTGCGCGATGATAAATCCTACCTCTACGTGTTTATTTCAGCGGATGATCCTTATCCGAGGCTGGCGTATGGTCGCGGTAAAGGCAATCACCAAAAAGGCAAGTTTTTTGGGCCGTTTCCATCGGCGCACGCAGCAAAAGAGACGTTGGTTCTGATGCAAAAAATGTTTCAAATGCGCCAATGTACCAATACCTTTTTTAAACAGCGTAAACGCCCGTGCCTTGAGTATCAGATTAAGCGTTGCCGTGCCCCGTGCGTCGGCTTAGTATCGCCAGAAGAATACGCCGAGGACGTCAATAATACCATTCGCTTTTTAAAGGGCGATTCTAGCGATATTCATAGCACGCTGATTGAAAAGATGGAAGGCGCGGCTGAGGCGTTAGACTTTGAAAAAGCGGTGTTTTATCGTGATCAGCTGTCTATGCTGCGCGAAGTACAAGCGAAACAAGCCGTTTATACGGTTCAAGGTGAAGCGGACGTGATTGCCATTGCCAGTCAGGCGGGCATGACCTGCGTCAATGTACTGACTGTCCGCGGCGGGCGCGTGCTTGGCGGCAAGAACTACTTCCCTGATGTGGATAGCAACGAGACGCTCGCCAATAATTTATCGGCGTTTATTACCTCGTTTTATTTTCAGGTGACTGATGATTTACCCGCAGAGATTATCTTAAGTGATGAGCTACCAGATCAAATAGCAGTCAGCGAAGCATTGGCGACGCATTTTGGCAGTAAGGTTGCTATCAAAACCAATGTTCGTGAGCACCGCGCCGAGTGGTTAGATTTGGCTAAATTAAACACCAATAATGCCCTAAAAACCAAACTCGGTGATTATTTAGAGCTGCATGCCCGCTTTGGTGCGTTAAAAGATGTCTTAGCGGACGTCACTGATCGAACCATTGATCGTATCGAATGCTTTGATATTTCGCATACCATGGGCGAGGCGACTATCGGTAGCTGCGTGGTCTTTGATCAAGGCGGCTCGCGACGTCGTGATTATCGCCAATATGCGATTCATGACATCCAAGGCGGGGATGATTATGCGGCGATGAAACAAGTGCTGACGCGGCGTTATAAAAAGCAGCCATTGCCTGATTTATTGTTGATTGACGGCGGTAAAGGTCAACTTGGCATTGCAAAAGAAGTACTCACAGAATTAGGTATCCTTGGCGATACACTATTGATTAGTGTGGCAAAAGGCGAAGGTCGTAAAGCTGGTCTTGAAGTGCTGCACTTTATCGATCATGAACCGCTTGATTTGCCGATGGATAGCAAAGCGCTGCATTTATTGATGCATATTCGCGATGAAGCGCATCGGTTTGCTATTACTGCACACCGTAAAAAGCGTGATAAGCGTCGCTCATCGTCGGTGCTAGAAGTCATTCCGGGGCTGGGCGAAAAGCGCCGTCGCGACTTGCTGAATCATTTTGGCGGACTACAGCAGTTGCTTGGGGCATCGCAGCAAGAGCTTGCGGGCGTTCAGGGAATTGGTCCCGTATTAGCGAAAACGATTTATAAAGTACTGCATGAATAAATGAATTAATAATGAAAAGCCCGCTATCTTAGGACAGCGGGCTTTTTAATAGCATATGGATAATAAAGATCATACTAAATAAAGTTAAACCCCTCTTTTATAAGTCACAAATCTAAAATCCAAGTCACTCTTTTCATCGTGCATTTGCTCGGATTCTTCTGAGACTGCAAACTCACTTGGCAATTCAGGATAAAATGCATCGCCATCGGTGATTTCAGTATCAACGTGCGTCAGCTCGACTCGGTCGGTATACATCATTGCCTCACTAAAGACCCGCTCGCCGCCAATCACCCAAATGGTATCAAGGCTAGTACTATGAGCGAGGCTGGCCGCTTGCGTCAGTGCATCCTCTAAATTATGCATCACATACGCTTTTTCGCTACCGACCAAGCTACTTTTCTCGGCATAGTCCAACTGGGTAGTGATGATAAAGCTCACACGTTTTGGCAAAGGCTTGCTGCCCATTGACTCAAACGTTTTGCGACCCATAATGACGATGCCTTTTACCGCACTGTCCGTCTCTTTAGTTGTCATTGCTTTAAAGTGTTGCAGATCGGCTGAGATATGCCAAGGTAAGTCGTTACCTTTACCGATACAGCGATTGCGACTGATGGCCACGATTTGGGCAACTTCGGTGTTGGCATAACTCATAACATATCCTTTTTATTTGAATCTAGGTCTTTTAAAAGTAAAGCGATGAAAATTTAGACGGCAACCTTGGCTTTAATAGCAGGATGCGATTCATAACCATCGACGCCGATATCGTCATATTTAAAAGCAAAAATATCTTTAACCTCAGGGTTGAGCGTCAAGGTTGGCAGTGCGTATAGTGAGCGCGTCAGTTGAAGCTCAACTTGCTCGCGATGGTTTTGATAAATATGACAATCGCCGCCCGTCCAAACAAATTCACCGACTTCTAAATCGCATACTTGCGCCACCATATGGGTTAATAGTGCGTAGCTGGCAATATTAAACGGTACACCGAGGAATATTATAACCCCTAATT